>NZ_JBQFOO010000003.1:0-574892 GCF_056533565.1 Ruegeria sp. G12
CTGCGGTCAGCGTCGTTTTACCATGGTCAACGTGGCCAATCGTGCCGATGTTGACGTGCGGTTTTGTACGCTCAAACTTTTCCTTTGCCATGATGGCCTCCTTTGTCGGTAATGACGGGAGCCCGCTAACCGGGCTCCCTCAAATCTTCGCTTATGCGTATTTCGCCTGGATCTCGTCCGAGATGTTCTGCGGAACCGGATCGTAGTGGTCGAACTGCATGGTGAACTGGGCACGGCCCGATGACATCGAACGCAGGGTGTTGATGTAGCCGAACATATTCGCCAGCGGAACGAACGCATCAATGGCGATCGCGTTGCCGCGCGGTTCCTGACCAGAGACCTGGCCACGACGCGAGGTCAGGTCGCCGATGATACCGCCGGTATATTCTTCCGGGGTGATCACTTCGACCTTCATGATCGGTTCCAGCAGCTTTGCGCCCGCTTTGCGCATGCCTTCACGCATACACATCCGCGATGCGATTTCGAACGCCAGAACGCTCGAGTCAACGTCGTGGAACTTACCGTCCAGCAGAGCAACCTTGAAGTCGATCACGGGGAAGCCAGCCAGCGGGCCGCTATCCATGACCGAGTTGATGCCCTTTTCAACACCCGGGATGTATTCCTTCGGAACGGCACCACCAACGATGCGGCTTTCGAACGAGTAACCTTCGCCCGGCTCGGTCGGCTGAATCTCAAGCTTGACTTCCGCGAACTGACCCGAACCACCCGACTGTTTCTTGTGGGTGTAGGTGTGCTCAACCGGCATCGAGATGGTTTCGCGATAGGCCACCTGCGGTGCACCAATGTTCGCTTCCACCTTGAACTCGCGCTTGAGACGGTCAACCAGGATGTCCAGGTGAAGTTCGCCCATGCCTTTCATGATGGTCTGACCGGATTCCAGATCAGTTTCCACCCGGAAGGACGGGTCTTCGGCGGCCAGACGGGCCAGACCTTGCGACATCTTCTCTTGGTCGCCCTTGGTTTTGGGCTCGACCGCGATCTCGATCACCGGATCGGGGAAGGTCATGGTTTCAAGAACCACCGGATCCTTCGCGTCACACAGAGTGTCACCGGTGGTGGTGTCTTTCAGACCCGCCAGCGCGATGATGTCGCCTGCAAACGCTTCTTCGATCTCTTCCCGGTTGTTCGAGTGCATCATCATCATACGACCGATGCGCTCTTTCTTACCTTTGGTCGAGTTCAGGATCGAGTCACCCTTGTTCATGGTGCCCGAGTAGATCCGGGTGAAGGTCAGCGAGCCAACGAAGGGGTCGTTCATGATTTTGAACGCCAGACCCGAGAAGGCCATTTCGTCGTCTGCACGACGTGCGATGTCACGAACTTCTTCCTCGTCACCGGGTTTGAAGCCCATGTAATCAACAACGTCCAGCGGGCTGGGCAGATAGTCGATCACAGCGTTGAGCAGAGGCTGAACGCCTTTGTTCTTGAACGCCGAACCACCCAGAACCGGAACGAACGCGATGTCCAGAGTACCTTTCCGCAGCAGGGCGCGCAGGGTCGGAACGTCGGGCTCATTGCCTTCCAGGTATTCCATCATCGCGTCGTCGTCCATTTCGACGGCCGCTTCGATCATCTTGCCGCGCCATTCGTCAGCCATGTCTTTCAGGCTGTCGCGGATCGGAGCTTTGATCCAGCTTGCGCCCAGATCTTCGCCCTGCCACAGCCATTCTTCCATGGTGACCAGGTCAACCAGGCCTTCCAGCTCGGACTCGGCGCCGATCGGAATACCAACCGGAACAGCACGTGCGCCGGTGCGGTCTTCGATCATGCGAACGCAGTTGAAGAAGTCTGCGCCGATCTTGTCCATCTTGTTGACGAAAACCATGCGCGGAACCTTGTAGCGGTCAGCCTGACGCCACACGGTTTCGGTCTGGGGCTCAACACCGGCGTTTGCGTCCAGAACGCAGACGGCACCGTCGAGAACCGCCAGCGAGCGTTCGACTTCGATGGTGAAGTCAACGTGGCCAGGGGTGTCGATGATGTTCAGGCGGTGCTTGGGGGTATCGGCGGTCTGACCGTCCTCGGTGCGCTCCCAGAAAGTGGTGGTCGCAGCCGAGGTGATGGTGATGCCGCGTTCCTGCTCCTGCTCCATCCAGTCCATGGTGGCTGCACCATCGTGCACCTCACCGATGTTGTGGGATTTACCAGTGTAATACAGGATACGCTCCGAGCAGGTGGTCTTACCTGCGTCGATGTGCGCCATGATACCGAAGTTACGGTATAGTTCGAGCGGATATTCGCGTGCCATTTTTGATAAGCCTCTGAATTACCAGCGGTAGTGGCTGAAGGCTTTGTTCGCCTCGGCCATCTTGTGGGTGTCTTCGCGCTTCTTCACGGCGGTACCGCGGGACTGTACAGCGTCCAGCAGTTCACCGGCGAGGCGTTCTTCCATGGTGTTTTCGTTGCGGCCGCGCGCAGCAGTGATCAGCCAGCGGATGGCCAGTGCTTCGCGGCGCTCGGGGCGGACTTCGACCGGAACCTGATAGGTTGCACCACCAACCCGGCGCGAGCGAACCTCTACCGACGGTTTGATGTTGTCGAGCGCTTCGTGGAACACTTCAACAGGTGCGCGCTTGATTTTGTTCTCAACGCGGTCAAACGCGTTGTAAACGATGCGCTCTGCGACCGACTTCTTGCCGTCGATCATCAGGTTGTTCATGAATTTGGTCAGAACCTTGTCGCCAAATTTGGCGTCAGGCAGGACTTCGCGTTTTTCGGCGGCGTGACGACGTGACATATCAGCCTCTCCTTCTTACTTGGGACGCTTCGCGCCGTATTTCGAACGGCGTTGCTTACGATCTTTGACGCCCTGAGTATCCAGAACACCGCGCAGGATGTGGTAACGCACACCGGGAAGGTCTTTCACACGGCCGCCACGGATCAGAACAACCGAGTGTTCCTGCAGGTTGTGGCTTTCACCGGGGATGTACGAGATGACCTCGAACCCGTTGGTCAGGCGCACCTTGGCAACCTTACGCATCGCCGAGTTCGGCTTTTTCGGTGTGGTGGTATATACACGGGTGCAGACGCCGCGTTTCTGCGGGCACTGCTCCAGGTGCATGGACTTCGAGCGTTTTACTTTGGGCTGCCGCGGTTTGCGGATCAGCTGTTGAATAGTTGGCATTCCGGTTTCTTCCCCGTTTTGCAACACACATGACATGCACGCGGGCTGCGTGCGGTTAAACTTCGCTGCACTCATGCGTCCACAAGCGCAAAACCCGCGAGCGTTCCCATTCCGAGGTGAACGTCGCGGTTTGTTATCAGAGGGCGCGAACTGCAAAATTGTCCGGGCCTTGACCAGTTCATTACTGAAATCGGTTATGGGGCGGCCCCCGGTACCGAGATGTCGCGCGTAATAGGGGGAGTCGGCGCGCGTGTCAACAGCACTTGGCACCGTGTGCCCCCTGGGCCGGATTGCGCTGATTTATCAAAGCCTGCAGGCCCCTTCCACCGTTGCGGGTTCCGGGCCGCCCCGGCATAGTGCGCGCAGACTTCGGACATTGGATGACGCATGCAAGTGATAGGGCTCTGCCGGTTTTCCTTTCCGGCCCTTGGCAGCTTTCAGACCGAACATGAAACGCTGCAGGACCGGCGGCGGTTTCTATATAGCCCCGAGCGGCTGGAAGAGCGATTCCGCCTGTTCGAATCCTCGACCCTGCCCTGCTTTCGCGAACATACGGACGAGGATTTTCAGCTGCTGGTCGTCGTCGGCCACTGCCTGCCCAAACCGGCCTTTGACCGGCTGCAAGACCTGACCGCAGACGTGAAACAGGTGCGGATCGTGCAAAGATCGTCGGATACCGAAAAACGCCACCGGCACGTAATGAAAGACATCCTGAACGAGGCCCGCACCCATCCCGACCAGCCCTGCCTACAATTCCGGCATGATGACGATGATGCCGTGTCCGTCGATTTTGTGGAACGCCTGCGCGAGGCAGCGCGGGACAGCAAGGCACTGATGGATCGGCATCGACTGGTCGGAATAGACTTCAACAAAGGGTTTTTCGCCCGCCTGAACGCCGAGGGGATTTTGGCGACCGAGACGTTCAAACCGCTACTCGGGGTCGGCCTCGGTATGCATGTCCGGGGGGGCTGCAAACAGACGATCATGAGCTTCACCCACCACAGGGTCGGTCGCTTCATGCCCGTTGTCAGCTACCCGGATGCGCCGATGTGGGTACGATCCCTGAACGGCTTCAACGACTCCAGAGGCGCGCGGAACAACACCAAGGAATTGCTCCCCCTGACCCCCGAGCAGGAGGGCGAGTTTATCGCTCGCTTCGCCATTGATCAGAACGTGGTCCGACAGGTTCACTCTGCCGCCTGATGCGACCGTTCGCGGAACAGGGTGAACACCCCGGCCGCCACGACCAAGGCGGCCCCGAGCATAGTGATCACATCCGGCCACTCGCCGAAAACGGCCCAACCCAGCCCCAGCGCCCAAAGCAGGCTGGAATACCGGAAAGGGGCAATAAACCCAACGTCGCCTTCGCGCATGACCATGACGCTGCACAGATAAGCCACCAAAACAAACACCGCCGCCGAGGCCACAAGCACGCCGCCGCCGGGCGATACAGATGACCACCCCTCGAAGACCGAGACGAACCCGGCGGTCAACGTGATCGACAGCGATGCTGCAAGCGTAACGACCATCGAAGGCACCTGCGCCGACATCCGACGCGTGATCAGATCGCGCACTGTCACCGAAATCACCGCCGCCAGCGCGTAGGCGGCATAAAGGCTGAACCCGTCCGGCCCCGGGCGTACGATCAACAGCATCCCGGCAAAGCCGATGCCAATGGCCAGTATCCGCCGCCAGCCGATCTGTTCCGAGAAAAACAGCGCCGCCCCCAGCGTGACCGTCAGCGGCAGGGCCTGCAAAACCGCCGTCACATTTGCCAGCGGCATGTTCTTCAGAGCGGTCAGGAAAAAGAAGGTGGCCGCCAGTTCGGCAACACAGCGGATGGCGATCAACCACTTGTCATGACTCGGAAAATTCAGATGCAGCGCACCAAGGTACCGGGCGAGGAAAAAGATCAACCCGGTGGCCAGAACCCCACGCATCGCAACCAGTTGGAACAGCGGCAATTCCTGCAGCGCCACCTTCACGAACGTATCGTTCACGGTAAACGCGGCCATGCTGCCCATCATCAACAGGGCACCTTTGACGTTGGGGGTCATTCCGGTTTGGTCCGATCGCAAGTGAACAGGACCATTGGCCTGTCGGGTGGGCCTAATGTCAACTTATTAATAATCGCGCGCCCGACACAGCCTTTGCAAGCAGAGGGTGCCGCGCTCGGACATCAAAGCCAGGTCAGCTTTACGGGTTAAAGCTGCAGTTTGATCTTGAACGAATGCGTGTAAATTCAAGGATAATGGAGGCAGTTTTGATCCACATCTCGAAAACATCCGCCGCGTCGACAATCACGCCCCCAAAAAACTAACGCCAAAGCCCCGGAGGACGACATGACAAAGATGACCAAACTGGCCCTAGCTGCCTTACCATTTGTGGCCATCAGCGGGCCGAGCCTTGCGCAGGATGTCACAATCACCCTGCAATCGGCTTTTCCCACCAGCCTTCCGGTCGTCAACACGATCCGGCAGTTTGAAGCAGATGTCGAGGCAGCCTCCGGTGGGACGATCCAGATCGAGCTGGCGGAACCTGGCGCGATTGTCCCACCGTTCGACATTCAACAGGCGGTCTCTGACGGCGAGATCGAAGCGGGCTATACCGCTGCGGCCTACCTTCATGGGTCCTTGCCCGTCGCGTCGTTTTTCACGTCGATGCCGTTCGGGCCGCAAGCGCTCGATTATATGGCATGGTTCTACGAAGGCGGCGGGATCGAGCTCAATCAGCGCATGTATGACGATGCGGGATTTGACCTTGTGACTATGCCAGTCACCTTCACCGGCATGGAGTCGGGCGGCTGGTTCAACACACCCATCGAAGGGGCCAACGATTTTGCCGGGCTCAAGCTTCGCTGGACGGGGCTCGCCTCGGAAGTGCTGGCGAGCCTTGGGGCGGATACCGTGCTGATCGCTGGCGGAGAGATCTTTCCATCGCTTGAAAGTGGCGACATCGACGGGACCGAGTTCAGCTTTCCCCAGGTGGATCTTGCGCTGAATTTTCCACAAGTGGCTTCCTACTATTATTTCCCCGGCTGGCACCAACCCTCGACCATGATTGAGTTGGTCATCAACCGCGACGTTTGGGACGGCCTGACAGACAGTCAACGCACGATCATCGATATGGCGGCCAGAACCAATGCAATGCGTTCGGTCTTGCAGATGGAATACTCACAAGCCTCCGCCGTCGCGCAAATGGCGGAACAGGGCGTGGAGGTCCGCCTTTACAGCCCCGAGACCCTGGACAGCCTCCGGGTTGCCTGGGACGCGCTTGTCTCCGAGATGGCCGCGGCCGACCCCTTTGTGGCAGAGGTCTGGGACAGCTTACAGGCCGCTCGAACGCAAGAAGACGCCTGGGACGCGTTAACCGAAACACCTATGCAGCGCCCATGATCTGCCGTCTTAGCGCGATTCTTGGGCGTCTGCGCCCGGGGGTTTGGCCTCTTGCACAACATGAGCCGGGCCACAAAGGGCTTAGTACAGTCATTTGCTCTGCCTGGCGTGAACGGTCGCAATGCGAGCGAAGCAGTCGCTCGCGCTTACGGACAAATCTGCACTTCGCCCTCGATTTCCATCGCGAAACCCAACGGCAGCCCCGAAACACCGATTGCCGATCGCGCATGTCGGCCCACCTCTGGTCCAAACACTTCCACTACGAGATCGCTGAAACCATTTACCACCAAATGTTGCTCGGTGTAGCCGGGACTCGAGCTGACCATTCCGAAAACTCGTGTCCAGCCGACAATCCGGGACAGTTCACCAATTTCAGCTTTAATGTTTGCCAACACCGAAAGTGCAATTTCGCGAGCTGCATCATAGGCTTGTTCAGTTGTTAGCTCAGCACCAACCATGCCATATGGACCTGCAATACTGCCGTCCATTGCGGTCTTGGGGCTTCCTGAAAACAGGAGGCGGTCACCCCAAATGTTAACGAATGCGAACGGTAGGTGCACGCCGACAGGCGGCTTTGCAGCGGCGGGCAAGCTCAACCCGAGTTCACGCAGTCTTTCTTCTGGCGCTGCCATCCCAATCCTCATGAGGTCAGCATCTCGGAAGCACCATATCAGACACCGGAGCACCTGTCTGCTTCGGGCTCAAAGTCGTTAATCAAATTGAATCCATAGCCCGCAGCAAATTCCCCGCCGACAATCTTCCAAATAAGAAAAGGCCCCGCAAAACTGCGGGGCCCTTTGATCCGTTTGTGTCGCTGCGATTATTCGCGGCTTTCCGGGGTTTCCACCAGAACGTCCAGCTCATCCCCGACCATATCGTCGTCCATGACCGGCGCAGCCAGAGCAGCGGCCGCTTCGGCCTCTTCCCGACGGGCTTCGATGACCACATTGTCACGCGACTGCGCGATGTGGCGGACGGCCTGAGTTGCTCCACCGGTGCCGGCGGGGATCAGGCGACCAACGATGACGTTCTCTTTCAGGCCAACCAGCTTGTCTTTCTTGCCCTGTACTGACGCTTCGGTCAGCACGCGGGTGGTTTCCTGGAACGACGCCGCCGAGATGAACGAACGCGTCTGCAGCGAGGCCTTGGTGATCCCCAACAGGATCGGCTCACCCTGTGCCGGGCGACCGCCACGGTCGAGGGTCTTCTCGTTGGCCGCGTCGAACTCTTGCTTGTCGACGTGTTCGCCTTTCAGCAGGGTGGTGTCGCCTGAATCCAGGATCTCCCACTTCTGCAGCATCTGGCGCACGATGACCTCGATGTGCTTGTCGTTGATCTTCACACCCTGCAGACGATACACGTCCTGCACCTCGTCGATCATGTAATCCGCCAGCGCTTCGACACCCATGATGGACAGGATGTCATGCGGAGCCGGGTTACCGTCCATCAGGTATTCACCCTTCTGGATGAAGTCCCCTTCGGCGACCGGGATGTGCTTGCCCTTGGGCACCATGTACTCGATGGTCTCCATGGACTCGTCCGCCGGTTCGATGCTGATGCGACGCTTGTTCTTGTAGTCGCGGCCAAAGCGCACGTAACCATCGGCTTCTGCGATGATCGCGTGATCTTTCGGGCGACGGGCTTCGAACAGTTCGGCCACACGCGGCAGACCACCGGTGATGTCCTTGGTCTTGGCGCCTTCACGCGGGATACGCGCGACAACGTCACCGGCTTCGATGGTTTGGCCATCTTCAACCGACAGGATCGCATCCACCGACATCGGATAGTGAACCGGGTTGCCCGCATCGTTGCGGACCGGCTCGCCATCTTCGCCGACCAGAATGATCTCGGGCTTGAGGTCGCTGCCTTTGGGGGCGGCGCGCCAGTCGATCACGATCTTCTGGGTCATACCGGTTGCATCGTCGGTCTCGTCGCGGACAGCAAGGCCCGAAACAAGGTCAACGTATTTCGCGGTACCGGCTTTTTCGGCGATGATCGGCAGGGTGTAGGGATCCCATTCGAACAGCTTGTCGCCACGGGCCACTTTGGTGCCGTCCTTGACGAACAGCTTGGAGCCGTAGCCCAGCTTGAAGCTGGCGCGTTCCTCGCCGTGTTCGTCGTTGATCACCAGCTTCATGTTCCGGCCCATGACCAGGCTTTCACCTGCGGCATTGACCAGGATCTGCGGGTTCTCGAACGCGACAACACCTTCCTGGTTGGCTTCCTGGAACGACTGCTGACCACCTTGCGCAACACCACCGATGTGGAAAGTACGCATCGTCAGCTGCGTACCGGGTTCACCAATGGACTGCGCGGCGATGATACCGACAGCCTCGCCTGTGTTCACCATGGTACCGCGCGCAAGGTCACGACCGTAGCAGGTTGCACAGACGCCTTCCTCGGACTCACATGTCAGAGGCGAACGGATGCGCATCGAGGCAACACCGGCCTCATCAATGGTGTCGGCCATACGTTCGTCGATCAGCTGACCTGCTGCGACGATCACCTCATCGGTGCCCGGACGCAGAACATCGTCAGCCGCCACGCGGCCCAGCACACGTTCGGCCAGCGAGGCGACAACCTCACCGTCGTTAACGGCGGCTTCGGCGGTGATCGCACGCTCGGTGCCACAGTCGATTTCACGAACGATGCAGTCCTGCGCCACGTCCACCAGACGACGGGTCAGGTAACCCGAGTTCGCCGTCTTCAGAGCGGTGTCCGACAGACCCTTACGGGCACCGTGGGTCGAGTTGAAGTACTCGAGAACGGTCAGACCTTCTTTAAAGTTCGAGATGATCGGCGTCTCGATGATGTCACCGTTCGGTTTGGCCATCAGGCCGCGCATACCGCCCAGCTGTTTCATCTGAGTGACCGAGCCACGCGCACCGGAGTGGGCCATCATGTAGACCGAGTTTGGTTCCTGCTCGGAGCCGTCCTCTGCCCGATCCGACGACGAAATCGTCGACATCATGGCTTCGGTGACGCGGTCGTTACACTTCGACCAGGCATCGACAACTTTGTTGTACTTTTCGCCCTGAGTGATCAGGCCGTCCATGTACTGCTGTTCAAAGTCCTTCACCTGACCGCGGGTGTCATCAACGATGCCCCACTTGTCGTCCGGAATGACCATGTCGTCCTTACCGAACGAGATGCCCGCCTTGAACGCTTCTTTGAAGCCCATCGACATGATCTGGTCACAGAAAATAACCGACTCTTTCTGACCGCAGTAACGGTAGACGGTATCGATCACCTGCTGCACTTCTTTCTTCCGCAGCAGGCGGTTGACCAGCTCGAACGGAGCTTTGTTGTTCATCGGCAGCAAGGCACCCAGACGCAGACGGCCCGGAGTGGTCTCGAAACGCTTCTGAACTTCGTTGCCTTCGTCGTCGATCTGCGTGATCCGCGCGGTGATCTTGGAGTGCAGGTGCACTTCACCGGCGTCCAGCGCGTGCTGAACTTCTTCGATAGACCCAAAGACCTTGCCTTCGCCCGGCATACCTTCGCGTTCCAGGGTCACATAGTAGAGACCCAGGATCATGTCCTGCGACGGAACGATGATCGGCGCGCCGTTTGCAGGCGACAGAACGTTGTTCGTCGACATCATCAGAACACGGGCTTCCAGCTGGGCCTCAAGGCTCAGCGGCACGTGAACGGCCATCTGGTCGCCGTCGAAGTCGGCGTTAAAGGCCGAACAGACCAGCGGGTGCAGCTGGATGGCTTTACCTTCGATCAGGACCGGCTCGAACGCCTGAATGCCGAGACGGTGCAGCGTCGGCGCACGGTTCAGCATGACAGGGTGTTCGCGGATCACCTCGTCGAGGATATCCCACACTTCGGGACGCTCTTTCTCGACCAGTTTCTTCGCCTGTTTCACGGTCGAAGACAGACCCTTGGCTTCAAGGCGCGAGTAGATGAACGGCTTGAACAGCTCCAGCGCCATCTTCTTGGGCAGACCACATTGGTGCAGCTTCAGCTCGGGGCCGGTCACGATGACCGAACGGCCCGAGAAGTCGACCCGCTTACCCAGAAGGTTCTGACGGAAGCGACCCTGCTTGCCTTTCAGCATGTCCGACAGCGATTTCAACGGACGCTTGTTGGCACCGGTGATCACGCGGCCACGGCGGCCATTGTCGAACAGAGCATCAACGGATTCCTGCAGCATCCGCTTTTCGTTACGGACGATGATGTCAGGCGCGCGCAGTTCGATCAGGCGCTTCAGACGGTTGTTCCGGTTGATGACGCGGCGATACAGATCGTTCAGATCCGAAGTCGCAAAACGACCACCATCCAGGGGAACCAGCGGACGCAGTTCCGGCGGAATGACCGGGATCACGGTCATCACCATCCACTCGGGCCGGTTGCCTGACTCGAGGAAGGATTCAACAACCTTCAGACGCTTGATGATCTTCTTGGGCTTCAGTTCACCGGTTGCTTCGGCCAGATCCGCGCGCAGCTGCTCGGCTTCGGCTTCCAGATCGATCTGGGCCAGCATCTCGCGGATGGCTTCGGCACCGATATTGGCGGTGAACGCGTCCATGCCGTAGGCATCCTGAGCGTCCATATACTCTTCTTCGGTCAGCATCTGGCCGTAGGTCAGGTCGGTCAGACCGGGCTCGATGACGACGTAGTTTTCAAAGTACAGAACGCGTTCCAGATCGCGCAGCGTCATGTCCAGCATCAGGCCGATGCGGGACGGCAACGACTTCAGGAACCAGATATGCGCAACAGGCGCGGCCAGTTCGATGTGGCCCATACGTTCACGGCGGACTTTCTGCAGGGTGACTTCAACACCGCATTTCTCGCAGACAACGCCGCGATATTTCATCCGCTTATATTTGCCGCACAGACATTCGTAGTCTTTGATCGGGCCAAAGATACGCGCGCAGAACAGACCGTCACGTTCGGGCTTGAACGTCCGGTAGTTGATGGTTTCGGGTTTCTTGATCTCGCCATAGGACCAAGACAGGATCCGTTCGGGGCTCGCCAGCGAGACCTTGATCTCGTCGAAGACCTTCGGGGGCGTCAGTGGGTTGAACGGGTTGTTGGTGATTTCCTGGTTCATTTGTTACCTCAAATCTTGCGGAAGGGGGGAGAGGGGAGCGGAAACTTCAAAAGTTTCCGCCCAAGAATTTTTTCAAAATTCTTATTCCTCAACCTCCGCATCCAGGAGTTCCATATTCAGGCCGAGGCCACGGACTTCTTTCACCAGAACGTTGAACGATTCCGGTACGCCCGCTTCAAAGTTATCCTCGCCCTTGACGATCGACTCGTACACTTTGGTCCGGCCGGCGACGTCATCCGATTTCACCGTCAGCATCTCCTGCAGGGTGTAGGCGGCACCGTAAGCTTCTAGTGCCCAAACCTCCATCTCACCAAAGCGCTGACCACCGAACTGCGCCTTACCACCCAGCGGCTGCTGAGTGACCAGGCTGTACGGCCCGGTCGAACGCGCGTGGATCTTGTCGTCCACAAGGTGGTGCAGTTTCAGCAGGTACTTGATGCCCACGGTCACCGGACGCGCAAATTGCTCACCCGTACGACCGTCGAACAGAACCGACTGACCGCTTTCCGAGAAGCCCGCACGCACCAGCGCGTCGTTGACGTCAGCCTCTTTGGCACCGTCAAAGACCGGAGTTGCGATGGGAACACCGCGGGTCACGTTGCCCGCAGCCTCGATCAGGCCATCCTCGTCCAGACCTGTGATGCCTTCTTCGTAGACATTCTCGCCATAGGCCAGCTTCATCGCTTCGCGCACCGGGGTCAGGTCGCCGGACCGGCGGTATTCACCCAGAGCGTCGTCGATGTTCAGACCCAGACCGCGTGCGGCCCAACCCATGTGGGTTTCCAGAATCTGACCAACGTTCATACGCGAAGGCACACCCAGCGGGTTCAGACAGAAGTCAACCGGCGTACCATCGGCCAGGAACGGCATGTCTTCCATCGGAACAACCTTGGAAATCACACCTTTGTTCCCGTGACGACCGGCCATCTTGTCGCCCGGCTGCAGCTTGCGCTTCACAGCGATGAAGACTTTGACCATCTTCATCACACCCGGCGGCAGGTCGTCGCCACGGCGGACCTTCTCGACCTTGTCTTCGAAACGGGCGTCCAGAGCGCGCTTTTGCACTTCGTACTGCTCGTTCAGAGCCTCGACGATCTGTGCGTCCTGCTCGCCTTCCAGCGCCAGCTGCCACCACTGACCACGGGTCAGAGTTTCCAGCAGATCCTCAGTGATCACCGACCCTGCCTTGACGCCTTTCGGGCCTTTGACAGCGGTTTTACCCAGGATCAGGCCTTGCAGACGCGCATAGATGTTGCGGTCAAGGATCGCCAGCTCGTCGTCCCGGTCACGGGCCAGACGTTCGACTTCCTCACGCTCGATCTGCAGCGCACGCTCGTCTTTCTCAACGCCGTGACGGTTGAAGACACGAACCTCAACGACCGTACCGTAATCGCCCGGCTTCACGCGCAGCGAGGTGTCGCGCACGTCAGATGCTTTTTCGCCAAAGATGGCGCGCAGCAGCTTTTCTTCCGGGGTCATCGGGCTTTCGCCCTTCGGGGTGATCTTACCGACCAGAATATCGCCCGGCTCAACATCCGCGCCGATGTAAACGATGCCCGCCTCGTCGAGGTTGCGCAGCGCTTCTTCACCGACGTTGGGGATGTCGCGGGTGATCTCTTCCGGACCCAGCTTGGTGTCACGGGCGGCGACTTCAAACTCCTCGATATGAACCGAGGTAAAGACGTCGTCACGCGCGATACGTTCCGAGATCAGGATCGAGTCTTCGTAGTTGTAACCGTTCCACGGCATGAACGCGACGACCACGTTCTTACCAAGGGCCAGTTCACCCATATCGGTCGACGGACCATCGGCAATGACCTCGCCCTTCTGGACAGTGTCACCCACCTTGATCAGCGGACGCTGGTTGATGCAGGTGTTTTGGTTCGAACGCTGGAACTTGCGCAGACGATAGATGTCAACGCCAGCGTCGCCCAGTTCCAGATCTTCGGTGGCGCGGATAACGATACGCTGGGCATCGACCTGGTCGATGATACCGGCGCGTTTCGCCTGGATCGCAGCACCCGAGTCGATCGCAACCTTTTCCTCGATCCCGGTGCCGACCAGCGGCGCTTCGGCGCGCAGCAGCGGAACCGCCTGACGTTGCATGTTCGAGCCCATAAGAGCGCGGTTGGCATCGTCATTTTCAAGGAACGGGATCAGCGATGCAGCGACTGAGACCAGCTGTTTCGGCGACACGTCGATCAGGTCAACATTCTCGCGCGGGGCAAGTGTGTAGTCACCGGCCTGACGGGTCGAGACCAGATCGTTGATGAACTTGCCATCGGCGTCCAGAGTCGCGTTCGCCTGCGCCACGGTGTGACGCATTTCTTCGGTCGCGGACATATAATGCACTTCGTCCGTCACCTCGGCGTCTTTAACAACGCGGTAGGGTGTTTCGATGAAGCCATACTTGTTCACGCGGGCGAAGGTGGCCAGCGAGTTGATCAGACCAATGTTCGGACCTTCGGGCGTTTCAATCGGGCACATCCGGCCATAGTGGGTCGGGTGCACGTCGCGCACCTCAAAGCCCGCACGCTCGCGCGTCAGACCGCCGGGGCCAAGCGCCGAGAGGCGGCGTTTGTGGGTCACTTCCGACAGCGGGTTGGTCTGGTCCATGAACTGCGACAGCTGCGATGAGCCGAAGAATTCGCGAACAGCAGCCGCAGCCGGTTTCGCGTTGATCAGGTCCTGCGGCATGACGGTGTCGATCTCGACCGACGACATACGCTCTTTGATCGCGCGCTCCATGCGCAGCAGGCCAACGCGGTACTGGTTTTCCATCAGTTCGCCGACCGAACGCACACGACGGTTGCCGAGGTGGTCGATATCGTCCACGTCACCTTTGCCGTCACGCAGTTCCACCAGCGCCTTGATGCAGGCCACGATGTCTTCGCGGCGCAGGGTGCGCAGGGTGTCCGGCGCATCCAGAGCCAGACGCATGTTCATCTTTACCCGCCCAACAGCGGACAAGTCATAGCGCTCGCTGTCGAAGAACAGCGTGTCGAACAGAGCCGAGGCCGCTTCGACGGTGGGCGGCTCACCCGGACGCATGACGCGGTAGATGTCCATCAGCGCGCTTTCACGGTTCAGGTTCTTGTCCTGCGCCATGGTGTTGCGCATGTAGGGGCCAACGTTGACGTTGTCGATGTCCAGAACCGGGATGTCGGTGATGCCCGCATCCATCAGATCCTTGACGGTGCCGCCGATCAGGTCGCCGTCTTTGTCATATTCAAGGGTCAACTCATCACCGGCTTCGACATAGATCGCGCCGTTTTCTTCGTTGATGATGTCCTTGGCGACATACTTGCCCACGATGTTATCGAAGGGCACCAGCAGGTCGGTGACGGCACCTTCGTCGATCAGCTTTTTGACCGCGCGCGGCGTGACCTTCTTGCCGGCTTCGGCAATCACTTCACCGGATTTCGCGTCGATCAAATCGTAAGTCGGACGGGTGCCGCGCACACGCTCGGGGAAGAAGGGCGTGACCCAGCCTTTCTTCTTGTCCAGCTTGTAGGACACGGTGTTGTAATACGCGTCCATGATCGCTTCCTGATCCAGACCCAGCGCATAGAGCAGGGTTGTCACAGGCAGTTTACGGCGACGGTCGATACGGGCAAAAACGATGTCCTTGGCGTCGAACTCAAAGTCCAGCCAGCTGCCGCGATACGGGATGATGCGGCAGGCAAACAGCAGCTTACCCGAGGAATGGGTCTTGCCTTTGTCGTGGTCAAAGAACACACCGGGCGAGCGGTGCATCTGGCTGACGATCACACGCTCGGTGCCGTTCACGATAAAGGTGCCGTTCGGCGTCATCAGGGGCATGTCGCCCATGAACACGTCCTGTTCCTTGATGTCCTTGACCGATTTCGCGCCGGTGTCCTCATCGACATCAAACACGATCAGACGCAGAGTGACCTTGAGCGGCGCGCTGTAGGTCATGTCGCGCTGCATACACTCTTCGACGTCGTATTTGGGTTTTTCCAGATCGTATTTCACGAACTCCAGAACGGAGGTTTCGTTGAAATCCTTGATCGGGAAAACCGACTGGAACACGCCTTTGATGCCTTCGCCGTCTGTGGGCTGCTCTGCATCGCCGGAGCGCAGGAAAAGATCATAAGAAGATTTCTGCACCTCAATGAGGTTAGGCATTTCCAAAACTTCGCGGATTTTGCCGTAATATTTACGAAGACGTTTCTGGCCAAGGAACGTTTGAGCCATGTCAGATGTCACCTTTCGATGTTCTCAGCGGGCAAAGACACCGTCGGGCCCCGGCATCTTGCACAATCGAGACAACACGTCCGGATCAATTCGTGGCCACCGTCCCGAAGGCGGCCTCCCGATCCGAAAACCGTGTCTTAGAAAACGCCCCTGAAAATGAGGCCCTTTCTAAGACAGGTTCGGCTGGACCCGGATTTCTCCGGACCCAGCCTGAACTTTTGGGCACCAACCGGAGTTCGATACGAACTCCGGACCGCTTTCTTTGAAAGAAAGCGGGTCCCTGAGCAAAAGCGCTTAGGCCAGTTCGACCTCGGCGCCAGCTGCTTCCAGCTTGCCTTTGACTTCTTCGGCTTCGTCTTTCGACACGCCTTCTTTGATCTTGCCGCCAGCTTCGACCAGTTCCTTGGCTTCTTTCAGGCCCAGACCGGTGATGCCGCGAACTTCTTTGATCACGTTGATTTTCGAAGCGCCGGCGTTCTTCAGAACGACGTCGAATTCGGTTTTCTCTTCCTCAGCTGCGCCACCGGCGTCGCCACCGGCTGCAACCATGACGGCGCCGCCAGCTGCGGGCTCGATGCCGTACTCGTCTTTGAGGATGGTTTTCAGTTCTTGTGCTTCCAGCAGGGTCAGACCCACGATGCTTTCTGCGAGTGCTTTCAGATCAGCCATTTTATCAGCTCTTTCCGTTTACAGTGTGTGTTCCAACGTCAGGGGCATTCCCCTACGCAGATCATTCAGTGCCAACCGCTTACGCAGCTTCCGCCTTCTCTTCGATGGTGGAAAGGATGCTTGCGATGTTGCTTGCAGGTGCGCCAATCGCGCCGGCGATGTTCGAAGCAGGTGCGCCAATGCAGCCCACGATCGAAGCAATAAGCTCTTCACGAGACGGCATTTTCGAAACGGCTTCAACGCCTTTGCGGTCCAGAGCGTTCTCGCCCATTGCACCGCCAAGGATTTCGAACTTCTTGTTCTCCTTGGCGAAGTCCTCGGCCACCTTGGCTGCTGCCACGGGGTCCTCGGAATAGGTCAGAACGGTCATACCCGTCAGCAGGTCAGCGATGCTTGCACATGGCTTTCCGTCGAGGGCGATTTTGGCGAGCCTGTTCTTGGCAACACGCACGGCGCCACCCGCGTCACGAGCACGTGCGCGAAGGTCCTGCATCTCGGCAACTGTCAGACCGGCGTAGTGCGATACCACTACGACGCCAGAGCTTTCGAAGATTTGGCCGAGTTCCTCGACCACTTTCTCTTTCTGGGCTCTATCCACAGTTCTCTCCAAGTTAGGGGCGATATCTCACCCCGGCTCATATTTGCCGAGGGGTTAACCCCGGCGTTCAGGTCCGTTGTTACGGGATTAGCCAAAATGCGCCCGAGGATCGTGACCCTCAGAATTCTTTGGTCTTACCCGTCTCAGGCAGGGAATTAAGGGGCCGGATGGCACCACCCACCGTCTTGGACGAAACAAAATAAAGCGCACGACGAATCGCACGCTTTATTCCGCAGGTCTTATTAGGGCAGATGGCAGGGGTTTCCAAGGGGTAAAATCACCGGTCGCGCCGATGTTTCTACCCCCGAATTTGAATGTCCTGTCACCATAACACGTTCGCCTTGGTGCCAATAGAAAAAATTGCTCAGAACGGCCGTATCGGATGCAGCCGCAATTGACTTGGACATCGTCGTACAGTCCATTCAGGGCCACAGGATCCACAACACAGACAAGCGTATTTTCCCAAGATGCAGGCCCTGACCAAAGACGATCACGCCCTGGCCGCGGCCTGCGTGAGAGAATTCGCGCAAAACGGCATCCGTGGGGCCGTTTCCGGGTTCGAATGCGTCTACCGGTCTCACGATTTTCCGGAAACCCGCTTCCTGCTGCGGGTGACGACGGGGTCGCAGCACTATGCAATCAAGATCGACACGGAGTCCGCCGAGACCGGCAGGCTGCAAAAGGAATTCGCGCTTCTGCAGGAACTGAGCACCTATTTCGAGCGCAACCAGACCTCGCGGGTCATTCGACCTGTTTACCTGTCACAGGACGGGACCTTCTTTGCCTCGGAATTCATCGACCGCCCGACAGCGATTGATCTGATCTACAACAGCATCGACGCGGATCAGGTCGCGCAGATCTATCGCCGCGCCGGGGCCTGGCTGCACGATTTCCACAGCTTCCGCCCGCCAACGCAATACGGTTTCCGCCCAAGATGGATGACCGCCAGCTTTCAGGACCTTGCCGCGTCCCTGCCCCACCCCCTCGCCCGCAAAAGCGAGGTCATGATCAACGTCATGCGGTCCGAGGCGGTCCGGTTGAAAGGCCAACCCGACCTGCGGGTCTTTGCCCATGGCGATTTCCACGGTCTGAATCTGATCGTAGGCCAGGGCAAAACCATCGGCCTGGATTTCACCGAAACGCGCGAGAAACTCGCGGCCTATGACATCGTCGACTTCCTGAAGGCGGATATCTTCCGCGATGGCCCGGCCTCCGAGGTCGACCGCAGCGGCATTCTGAAAAGACACAAAGAGATGTTCTTTCGCCGCTACCGCCATCCGATCAATACCGACATTCTGGATTTCTGCATCCGGGGGCGGTTGCTGAAAGACTGGCTGTTTCTCAGCCGCAGCGATTATGCCTGCAGCCCGCAGGAAGACCACCGCCGCGCGCGGCTTGAGCTGAGGCTGCAACAGGCGTTCCGGCAGACACTCGACTAGTGCCAAAAAAGAAAAACCCGGGCAGTTCGCACCGCCCGGGTCTGATCTTTCTGACAGCTCGGAGCTTATTCGCCCGAAGCAGCCGCCACATCCAGCGTCACGCCCGGGCCCATGGTCGAGCTCAGCGCGATTTTTTTCATGTAGGTACCCTTGGCACCCGACGGTTTCGCCTTGGCCACGGCCGAGACAAAGGCACGGACGTTTTCGACCAGCTTGGCTTCGTCGAACGACGCTTTGCCAACACCGGCATGCACAACGCCGCCTTTTTCCGCCTTGAACTGAACTTCACCGCCCTTGGCTGCTTCCACGGCTGCTTTCACGTCCATGGTCACGGTGCCGACCTTGGGGTTCGGCATCAGGTTGCGGGGGCCCAGAACCTTACCCAGACGGCCGACGATCGGCATCATGTCCGGGGTCGCGATGCAGCGATCGAATTCGATGGTGCCGCCCTGAATGGTTTCCATTAGGTCCTCTGCGCCAACGATATCCGCGCCTGCTTCTTTCGCTTCGTCCGCCTTGGGGCCACGCGCGAAAACAGCAACGCGCATCGCTTTGCCGGTGCCGTTGGGCAGGCCGACAACGCCGCGCACCATCTGGTCCGCATGACGGGTGTCAACGCCCAGGTTCAGAGCGATTTCGATGGTCTCGTCGAATTTCGAGGTCGCGTTGCCTTTTACCAAAGCAACCGCTTCTTCGACCGACAGGTTTTCCTTGCCGGCGATAGCTTCGCGCGCAGCGCGGGTACGTTTACCGAGTTTTGCCATCTTACTTCACCTCGATGCCCATAGAGCGGGCCGAGCCCAGGATGATCTGCATTGCGCCTTCGACGTCGTTGGCGTTGAGATCTTTCATTTTGGCTTCGGCGATTTCGCGAACCTGCTTGGTGGTCACGGTGGCCACAGTCTCACGACCGGGGTTCTCGGCACCACGGGGGCGGTTCCGCTTGCCAACCGGCTTCAGGCCAGCGGCTTTTTTCAGGTAATAAGACGCGGGCGGCGTCTTGATGTCCATGGTGAAGGACTTGTCCTGATAATAGGTGATCACGGTCGGACAAGGGGCACCTTGCTCCATGTCTGCGGTCTTGGCGTTGAACGCCTTGCAGAATTCCATGATGTTGATGCCGCGCTGACCCAGCGCCGGACCAACTGGCGGCGACGGGTTCGCCTGACCTGCAGGAACCTGCAGCTTCATCGTACCAGCAAGCTTCTTAGCCATTTGGTTTTCCTTTCAACTCGGGCGAAACGCGTTTCGCCCAGACTATGTTGCGTGGTCCGGCCCGGGATCGCGATCCCAGCAACCTCCCACGAGAGAATCTCGCCCGAAGACGATAGAGGCGGCGTTTATAGGGGAATGCGAGGGTTGGCAAGGGGGCGGCTTGCGGTTTCGAAAGCTGAGTTATGCGCACGCCTGACAGCTTGAGTCACAAAACCGTCCAGATAGGTCTGCGGCGCGGCGGGCACCACAGACCGTTGGTTTCGCGCTTATGCTGCCGCGTTGTGCAAACGGTGCGTAAAGATGCCCCGGTCGGTCAAGGTCCGCAGGCCTTTCGCGCCAGCCAGAACGGCCAGATCGGCCAGCGGCTCGATCAGGATCACCAGCAAGTACGCCATGCCAAAGCTTGTCACCGCCGAGATGTTCTCGGCCCCAACGCCTTGCCCGTAGATTGCCCAGAAGGCTACCCAGGCAACGACGCCACCCTGATACACAGCGGACAGTTTCAGCACGTCCGAATAGCGCAAATCGACATAGCTGATGGTTTGCGGGATGATTTTTCTGGCCAGCGCGTCCACTGCAAAAAGCGGAAAAAGCAGGGTCGAGATGTTGACGAAGTACATTGGTACATCAGACGGTGCAAACAAGAAACCCTGAATTGCCAGACCGCCAGCTAGACCAAGGGCTGCCGGACCGGCCCCGAGCAGCAGAAACAGGGTTGTACCAAGTATGAAATGCACCTCTGAGATGCCGACAGCGAAGTGCGGAAAGACTTCGAAGAATACAAAAACGCCGATAGCAGCCACAACCGAGCGCACGCAAAATGACGCCATGGAATGAGTTTTCAAATCATCGCCAATCAACTTCAAAGAATAGCCAGCAGCGGCTGCAGCCGTACCATAGGCGAGGACCATTTTCGCGCCGTCGACGACGCCAGGTTCGATGTGCATTAGAGAGTTCCTTTCGCGTCCACCCGACGCATATAGAAGGGCCGGATTTCCGGCGGTTGCATTAAGATGGCAGGTATCCTGACTCGTAGCTCTGATAGTTCGGCTACTTACAGTTGCGGGGGCAGTCCGGGCATCTCACCCGGTTCCCAATTAAGACCTCCTCTCGAAGGCCACCATCAACGCGACACTACATGACCACAGGCCGCGGGCAAGCTCTGTCTGCGACATGTAAGCGTACGCCCGCGAATCTTCAAAAAACATTTGGCGTGAACGTCTCGGTCTACGTAATTCCGTGACGCCGCCGACAAAAAAAGCCGCGATGCCCTAAACATCGCGGCCGAAAGCAATTCCTTGCGGGGCGCCTCAGCCCTGCTTGGTAACCTGCGTAAAGTCCAGCTCAACTGGCGTTTCCCGACCAAAGATCGAAACCGAGACTTTCAGCTTCTGCGCCTCGTCGTCCACGCCTTCGACCATGCCGTCGAAATCCTCGAACGGGCCGTCGTTGACCTTGACCTTTTCGCCCACCTCGAAGGTGATCATAAGCTTGGGCGCTTCTTCGCCTTCCTGAACGCGGTTCAGGATCTGGTTCACCTCGGCATCGCGCATCGGCATCGGGCGACCCTGCGGGCCCAGGAAACCGGTGACGCGGTTGATCGAGTTGATCAGGTGGTAGCCCTGATCCGACATTTCCATATGCACCAGCACATAGCCCGGCATGAAGCGGCGCTCGGTGGTGACCTTCTTACCCCGGCGCACTTCGATCACCTCTTCGGTGGGCACCAGAACCTCGTCGATATCGTCCTCAAGGCCCTGCTCGGCCACCGACGTGCGGATCTGCTCTGCGATCTTCTTTTCGAAATTCGAAAGAACGCTGACCGAGTACCACCGTTTCGCCATGAACCTGTCGTCCTTGTTTGCCTTCGGTCGCATCCTGTTGGCCGGATGCACCGGAATTGAAATCCTATCGCGTGACCCGGAATAAAAAGCGGCGCGCGGTCCGAATCGCCGCACGCCCATTCCGAATAGTCCCGCGTCACCTACTAGCACATTGCGCGGGGCGCAAGGGGGCAGTGGTGTTTGGGCGCTTAGCTGAATGCGCCCAGAATAAGCTGCAGACCGCCGCGAATGCCCAGATCGACCAGAGCGAAGAACACAGCCGTCAGCGCGGCCATGATGAACACCATAACCGTGGTCAACAGCACCTCGCGCCGGGTCGGCCAGACGACCTTGGAAACTTCGGCACGGACCTGCTGAATGAACTGGATCGGGTTGGTGGTAGCCATTTGGCGTATTCTCTCTGCTAGCGGATGGGCCGGACATAACCGGGCATTGCGGCAATTTCAAGGGCAGTCGGGACAACTGTGAAGTTCGGGCATGGCCCGGTTACGGCTTGGGCTTGTCGTCCCATTCATCGCTCAGAATCCGGCGGGCATCGCCCTCGGGGTCTTCGTACTGGTTCGAGCGCACTGTGTAGATGAACGCAACCAGTCCAACACCGCCCAGAAACAGGGAAATCGGGATCAGGTAGGCCAGCACTTCCATCGTTTACCTCAGCCGCAATGCGTTCAGGGATACGGTAATAGACGAGGTCGACATCGCCAATGCCGCAATCAGCGGGGTCGCCAGCCCGATCACCGCCAAAGGCACAGCAATCACGTTATAGACGGTGGCGATCTGAAAGTTCTCGCGAATCCGTTTGGTGGCCTTGACTGCCGTATCGCAGGCCTCTGCAATAGGGGACAGGTCATTGCCCAGAAGCACGATGTCCGAGGCCACCCGCGCCGCATCCAGCGCCGAGGCCGGAGAGATCGAGACATGCGCCGCCGCCAGCGCCGCTGTGTCGTTCAGGCCATCGCCGGCCATCAGAACCCGGTGGCCCTGTTGGCTGAGGTTTTGGATGTGCCCGGCCTTGTCCTGCGGCAGCGCCTCGGCAATCCAGTTGGTGATGCCCAACTTGTCCGCCAGCGCCCCGACGGCTCCGCGTGTGTCACCTGAGATCAGGATCACCTGCTTGCCGGACTTGGCAAATGCGGCGACCGCCTCCGCTGCGCCGGGGCGCAAGGCATCGGTGAAGCTGAACGCGACAGGCGCGTTTTGCCCCACGGCTAGCCAGGCAGAGGTTTCAGCCCCCTGCTCACCGCCCACCCAAGCCGCGCGACCCAGACGTACGCTTTGGCCGCGATAGGTGCCTTCGGTGCCATATCCTGGCACTTCGACGATGTCACGCAGGTTGGCTGGTTTGATCCCGGCGGCCCGCGCGGCAGAGGCCAGCGAGACCGACAGCGGGTGCGCAGAGGCCTCGGCCAAGGCCAGCGCGATTTCCAGATCGGCGCGGGAATGGTCGCTCAGGTTGGTCAGTTCCGGCGTGCCAGAGGTAAGCGTGCCTGTCTTGTCGAACACGACCGTATCCACCTCGGCCAGACGTTCAAGCGCGGTGGAGTGTTTGATCAACATCCCCTTGCGGAACAACCGGCCCGAGGCTGCTGTGGTCACCGCTGGCACGGCCAGACCCAGCGCGCAGGGGCAGGTGATGATCAGCACCGCCGCCGCGATGTTCAGGGCGGTGCGGAGATCGCCGGAATAGATGTACCAACCCACAAAACTAAGCGCCGACAGGATATGCACCCCGGGCGCGTAAAGCTTGGCCGCCTTATCCGCCAGCGAGGTATAGCGCGAGCGCCCGGATTCCGCGATCGCCACCAGATCGGCCATGCGGTGCAGCGAGGTATCTTCACCCACCGCTGTGGCGCGAATGGTCAGGGGCCCGGTCAGGTTCACCTCACCGGCGCTGACCGCCTGACCGGTTTCAACGAAGACCGGCAGGGTTTCCCCGGTCAGCAGCGACCGGTCCAGTTCGGATTGGCCTTGGACCACTTCACCATCCACAGGCATCCGCCCGCCGGGGCGCACAAGGATCAGGTCGCCGACAGACAGCGCCGACACCGCGACCTCTTCTTCATGGCCTTGAGTGACGCGAATGGCGCGGGGCACTTCCAATGCGGTCAGTTCCTCAGCCGCGGATCGGGCCGCAGCGCGGGTGCGGTAGTCCAGATAACGGCCCGCCAACAGGAAGAAGGTAAGCGTCAGGGCGGCGTCGAAATAGGCGTGCTCGCCGCTCAGCGCGGTTTCCCAAAGCGATGTGGCCAGCGCCAGCAGGATCGCCAGCACAATCGGCACGTCCATGTTCAGACGGCGAACGCGCAGGGCACTCCAGGCGTTGGCGAAAAAGGGCTGGGCAGAAAACGCAATCGCCGGCAAGGCGATGGCTGCAGAGATCCAGTGGAACATGTCCCGCGTCGCATCCGACGCGCCGGACCAGACCGACACCGACAGCAGCATCACATTCATCGAGGCGAATCCGGCCACAGCCAGCCGCATCAGCAGATCGCGCCCCGCCTTGTCGGCGCTGGTGGCGGACAGGGCACCGGGGTCAAGCTCGTGCGCCTCAAAGCCTGCGCGTTCCAGAATCGGGATCAGGTCAGCGGCGCGCGTCTCGGGCGCGGCTTTGATCATGGCGCGTTTCAGGGTCAGGTTGACCCGCGCATCCTCGACACCGGGATGGGCGTTCAACTCGCGCTCGACAGTCGCGATACAGGCCGAGCAATGGATGCCCGGTAAAGACAGCGCAATCTGGACGTCCTGCGGGATAGGCCGCGCCGGTTCTGCCGGGGCCGCGATGCACCCCGGACAGGCCGCCGTGCCAGAGGAAATCTGCGCCGTCACACCCCTAGCCTTTCACAAACAGGGGCACACGCTGCGCAAATTCGGCCCCTTCGCTGTCGCGGGCCACAAGGCGGATGTTCCAGTTGCCCTTGCCCAGCGTGGCGGGTGTCGCATAAGCGGTTCCGTCAAAAGTGAAATCAGGCGAGAAATCTTCGCGCACATGGGTTGCACGACCCACCACGGCCTGCAGGTCAGCGACCCGAACCGGATCCCCGCTGGCATCAGTGATGTGCAGGATCAGCAATCCGCCTTTGGATTCGGCGCGCACCTCCCATCCCAGGGCCTGATGTTCCTGCAGGCGTTCATTGAACTCCTGACTGGCGACGTACGAGTTCTTGACCTCGAGTCCCGGAAAGGTTTTGACCGCGCTGTAAGCCAGCACCAGATTCACCGCGATGATCACGCCGAAAGCGCCCACAAACACCGCCAAGGCGTGTTTTCCCGTGAATTTCCGTTCCGCCATGATCAGTTCCCCCGCCCGTTGAACGTGGTGTCCTTCGACGCGCGCTCACCACTGCTGAGGTCCTCGACCCAGATGCGTACCGGGGTCGTATCCGCCCCGGCAGGTACCGTGTCTCCGGAGGCCACGATGTAAACGCGGGTCAATTGTGCCGTATCTGCAGTGACATTCACAGTATCAATATCGGTACCCTCAATCTCGATCCGCAGCGCCGGATCACCGGCCAGAGACAGCTTGAACAGCCGGTCTTCACCATGTTTGTTGCGCAGACGCACATCGTAAGTGTTGCGGATCGTACCGTCGGACAGGGTCACGAAAGTCGGGTTGCGCACCGGCGCGACCGTCAGATCAATGTCCGAGCGGATGAACAGGGCAAACAGCAGGGCAAACCCTACCAGCGACCACAGGGCCGTGTACATGATCGTGCGCGGACGCAGGATATGCGTCCACACGTTTTTGGGTGATTTGCCTGCGCGTTCGTTGGCCTCATCGCTCAGCGCCATATAGTCGATCAGGCCACGGGGCTTGCCGATCTTGGCCATCATGTCGTCGCAGGCGTCGATACACAGGGCACAGGTGATGCATTCCAGTTGTTGGCCATCCCGAATGTCGATCCCCACCGGGCAGACATTCACACAGGCCATACAGTCGATGCAGTCCCCAAGCTCGGAGTCAGCCGTGCGCTTGCCCTTGCCGCGCGGTTCCCCACGCCACTCGCGATAACCGACGACCAGAGTGTCCTCGTCCATCATCGCCGCCTGAATACGGGGCCATGGACAGGCGTAGATACAGATCTGCTCGCGGGCGAAGCCGCCGAAAAGGAACGTTGTGCCCGTCAGGATCAGCATCGTGGTGTAAGCCACCGGATGCGCGTTGCCTGTCACCAGATCGCGCGCCAGCGTGGGCGCGTCCGCAAAGTAAAATACCCAGGCCCCGCCGGTGGCGAGGCCGATCAGAAACCAGGCGGTCCATTTGGTGACGCGTAGCCGAACTTTGCGGAAGTCCAGTTTCTTTTGCCGGTGCAGCCGCAGACGGGCGTTTCTGTCGCCTTCAATCCAGCGCTCGACCAGAATGAACAGATCGGTCCAGACGGTCTGCGGGCAGGCATAGCCACACCACACCCGGCCCAAAGCCGAGGTGAACAGGAACAGCCCCAGACCCGCCATGATCAGAAGACCGGCGACAAAGTAGAACTCGTGCGGCCAGATTTCGATCCAGAGAAAGTAGAACCGACGGTTTGCCATATCCAGCAGTACCGCTTGATCCGGCAGGCTGGGGCCGCGATCCCATCTGAACCACGGGGTTACGTAGTAGATGCCCAGCGTCACCACGAGGATGATCCATTTCAGGTTACGAAACGGGCCTGATACGCGCCTGGGGAAGATCGGTTCGCGGGCGGCATATAAGCTGGGGGCGGGGTCGGAATCGCTCACTGGCTGGCTCCAATACAGGGTCTTCTGAAAGCGAGTTGTTCCAGATCACGCCCGTTCGAACTTTGACATGGGTCAAAACGCGCATCGAGCAAACATCTTTTGTCAATTGCGCGCCAATTGCCTGAGCCATCCGACAAAGGCTTTAATCGCCGGTCTGAGCGGAGTTTTAGCAGTTACAATATGATAGCCGCGTGTGTCTGGCTCGGCATACAGCTCGACAATGCGCCCGGCTTTGATGTCCGCCTCGACGAAATGTCGCACGGTGACGGTGACGCCCTGCCCCGCCCGCAACCCGTCCAGCACCAGATTGCCCGGCAATTCCGTGCGCCCGGCCCCACGCGCAGGCCCTGCGTCATGTTGCGCCAGCCAGGTGGTGCCTTCGGTGGTACCGATCTCTTCCAGCCAGGGCAATTGGGCCAGTTCGGCTGGCGTCCATGTGGTTTTGCCGCCCAGCAACTGAGGGGCGGCGACAATCACCATGGGCGTTTGCAACAGCATATCGGCCTCAACCCCCGGCCAGCCGCCGGCGCCATACCGGATCGCGACATCGACGCCGCCGGGGCGCAACTCCACCATGTCCGGTGACGGGTCCAACACCAGATCGATGTCCGGGTGCGCTGCCCGGAACATCGGCAGGCGTGGCATCAGCCACGAGGCCGCAAAGGACGGTGTCAGGGATACGTGAACCGGCCGCTCGGTCCCCGAGCGCGCGATGTCCCGAACTGCCGTGTCGATCGCGCCAAACCCCAGATGCAGGGCGCGGGCCAGATGTTCGCCATCCGCTGTCATGGTCAGGGCCTTGCCCGACCGATCCAGAAGCGCCACGCCAAGGTGCTTTTCCAGCGCCCGCAATTGCTGGCTGATCGCAGCGTGGCTGACATTCAGCGCCGCGCCCGCCTCGACCACATTGCGATGCTCGGCAAAGGCGGCAAACGCCCGGAGGGATGCCAACGGGGGCAGTGTCAGCCAATTCATATGTAACCTCAAATTACATGACAGAATTCCAATTGAGTCGCATTCAGCGCCGCAAAGGTCAATCCTGATGTCAGTGATTTCAGCGTATTGGAGACTGACGATGCTGACCGTTTTTGCACGATCCTTCATGACCGCAACCCGGATCGACGCCCCGCACATCCGGGACATGCCCAAGGCAAAACCCCGCAAAACACGCTGGTTGCCCGAAAGCCATTGGTGGAGACAGCCGCGCCGCGATGTCGATCTGAACAATCTGTGACGCGTCGCAAACCGGTTCTGGACCGATCGGTGCCGCAACTCTAGTTTGGCAAAATCAGCACCGGCTGTTCAGGAAACGCGCGAACAGATGGAACAGCCGGTGCCTGGGCCTTCGGGCGGCGAACCGCCCGGAGGTTTTCTTTGACCCTTACTGACCGCCACCCAACTGGTGGACATAGGCCGTGACAGCACGGATCTGTGCGTCGGTCAGACGGTTTTCCCATGCGGGCATCACGCCAAAGCGGCTGTAGGTGATGGTCTCGGTCAGAGTCTCTTCGCTGCCACCGTAAAGCCAGATCGCGTCGGTCAGGTTCGGTGCGCCCTGGGCCAGATCACCCTTGCCATCTTCGCCGTGACAGGCCGCACAGTTGTCTTCGAACACGACCTTGCCCGCCTGGGCTGCCGCATCGTCAGTCTGCGCATTGGTCAGCGACATGACATACTGAACCACTTGCGTGATCTCATCATGCTCAAGGATTTCACCAAAGGCCGGCATTTCGGAATAACGCGCGTCGTCGCTTTCTTCGTTCCGAATACCGTGGGCAATTGTATATTCGATATCTTCAAGCGAACCGCCCCACAGCCATGCGTCGTCCAGCAGGTTGGGGAAGCCCGGCGCACCCTGCGCGCCAGAACCATGGCACTGCGCACACCAGGTGCGGAACACGGCGCTGCCTGCGTTCACCGCATATTGCTGCAGTTCGGCGTCGGCAGAGACATCCTCCAGCGGAGTTTCCACCAGCTTGGCATTCCAGGGCGCGTTGGCTTCTTCGAAGGCCACCAGTTCCTGTTGCACTTCCCCGCGCGAGGACCATCCGGTGACACCTGCCGTTGCGGATTGAACCAGCGGCCACGCAGGATACATGATCGTATAGATCACGCCCCAGAAGATCGTGACGTAGAAGGTCCAAAGCCACCAGCGCGGCATCGGGTTGTCGAACTCTTCCAGACCGTCCCAGCTGTGTCCGGTTGTCTCAGGATCGCCCGGCAGTTTTTCAGGTGTATTGCTCATTGCCGCGCCTCCTTGGATGTGGCGGGTTTGTCGTCGCCCCCGAGGGGCGCTGGGGCATCAACGTGCCGAAACGGGATGTTGGCGGTGTCCTTGTATTCCTTGCTGGCACCGGGGCGGAACACCCAGATCACGATACCAACGAAGAAGGCAAAGAGCAGAAGCAGCATCCAGCTATCCGCGAACTGCCTTAGGAGTGTATATTCTTCCATCACACCCTCCTTAGCGGCTTGCGTCCGGGGTGAAGGTCGAGAAATCGACCAGCGTGCCCAGCATCTGCAGATAGGCGATCAGCGCGTCAGCTTCGGTCAGATCAGACTGTCCATCGAAGTTGCGTATGTTGACCTTGTCGCCATAGCGTTCCAACAGCCCGTCATAGTCGCTGTCCGGATCGGCCTGCGCCCGGAAGTCGGCTTCGGCATTGGCCAGCATCTCTTCGGTATAGGGCGTGCCCACAACCGCGTTTGCCGCCATGATGTCGCCGATATACTTGCCGTCCAGCTTGCGGTGTTCGAGGAAGCCATATTTAGGCATCACCGATTCAGGCACCACGGATTGAGCATCGCGCAGGTGGCGCACATGCCAGTCATCCGAATAGCGGCCACCGACGCGGGCCAGATCAGGCCCCGTGCGTTTGGACCCCCACTGGAACGGGTGATCATACATCGATTCAGCCGCCAGCGAGTAGTGGCCGTACCGTTCGACCTCATCCCGCATCGGGCGGATCATCTGGCTGTGGCAGACATAGCAGCCTTCGCGCAGATAGATCTCGCGCCCAGCCATCTCCAAGGGGGTGTAGGGGCGCATCCCCTCCACCTTTTCGATGGTGTTCTCAAGATAGAACAGCGGGGTGATCTGCACGAGGCCACCGATGGTTACGACCAGAAAGCTGAAGATCAGCAGGAGGGTCGCGTTGGTCTCGAGGATCTTATGTTTGTCGAGAATTGCCATTGCTCCGGCCCTCCCTCTATTCAGCCGGGACCGCGACGGACAGGCTGGCCTCTTTGGCCGGTGCCTTCCGCACAGTCATCCACAGGTTGTAGCACATGATCACCGAGCCTGCGACGAACAGGACACCGCCCAGCGCACGTACCACGTACATCGGGAACTTGGCGGCCACGGTGTCGGCGAACGAGTTCACCAGGAAGCCGTTGGCATCCACTTCACGCCACATCAGGCCCTCCATGATACCGGTGACCCACATCGACGCGGCGTAGAGCACGATGCCGATAGTGGCGAGCCAGAAGTGCCAGCTGACCAGTTGCAGCGAATACAGGCGTTCCCGCTTCCACAGGACCGGCACCAGGAAGTACAGCGCACCAAAGGTGATCATACCGTTCCAGCCCAGCGCGCCCGAGTGCACGTGGCCAATGGTCCAGTCGGTGTAGTGGCTCAGCGAGTTCACCGCGCGGATCGACATCATCGGACCTTCAAAGGTCGACATACCGTAGAAGCCGACCGAGATCACCATCATCCGGATCACCGGGTCGGTGCGCAGCTTGTCCCATGCGCCCGACAGGGTCATCAGACCGTTGATCATACCACCCCAGGACGGCATCCACAGGATGACCGAGAACACCATGCCCAGCGTCGAGGCCCAGTCAGGCAGCGCGGTATAGTGCAGGTGGTGCGGACCGGCCCAGATATACAGGAAGATCAGCGCCCAGAAGTGGATGATCGACAGCTTGTAGCTGAAGACAGGACGCTCGGCCTGTTTCGGGATGAAATAGTACATCATGCCCAGGAAGCCCGCGGTTAGGAAGAAGCCCACAGCGTTGTGACCGTACCACCACTGGATCATGGCGTCTTGCACGCCCGACCAGACGATGACTGATTTCGAACCCCAGATGCTGACCGGGATGGTCATGTTGTTGACCAGGTGCAGCATGGCGACGGTGACGATAAAGGCCAGATAGAACCAGTTTGCCACGTAGATGTGGGGTTCTTTCCGCTTGATGATCGTGCCCAGATAGACGGCTAGGTAAGCTACCCAGACAACGGTCAACCAAAGGTCAACATACCATTCCGGCTCGGCGTATTCTTTGGACTGCGTTCCGCCCAGAATGTAACCGGTTGCTGCCAGCACGATGAACAACTGATAGCCCCAGAACACGAACCATGCGAGGTTTCCACCCCACAGGCGCGCCGCGCTGGTGCGCTGGACAACGTAGAAGGATGTCGCGATCAAGGCGTTGCCCCCAAAGGCAAAAATCACCGCCGAGGTGTGTAGCGGACGCAAACGCCCGAAATTCATGTACCCCTGTGCCCATTCGAAGTTCAGCACCGGAAAGGCCAACTGGAACGCAATGAAGGTTCCCGCCAGGAACCCGACCACACCCCAAAAGGCGGTTGCGATCACGCCATACCGGATCACGCTATCCATATACTCGCCAGAGCGATCAACAAGGATATCTGGCTCATCTGTGTTTCGCAGCGTCCAGATGAACAAACCACCGGCGATAAGCATCACCAGCAGAGCATGCACCTGATACGCCAAATCGCGTGCATAATTGGTCCCGATCGCTGCGAACAGCACAACGAGACCAAGCACGATCAGCTTGATATAATTCGACATATTGCGTCCCTTTGCCGTGCTCCGCGCAATTTCAATGTCGCGCGAAACCTTTTTGCCTGTGTGCTGTAATGAAGAAGAGCACGGAACCCTGCTTTGATCTGAGTCAAGACGACAATCCGTTTTCTATGACACGCATAGAATGAAGACAGAGGCCAAACGGACATCGCGAACCAGAGGCCCGAACCACGAGGTCGAAATGGCGTACAAATCTCTTCTCTCGATCATGACCGAAAGTCAGGGCACCCAGGCGGCGCTTGGCCAGATGGCGGCGCTGGCTAACGCGCAGGATGCCCATGCCGAGGTGCTGTGCCTGGGCGTCGACCGAAGCCAGACCGGCTATTATTATGCCGGGGCCAATGCCCTGATCCTTCAGGAAACGCTGAGCCGGGCCAATGCCGAAGCGGATGAGCTTTTGGGCTTTGCCAAGGACTATCTGGGCAAGACCGGCATCCGCTGGTCGGCCGAAAACGGGGTAGCTCAGATCGCGGATCTTGGCCGCCATGTCGCCCATCGCGCACGGTTTTCGGATCTGGTGATCCTGCCGCATCCCTATGGCGAGGATCGCGGGGCCGAGGCCGAACCCATCCTCGAGGCCGCCATGTTCGAAGGTCACGCGCCGGTACTGGTTGTTCCCAACGACAACCGACCGTTTTCGGTGCCGCAGAATGTCATCGTTGCCTGGAACGAAAGCGTCGAGGCCATGCGGGCCGTGCGCCGCGCCCTTCCGTTCCTGCAACAGGCCGATCTGGTGCGTATCGTGGTGATCGATCCGCCGCGCCACGGCCCCGACCGCTCGGACCCCGGCGGGATGCTGTCGCAGATGCTGGCCCGGCACGGGGTGAAATGCGAGATTGATGTTCTGAGCAAGACCATGAGCCGTGTTTCGGACATTCTGAACCGTCACGCCACTGACACGGAATCGGACCTGATCGTGATGGGAGCCTATGGGCACTCGCGCTTTCGCGAAGCCATACTGGGCGGCGCGACCCGCAATATGCTGGAACAATCCGCAGTTCCGGTTTTCCTGACCCACTAATCGGTCAGGTACGACGGAAAAGCCGCCCCGCTCGGGCGGCTTTTTGCACTCAGCCTTTTCGGATCAATCCGATCACGAACAACAGGATGATCGCCCCAACAGTTGCGAAGAAGATCGAGGACAACAAACCGCCGCCCACTGCAAACCCGAGGGCTGGAAATATCAGCCCGGCCAGAAATGCTCCGACAATGCCGACGATGATATTGCCAAACAGGCCAAAACCACGGCCTTCCATGATCTTGCCCGACAGCCAACCGGCAATCGCGCCGATAAACAACATCGCCAAAAGGCTACTGAATTCCATGGCTTGCTCCTGCAGCTCGGTGTCTCAGTAGCAGTAGATCACGATTGCAGCTTGGGGTCACGCAGGAAGGTGATCAGACCAGGAAACCACCATCCGAGTCGTCGCCTGCCTCTTCCATCAGCCGTCGCATATCCGGGATCGTGACGTGGCGCTTGCCCTCAAGCGCGATCACGCCCTCTTTCTTCAGGGCCGAAATCTGACGGCTGACGGTTTCCAGCGTCAGGCCTAGGTAGTCCGCCATCGCCTCGCGCGTCAGCGGCAGGTCGAACACGATGGGGCCGGACAGGCCTTTCTGCCCGATCGTGGCATCCCGACGCGCGATAATGGACAACAGGCTGGCAATCTTCTCGCGCGCGGTCTTGCGACCCAGCACCAGCATCCATTCCCGCGCCGCGTCCAGCTCGTCCAGCGTCATCTGCAGTAGGCGATGCGCGATGTGGGGGGTCGAACTCATCATCTCTTCGAACGGCTTCTTGCGGAAGCAGCACATCACCACGTCAGTGGTCGCCTGCACGTCATAGGGGGCCGATTCGCGGCCGGGGCGTCCGACAAAGTCGCTGGGCAGCAGCAGGCCGACCATCTGGGTCCGTCCGTCCTCCATCGTCTGGGTCAGTGACGCGATGCCGGAAACGACCGAGCCCACAAAATTCATCTGATCGCCTGACCAGATGATCGTCTGCCCCGCCTCGAAGCTGCGATAATACTTAATCTCTTCAAGGGCTTCGAGCTCATCCGCATCACAACGGGCACAGACCGCCCGATGGCGTATCGGACAGTCTTCGCAGTTGGAATGATCGAAATGTGCTTTAACACTCATGCGCGTTTCCACTTGATCTCTGTCAATGCAGCCAAGTTACCTAATGCCTAAAGGTTTCTGTATGATAGTGAAACCTCAATTGGCACGGCTTGGACTATTTGACGCGAAAGTACCGCGTTATACAAGCTATCCCACCGCCCCCCACTTCAGCAATGACGTGGGGGCCGATTTGTTTGGCGACTGGATTTCGGGAATCAAACCCGGCAGCGCCATCTCGCTGTATATCCACGTTCCGTTCTGCCGCAGGCTGTGCTGGTTCTGCGCCTGCCGGACGCAAGGCACGCAAACCGACAACCCGGTGATCGCCTATGTGGACGTGCTGAAGGCCGAGCTGGACCTGCTGGCCGCGCGCCTGCCCGAGGGCGTGGTTCTGTCCCGCCTGCATTGGGGCGGCGGCACCCCGACCCTGCTGCAACCGGACCTGATGCGGGATCTGGCGGGCCATATCCTTGGGATTGTGCCCTTGGGACCGGATGCCGAGTTTTCGGTCGAGATTGACCCGAACGAGATTGACGAGGCCCGTCTGGACGCGCTGGCCGAGGCCGGGATGAACCGGGCCTCGATCGGGGTACAGGATTTCGACGACGAGATTCAAAAAACCATCGGGCGCATCCAGAGCTACGATACGACCCGCGATGCGGTGGATATGATTCGGGCACGTGGCATCACCAGCTTGAACGCCGATATCCTCTATGGCCTGCCGCACCAGACCAAGACCCGGATGACCGAAAGCGTGCAAAAGCTGCTGTCGCTCAGCCCCGACCGGGTGGCGCTTTATGGCTATGCGCATGTGCCATGGATGGCGAAACGCCAGCAATTGATCCCATCTGAGGCGCTGCCCACGCCCGAACAGCGGCTTGACCTGTTCGATACCGCCCGCCGTCTGTTCATGTGGGACAACTACGCCGAGATCGGCATCGACCACTTTGCCACGCAGGATGACGGCCTGACCCGCGCGCTGCGTGAAGGTCGGCTGAAACGGAACTTCCAAGGCTACACCGACGATCAGGCCCAGGTTCTGATCGGCATAGGCGCCAGTTCGATTTCGCGGTTCCCGCAGGGTTATGCGCAGAACGCGCCTGCAACCTCGGCGCATACCAAGGCAATCCGCGAGGGCGGCTTCTCAACCTCGCGCGGGCATCTGTTCAAAGGTCAGGACATCCTGCGCGCGCGCCTGATCGAGGCGTTGATGTGTGATTTTCAGATCAACTCGGTTGAAATCCTGCGCGACTATGATGTGACTGCGGCAGAGCTGAACGCGATGTACCAGAGCGTAAACAACGCATTTGACGGGCTGCTGCGCGTCACCGATGACGGTTTGTTCATTCCGCACGAAGCGCGCCCGCTGACCCGCATGATCGCACGCCGTTTCGATGCCTATGACCTCAGCAAGGCCGGGCACAGTTCGGCAATTTGACCTCTTATCGGCGGGCCTGTTTTCCGGCCCGCCCTTCTCATACCGGCACAGGGGCTTGACGCAGGCCTCTGGTTTTCTCCACACTCGGGACGTGCCATTCGCACCCTGAGGCAGGCGAATTCGCAGACAGTTCTTGCCAGCGCATCCGTGCGCGGCAGCCCTTTTCGTGCAGGTATATCTGCAACCTGAAAGAGGGACAGCACTCATGCGCGTTTTCACCGTCCTCGGCCCCAGCCAATCGGGCAAAACCACTCTGGTCGAGGCTATCAGCCGCCTCGACGGGCGGCCCACCACCTTCGATGTTTCCGGAACCGTGCATTTGCACGGTTTTTCTTACTTGGACGAGCCATGGTGCGCGATTGACGTGGATGGCGGCGGCGATGCGCTGGCCTATGTCGGCCCGGCCATGGCGATCTCGGACGCCGCTGTGGTCGTTGTTCCGCCCGACCCAGACGCCGCCGTTCTGTGTGCGCCTTACCTGAGGCTGGTCGAAGAAGCAGGCATTCCGTGTTTCCTGTTCATCAACCGGATGGACAGCCCCAACGGGCGCATCCGCGATATCATCGCCGCGCTGCAGACCTATTGCACCCATCACATCGCCCTGCGTCAGGTTCCGATCCGCGACGGCGACACCATCATCGGCGCGGTCGATCTGATCTCGGAGCGGGCATGGAAGTATCAGGAAGGGCAACCTTCGGCCCTGATCGAACTGCCGCAATCGGTTGAGGATCGTGAACAGGAAGCGCGCACCGAGTTGTTGGAGACGCTGTCGGATTTCGACGATAACCTGCTGGAGCAACTGATCGAAGACAAACAGCCCCCCAGTGCCGAGGTCTATGACCTTGCCGCACAGGTGCTGCAGAACCATCAGTTGATCCCGGCCTGTCTGGGTGCGGCCAGCCACGGCAACGGCCTGACCCGACTGATGAAAGCCCTGCGGCACGAAGCACCCGAGTTCAAGATCGCCGCAGATCGCGACGAGGCCGCCGAAAACGCCCGTGCCATTGCCGGATTTGCGGATGTCAAAAAGCACATCGGCAAGATCATCGTCCTGCGCGGATTGGGCGACGGGGTGAAAGCGCATGAAAGCCTCGGCGGAGAAACCGTCGGCAACCTGACCACGCTGGACGCTAAAACCCAGATAGGCGCGCTGGAGGCGGGCCAGATCGGGCTGGCAGTGAAGTCGGATCACCTGAACCCCGGTTTTCTCTATGACAGCAGTTCGGCAACGCCGCTGCCGGAATGGGCGGCCTCGCACCCGGTTGCTCATCGGCAGGTGGTGTCCCCGGCCCATGAACGCGACGATGTGCGCCTGTCCAATGCGCTGTCCCGGCTGGTCGAGATCGACCCGGGCTTGCATCTGGAACAGGACGAACTCAGCGGCCATGCGGTGCTGGGCTCTCAAGGGCCCCAGCATATGCGCCGCGTGACCGCCAAGCTGGACGAGGATTTCGGTATCGAGATCGAGGCCACCCCGGTCGAAACCGCCTATCGCGAAACCATCCGCGCGACCATTGAACACCGCCACCGGCACCGCAAGCAATCCGGCGGTGCGGGCCAGTTCGCCGATGTCGTGATCTCAATCGCGCCGATGCCGCGCGGGTCGGGGTTCCAGTTCGACGAAGTGGTCAAGGGCGGTGCCGTTCCCAGAAACTACATCCCCTCTGTCGAACATGGCGCAAAGGACGCGCTGGTCGAAGGCCCCGAGGGCTTTCCGGTGGTCGATGTCAAAGTCACGCTGAGCGACGGCAAGCACCACAATGTCGACAGTTCGGACTATGCCTTCCGAACCGCAGGCAAAAACGCCGTGCGCGAGGCGCTGCCGCAGGCCAAGCCGGTTGTGTTGCAACCAGTTCTGAACGCCGAGATTCACCTGCCCTCGGATTTCGTGGGCGATCTGGTGCCCACGATCAGTTCGCTGCAGGGTCAAGTTCTTGGGTTCGAGGGCAACCCCAACGCCTCGGGCTGGGAAATCTTCAACGCCCAGCTTCCCGCTGTGGCCGAGGATGAGCTGCACCGAACGCTGGCCAGCGCCACGCGCGGCACCGGCTGGGTCAAGCTGACCTTCGATCATTATGAGGAATTGCGCGGACCGGTTCCCACATCGGCCAGAAACAAGGAAATGGCCTAAGTTCCAAGGCGCGGGCTGTTCTCAGCCCGCTGCCGCAATCAGTTCGCGGGTGTAATCCGTCTGGGCATTCTCGAACAGGTCTTCAGCGGCCCCCATTTCAATCACGTCGCCGTTCCGCATGACGATGACGTTGTGCGACATCGCCCGCACGACCTTCAGATCATGGCTGATGAACAGATAGGCCAGCCCGTATTTCCGCTGCAGTTCACGCAGCAGATCGACGATCTGCACCTGGACCGTCATATCCAGCGCGCTGGTGGGTTCGTCCAGCACCAGCAGTTTGGGCCGCAGCACCATGGCGCGCGCGATGGCGATGCGTTGCCGCTGACCGCCGGAAAACTCATGCGGGTACCGGTCCATTGATGCGGGGTCGAGGCCCACTTCGGTCATCACCTCGGCCACCAGTTCTCGGGGCGCGCGGTGGGGGTCGACCTTGTGGATCGCCAACCCTTCGGCGATGATCTGCATACAAGTCATGCGCGGGCTGAGGCTGCCGAACGGGTCCTGAAACACGATCTGCATATCCTTTCGCAACCGCCTGAGTTCACGCGTCGACCAGCGGCGCACGTCCTTGTCGCGGAAGGTGATGCCGCCCTCGGACGCAATCAGCCGCATGATCGCCAGCGCCAGAGTCGTCTTGCCTGACCCGCTTTCGCCCACAATCCCCAGCGTTTCACCCGCGCGCACGCTGAGCGTCGCGTCGTTGACCGCCTTTACGTACCCGACGGTGCGTTTCAGGAACCCGCGCTGGATTGGGAACCAGACTTTCAGGTGATCAGTGCGGGCGACCTCTTCGGCATCTTGGGCGACCGGATCGGGATGCCCTGAAGGCTCAGCCGCCAGCAGCTTGCGCGTATAAGGGTGCTTCGGGTTGTCGAAAATCTCGGTGGTCACACCGGTTTCGACAATCTCGCCATCCTTCATCACACAGACCCGGTCGGCAATGCGGCGCACGATACCAAGGTCGTGGGTGATGAACAGCATCCCCATATTCTCGGATTTCTGCAGTTCAGCCAGCAGTTCGAGAATCTGCGCCTGAATGGTCACGTCCAGCGCTGTTGTCGGCTCATCCGCGATCAGGATATCGGGCTTGTTCGCCAGCGCCATGGCGATCATCACCCGCTGCCGTTGTCCACCCGACAATTGGTGCGGATAGCTGTCCAGACGTTCTTCGGGGTCACGAATACCGACCTTGGTCAACAGTTCCACAATCCGGTCCCGCGCCGCATCCCCGGTCAGCCCTTGGTGCAGCGCCAGCGATTCCGCCATCTGTTTCTGTATCGTGTGCAGCGGGTTGAGCGAGGTCATCGGCTCCTGAAAGATAAAGCTGATATCGTTGCCCCGCACATCCATCAGACGCTGCTCGGACGCGCCGATCATCTCTTGCCCGTCATAGGTGACCGAACCTTCGACAATCGCGCTGTCGCCCAGCAGCGACACGGTGGAAAGCGCGGTGACGGACTTACCCGACCCGGACTCGCCCACCAACGCCACCGTTTCCCCCCGATCCACGGTGAAGGACACGCCCTTGACCGCCGCCGACACCTGCCCATCCTGCCGGAACGAGACCCTGAGGTTATTCACATCCAACAGGCTCATGAGAAAGTCTTTCTGGGATCAAATGCATCGCGCACGCCCTCAAAAATGAAGACCAGAAGCGACAGCATGATGGCAAAGGTGAAGAACGCGGTGAAGGCCAGCCACGGAGCCTGCAGGTTTTGTTTCGCCTGCAAGGTCAACTCTCCCAAAGACGGGGCCGAGGACGGCAGGCCAAAGCCAAGGAAATCCAGCGAGGCCAGCCCGCCAATGGTGCCGGTCACGATGAAGGGCATGAAGGTCAGCGTCGCGACCATGGCGTTGGGCAGCATATGGCGGAACATGATGGTCATGTTGCCCACACCCAGCGCCCGCGCGGCGCGGACATATTCAAGGTTCCGCGCCCGCAGGAATTCGGCCCGCACGACGCCTACCAACCCGGTCCAACTGAACAGGATCATAAGCGCCACCAGCAGCCAGAAACTTCGCCCCAGAATGGCGAACATGATGATGATCACGTACAGCGAAGGCGTCGCTGACCAGATTTCGATGATGCGTTGGAAGATCAGATCCAGCCAGCCGCCAAAAAAGCCTTGAATGGCCCCGGCGAAGATGCCGATCAGGCTGGCGGCCCCGGTGACGATCAGCGTGAACAGGATCGACAGGCGGAAGCCATAGATCACCCGCGCCAGCACATCCCGCTTAGTGTCATCGGTGCCCAGCAGGTTCTGCCCGTTTGGCGGCAGAGGCGCTGCGCCGGGACGGTCCACGCTGGTATTGAAGGAATAGGGGATCAACGGCCAGATCGCCCAGCCGCGTTCGTATCCTTCGGCCTCGAACGTGCCTGCCTTGATCTCGTCGATGATGCCTTCGGGGTCGTCGAAACAGTCCTCCAGGCCTCCGCTGTCGATCAGGCACATCACCTCGGGGTCACGATAGATCGCTTCGGTCTGGAAATCACCGCCGAACTCGGTCTCGGCATAGAAATTGAAGATCGGCGTATAGAACTCACCCCGGTATTTGACGAGGATCGGTTTGTCATTGGCGATGAACTCGGCGAAAAGCGACAGACCAAACAGAACCGAGAAGATGATCAGCGACCAGAACGCCCGGCTATTGCGCCGGAAATTGCGCCAGCGGCGCTGGTTGAGGGGGGAAAGCGCCATTTACCCCTCCCGCTTTTCGAAGTCGATGCGGGGGTCGACCAGCACATACATCAGGTCGCTGATGATGCCGACGACCAGACCCATCAGGCCAAAGATGAAGAGCGTACCGAAGATCACCGGATAATCGCGCGCCACGGCGGCCTCGAACCCGAGACGGCCCAGACCATCAAGCGAGAAGATGGTCTCGATGATGATCGAACCGCCAAAGAACACGCCGATGAACACCGCAGGAAAACCTGCGATCACGATCAACATGGCGTTGCGGAAGACATGGCCATACAGCACCTTGCCTTCGCTCAGCCCCTTGGCGCGGGCGGTCATCACGTATTGCTTCTTGATCTCGTCCAGAAACGAGTTCTTGGTCAGCAGCGTCAGCGTCGCAAAGGCCGAGATCGTCAGCGCAATAATCGGCAGCGCGATGTGCCAGAAATAGTCGGCGACTTTACCAAACAGGCTCAGGCTGTCCCAATTGTCCGAGGTCAGCCCCCGCAGCGGGAAGATCTGCCAGTAGGATCCACCCGCGAACAACACCAGCAGCAGGATCGCGAACAGGAAACCGGGGATGGCATAGGCCACGATGATCGTGCCGCTGGTCCAGGTGTCAAAGGTCGACCCGTCCTTGACCGCCTTGCGAATACCAAGCGGGATCGAGACCAGATAGGCGATCAGGGTCGACCAGAGGCCCAATGAGATCGACACGGGCATCTTCTCAAGCACCAGATCAATCACGCTGATCGAGCGGAAATAGCTCTCACCGAAATCCAGCGTCAGGTAGTTGCCCATCATCTCAAAGAACCGCTGGACCGGAGGTTTGTCGAAGCCGAATTCCTTTTCAAGTTCTTCAATGAATTCAGGCGGCAGACCCCGGGCACCGATATAGCGGTCAGTGACGCCGCCGGTTTGCTGTTCGATATCACTGCCGCCTCCGGCGATACCTTCGAACACGTCGCCGCCGCCTTCCATCTGGGCGATGATCTGCTCAATCGGGCCGCCGGGGACGAATTGAACCAGCGTGAAGTTGACGATCATGATCCCAAGCAACGTTGGAATGATCAGCAACAGACGTCTTAGAATATAGGCTCCCATGAGGGCGGATTACCTCAACGCACCCGAGGACTTCAACTCGGCTTCTTTCTCGGCATTGATCCACCACAGGTCTTCGACACCCAGCGCATAGGGCGGCAGGTTTTCGGGATGTTCGTACATGTCCCAATAGGCGACCCAGTATTTGCCCAGATACCATGTCGGCACCATAATCCGCTTGGCGCGCAGCACGCGATCAAGGGCGCGGACATTGGCATAAAGTTCCTCGCTTTCGGTTGCGGCAACGATGTTGTCGATCAGCGGTTCGATATCGGGACCATGCGCGCCCGAGGGGTTGAACACCGAATACGAGGCCGCCTCGGTCCCGAACTGCTGATACAGGCCGGTCGAAGGCTGCAGCGAGGTCGGGTATCCGCCGACGATCATGTCAAAATCGCGGTCGCGACGGCGCAGGGTGAACTGGGCATTATCCACCCGGTTGTATTTTGCGTCGATGCCCATGGCGCGCAGATTGTCGACGAAGGGCTGAATGATCCGGTCCAGAGTCGGCTGATCCGACAGGAACTCAATCGACAGCACCTCGCCGTTTGCGTTGCGGCGTATGCCATCATCGCCAACCAACCAGCCAGCCTCATCCAAAAGTTTCATGGCGGCCCGCAGGTTGCGGCGGTCGTTTTGCCGGGCCGGTCGCGATTCATGGGCCTTGACCGGCTCTTCGGTCAAAACTGCCGGGTCCACCGCATCGCCGAGGGCCTGCAGCACCTCAAGCTCGCGCCCTTCGGGCAGGCCGGTCGCCTCGAGATGCGTGCCTTCCCAAAACGAGCTGCGCTGCTGGAACAGCCCGTATTGCAGGCTTTCGTTGGTCCATTCGAAATTATAGGCAAGCTGAACCGCTTCGCGCACGCGGGGGTCCTGAAACTGCGGGCGATCCAGGTTCATGACAAAGCCGGACGCCGTCGGGACGCTTCCATCCTCAAGCTCGGCGCGGATCACAAAGCCATCCGACAGCGCCGGAAAGTCATAAGCGGTGGCCCAGCTTTTCGAGTTGTTTTCCTGACGCAGAGTGAATGTACCGGCCTTGAACCCTTCCATCGCAGCGATCGAGTCGCTGAAATACTCGATGCGGATGGTGTCATAGTTGTTGCGCCCGACATTTACATTGATGTCATCGCCCCAATAGTCGGGGTTGCGCTTGTACACGATGCGTCGGTTTATGTCATATCTGTCCAGAAGATACGGGGCCGATCCGATCCCCGGCAACAGACGGGATTTATCCAGACGGCGGTTTTCCGGGTCGGCTTCGAACCACGCTTTGGAAAACACCGGTGTACCGCCCACCTGCGAGATCAGCGCCCGGCGCGGAATGTCCGGGGCAAAGTAGAACTTCACCCGATGCTCATCCAACGCTTCGGCGCGGGGAATGCGCTTGCGCACGGCATCCGCGTAAGATTTCAGCCCCTGATCAAGCAAAAGGTCATGCGAGAACACAACATCCTCGGCAGTCACCGGTGTGCCGTCGGAAAACCGCGCCTCGGGGCGCATGTTGAAGATCACCCAATCCTGACTTTCCGGATATTCCAGGCTTTCCGCCAACAGCCCGTAATAGGATGCCGGTTCGTCATAAGACGGAACCAGAAGGGATTCGTACTGATCAGCCGACCGCGCCCCGGCCCGGCCCTGCCGTGTGAAAGGGTTGAAGCTGTCAAACGTGCCCTGTGCGGCATAAGACAGTTCGCCTCCCCGAGGGGCGTCAGGGTTCACATAGTCGAAATGGGCGAAACCCTCGGGGTATTTCAGATCGCCAAATTCCGAGAAACCGTGACTTTTTATGATCTTTTCTTCGGCAAGAACCTGCGCTGCCGCCAGCAAGACCAGTATCAGCCCAATCACCGATGCATGAGCCATCCTTCTGAAATCCAATACGCGCGCCTGTACGGAAACTCTGTCGGATCTCATGGTGCTCATCCCCTGCTTCGCCTTTGCCTTTAATCTTATAAGCGCCAGCTAAATGACCAGCACTGTCAGGTTCAAGTTTAGAATGCGTGAACGCTTTGTGAAGATGTGTAACAGACAAAAAAAGCCGCTGCACAAGGCAGCGGCTTAAAAACTTTCAAGCTCGATCGCGCAATCAGTTGCCGATTGTTTGCAGATAAGCAATCAGATCGGCGCGCTCTTCCGGCTTTCTCAGACCGGCAAAGCTCATGGATGTGCCCGAGATATAGGCGCTTGGGCGTTCCAGGAAGGCGTCCAGTGCTTCGGGTGTCCAGTTGCCGCCATGCGCCTGCATCGCTGCCGAATAGCCGGTGAAGCCTTTGGCAGACGCAACCGGGCGGTCCACGATGCCGAACAGGTAGGGGCCGGTGCCGTTGGCGCCGTCTTCCAGCTTGTGGCAAGCGGTGCATTTGCGGAACACGCGCGCGCCTTTTTCCGGGTCCGCTGCGGCCAGCATGTCTTCGAACACCACTTCTTCGCCGTCGGCGCTTTCACCCGCGCTTTCGGTTTCGATAATGTAAGCGGCTTCGGCATCGCCATGACCACCGCCATGATAGAGGATGTCTGCCCCCCATTTAGCCAGAAGCAACACCAGGAAGGTGCCAAACAGGCCTGCGGCGGCCTTGGTAACTGTCATCGTGTCGAACATTGATCGCGAGTCCATTTCAGCTGTCTGCGGGGTGTCTAAGGCTTCCCCTGACAAGAGGCAAGGTATAGACACCGCGACTAAACGCCCAATTCAAGAACTTGTTGCACGGAATCGACCAAATGACCAAACGTATAGCCTTTCAGGGGGAACCCGGCGCCTATAGTCACGAGGCCTGCCGCAACGCACGCCCCGACATGGAGGCCCTGCCCTGCCGTACGTTCGAGGATGTGATCGAATCGGTCCGCTCGGGTCAGGCCGATCTGGCGATGCTGCCGGTCGAGAACACGACCTATGGCCGGGTGGCCGATATCCATCGGCTGCTGCCCCATAGCGGGCTGCATATTATCGACGAGGCTTTTGTGCGGGTTCACATCAACCTCCTGGCCGTGCCGGGCGCAAAACTGTCGGATATTTCCGAGGCGCATTCTCACCTCGTCCTGCTGCCGCAATGCGCCGGGTTCCTGACCGAACACGGCATTCGCGGCCGGGTCAGCCCCGACAACGCCCGCGCCGCGCGCGAGGTGTCCGAGGCGGGTGACATCCACTCGGGCGCATTGGCCAGCGAATTGGCGGGTGAGATCTACGGGCTGAACGTTCTGGCCCGCCATATCGAGGACCATGACGATAACACGACCCGCTTTCTGGTGATGTCGCGGCAGGCGAATCTGACGCGCCGGGGCGATCATGGTATGATCACCAGCTTCGTGTTTCAGGTCCGCAACATCCCGGCGGCGCTATACAAGGCGATGGGCGGATTTGCGACCAACGGTGTGAACATGACCAAGCTGGAAAGCTACATGCTGGATGGCTCATTTACCGCGACCCAGTTCTATGCTGACATCGTCGGCCACCCGGATGATCGCAATGTGCAACTGGCGATGGATGAGCTGGCGCACTTCACGACAAATGTTGAGATTCTGGGGGTTTACCCGGCGGCACAACCGCGCGGTTAACCGGACAATCGACTGAACCCAGAGCAACGGACACCACTTCGCCACGCCTTTAAAATGGCGGCAACGTTTGCGTCCAACCCATCCGTCGATTGAACCTGTAGATCATAGACCCTGTTTCGATGGATCGTTCTCTGATCTCGCTCTGCACTGCCCAGTGGGCGATCCTGCCGCGCTCGCTCGCGCTCGTTCAGAACAGGGATTGGGCACTGGACCGCCACGAACAGAACGTCGTGGGGCAGAAAGTGGGTCCGCAAATCCTCCTCCCAGCCCGGAGTGTCCAGAATATGTTCGACAATCAGGTTGTTTCCGGCCGCGGCATAGGCAGCCAGCGACCTGTGGAACCCGTCGAAAAAGGCGTGCCGGTCGGCTTGCCAATCAAACTCGCCGCTGTCGTATCGGCGCAACGGTAAGACGCCCGCGTCGCGAAGATGATCGATCGAGATATGCCAGAAGGGCAGATCGATTTGCTGCTGCAGCGCCCGTGCGATCGTGGTTTTGCCACTGCTGGATGCGCCATGAAGAAAGATGATTTGCGACATCCGTTTCAGACACCTCGTTCTTAAGCTCGGTGAAGATCAGACCGCCGTTCAGCCTCAAGACCCATAAAGATGCCGCTGTTCCAGCTCCCTCGCAAACTCGCTGAGCCGCACCTGAAACTGCTTGCGAAAGCGCGCCTGCCCCAGTTTCAGCGACTGCAGCAACAGCCGCGCGGGCAGGGATTTGGCGGCCAGGGACATCTCGACATTCAGCCGTGTTCTGCGCTGCGACAGGGCAAGGAAATCCACGGTCGTGACCCCGGCCATGCCTTTGCTGTTGGCCTCAAACCGCATCTGGGTGGGTCGGTCGCAATCGGTCATCAGCACCGACATTTGCCGGGGTTTGCCGCGCAGTTTGAACTCGGTATGCCAGGCGGTTCCGGCGTCGAACGGCGCGCCGCCTGCCGTCCGCCGCACCTCGATCCCCCGGCGCATGGCCAGGCGTTCGAACCGTTCGAAATCAGAAACCATCTCGAACACCGAATTGATCGGGGCCTCGATATCTTCGCGCGCTGAAAACTGCATATTGTCCTTTGCTGCCCGTGCATTTGGGCCAGTTTTTCCTTAGTCCAGCGTATCTGCAAGCCAGTTTTGCAAAAGGAAATGCGCAATCGCGCCTTTGCGCGCGGGCAGCAGGCTGGGATGCTCGCCCGCGAAGGCCTGCATCATCTCGGTTTTGCTGACCCACATCGCCTGTTCGATCTCGACCGGATCAATCTCGATCTCGCGCGACAGCGCTTCACCCGCGCAGCCGAACATCAGCGAGGCCGGGAACGGCCAGGGCTGGCTGGACAGGTACGAAACCGCCCCAACGGGCACGCCCGCCTCTTCCATCACTTCGCGGCGCACGGCGGCTTCCAGCGTTTCGCCCGGTTCCACAAACCCCGCCAGCAGCGAGAACATCCCCTCGGGCCAGCCCGGGGACCGCCCCATCAGGACACAATCGCCATGGGTGATCAGCATGATCACAACCGGGTCTGTGCGGGGGAAATGCTGGCCGCCGCAGGAGGGGCAACCGCGCTGCCATCCGGCCTGAGACAACTCGCTTGGCGCACCGCAGCGGGCGCAAAAGCGATGCGTCTGATGCCAGCCGATCACGGCTTTGGCGGTCGCCGCCAGTTCCGCGTCGCGCGCGGACAGGCGAGTCATGATCCGGCGCAACTCGGCAAACACATACCCTTTGGGCAGATCGGGGTGCTGCTGTTCGGATTTATCGACAAATTCGCCCAACCCAGTCAGATCAAGCCCTTCCGCCGCCCAATCCGAAATATCGGCGGCAAAAACCGGCGCGCCCGCCTCGGTGCATCCCAGAAGGATCGGCGCTTCCACCACCCCGCCCGGACCATTGCAAATCAGATCATGGCTCATCGGGATCAGCGCAAGCTGGTCTAGCCCTTCCCCCTGCACCAAAAGCTTTCCGCGCCAGACCAACATGCATCTGGCCATCGGATCACGACGCGCTGCATCCATCTTGTCACCGTCGCCACGAAGATGTGCCGCCCGGTTCAGGCCCGAGCCGCCAAATGTCACCAGTTCCGCGTTTTTCATTGAACGTCCTTTGGGTCTTGCGCACAGGGCTGCCACGTCTCATCCGGCGTTGCAATGGCAATTCACAGCCCCGAAGCCTCGGTATTGCCACGGAAAGGTCGCAGGGCAGCCCCGGAAAATTCATCTATTATACTTCTTAGTGAATTTGATTAAGAAACAGCATCCAAAAGTAGAAAATTGATATTAGACAAATCTTTAACTGGGCGAGAGCCCGAGAGAAAACCTCGGGCCAAAATTCGCATTCTTGCGACCACCGACCTGCATATGAACCTGACCGGCTTTGATTACTACGCCGATCGGCCCGATCCGGCGATTGGTTTCACGCGAACGGCCACGCTGATCCAGCAGGCTCGGGCGCAAGCGGGCGATGCCCTAACCCTGCTGTTTGACAATGGCGATTCCCTGCAAGGAACACCGCTGGGTGAATGGGCCGTGACCGAGGCGGAACGCCATCCGTTGATGCAGGCATTCGCGGTGCTAGGCTATGATGCAATCGGGCTTGGAAACCACGACTTTGAGTTTGGGTTGCCGGTACTCGACCACATTCTCGCGCAGGCCCCCTGCCCGGTGGTCTGCAGCAACATGCACCGCCGTGGCGCGCGGCAAGGTTGGGCAGGCAGCACAAGTCTTGAGCGCACGGTATCCCTGAACGGAAAGCCTGCAACCATCCGGATCGGAGTGGTGTCCGTTCTGCCGCCGCAAACCACCCGCTGGGCCTCTCACTTATTGCTGGACGAGGTTGTCGCCGAGGACATTCTGGAAGCAGCGCGGAAGCAGGTGCAACTGCTGCGTGCTGAGGGTTGCGATCTGGTCATCGCCCTGTCGCATTCCGGCCTCGGCGGGTCAGAGGCCACGCCCGGGTTGGAAAACGCCACCATCCCTCTGGCCGCGATTGACGGTATCGATGCCGTCATCGCAGGGCACACGCATCTCACCCTGCCCGGCCCGGCGCATGACGGGCTTGCGCATGTGGAACCTCTGGCCGGGCGCATCCATGGTAAACCCGCCGTCATGGCCGGATCGGCGGGCTCTTATCTGGGAGTGATCGATTTGTCGCTGTCTCAGGACCACCGGGGCATCTGGCGGGTTGAAGAAAGCCACGCGGACTTGCACCCGGTCTTGCCCGACACCGACCCCGTTCCCGAACACCCCGATCTGGTCCGGCTTTTTGCACCAGCGCATGAGGGGACGCGGGCCATGGTCGCCGAACCGGTCGCCCGGATTGCCGATGATCTGCACAGCAATTTCAGCCTCTGCGCACCGGATCGGGGGCTGGCGTTACTGGCGGCGGCGCAGGCTGCAGCGTTGCGCCCGCATCTGATGGGCCCTGATCTGGCCGGTCTGCCGGTCCTGTCGGCGGTAGCGCCCTGCAAAAGCGGTGGGCGATCCGGCCCGCGTTGGTACAGCGACGTCCCCGCCGGGGAAATCTGTCTGCGCCACATCGCGGATCTGCATTTGTTTCCCAACGAATTGCGAGGGATCATCGCGACGGGCGCTCAGGTGCAGGACTGGCTTGAGATGTCGGCGAGCGTCTTCAACCAACAGGCCCCCGGCCAAACCCGTGATCTGATCGATTCCCGGCGCGTGGGATACAATTTTGACGTTCTATTCGGCCTCAACTATCGGATCGACCTGTCCCAACCCGCGCGGTTCGATGCCGAGGGGGCCTTGACGGACCTCACCCACCAACGGGTCAGAGAGGTTGAGTTCCAAGGCAAGCCAGTCGATCCGGACCAGAAATTTGTCGTCGCGCTGAACAATTACCGCGCCAGCGGAGGCGGGAATGTCCGGGCGCTGTTAAATGCGCGACTCCTTGACCTGCCCAAGTTGGACATAAAGGAGATTCTGCGGGCTTACCTGTCCAATAACCTGCCGCAGGACCCGCTTGAAAATGCTCTGCACCCTTTCTCGTTTTTCCCTATTTCAGGGGCCTCTGCCATCCTCAGAACCGGTCCCGGCGCGATCAAGTATTTGGACGAGCTGGACATCTTTGCCCCTGAACAACTGGGGCGCGACGGGGACGGGTTCGAGCAGATACGCCTGACACTCTGACGGGTTGTCTTTTGCCCGGCACCTGCCTATATCGGAGATTGAGAGGTTGGCGCGGGCGAGCGCCTCGCCAACCTGGTCAGGTCCGGAAGGAAGCAGCCACAACGAGCCCCGCTTGGGTCGATGTCCAACCTCTCACTTAGTCAAACCCCAGCCGCAGGAGGGCTTTTATGAATGTAGCAAAGACCCTTCGGGCAGAGCGGTTCTGAACCCAATCCACGCGACTGCCTGACCCCACGACCGACGGATGCGCGCCTGCCATCTGTGGGTTTTGCTGTACCTGAACACAGGCAGACCAATGACTTTTACCCTTAAGGACCTCGGATGGTCCTCTTACTTTGCCGCGCAGCACGCGGCCAATCCGTCGTGCACCCCCTATCGCATCAGCGCCGTCCACCGCGACCGGCTGATCGGCGTGAATGCGGAGGGCGAAACGCCGCTTTCACCTGATCGTCCCACCGGCGAATTTGCCGTTGGCGACTGGGTGCTTAGCGACAACCACACCCGAATCCGCCACTTGCTGGACCGGCGCAGCACACTGCAACGCCACGCCGCAGGCACCGGGGCCGAGGCACAGCTGATCGCCGCCAATGTGGACGTTCTGTTCATCGTCAGCTCGTGCAACGCCGATTTCAACCTGCCCCGGCTGGAGCGGTATCTGGCACTGGCCCATCAATCCGGCTGCTACCCGGTCGTTGTTCTGACCAAGGCGGACACCTGCGCCAACCCGTCGGACTACGCCGTCCGGGCGCAGGCACTGGCTCCATTCCTGACGGTTCTGACCGTGAACGCGCGGGAGGCTGATGACATAAAGCAAGTCCTGTCGTGGTGTTCTACGGGGCAGACAGCCGCGCTGGTCGGGTCGTCCGGCGTCGGCAAGACCACGCTGGCAAACGGAATGACCGGGCGGCAGGACGGCACCGCAGGCATCCGCGAAGACGACGCGCGGGGGCGGCACACCACGACATCGCGGGCCCTGCACCGTATGCAAAACGGCGGTTGGCTGATCGACACGCCGGGCATGCGCGCCCTGCGACTGCTGGACGCGCATGAGGGCGTGGATGAGGTGTTCTCGGACATCCTCGAACGTGCCGCCTTATGCCGGTTTTCGGACTGCCAGCATCAGGGTGAACCCGGTTGCGCCGTACAGGCGGCGATTGCGGGCGGCACGCTGGATGCCGACCGGCTGGAGCGTTGGCGGAAGCTGCGGCGCGAGGATCAGAGGAACTCGGAAACCGTGGCGCAATCGCGGGCGCGCGACAAGGCGTTTGGCAAAATGGTGCGGTCCGTGATGCAGGACAAGAAATCCCGCAAAGGGCTATGAGTGCAGGGGCACCGAGAACCCGGTGCCCTTTCTCAGCCAATCAGGCGCGGCCAGACAGCTGCGTTGCGCCGCGCAAAAACGCCGATATGGCCGATCTCGCGCAGTCCGAAATCCTGCGGGGACAGCAGATGCCGTTTCGCCTCGGGTCCGTACAGATCGGCCAGCCGCCAAACGGCTTGCGGCGGCACCATCTGATCGTCCTCAAAAGTGAACAGATTTACCGGTACGCCTGACCCTGCCCATTTGGCCTCTGGCAGCCCCTTGCCAATCTCGGGCACGTAGTTCAGCGGTGCCGTGCACCATCTACGCCACTGCCAATACACAGGCCCAGGTAAATCCGAGCCAAATCCCAGCGCCTTGCCCGGCAGATACCCCATCATCCGCACCGCCAACGGCGCGTGGCCGTACCAGAACAGCCCCGCCAGCGCCCGATAGGGCCAGGGGTGATCCGTCAGCGTAACCAGCCCGGAACACACGCAGATCATGCGGTCGATTCGGTCGATATCCGGCTGCACCGGCCCCAGCATCGCGCCGACCGAATGGCCAATGGTCCAGTGCTGCGCGTTGGGAAAACGCCGCCGCATCTCGGCGCGGGCGGCGGGCATGTCGGTCAGAGCCCAATCCGCCATCGTGACCTTTGAGTGTTTCAGTGACCCCGACGCGGACGTCCCGAAATCGCGATAGTCATAGGTCAGGCAGGCCATGCCCCGCTCAGATGCCAGCCACTGCGCGAAATGCCGGTAATAGTCGCGCGGAACGCCGGTGGCGCTGTTCAGCGCGACAACCGTTTCCGGCTCGGTCACAGGCTGGTACAACCGCGCCGACAGCATCGCCGGGCCGGAGGGAAACTGAAAATCTTCGGTCAACACCGTCTGCTGCGCGTCCAACATGGAACCCTCGGGATCAATCTGAACCAATCGGTTCATTTTCTGATCAGGCACTGAACGGCGCGGGCAAGTCAACAGCTAACCCGCATGACCAAACGTCCGCTTCGGGCGATCAGCGCAAGACTCGGATCAAGATCAGCTTGACTCGGGCCCCGGCCAACCGCTAGCGATTGTGTGATGGTTTCCGGCCCCCACAAGGTGTCGGGATGAAAAGGGAACTCGGTGCGGTTCTGCCCGGCGATGCCGGAACGAACCAAGGCCGCGACTGCCCCCGCAACTGTAAGCGGTGAGCACTGCCGGAACACCACTGGCCGAAAGGCTGGGAAGGTCGGCAACGCTTTGACCCGCAAGTCAGGAGACCTGCCATCAAAAACTGAAACCGAAACTCGGGCGGGGTGTCCGGGCAGGTCCTGACAGCTTCGCGCAGTCCCGCCTGATCCGCATCCCCCGTCCGCCGCGCGGAGGGCGCAGGATGATCTGGAAGACGAAGACACATCAATTCACCGCAACCGTATGCCAGCGGACCGGCAAAACCTGTCCGGCGCTGGCCCGAATGGCGCGGACGCTGACGCAAGCGGTTGCGCAGGCCGGGCCCGTAACCACCGATAAATTCGAAATCGAAGGCAGCAGCGAATTGAGCTTTTGCCCCGGCGGCTGCACCGCCCGGTTTCGGGCGCGCCCGGATCAGATCCGTGTGTTTTGTGGCAGGGAGGCCGAGGATGATCTGGAAGCGCTGGACCGCTATGCCGACATGATCTTTGGCACAGGCTTGGACACATTGCCCTCAAGCGCAATCACCAGCCCGCCCTGCGCCATGCTTGAAGTCACCGCAATTGCCTCGCGCGAAGTGCCAGCGCAGGTTCATCAGGTTTCGCCCTGAACTAGACGCTACTTACAGCCTGCGCCGTCCCGACGGCCCAGGCCATCTGCCCCTCGGTCTCGACCGCGCAGGCCCGGATGGCCCGCAACCGTGAAAGTGCCTTGTCCGGGGCCTCTCCGCTTTCGACCATAAGCCGCAGCACAACCATGCCCGACCGGCCACATCCACCCCGGCAATGGACTAGCACCCGCCCGCCACCGGACAGCGCCTGCCGCACCGTCGCGCTGACCGAGGGCCACGCGTCGACGACCGCCTGCGGCGGCGCACCAAAATCTTCAACCGGCAGATGCACCCAACGGCTGGCCCGACCCTGAATATCGCTGCCGAAATCCTGCGCACCGTGCTGCAACATCTCAACCGCAGTAGTCATCGAAATCACCAGCCCCGGCTTCCAATCCGAAATCAGGTCCAGATCGCCGGAATAATCCCCGCTGCAGCCCGGAATCGGCGTCAACGCCAGCGTACCGCCCCCAACCTGCAGCGCATAGATTGCCATCTGAGACATAAACCGAGCCCCCTCGTACAATAATCGCCAAAAATACAGTCTCTGAAATAGGCTGAACCAGTTTACGCAAGGACCGGCGTTTTCCAAAACAAAAATCCTGACGACACGCTGTGGACGCGGGCGGCGGCGACCTCTACGCTGCGGCAGACCTCGAATCCGCGAAAGCAGACATGACCGACACGCCCAGCCCTGCCTATCAGGTTCTCGCCCGCAAATACCGCCCGGAAACCTTCGCCGATCTGGTCGGTCAGGACGCCATGGTGCGCACGCTGAAAAACGCGTTCGAGGCGGATCGGATCGCCCAAGCCTTTGTCATGACAGGCATTCGTGGCACCGGCAAAACCACCACCGCGCGGATCATCGCCAAGGGTATGAACTGCATCGGGCCGGATGGTCAGGGCGGCCCCACGACCGAACCCTGCGGCCAATGCGAGCATTGCCTAGCGATCATGGAAGGCCGCCATGTCGACGTGATGGAGATGGACGCCGCCAGCCGCACCGGCGTCAATGATATCCGCGAGATCATCGACAGCGTGCGCTATCGCGCGGCCTCGGCCCGTTACAAGATCTACATCATCGACGAGGTCCACATGCTCTCGACCAGCGCCTTCAACGCGCTGCTCAAGACGTTGGAAGAACCGCCCGAGCATGTGAAGTTCATCTTCGCCACCACCGAGATTCGCAAGGTGCCGGTCACAGTCCTGTCACGCTGCCAGCGCTTCGACCTGCGCCGGATCGAGCCCGAGGACATGATCGGCCTGCTGCGCAAGATCGCCGACGCCGAAGGCGCGCAGATCGCCGAGGACGCGCTAGCGCTGATCACCCGGGCCGCCGAGGGCTCGGCCCGTGACGCGACCTCGCTGCTGGATCAGGCGATCAGCCACGGCGCGGGTGAGACCAGCGCCGATCAGGTGCGCGCGATGCTAGGTCTGGCTGACCGGGGTCGCGTGCTGGACCTGATCGACATGATCCTGCGCGGCGATGCGGCGGGCGCGCTGACCGAACTCAGCGCGCAGTATGCCGAAGGGGCCGACCCGCTGGCCGTCCTGCGCGATCTGGCCGAGATCACCCATTGGGTCTCGGTGGTGAAAATCACTCCCGACGCCGCCGATGACCCCACGGTCTCCCCCGACGAACGCGCCCGGGGCCAGCAAATGGCCGAGGCGCTGCCGATGCGCGTCTTGACCCGCATGTGGCAGATGCTGCTGAAAGCGCTGGACGAGGTCTCGGCCGCCCCAAACGCCATGATGGCCGCCGAGATGGCTGTGATCCGCCTGACCCATGTGGCCGACCTGCCCAGCCCCGAAGAGCTGATCAAACGCCTGCAGGACGCCCCGCCTCCGCCAAATGGCCCCGGTGGCGGTGTCCCTCTGTCGAACAATGGCGCACCGCCGGTTCAGGCCAGCGCCGCGCCTGCCACCTACGCCCCCGCCCCGCGCGGATCGGGCAGCGCGCCAGTGGCAGCGCTGGCGCAGGAGACACAGGCCGCCCTCGCCCGCTATCCGACCTTTGACCACGTGGTCGAACTGATCCGCGCCAACCGAGACGTGAAATTGCTGGTCGAGGTCGAGACCGGCCTGCGTCTTGTGTCGTACCAGCCGGGCCGGATCGAATTCACCCCTGCCTCGCAGGCCCCGACGGACCTCGCCCCTCGGCTTGGCTCTGCCCTGCAACGCTGGACCGGCAACCGCTGGGCCGTCTCCATCGTCTCCGACGGCGACGCACCAACCATTGCCGAAGTGCGAGATAAGGCCGAACTTGCCTTGAAAGCCGAGGCCGAGCAGCATCCGCTGGTGCAGGCAGTGCTGGCCCAGTTCCCCAAGGCAAAGATCGCCCGAATCGAAACCCCCGAAGAACGCGCGGCCAAGGTCGAAACCGAAGCCCTGCCCGAGGTCGAAGACGAATGGGACCCGTTCGAGGAGGATTGACTACACCCCCAAAACTCTCCCGCGCCCAGTAAAGGCTCTGGCCTCTTGTGCGGGACGGTTGGCCTCCGTATTTAGGCCTCAAGCAGAGATTACAGGAGAATACCGATGCTCAAAGGACTAGGCGGTCTGGGCGATATGGCCAAGATGATGAAATCCGCGCAGGACCTGCAAACCAAGATGACCGAGATGCAGGAGGAACTGAACAATCTGATGGTTGTCGGCGAATCCGGTGCGGGCCTGGTCAAAGCCACCGCCACCGCCAAGGGCGAGCTCAAGGGTCTGGACATCGACCCATCGATCTTCAACGGCGACGACAAGGAAGTGGTCGAAGACCTGATCCTCGCCGCCATCAAGGACGCCCAGACTAAGGCCACCGAGCGCGCGCAGGCCGAGATGGCCAAGCTGACCGAAAGCATGGGCCTGCCTGCAGACATCAAGCTGCCGTTCTGATCTTTATCTTTTCAAAAATACTCCCGCCGGAGGCTCCCTCCGGCGTCACACAGGACAGCCCGTGAGTTCGAACAGCGACATCGACAATCTGATCGACCTGATGGCCAAGCTGCCCGGCCTCGGCCCCCGCTCGGCCCGCCGGGCGGTGCTGCACCTGATCCGCAAACGTGCCCTGCTGCTGACGCCCCTGTCCGACACCATGCAGCAGGTCGCCATCACCGCCCGCGAATGTCTGAACTGCGGTAATGTGGGCACCACCGACATATGTGACATCTGCGATGCCGAGGCCCGCGCGACCGGCGAGCTCTGCGTGGTCGAAGACGTCGCCGACCTCTGGGCGATGGAGCGCGCAGGCGTATTCAAAGGCCGCTACCACGTGCTCGGCGGCACGCTCTCTGCGCTGGACGGCGTCGGCCCCGACGAATTGCGCATTCCCCGCCTCAAGGACCGGGTCACAGCCGAAGGCATCACCGAGGTCATCCTCGCCCTAAACGCCACCGTCGATGGCCAGACCACCGCCCATTATATCGCCGACCAACTGGAAGGTCAGGTCCGACTGACCTCACTGGCGCAAGGCGTACCGATTGGGGGCGAGTTGGACTATCTGGATGACGGGACGATTACGGCGGCGCTCAGGGCGCGGAAAGAACTCTGAACCTTTCAGAGGTTCCTTTCATTAATGCACGATCTAGGTTCTGGTAATATTGCAGCGTAGCAGCCATTCGCCAGGCAAAACGTTAACGGCCACGTTGTTCGGTAGTCTGTAAAATGACATGGTGCGATAGCTCCAAGCGTATGGAACGCATTCTTTTAGTGCCGCCGCATGCAAAAAGAACTGAAACTCCCTTGGAGCATTTCTTAGTGTATCAAAGAACGAGTTTCGAAACTCTGCCTCCGCACCAAATGCACTGATTTCTCTGTTGCGCAGGATGGTTGCGTAAGCGCCGACAAAGACAGCCGACAGGCCCATGGTCAAGACAACAAACACAGGCAAGATCACTGGCGATTTGAATGCAAGCCTTTGCAAAAACGCGCTGACCAAAAACCCAAGAAGACCGCCAAGTAACACGAAGACTGGCCAAAAAGGGGCACCCAATCGACCGTTCCAAAACGTAAGAAGAGCGATGGGCTGAAACACACCTCCGAAAAGGATGATTGCAGTTACGGAGTAAGCTAAAATGCCGAGCAGAGCGGTGAATAGTAGCTTCATTGGCTCCCTATCATCCTAATATTTCAATAAAATTACAGCTTTGTAATTCAAGAAAAGATCACTAACGTCAATGGATCGATATTAGTTTCAGAGTAGTTCAATGCACCGCCTTCTCGCCCTAACCATCGCCACCTTAACCGCCACCGCCACCCTCGCCCAACAACTCATCGACAAAGGCTTTGTCGAAGGCTGGAACATCATGATGGACCCTGCGCTTGGCAACGGGTGCCTGATCCAGACGGTATATCAGGACCTCTCGGTGGTGCGCATAGGCTATGACGCGCTGGACAATCGCGGGTATTTCGCCGTCTACAACAAGGCCTGGGGCGACATTAAGCAGGGCGAGAGCTATCCGATCCGGTTCGAACTGGACGGGAAAAGCTTTGACGCCACCGCCATCGGGTTCAATGAACGCGACGTGCCGGGGGCGACTGTGTTCTTCACCGACCGCAATTTCGTCACTGCGATTGCCCAAAACAAGACCCTGACCGTTTACAACCCGGCAGGTGAGACCGTCATGGCGATTGATCTGAAAGGCACGGCAAAGGCGCTGGAATACGCGCGGGAATGCCAAAGCGGCGAGCTTTAACGAATCGGATCGAACAGCGCGTCCGTCGCAGTGCAGTCGCGGATCACGTCCCGGCCACAGGGCACCGGGTCAAGGGCGCGGGACAGGCACAGGCGGACCTCTTCGATATAGCGCTGTTTGCAGGTGATGGTGATCATGTCGCGTTCAAGCGTCGGGTTCGCCTTCAGAAACGCCTCTTCCACTACCGAGGCAGGCAATTTGACCGACTGGTCCAGCTTGCGGAACACCTGCGGGCGCTGGACGTCCTCATAGGCCCGCCGGGACAGCGCGAAATAGTCGGACGCAGAAAGCCCCGTGCACGTCCCGTGTTTCTTCCACTGATGCCACGCTAGGCCGGAAGACCCCTGAATATCCTCCATTTCGCGAGTCATGGCCCGCGATGGCGGGGCATTCGGCGTGGGGCAGTACGACGGCCAGCCCTGATGATATTGCGGCCAAAGCCCGTGCAGGATCCAGCCGTGATCATGCCGCGCGTCACACTGGTCCGACCCGCGTGCATCGCCTTCGCGGGCGCACCAGTTGGGCGACCAGCTGAGCGACAGGACGTAGTAGTCGAACGCACCCGCCTTTTCGCCCTCGGGCAGCGCCGCCACGGCGCTCAGCACCCACACTATCAGCCCTAAAATCCCTTGGCGCATTCGCCTCTTCCCTTCTTAACGTGACGCGACTATATAAGCCCCAAGTTCCCCGACAACGGAAACCTGCCCCAAGACCTCGGGGCCGCCGAATTCCGGCGACGGGACAGATGTATTCAAAGGAGACGGGCTGATGGCAAAACCCCTGATGGCCAAGGCAACCGCCGTATGGCTGGTGGACAACACCACGATCAGCTTCAAGCAGATCGCGGATTTCGTAGGCATGCACGAGCTGGAAGTGCAGGGCATCGCTGATGGCGACGTAGCCGCTGGCGTGAAAGGGTTCGACCCGATTGCCAACAACCAGCTGACGCAGGACGAGATCAACACTGCGCAGAACAACCCGCTGCACAAGCTGAAGCTCAAGTTCAATCCGTCTGCCGCTGGTGAAGAAAAGCGCCGTGGCCCGCGGTATACGCCGCTGTCCAAGCGTCAGGACCGCCCGAACTCGATCCTTTGGCTGGTCAAGTTCCACCCGGAACTCAGCGATGGCCAGATCGCCAAGCTGGTCGGCACCACCAAGCCGACAATCCAGTCGATCCGCGAGCGCACGCACTGGAACATCTCGAACATGCAGCCCATCGATCCTGTCGCTCTGGGCCTTTGCAAACAGTCGGAACTGGATGCCGTCGTTCAGAAAGCCGCCGCGAAGAAAGCCGCCGAGGGCGGCGTCATGAGCGATGATGAGCGCCGCAAGCTGGTCTCGACCGAGCAGTCGCTGGAAATGGACGCCGCGCCCAAGATCCCGACCGCCATCGAAGGTCTGGAGACATTCTCGCTGTCCGACGATTCCGAGGACGAGAAAGACGACGAACCGATGGTCGACGCGGACAGCTTCTTCAACCTGCCCAAAGGCGGCGGTGAGGAAGAAGACGAAGAGACCCCGCGTTTCTGATGCTCTGACAGCCCCGGCCTGAACGGTCCGGGGCTTTTCTTACGGAAAACCCATGCTGAACGTTCTGTCCGCTGTTTTTGGCCCGCACCGCGCCGTTTCGATTTATGCCTTTCTCAGAACCTGGGGGCTGGGTCTGGCCGGTGGTGTGGTCATGATTATCATCGTCACCAGCCTTTTTGTGCTGGGTGATGACGGTGAGCATGAGCATCATTCCTTCATGACCGTCCCGGTCCTGTCGGCCACTGCAATCAACGGAGACCTGCGGAACGGCGTCATCGCCTCGGTCCGGTTGCCGGATGGATCTGCCGCCTCGATCACCTCGACCGAGGCACCGGTATCCCAGACCGTCGGCACCAGCGCCTGCGTGGAAAAGCGGGTTTACGTGGAAAGTGGCGAGGCGCGGTATCGGTTCAAGCTTCCACGCTTCTGCGACGCGGGCTGAGTTTATGAATGTCCAAGAAGAAACCGCCCGGCGACTGTGCCGGGCGGTTTTTTTGTTTTCAGATCATCTGGAACAGGATGCCAGTGACGATTGCGCCGCCGACCCCCAGGCCCAGATAGGTGGCAAACACGCGTGGTTTGACCAGTGACCAGACCGCCGCCATGGCCGGTATTGAACTGACCGCCCCGGCGACCATAAAGGCCATCGCAGCACCGGCGCTCATGCCCTGTTCCATCAGGCCCGCCAACAGGGGCGGCGCGACGTAGGAGTTCAGGTAGGCGGGCATTCCGACCAGAGCGGCGGTGACGATGGGCAGCACGCCTTCGCCTCCGACAACGCGGGCGATTAGATCGGCGGGCACGTAGCTGACCAGCAACGCCTCCAGAACATAGGCCAGCGCCAGCCATTTCAGCAGGAACAGACCGTTGTGGATGAATTCAGATTTGAAGCGCTGGATACGCTCGGGCTCTTGCCAAAACTTCCACACCGGTTTGTCATCCTGTTTTGGACCACAGCCGCAACATCCTGCAGGTTTGTAGACGCGCAAGGGCTGCGCGAATGCCCCCTGTTTCATCAGCAGACGCACGGCGAAGCCTCCGAACAGGCCCAGCGCGACAGCGGCGACTGCTTTGCCGATTGCAAACGGCCAGCCCAACGCGCCTGCGGTGATCAGCAGGGTCGGCGGGTCGATCAGCGGTGAGCTCAGCCAGAACGCCATAACCGCGGACAACGGAGCGCCCAGCGCCAGCAGCCCGGCGATAAAAGGAATGACCTCGCAGGAACAGAACGGGGCCAGACCGCCGAAGAGTGCGGCCAGAAAGATCATCCGCGTTTCGCGCCCTTCAAAGGCGCGCGCCACCATGACCTCGGCCCCGGTGGCCTTGAGGTAGGACAGCAGAAGAACGGCGAACAGGATGTACTGGCCGGTATGAGCCAGCGCTTTGGCGGCAAAAGTGACAACCTCGGCCCAGTTGCCCGGGTCCAGAACGGCCACCGCCGCAAGGATCGCGACGATCAGCGCCCAGGGGGTCTTGATCAGATCGACCAGAGCCTTTGCCGAGGCTTTGGGATTTTGCGTCAACTCAGCCATCGTTCGCGGCCTTTCCCACTTCGTCAGCGCAGCATTCGCTGAGGATGAACTGCGCCAGATTTCTAAGCTCGTCATAGCAGGCGCGGTTGATCGTGCTGCGCCCGGTTTTCTCTTGCTCGACGACGCCCCCGGCCGCGAGGAACCGCAGGTGATGCGCCAGCGTGGACGGCGCAATACCCGTCCGGTTTTGGATTTCTCCGACGGTCAGTCCGGCCTCACCAGCGCGGACCAGCGTTTTCAGAACCTTCAGCCGGGCCTCGGACCCCATGGCTGAAAAGCCTGCTGCGGCGGTTTCCCACATCTGATCTCTCCATAAAACTAATTTTCTGGTTATTTAGTTTAATTGTTCAAAGGCGTCAACCTGAATTCTTCGCCAGATGGCAAAATTACGTTAAGTCCAGATTGCCCAATGCATAAGTCCAACTTATAAGAAAGCTATGGGAATATCGGTCGATACCTTCTTTCTTGAGCTTAACGGACAAGGCACGCTGCAGGCACAGATCCAGCAGATGATTGCCGAGGGCATCCTGTCGGGCCGCTTCCATGTCGGGGAAAAGCTGCCGTCGTCACGCAAGCTTGCCGCGCATCTGGGCGTCAGCCGGATCACCGTCACGCTGGCCTATACCGAGTTGCTGGCAAACGACTACCTGACCGCAAAGGGCCGATCGGGCTATTACGTTTCGCAAAACGCGCCGGTGCCGCCCAAATATACCCCCGTCCAGCGCGGGAATGAAACCGTGGACTGGGACAAGGCGCTGGCCCGCACCTATTCGGGCGGAGACGTTCTGCCGAAACCCACTGACTGGCGCAGCTATCGCTATCCGTTCATCTACGGGCAGGCCGATCGCACCCTGTTTGACCACGCCAACTGGCGGCTCTGCGCTGTGCGGGCGCTGGGGCACAAGGATTTCGACTCGTTGACCGCGGATTACGTGGATCAGGACGACCCGCTGCTGGTCGAATTCATCGCCCGCCACACTCTTCCCCGCCGGGGTATCGCTGCGCGACCCGAAGAGATTCTGATCACGATGGGCGCTCAGAATGCGCTCTGGCTGGCCTCGCGCATCCTTTTGAACAATGGGCGCAAGGCGGCGATTGAAGACCCGTGTTACTACGCGTTGCGGGACCTGCTGAACCATTGGGACTGCACGGTTGCGCCGTTGAAGGTGGACCGGGACGGGTTGCCGCCGGATGCGATCCCGGATGATGTCGATGTCATTTTCACCACTCCCAGCCATCAAAGCCCGACAACCGCGACCATGCCGGTGGATCGGCGCACCGCCCTGCTTGACCGGGCGCGCGATCTGGACGCGATGATTGTCGAAGATGATTACGAGTTCGAGATGGCCTTTCTCGGCGCGCCCTCGCCCGCGCTGAAATCCATGGATCGCGATGGACGGGTGATCTATGTGGGCAGTTTCTCGAAATCCCTGTTTCCGGGCCTTCGGCTGGGCTACATGGTCGGGTCCGAGCGGTTCATTCGCGAGGCGCGCGCCCTGCGATCGCTGGTCCTGCGCCACCCGCCCGGTCATATTCAGCGCACGGCGGCCTATTTCCTGTCGCTTGGCCATTACGACGCGCAGATCAGACGCATGTCCAATGCGCTGGCGGATCGTCGCCGGGCACTGGACGCCGCCATAGACCAGCATGGCCTTACGGTTGCCGGGCGCGGCATTCTGGGCGGCTCGTCCATCTGGATGGCCGCACCCGACAGCACCGACACAAAGCAGCTTGCGCGCGCCCTGCAAAGCCAGAGCGTTCACATTGAACCCGGAGAGCCGTTCTTTTCCGGCCCCGACAGGCCAAGCAACTTCTATCGGCTGGGCTATTCCTCGATTGCCACGGACCGGATCGAGCCCGGAATCAAGCTGATCGCCAAGGCCATTCGGGCGGGGTAAAACCTCCTCTGGATATAATCCGCCCCGCGTTCTGGCCCTAACGCCGCTCCGCCCCATGGGTCACAACCATATGCAACGGCGGGGCGGGGTGCCCGGCCTTTCCACATATGCGCGGAGAAAACTCAGATGAAAATGACCACTGAAGAGGCTTTTGTTAAGGTTCTGCAAATGCACGGGATCGAGCATGCCTTCGGCATCATCGGTTCAGCCTTCATGCCCATTTCCGACATTTTCCCCAAGGCCGGTATCACCTTCTGGGACTGCGCGCACGAAGGCTCGGGCGGGATGATGGCGGATGGCTATACCCGCGCCACCGGCAAAATCTCGATGATGATCGCGCAGAACGGCCCCGGTATCTCGAACTTCGTGACCGCCGTGAAAACCGCTTACTGGAACCACACACCGCTGCTGCTGGTGACGCCGCAGGCCGCGAACAAGACCGTGGGTCAGGGCGGGTTCCAGGAAATCGAGCAGATGAACATGTTCGCCGACTGCGTCTGCTATCAGGAAGAGGTCCGCGATCCGTCGCGCATGGCCGAGGTTCTCAGCCGCGTGATCCAGAACGCAAAACGCTACAGCGCGCCAGCACAAATCAACGTGCCGCGCGATTACTTCACGCAGGTTGTCGACATTGAACTGCCCCGCATCGTCGATTTCGAACTGCCCTCGGGTGGCGAGGCCGCGCTGGATGAGGCTGCCGAGCTGCTGTCGAACGCGCGTTTCCCGGTGATCCTCAACGGCGCGGGCGTGGTGCTGGCGGGCGCGATCCCATCCACCGTTGCGCTGGCCGAGCGTCTGGATGCACCGGTCTGCTGCGGTTACCAGCACAATGACGCCTTCCCCGGCTCGCACCCGCTGCATGCTGGCCCCTTGGGCTATAACGGCTCGAAAGCCGGGATGCAGTTGATCTCGAAAGCCGACGTCGTTCTGGCGCTGGGCACCCGGCTGAACCCGTTCTCGACCCTGCCTGGCTATAGCATCGATTACTGGCCAACTGACGCGAAGATCATTCAGGTTGACGTAAAACCCGAGCGGATCGGCCTGACCAAGCCCGTCACCGTGGGCATCGTTGGTGACGCCAAAAAGGTCGCCGATACCCTTCTTGCGAAACTCTCCGGTACCGCCGGTGACGAAGGCCGTCAGGCGCGCAAGGATCTGATCGCCACCACCAAATCGGCCTGGGCGCAGGAACTGTCCTCGATGGATCACGAGCAGGACGATCCCGGCACCACTTGGAACGAGCGCGCGCGCTCGGCCAAACCGGACTGGATGAGCCCCCGCATGGCGTGGCGCGCCATTCAGTCGGCTCTTCCGAAAGAGGCGATCATCTCGTCCGATATCGGCAACAACTGCGCCATCGGCAACGCCTATCCGTCCTTTGAAGAGGGCCGCAAATATCTGGCCCCCGGCCTGTTCGGCCCCTGCGGCTATGGCCTGCCGTCGGTGATCGGTGCCAAGATCGGCTGCCCGGATACGCCTGTGGTTGGTTTCTCGGGCGACGGGGCTTTCGGCATCGCCGTGACCGAACTGACCGCGATTGGCCGCGAGGAATGGCCCGCGATCACCCAGATCGTCTTCCGCAACTACCAGTGGGGCGCGGAAAAGCGGAACTCGACCCTGTGGTATGACGACAATTTTGTCGGCACCGAGTTGGACACTCAGGTCTCTTACGCTGGCATCGCAAAAGCCTGTGGCCTGAAAGGTGTGGTCGCCCGCACGATGGACGAACTGACCGCCGCGCTGAATCAGGCGATTGAGGATCAGAAGAACGGCATCACCACCCTGATCGAAGCGATGATCAATCAGGAACTGGGCGAGCCCTTCCGCCGCGACGCCATGAAGAAGCCGGTGGAAGTTGCCGGGATCAGCGCGGCGGACATGACCCCGCAGGTCGGGGCGTAACGGCTTGAAACCCCTGCGCGCAATACTCGGGGTTGCGACCAGCTCTGACAAGATCATCGCCCTGTCCGAGGGCGATGATCCGCGCGTTGTAGAGGGGGCAGTGAAAGCCATCAAAGAAGGCGTCGCACGCATTATTCTTGTGGGCGACATGGCCAGTGTCTCGGCCCTGTTGGAGGCGCATGACGGCTACGACCGGGACCGGATCGAGGTTCACGACCCAAAGACCTCGGCCCACGCTCCGGCCTTGGCACAGGCCTTGTATGAGTTGCGCCGCCACAAAGGCATGACGCCCGAGGACGCGCGCGAACAGGTGTCCAACCGCCTGGTCTATGCGGCATTGCTGGTGCAGCAGGGCCTGGCCGACGGCACGGTCGGCGGCGCGGTCGAGACCACTTCGGACACCGTGCGCGCGGCGCTGCAGATCATCGGCACCGCGCCCGATGCTGCCATGGTGTCCAGCTTCTTTCTGATGTTGTTCTGTCAGGATCATCACGAGGTCAAAGGCGCGCGCATCTTTGCCGATTGCGGCCTGATCGTGGACCCGGACGCGCAGGAAATGGCGGAAATCGCCCGGGCCTCGGCCGCGTCCTACACCGCCCTTACCGGTGATACGGCGCGGGTAGCGATGCTGTCCTTTTCCACATCAGGCAGCGCGGACCACCCAAAAGTATCCAAGGTGGTCGAGGCCACGCAAATCGCGCGCGCCGCCGACCCGACCCTTCTGATCGACGGAGAGCTGCAGTTCGACGCCGCCTTCGTCCCCGAGGTCGCGGCCACAAAAGCAACCGATTCCCCGCTGAAGGGCGAGGCGAATGTCTTTGTCTTCCCCAGCCTGAACGCGGGCAATCTTGGCTACAAGATCGCCCAGCGGATCGGCGGGGTCGAAGCCATCGGACCGGTGCTGCAGGGGCTGGCCAAGCCAGCGAACGATCTGTCGCGCGGTTGCTCCTCCGAGGATATCCTGCACATGATCGCAGTAACGGCGGTGCAGGCTCAGCAAGCGGGTCGATAAGAAAAAGCCGGACAAACCAAGGTCGCAAAATTGTTCTGATCCGGGCGAGATGCTGTAATGATCAGACCGACAGCCAAAGAGACGTATATGAACCAGCCAGTTATCGACACATCGCCAAAGGTCTCGGACGAGGTCCGCAAGACCACCTGCTACATGTGCGCCTGTCGGTGCGGCATCAACGTTCACATGAAAGACGGCAAGGTTGCGTACATCGAGGGCAACCGGGACCACCCGGTCAACAAGGGCGTTCTGTGCGCCAAGGGCAGTGCGGGCATCATGCAGGTCAATGCGCCCTCGCGCCTGCGCAAGCCGCTGCGCCGGGTTGGCCCGCGCGGGTCCGGAGAATTCCGCGAGATCGAATGGGACGAAGCGATCAGCACCGCCGTCGGCTGGCTGAACGAGCTGCACGAAACCGCCCCCCAGAAACTGGCCTTCTTCACCGGGCGCGACCAGAGCCAGAGCTTTACCTCGTTCTGGGCGCAGAATTTCGGCACACCCAACTACGCGGCCCATGGCGGGTTCTGCTCGGTCAATATGGCGGCGGGTGGCATCTACACGATGGGCGGCGCGTTCTGGGAATTTGGCCAACCGGATTGGGACCACACCAAGCTGTTCATGCTGTTCGGCGTGGCCGAGGATCACGACAGCAACCCGATCAAGATGGGCATCGGCAAGATCAAGGCGCGCGGCGCGCGGGTGATCGGGGTCAATCCCATCCGCTCGGGCTATAACGCCGTGGCTGACGATTGGGTCGGGATCACGCCGGGCACCGATGGGCTGTTCATCCTGTCGCTGATCCATGTGCTGATGAAGGCGGGCAAGATCGACCTCGACTACCTTGCCCGCTACACCAACGCCCCGGTTCTGGTGAACGCCGCCGAAGGTCCCGAGAAGGGCCTGTTCCTGCGCGATGCCGACGGCAAACCGCTGGTGATCAACCGCGTGACCGGTCAGCCAACCGCCTTCGACAAACCCGGCGTGCGCCCGGACCTGTCGGCCACCTATGACAAAGACGGCATCACCCACCGCCCCGTCTTTCACCTGATGGCCGAGAAATACCTCTCGGACGATCACGCCCCCGAAAACGTGGCCGCGCGTTGCGGCGTCCCAGCCCAGAAAATCCGCGCCATCGCCGCCGAAATCGCCCGCGTCGCCTTTGACGAGGCCATCGAGTTGGACCAGGAATGGACCGACTTCCGGGGCGAAAAACACAGCAAAATGACAGGCCGTCCGGTCAGCTTCCACGCCATGCGCGGCATCTCGGCCCACGCCAACGGCTTTCAGACCTGCCGCGCGCTGCACGTGCTGCAAATCCTGCTGGGCACAGTCGAGGTTCCCGGCGGTTTCCGTTTCAAACCACCCTACCCCAAACCGGTCGAGGCTCACCCCACGCCGCACGGCGACCGCCGCCCGGGCCGCCCGCTGGAAGGCCCCCACCTTGGCTTCCCCCGCGGCCCCGAGGACCTTCTGCTGGACGAGAACGGCACCGCCCAGCGCATCGACAAGGCGTTCACATGGGAAAACCCGATGTCAGCCCATGGTCTGATGCATATGGTGATCTCAAACGCCGCCGCCGGCGATCCCTACAAGATCGACACTCTGTTCATGTACATGGCGAATATGTCGTGGAACTCGTCCATGAACACCAAAGGCGTGATGGAGATGCTGTCGGCCCGCAATGAAGACGGCAAATACGTCATCCCGAGGATCATCTATTCCGACGCTTATTCGTCCGAGATGGTTGCCTATGCCGACCTGATCCTGCCCGACACCACCTATCTGGAACGCCACGACTGTATCTCACTGCTGGATCGCCCGATCTGCGAGGCCGACGCCGCAGCCGACGCCATCCGCTGGCCTGTGGTGGAGCCCGACCGTGACGTGCGCGGCTTCCAGTCGGTGCTAATCCAACTGGCCAACCGCATGCGCTTGCCCGGCTTCACCAACGAAGACGGCACGCCCAAATGGAAGGATTACGCCGACTACATCGTCAACCACCAGCGCAAGCCCGGCATCGGCCCGCTCGCCGGATTCCGGGGCGAAAACGGCGACAAGGAAGGGCGCGGAGAGGTCAATCCCGACCAACTCAACCGCTACGTCGAAAACGGCGGCTTCTACGTCGCCCACATCCCCGAAGGCGCGGATTACTACAAACCCTGGAACGCGGCCTATCAGGATTGGGCCGTTGGAATGGGCCTCTATGACAGCCCCCAACCTTACCTGTTCCAGCTATATTCCGAGCCGATGCGCAAATTTCAACTGGCCGCAGAAGGGCATGGCTACCGCCAGCCGCCCGACCACCTGCGCCAACGCCTCAAAGACACGATGGACCCGCTGCCCATCTGGTACGAGACCGACCAGCAAGGGAACGACGGCTTCACGGTCAACGCCCTGACCCAGCGCCCGATGGCGATGTATCACAGTTGGGGCACCCAGAACGCATGGCTGCGCCAATTACACGGACGCAACCCGCTTTATGTGCCGACCAAACTGATGCGACAGCACAACCTGCAGGACGGCGACTGGGCCAAAGTCACCTCTCCGCACGGAGAAATCACAGTGCCGGTCATGGAAATGGCCGCGCTGAATGAAAACACCGTCTGGACCTGGAACGCGATCGGCAAACGCAAAGGCGCTTGGGCGCTACAAGAAGACGCGCCCGAAGCCACCAAGGGCTTCCTGCTCAACCACCTGATCCACGAGCTTCTGCCCCCCAAAGGCGACGGCATGCGTTGGGCCAACTCGGACCCCGTGACCGGGCAAGCCGCATGGTTCGACCTGAAAGTGAAGATCGAAAAGGCCCGCCCTCCGGCAGATGCCGAAAGCCAGCCCGAATTCGCCCCCATCAAATCCCCAGTAGGCACCGGCCCAAGGGACCTTGCATGGAAAGTCGGCAAATGACCCGATCCGAACTTCATCTGTCCAAAAGTATCCCGGGGTCTGGGGCAGAGCCCCAGTCCGCCCTGACCACCCGCACAGAGACAAGGCAGCCATGACTCAGCTTCCCCAATCCACCGAGCGCAAAATGGGTCTGGTCATCGACCTGGACACCTGCGTCGGCTGCCACGCCTGCGTGATCTCCTGCAAAGGCTGGAACACCGAAAACTACGGTGCGCCGCTTTCCGATCAGGATGCCTACGGGGCCAACCCCTCGGGCACCTTCCTGAACCGGGTGCACTCCTATGAGGTGCAGCCAGAAAATGGCCACGCGCAACTGATCCATTTCCCGAAATCCTGCCTCCATTGCGAGGACGCGCCTTGCGTCACGGTCTGCCCCACCGGGGCCAGCTACAAACGGGTCGAGGACGGCATTGTGCTGGTCAATGAAAGCGACTGCATCGGCTGTGGACTCTGCGCCTGGTCCTGCCCCTATGGCGCGCGCGAGATGGATATGGCCGAGGGCGTGATGAAGAAATGCACCCTCTGCGTCGACCGGATTTACAACGAAAACCTACCGGAGGAAGACCGTGTACCGTCCTGTGTGCGTACCTGCCCGGCGGGTGCCCGGCATTTTGGCGATCTGGGCGACCCCGAGAGCGATGTCAGCAAACTGGTGGTCGAGCGCGAAGGCATGGACCTGATGCCCGAAATGGGCACCAAACCGGTCAACAAATACCTGCCGCCCCGGCCCAAGGATCAGGTCGAGGATCAGATCGACATTCTGGCCCCCCTGCTTGCCCCGGTTGCCGAGGACCCCAAGGGCTTCCTCGGCTGGCTCGACAAAACTCTGGAGAAGCTCTGATGCACCCGGCCCCTTCTGTCATCATCTTCACGACCTTCTCCGGGCTGGGCTTCGGGCTGCTGTTTTTCCTGGGCCTCGGCCAGCCTGCGGTGACCGGCTTTGTCGCGTTCGTCTTCTACGCCATCGCCTATGCGCTGGCGGTCGGTGGCCTGCTGGCCTCGACCTTCCATCTGGGGCATCCTGAACGCGCCTGGAAAGCCTTTAGCCAGTGGAAATCAAGCTGGCTCAGCCGCGAAGGGGCCTGCGCCGTTGCGGCGCTTGTCGTTATGGGGCTGTACGCGCTGGGAGCGGTGTTTCTAGGCAGCCATTGGGCGCTGTTGGGGTGGATCGGGGCGCTGCTCAGCCTTGCCACGGTGTTTACGACCTCGATGATCTACACCCAGCTCAAGACCATTCCCCGCTGGAACATGAACCTGACGCCAGCAATGTTCCTGTCGTTCAGCCTTGCAGGAGGCGCTTTGCTGGCCGGGGCCGAGGTGCTGGCCCCTTGGCTGTTGGTCCTCGCAGGGGCCGTTCAGCTTGCATACTGGGCCAAGGGCGACGTCGCACTGGCCCGCTCCGGCACCACGTTGGGCACCGCCACCGGGTTGGGGGGCCGGGGCACTGTCCGTGCCTTTGAGCCGCCACATACGGGCACCAACTACCTGCTGCGCGAATTCGTGCACGTGGTCGGTCGCAAACATGCGCAGAAGTTGCGGGTGATGTCTTTTGGTCTGGCTTTTGCCCTGCCCTTGCTGCTGATCCTGATCCCGGTTGCAGGTGTTGCGATCAAGCATGTCTTTGCGCTGCTGGCCGTGTTGTCGCATCTGACCGGCGTCGTGATCTCACGCTGGTTGTTCTTTGCGCAGGCGGAACATGTCGTGGGGCTCTATTACGGCAAGCGGTAGCGGAGGGGGCCAGCCCCCTCCTTGGCCTTTCAGGCCAATTCCTCCCCCGGGATATTTTCGGCCAGATGAAGAGCGGATCCGGTTTGGGGCCGCGGTTTACAGCAGGCCCGCATGCACCATGGCGGCGTCGATGGTGGCTTTGGTGCTGTCCTCAAGCTCTGTCAGGGGCGAGCGGACTTCAGCACTGCAGCGGCCCAGTTTGCTGAGCGCGTATTTCGCGCCCACCAGTCCAGGTTCGATAAAGATGGCCTCGTGCAGGGGCATCAGGCGGTCCTGATAGGCCAGCGCTTTGGCATAGTCGCCCTCCAGCGTGGCCTGCTGGAATTCGGCGCAAAGCTTGGGTGCGACATTGGCCGTGACCGAGATGCAGCCGACCCCGCCATGGGCATTGAAGCCCAGCGCAGTGGCGTCCTCGCCGGAGAGTTGGCAGAATTCGGGCCCACAGGCAGCACGCTGCTGGCTGACGCGCGCCAGATCGCCGGTTGCGTCCTTGACGCCGATGATGCGCGGCAGTTTCGACAGCTCTCCCATCGTCTCGGGCGTCATGTCGATGACCGAACGGCCGGGAATGTTGTAGATGACGATCGGGATATCGGCGCAGTCATGCAAGGTACGGTAATGGGCCAGCAGACCTTTCTGCGTCGGCTTGTTGTAGTAGGGCGTCACCACCAGCGCCGCATCTGCGCCGACTTTCTTCGCAAACTGGACGAAGCGAACCGCCTCGACCGTGTTGTTCGAGCCCGCACCGGCGATGACCGGAACCCGGCCCGCGGCGGCCTTCACAACCTCTGCTACAACGGTTTCATGCTCTTCATGGCTCAGCGTCGGGCTTTCGCCGGTCGTGCCCACGGGCACCAAGCCGGTCGAGCCTTCCTCTACGTGCCACTCTACCAGGTGTTTGAGCGTATCCAGGTCCAACTCGCCGTTTCTGAACGGGGTGACGAGGGCTGGCATCGAGCCTTTGAACATGACACGCTCCTTAAGGTGCAGTTTGTGGTTTTCACGCCCCGGTCCGCCTCGTTTGAAGGTTTGTGAGTTGATCCCGGCAGCGCACGCATTATCCTGCATGGCTGTATCCTCGGTTGGTTGGGAAATGCAAGGGATGACACGCGTTCTGGCTGCTGTGATGGCGGTGATTCTGACTTTGGCGCTGCCGCCGCAGCGGGCATCTGCCGATGCTGCGGGCGATTTGCGGGCCGGGCTGGCCGAAATGCGCAAGGGCGACTGGAACGAGGCGTTGCGGGTGTCGGGCGCACGCGGGTCGGTTTCGCGCGACATTATCGTCTGGCATTGGCTGCGCGAAGGGTTCGGCAGTTCCGGCGATGTGCTGGTGTTTCTGGACCGTCGCCCGGACTGGCCCGGGCTGGCCTGGCTGCGCCGGAAAAGCGAGCCGTCCTTTAGCGGTTCTGATGTGGACCGGGCTTTGACCTTCTACGCCGATCAGTCACCGCAGACGGCGGAAGGTGCCCTGAACTACGCGATCGCCCTGATGGCGAAGGGCCGGCATGGCGAGGCCGAAGCCGATATCGTGACCGCCTGGCGCACCATGCCGATGGGGTCGGGGCTGCAGAAAGATTACATCGAAAACTTCTCCAAAGTGTTGAAACCGCACCACGCGGCCCGGCTGGACAGGATGCTGTGGGACGGACATCTGGTCAGTGCCGGTCGCATGTTGCCCCTGGTCAGCGCCGACCAGCGCAAACTGGCAGAGGCGCGGATTGCCCTGCAAAAGCGCGAACCGGGGGTGGACGGGAAAATCTCGGCGGTGCCGAAAGCGCTGGCGGATGCGCCGGGGCTGGCCTTTGACCGCTTTGTCTGGCGGGACAAAAAGGAACTGGATGACAGCGCCATCGATCTGATGCTGGCCCGGTCCACCGGCCCCGATGCGCTGGGGGAACCGGACAAATGGGCCGAAGGGCGGCGCAGGCTGGCGCGGCTGGCGATGCGGCAGGGCGATGCGAACAGGGCCTATGATATCGCTGCGAACCACCACATGACGCCGGAAATGGGCTTTGGTTATGCGGACCTGGAATGGCTGGCGGGCTTTCTTGCCCTGCGCAAGCTGGATGATCCGGCCACTGCGATCCGGCATTTCCAAAATTTCTCGACCGCTGTTCAGTCGCCCATTTCCAAGGGGCGCGGCGGCTATTGGCTGGGCCGGGCCTATGCCGCGCATGGCGATGCGGACAAGGCATACGAGGCCTATGCGACGGGTGCCGATTACCAAACCTCATTCTATGGCCTGCTGGCGGCGGAACAGATCGGACGGCCCTTTGACAGCGAACTCGCCAGCCCGCGCCGCGCACCGCATTGGAAAGAGGCCGAGTTTGCCGATTCCAGCGTGCTGGAGGCCGGGTTGCTGTTGCTGAAAGCGGGCGAGGACAATCTGGCCGAGCGGTTTTTGACCCATCTGGTCGAAAGCCTCGACCCGGTGCAGGCGACGCAACTGGGTGATCTGGTGATCGAGTTGAAAGAGCCGCATCTGGCGGTGATGATTGCCAAACGCGCGGCCACGACCGGAACCGTGCTGCCTGCCGCCTATTACCCAGTGCATCCGGTTGCCGATATGGGCCTGCCGATGGCCAAGGAGATGACGCTTGCCATTGCGCGGCGTGAAAGCGAATTCGATCCTGTCGTGATCAGTGGTGCAGGCGCGCGCGGGTTGATGCAGGTGATGCCAGCCACCGCCAAGCTGGTGGCGCAGGAACTGGGCATCCTCAGCGGGCATAAGACCGTGCGGCTGACCTCGGACTGGAAGTATAATGCCAAGTTGGGGGCCAACTACCTGTCGGGGCTAGCTGCAGACTTCAACGGCAATATCGTGATGATGGCTGCCGGGTATAATGCGGGGCCCAGACGCCCGATCTCGTGGATGCAGCGCTATGGCGATCCGCGCGCCGGTCAGGTGGATATGGTGGACTGGATTGAGACCATCCCGTTCAAGGAAACCCGAAATTACGTGATGCGCGTGGCCGAAAGCCTGCCGGTGTACCGCGCCCGACTGGGCCAGCCTGCACTGCCGGTCCCGTTCTCGCAGGAACTGACGGGCTCAACGCTGGCGGCGTTCGCGCCATAGGGTAAAAAGGCCTGCACCCACGACCAATGCTGCGCCCGCGACGACCTCGGGGCGCAGGGTTTCTCCGAAAACTGAAATGCCGAGGATGGCGCTCCAGACCAGATGGAAATAGGCAAAAGGCTGCACGGCGCTGGCCTCGGCCATTTCGTAGCATTTGATCAGCAGCCAGTGGCCCAGCACCCCGGACACGCACAACAGCCCCATCCAAAGCCAGTCGGCACGGGCCATCGGTTCCCAGAACCAAATGCCGACCAGTGTCATCGCCACCGCCCCGGCGATGCCGGTCCAGAAGAAACTGGTCAGGGACGTATCGCGGCGGGCGGCATAGCGGGTCAGCAGGCCGTAGATGGCGAACAGCAGCGCCGAGATCAGCGGGATGATCGCCCACGGGTTAAAGACCCCGGCCCCCGGCTGCAGGATGATCAGAACGCCTACGCATCCCACGCCAATCGCCGACCAGCGCCGCCAACCCACCTGTTCCCCAAGGACCGGACCGCTGAGGGCCGCGACCAGCAGCGGGTAGCAGATGAACACGGCCTGACTTTCGATCAGGCCCAGAATGGTAAAGGCGTAGACCGCGACGCAGACCTCGGTGGCCAGAATGACGCCTCGGGAAATCTGCAGGCCAAGTTGGCTTGTCTGAGCCGTTGCCTTTAGCCCTCCGGGTGCGCGGGCGGCCAAGGCGATGACAAAAGCCGCGAAGAACCAATAGCGGACCATCACGACCATATAGGTGTTATACGCCCCGGCCAGATGGCGCGAGATACCGTCCTGCAGCGCGAACACAACCGTCGCGCCGATCATAAGCGCGATTCCCGCGCTGATATTGTTGGTCTGGGTCACGTTTTCACCGCGCGGGTCATGTGGCGCTTGCGGCCATAGCCGGGAGTGCGGGTGACAGTGAAACCAGCCTCCTGCAACCCGCGCCGCACAAAGCCTGCGGCGGTATAGGTGGCGGCAGTGCCATTTGGCGCGCTGTGATCAGCGACCTGTTGCATCAGGTCCGCACCCCAAAGTTCGGGGTTTTTGGCGGGTGAGAACCCGTCTAGAAACCATGCATCGGCAGCGCCATCCCATGTGGGCAGGGTCTTACGGGCATCGCCGTGAATGACCCTCAGCGACAGCGTGTCCAGATCGCAGCTTTGCCCCGTCCACTGCGCAAGGAATCGATCCGTCCAAAGTTTCAACTCCGGAAACGCCGCCAGCGCGCGTTCCATGTCCTCGGCCTCCATTGGGAAGGCTTCGAAACTGGTGAACTGCAGCGGCCCTGTCTGGCCAGAGCTCTCCCACTCGGACCAGACGGTCAGCATGTTCAGCCCGGTGCCAAAACCAAGCTCGGCGATGTGAAACCCCGGCGCAAAGCGCGCGGGCAGGTCGTTGCCTGCCAGAAACACATGACGCGTCTCTTCCAGCCCGTTCTGCAACGAGTAGTAGGGATCATCGAACCGGTCCGAGACCGGAATCCGATCCTCGGTCCAGGTCAGTTTGGCGCGCTGGTCTGCCATCGGGGAATCCTGTAGCTAAGCGGCGCGACACTGAACAAGGAAAAGGGGATTGGCAATGGTCGATGTGACGGTGCGGGGCGCGGGGATTTTCGGCCTGTCCATCGCCTGGACCTGCGCCCGACGCGGCGCGAAGGTGCAGGTCGTCGATCCCTTTGGTCCCGGTGCAGGCTCCAGCGGCGGGCTGGTGGGCGCTTTGGCCCCGCATGTGCCGGAAAACTGGAACGCCAAAAAAGCGTTTCAGTTCGACAGTCTGATCATGGCCGAACCGTTCTGGGCGCAGGTCGAGGCAACAGGCGGCGTGTCCGCAGGCTACGGGCGTCTGGGGCGCATTCAGCCGATCCCGGACCAGCGTGGTCTCGATTTGGCGCGACAGCGGCAGGAGACGGCGCGTGATCTGTGGCAGGGGCGTGCCGAATGGCGGGTGATCGAAACCGCCGAGGCTGGCGCGTGGTGCCCGCCCAGCCCGACGGGCTATGTCATTCACGACACGCTGACCGCGCGTATGCATCCACGACGCGCCTGCGCGGCGCTGGTTGCGGCGCTGGCGGTGAGGGGCATTGAGGTGGTTCCCGAAGCGTCCGACGCGGGGAGCATCATCCACGCAACCGGGCTGGCCGGTCTGCTGGACCTGAACGCGGCCTTTGGCAAAACTGTTGGCAACGGCGTCAAAGGACAGGCAGCCTTGCTGCGTTTCGATGCCGGTGACGCGCCACAGCTATTTGCCGACGCCATCCATATCGTGCCGCATGCGGACGGAACGCTGGCCATCGGTTCAACCTCCGAGCGGGAGTATGACGACCCAACCAGCACTGACACCGCGCTTGATGACGTTCTGGACCGCGCCACCCGCGCGGTGCCGCTGCTGCACGGGGCCGAGGTGATCGAGCGTTGGGCGGGCGTCCGCCCCCGCAGCAAAAGCCGCGCGCCGATGCTGGGGGCGCACCCCCTGCACCAAGGTCAGTTCATCGCCAATGGCGGGTTCAAGATCGGCTTTGGCATGGCCCCGAAAGTAGCCGAGGTCATGGCCGATCTGGTTCTGGACGACCGCGATACGATCCCCGAGGATTTCCGGCCCGAGGCCTCACTCTGACCGGGCCACGGCCTGCATGCATTGGCGGCCATCGGGGCCACGCACCCACATATCTGGTCCGTTTCTGCACAGCTCCGCGTACTCAAAGTGCATCAGCGGTGCGGTGGCGCGGAAGGAAAACGCTGTCAAAGGCCCTGTCAGGTCCTCGGCAAACAGCATCAGGAGCTGCGCCAGCAACGGCCCGTGCACGACCAGCCCGTCATAGCCTTCGACATCGCGGGCATAATCCAGATCATAGTGAATCCGGTGCCCGTTGAACGTAAGCGCCGAATAGCGAAACAGCAGGGTGGTATCGAACCTGAGCTCTCGCCGGTCTGTCTCGTCCGTTCTGGCCACCGGAGGGGTCGGTTTGGCCGCGTTCTCGGACGAGTCGTCGCGATACACAAGGTCCTGCCACTCGGTCAGACGCAGGTTACCCGCCTGCCAGATTTCGTGCCGCAGGGTGACAAAGCCAAGCGGGCCGGACCGCCCGACCTTGGTGCTTTGGCTGTCCAGCACCGAGCGCCGTTCAGCCGGAACCCCTGCAATCAGCGGGTCATGAAACTCCAACCTGCCCCCAGCCCACATCCGGCGGGGCAGGCCCATATCGGGGATCAGAGCGTCGCCGACACGGGGGTGGCCATCTCGGCCCAACTGATCCGGTGCGCGGGCCGTCCAAAAATACAGGTGGTGGAAGAAGGGCGGCAGTGCAGACCCTTCGGTGATCACGCCGTCCCGGCCCAGCGCCGCTTGCAGGGCAGCAGCCCGCGCCGGGTCCATCACATCGGTTTGCGTGTCACGAGGCATCGGGGCAGTTTTGACTCATGTCCCGCAGCTTCTCCATCAGCTTGTGCAGCGTTGTTTCGTAGCGATGGTTGGTCAGCCTGCCCTGCTCGTCAAACTCGTTCGAACTGCTGGCCAGATGAATCTCGGGCCCCTGCAGGATACGCGGCTGGAACGGCACCATATAGGCGCGCAGGATCATCTGCGCCCGCTCGCCCCCGGCCCGGCCCGCGGCGGCGGACATTACGGCTACCGGCTTATCGACCCACGGATTGCCCTTGGTCCGGCTGACCCAGTCCAGCGCGTTCTTCAGAACCCCCGAGGGTCCTTTGTTGTATTCCGGCGTTGAGATAATCACCGCATCGGCCTGCGCGATCTGATCAGCCAGTGTCTGAACGGCGGCGGGGATGCCCTCGCCTTCCTCCAGATCGCCGTCATAGAGCGGCAGGTTCAAATCCGCCTCGATGAAGCTGGCAGGGTCGAACAGCCGCGCGGCTTCGCGCAGCAGTTTGCGGTTGGTGGCGTTTTGGCGCAAAGACCCGGACAGGCCAAGCAGGACCGGTTTGGACATCAGGGGAAACTCCGATTCAGTGTTTCCCCATAGTTAAACCGCGAACCGCCGGAACCAAACCCTGTTTGATGCACAATCCCTGCGCAGGATCAGGCGTTGCCGCTTGGAACCACGATGATCTCGACCCGGCGGTTCTGCGCCTTTCCAGCAGGCGTCAGGTTCGAGGCAATCGGATTGTTCTCGCCCTGACCGATGGTCGAGATACGGTTAAAGCTCACGCCATTTGCCTGCAGAATGTCTGCCACCGCGTTGGCGCGGCGCACCGACAGGCCCTGATTATAGGATGCATCGCCGTCGCTGTCGGTATGCCCGATGATCTGCACGTTCGAGTTGGGGTAGTTCACCAGGTTCTGCCCCACCTTCACCAGATCGGACCGCAGCGCCGGACGCACGGTCGCGCTGTCGGTGTCAAAGGTGATGTCGTTGGGCACGGTCACGATCAGCCGATCACCTGCGTTTACGATGGTGATGCCGTCATTGGCCAGCTGCTGGCGCAGTTCTGCCGCCTGTTTGTCCAGCTGATTGCCGATCAGGCCGCCTCCGGCAGCACCGATGGCCCCTCCGGCCAGTGCCCCCAGCAACGGGTCCGAGCCGTTTGCGATGGCCCCAACTCCGGCCCCCACGAGGCCACCCAGAATCGCGCCTTGCTTGGTGTTCTGGTTGGGATCGCTCGGCACGCTCAGCGTTCCGGGATCGGTACATGCGGTCAGGGCCATGGCCGAGCACAGCCCGGTGGCCAGAAAAAACTTGGAAATCGTCATGATATCACCTTCTGCTCCTGTACCCGTTTGCCGGGTTTGGTTCGTTTGACCCAGTATATCACGCTGCGCTACGTCAGGCTCAAGCAACAATACGGTGAAATCGGCAAATACCTGCCAAATGGTTAGAAATCGGCAGAGGCGCGGAATTTCATCGAAATACCGCCCTCGGGGTGTTTCAGGCGCAATTCCTCGGAATGCAGCATCAGCCGGGGGAACTCCAGCGCCGGTCCGGTGGCATAGAACGGATCGCCAAGGATGGGATGCCCCAGCGCCTGCATGTGGACCCGTAACTGGTGGGACCTGCCGGTCTTGGGAAACAGACGCAAACGCGTGCTGTCGTCCTCATGCTTCACGACGTGCCAGTCGGTGACGGCGGGTTTGCCGGTGTCATGACACACCATCTGCCGCGGGCGATTGGGCCAGTCCACGATCAGAGGCAGGTCCACAGTCCCGGTCTTGGGCGCGACCTTTCCCCAGACGCGGGCAACATAGGTTTTACGTGTCTGGCGCTTTTCGAACTGCAGGCCCAGATGCCGCTGCGCATGGGGTGTCTGGGCAAACACCATGATCCCCGATGTATCGCGATCCAACCGGTGCACCAGCAGCGCCTGCGGAAAGCTCGCCTGAACGCGAGTCAGCAGGCAATCGGCCAGATGGTCCCCCCGCCCCGGCACCGACAACAGACCCGAGGGCTTGTTCACCACGATCAGCTGCGCATCTTCATGCAGCACGTCCAGCGGCGTTGTCGGGGGATCATAGGTCTCGGTCATGCGGGTCTGCCTATCGCAGCGCGCCGCTTCCCGCAACGTCGTCCTTGTCTGCGCGGCGGCCATAGGCAAATCTTGCGTTAAGGATAACGGAGGTGACATGCACCCAACAATCAAACTCTTGCAAGAAGTGGTCGCCAAGGGCGATGAAACCCTGATCCACGCGCTTCTGGCCGAGGATGTCCGGTTCCTGCCGCCAACCTATTACAGCACCTGGACAGGCCGCGCGCCGGTGGCGGCGGTGCTGGGCCATGTGGGTCAGGTCTTCTCGGACTTCCGCTATCGTCGCATTATGGGCGACGGCACCGACTGGGCGCTAGAGTTTCAGTGCAAGGTCGGCGATCTGGATGCGATTGGCGTCGACCTGATCACCCTGAACGACGAAGGCCTTGTTCAGACCTTCGAGGTCGTCATGCGCCCCTACAAGACCATCGGTGCCCTGCGCGAGGCGATGATGGCGCGGGTGATGAAAGACCCCCGCTTTCTGGATTACAAAGACGCGCTGAGTTGATCATGCCCGGACCGATTGCCGCCGACCAAATTCTCAGGGTGCCGCTGCTGCCGGTGCTTGCAGCCCAAGGCCTGTCCGTGCGTCGCAAAGCGCAGATGCTGCCGGAACCTTCGGGCCCGCGCGAGGGGCGCTCGGGCCGAGGTCCGCGCCTGCGTCTGCTGATCACCGGCGACAGCTCGGCCGCAGGGGTTGGGGCGGGCACGCAGGCGCAGGCCTTGTCGGGCCATCTGGTCGCACAACTGGGCCGCCGCTATTCGGTCGAATGGCGGCTGGAAGCGACAACAGGGCACACCACGCAGGACGTTCTGAATCGGTTGGAGAAACTGGACGGTTCGAATGATGCGGTGGTGACAGCCCTTGGTGTAAACGATGTAACACGCGGCGTGACCCGTAACAGGTTCATCGCGCGGCAAACCCGTCTGATGGACCTGCTCACCGACAGATTGGGCGCGCGCCGGGTGGTTCTGACCGCTGTGCCGCAAATGAGCCGCTTCCCTGCCCTGCCGCAACCCTTGGCCTGGGTTCTGGGACGGCAGGCCGCGCGTCTGGATCAAGGCTTGCAGCAGGTCGCCGCGCGCTACCCGCAAGCCCGCCACTTGACGCTGGACTTGCCCGACGATCCGGCCTTGGCCGCGCCAGACGGCTATCACCCCAGCCCTAAAACCTATGAAATCTGGGCCAAAGAAGCGGCCCGCCTTCTGCATCAGGCCTGAGCCCGCGCCTGCCGGATCATCGGGATTGAGTAGACCACCAAAGCGGCCCAGATCAGCGGAAACGCAATCAAGCGGCCCCGGTCGATCTGCTCGCCAAACACGGTGACGGCGGTGATGAAGATCATCGTCGGCGCGATGTATTGCAGGATGCCCATGGTGGACAGCCGCACCAGCTTGGCTCCGTTGGCATAGACCAGCAGCGGAACCGCCGTCACGATCCCTGCCCCCGCCAGCAGCATGGTGTCACTCGCAGCGGCCCCGAAATGGCCCGTCCCTTTTGCGCCCAGCCAAGTCACATAGGTCAGCGCCGGGATCAGCAGGATCAATACCTCAAGCAAAAACCCCTGATTGGGGCCGATTGGCAGCGAGCGCTTGAAGAAGGCGTAGAACCCCCAACTGACCATTAACCCCAGCGCCGCCCAGGGCAGTTGTCCGGCCTCAACCACCAGAACAAGTACCCCCAACGCGGCCAGCCCAACGGCCACCAGTTGCGTCCGGTTCAGCGGCTCGCGCAGCAGGATCGCGCCCAGCGCAATACTGAACAGAGGGTTGATGTAATACCCAAGCGCCGCATCCAGCGCATTGCCCGAGGAAATCGCCCAGACATAAATCGCCCAGTTCACCGAGATCAGCGCTGCCGTCAAAGCGGCCATCGCCAGCATCTTTGGATTGCCCAGCGCCGTCCGGATATCCCGCGTCCGCCCCAGCGCCACCAGAAGCAGGCCAGCCACCGGCACCGACCAGATGATGCGGTGCGCCACAATCTCGACCGGCCCGATATGCGCCATGGCTTTCATGTAAAGAGGCAGAAACCCCCAAAGGACATAGGCCGTCACGGCCAACGCCAGCCCTTTCGGCGTGTCGGCATTGCTCGGTGGGACAGGTGCGTCAGCCACAGGTGGTCTCCGGTTGATACCGCGCCTGTTTAGGGCAGATCAGGGTGGGTTGGGAACTGCGAAAACCGTGAAGACCCACATCAAAATTTGTGAACAGTCACGCGCGTGGTTATGCGATCGCATTGCGAGGCTCTGCCTCGCGCTCCGGGATATTTAGAGACAGATGAAGGAAGGATCCCCTGTTCATCTGTCTAAAAGTATCCCGGGGGAGTCGCCCGGAACGGGCGGCGGGGGCAGAGCCCCCAACCACATGTCAAACCTTCACCCGTTCAGATTTGGGATCGTACATAGGCCTCAGCGATGCCTCGGCCTGGACCTTTACCCCACAGACATCAATCTCGTAGCCTGAGGCCAGAACATCCGCCGCCTTTTCACCCTCGCACGGCACATACCCCAAACCGATGGCGCCGCCCAGCGTGTGTCCGTAATTGCCCGAGCTGAGGTAGCCTACATACTCGCCATCCCGTACAATCGGCTCATTGTGGAACAATAGCGGTTCTGGATCGGTCAGCTTGAACTGGACCAGACGGCTCTTGGAGCCACTTTCCTTGCGCTCGATCACGGCCTCGCGCCCGATGAAGTCACTGCCCTTGTCGGTTTTGACAGCAAAGCCGAGGCCCGCGTCGATCACATGATCCTCACAGGTGATGTCATGGCCGAAATGGCGGAAGCCTTTTTCGATCCGGCAGCTATCCATCATATGCATACCGCAAAGCTTCAGGCCCATATCCTGCCCCGCCGCGTGCAGGGTTTCAAACACATGCCCGGCCATGTCGGACGAGACGTAAATCTCCCAGCCCAATTCGCCCACATAGGTCACGCGATGCGCGCGGGCGATGCCCATGCCGATCTCGATCTGCTGCGCGGTGCCAAAGGGATTTGTGGCGTTCGAGAAATCACTGGGTGAGACCTTTTCCAGTAGCGCGCGCGCGTTGGGGCCCATGACGGCCAGAACGCCCTCGCCCGCCGTGACATCCGTGATCACCACGTTGAAGCTGCCCTTGTGGCGCATCATCCAGGTTTGATCGGCCAGACGAGTGGCGGCGGGGGTGACGACCAGATAGGCGGTCTCGCTTAAGCGGGTGACGGTTACGTCTGCTTCGATCCCACCCGTGCGGTTCAGGAACTGGGTGTAGACGATTTTGCCAGCAGGCACGGCATAATCACCGCCGCCTATATAGTTCATGAACTTTTCAGCATCCGGGCCTTCGACACGGATTTTGCCGAATGAGGACATGTCGTACATGCCGACATTCTCGCGCACGGCGCGGTGTTCGGCGGCCGAGTTTTCGAACCAGTTCTGGCGTTTCCAGCTATACTGGTATTCGCGCTCTTGCCCCTCATTGGCAAACCAGTTGGCGCGTTCCCAACCTGCCAGTTCACCCATCACCGCGCCCTGTTCCAGCAGGTGATGATGGAACGGCGTCCGCCGCACCCCGCGCGCGGTGGCTTTCTGTCGATAGGGGTAATGGTCGGCGTAGAGCAGGCCCAGCGTCTCTTTCGACCGTTCGAACAGATACTGTTTGTTGCCCTGAAACGGCTGCATCCGGCTGATGTCCACATCGCCCAGATCGAAGGGCTTCTCACCCGTATCCATCCACTCGGCCAGCGCCATGCCTGCACCGCCGCCGGACTGGATACCGATCGAGTTAAACCCGGCAGCGACCCAGTAGTTCTCCATCTCGGGCGCGAGGCCCAGATGGTAGGCATCGTCGGGCGTGAACGATTCCGGGCCGTTGAAGAAGGTGTGAATGCCTGCCTCGGCCAGCATCGGCATGCGGTTGACAGCGGCTTCGAGGATCGGTTCGAAATGGTCGAAATCTTCCGGTAGCTGATCGAATTCGAAACTGTCCGGGATGCCGTTCATCGCCCACGGCTTGGCGTTGGGTTCAAACGCGCCCAGCAGGATTTTGCCCGCGTCTTCCTTGTAGTAGGCGCATTCATCCGGCACCCGCAGCACCGGAAGCTGGCTCAGGCCGTCGATGGCCTCGGTCACGATGTAGAAATGCTCGCAGGCGTGGAGGGGCACGTTGACACCAGCCATCCGGCCGACCTCATGCCCCCACATGCCCGCGCAGTTCACCACCATGTCGCAATCGATATGGCCCGAGGCGCTGCCATCGTCCGCAACCCAATCCACGCCGGTCACGGTGCGGCCCTGTTTGGCGATATCGGTGACCTTCACACGTTCCTTGACGATCCCGCCGCGTTGCCGTGCACCCTTGGCCAGCGCCAGGGCGATATTGGCCGGATCACCCTGCCCGTCCAGCGGCAGGTAAACGGCACCTTTGACGCCGTCGACATTCAGATGCGGGTACATCTCTTTGACACGCTCGTTCGAGATTTCCTCGACCTCAACCCCAAAGGCGCGGGCCATCGCCGCTTGACGGTAAATCTCTTCCTTGCGTTCTTCGGTCAGCGCAACGGTGATGGACCCGCAGCGCTTGAACCCCGTCGCCACGCCAGTTTCTTCCTCAAGCGAATTGTAAAGTTCCTGAGTGTATTTTGCCAGCTTGGTCATGTTGGCCGTCGCCCGTAACTGAGCGATCAGGCCGGCTGCATGCCAGGTGGTGCCGCTGGTCAGTTGCTTGCGCTCCAACAGCACAACATCGCTCCAGCCCTTTTTGGTCAGGTGATAGGCCACCGAACATCCGATGACACCGCCGCCGATGATGACCACGCGGGCCTTGCTGGGAAGATCGACCATCCTGATGCCTCCGCCGTTTCAGGTTTTTCCCTGAATGGCACGAAAGACCGGCAGCAAATCCATCAAAAACGTCAGAAAATGCGTAGAAATCACCCCTGCGCTGCCTGCCTCTTGCCGCGCCTCATGACGAAAGGGGTGACGCCGAAGAAGCTTTTGTAGACCGAGGAAAACCCGTTCGGAAAACCGCAGGCCAGCCCGATCTCCCGCACGCTCATCGTAGTGTTGAGCAGCAGGTTATTAGCCTTGGCCAGCCGCATCTCACGGTAAAAGCCGTTGGGGGTCGTCCCAAAAAACGTTCGAAACTTGCGTTCCAGAGACCGATTCGACAGATGCAACGTATCCACGATCTGCTGAATCGGCAGAGGGTCCTCGATATTGGCCTGCATCAGTTTGATGCACTGATCCAGCTTGGCGTCACCAGTGGCGGTGGTTTTGACGCCAGAGAACGGTTGCATCGACGAAAAATCGCGGATGTTTTCGTGCAGCATGATATCGGCGACGGTCATCTTGGCGGGCCCCGAGACGTGCCGCCCGATCACCGCCAAAGCGACATCTGTCGTTGCCTCCATCCCGGCGCAGGTCACGACCGCGCCGCGTTCTGTGGCGATGGAAAGCTTAGCCTCGAACCGCGCGCCGCGTTCGCGCAGGAACGAGGCGTTTTCCCAATGGGTCGCCAGATCAGCGGTGCCCTGTTCATCGATATACCGGCTGGCGGCTTCGGCCAGCAAAAACACCTGCGCGCCACGATAGGTGTAATCCGATACGATCCGGCCCAGCGACAGGTCGGGCTGATCGGGGTCGGAATTGCCGATGACGAACAGGTAATCGGCCTTGGGCTGGGGCAGGATGGCTTGGGTTGAAACTGTCGCCTCGCTGCTGCTGGTCACCGGGCCGCCGCGAAGCGACCGGTAAGTGAAGCTGAACGGAGGGGTCGGGCACACCCGGTTGGCAACGCGCAACACCTCGACCAGAGAGGCCAGTTCCAGAAGGACAAAGCCGGGCGCGACCAGGATGTCGAAATGGTGGGTGCGGGGGTCGGGTGGGCTCATCGGTGCCCCTCAGACAATCCGATGACCGGCAGACCGAAGCGCCTCGGCCAGGGCACCGATATGATCCGGTCCGATTTCGCAGCATCCGCCCACAATCGTCGCCCCGTGCGCGACCCAACGCATGACATGTTCCGTATAGGCCGCCGGGCCAAGGTCGATCCGATTTTCCAGTGTGTCCACAGTGGGTGCATCCTGCAGGAACCCGTCAGAGATATGGGTGAAGCCATTGGCATAGGCCCCGAAGGGCAGCCCCATCCCCGACAGGATCTGCAACGCGGCCGGGATCGCCTCGGGGCGTGAGCAGTTGATCAGCAGGGCGTCGGGCCGGTACCGCTCAACCAAAGGGGTGATATCGCCAAGCGCCTCGCCCGACCGCAGCCGGGTGCCGTCATCGTCCATGACCGACAGGGCCAGCCAGACCGGTTTGCCGCCGCCCTGAGTACCACGCAGGGCTCCTTCTGCTTCGAGCACCGACGAGACGGTTTCGATCAGAAACAAGTCCACACGATCCGACATGAGGCCAACCAATTCGGCGAATTTCACAGCGGCCTCTGCTGGGTCGGGCTGCAGATCGGGGCGGTAGCTGGCCAGCAAAGGGCCCAGCGCCCCGGCGATCCGGCCTTGCGTACCCTGCCGCGCGGCCTGTGCCTGGGTCAGGGCGGCGTCGATCAGGGTGGCCAGTTGATCCTCCATCCCCGCACGCACAAGGCGCGAGCGGTGGATGGCATAGGTGTTGGTGGTAGCAACTGTCGCACCGCGGCGGAAGTATTCGGCATGGACTTGAGCGACCAGTTCGGGATGGTCGATCATCACTCGAGTCGACCAAAGCGGTGTCGGCGTTTGCCCGCTGAGCTTAACCAGTTCCTGCCCGATTGAGCCGTCCAGAAGCGTGATATCTGCCATGTTAACTCTTTCTCATGGGATCAGGACAAGCTTTCCCGGAAACGCCTTGGATTGGAAGTCTTCCTGTGCGGTTACGATATCCCTCAGCGGATAGGTTTTGGAAACCAGGGGTCTGATCCGCCCCTGATTGATCAACTCCACCAGACGGCCAAACACTTCGGGCGACTGATGGGTGCAGCCATGGATGGTGATGTCGCGCAGGTAGATGTCGCGCAGATCGGCCTGAACGATCGGCCCGGCAATCGCACCCGAAACGGCATAGGTCCCGCCCGGTTTTAGGGACAGGATCAAATCCGGCCAGACGGGCCCGCCAACTACGTCGACGACCACATCGAACATGTCCTGCGGCAGCGGCGCGCCCCGGTCGAACGTGTCAACAGCGCCTTGTTCCTTGACCACATCCGCCTTGGCAGCCCCCGTCACGCCCCAGACCGACGCCCCCCGTAAACGGGCCAGTTGCACAGCAGCCAGACCGACGCCGCCCGAGGCCCCGGTGATCAGCACCTTATGCCCGGCGGTCACGCCTGCGCGGGTCAGCAGGTTCTCGGCAGTGCCGAATGCGCAGGGAATGGCAGCTATTTCGATGTCTGACAGCGGTGAGGCGGTCACATCATACAGGTCATCCGCCTGCACCAGACAGTATTGCGCAAAGGCCCCATCCATCTCGGACCCCAGAGCGATAAACCCGAACGGGTTACCGGGGCGCGGGCGTGGCAGGTTGATCGGGCAGGTCACGCGCTGACCGGGTTGGAACCCGGTCTCGGGGCCAGCCACCTCGACGATACCACACAGATCACCGCCCTGAATGCGCGGGAAGTGCAGGGCTCCGCCCCAGCCTCCGGCCTCGACCTGTTGATCGACCGCATCGGTGGCCCCGGTCACGTCCGAGGAATACCAGCCAACCCGTGTATTGATATCGGTGTTGTTGACCCCGGCGGCGGCCACCCGGACCAGCACCTGACCGGGCTCCGGTTTCGGAACCGGTATATCCGCGCGCCTGTCCAGCGCATCGGGGCCGCCGTGGTGGGTCAAATAAACGCCAGACATGGTGGTCGGGATCGTCATGCTTTAGCCCTCATCATCGGGATGCGGTGGGACGGGTCCCATCGGAATGATGTCATAGCGGGCGTTCAGTTCGGCCATTTTGGCCTCATCGGCGAAATCCGCCTCGGTCATCTTTGCCAGTTCCGCCAGAAAGCCGTCAAAGCCCGACGGCTGAAAGATCATCAGCATTTTCGCTGGCGCATTATCCGCAACACGGCAGGCATGCGGCACGCCCGCAGGCACATGCATCGTTGTGCCAGCGGTGCAGCGGTGCCAGTCGCCATCGACGTAGAAATCCACCGCGCCATCCAGAAAATAGAAGGTCTCGGCATGGTTGTCATGGCGATGAAGGCCAAGCGCGAAGCTGGCCTTCAGATTGTCTTCCATAAGCGTATAGGACCCACCCGTATCATCACCCGAGACCTTGACGAAGGTGTGGTCGTTTTCCCAGTCGTAGTTGGGACCCTCACCGGGCCCCAGCTTGGCGTATCGTTTGCTCATGGCCTTCCCTTTTTGGGTGTTATGCGCGCAGCCGCTCGTTTGTGGGATCCCAAAGCGGCTGATCCTCCTGTACCACAGCGCGGCATTTTTGGCCGTAGATTTCGACCTCAAGCTCGGTTCCCGGGTTCGCCAGTTCCGTCCTGACCATGCCCAGCGCGATGGACTTGCCGACGCGATAGCCCCATGCGCCCGAGGTCGTCTCACCCACGATCTGATCGCCCTGCCAAATGCAGGACATATAAGGCGCGTCGCACGCGCCCGCGTCCACGGTCAGGGTGACGAAGGATTTCTTCAACCCCTGCTGCTTTTCGTTCAGGATAGCGGCCTTGCCGGGGAAGTCCTGCGGTTTGTCCAGCTTGACGAACCGCTCCAGCCCGCCTTCCAGCAGAGAGTAATCGGTCGACAGATCGCCCTTCCACGCACGGTAACCTTTTTCGATGCGCAGTGAGTTCAGGGCATACATGCCGAAGGGCTTGGCTCCGGCGTCCAGCACCGCGTCGTAGATGGCAGGCATGTCTTGGTTCAGCGCGTGCACCTCCCAGCCCAGTTCCCCGGCAAAGGAGACGCGGATCAGATGTGCAGGCTGTCCGGCCACGGTCGCAGACTGATGGGTCAGCCAGCCTGAGGACAAATCCGCGTCCGTGAGCCCCGACAGAATCTCTCGCGATTTCGGACCAGTGACGATCAAGGTGTCACGCGTGGTGGTGACATCCTCGACGCTGACGCCTGCGGGCATCGCGTTCACCAGAATGTCCCGGTCATGCCATTGCGCGGTGGCGGCGGTGATCATGACGAACGCGTCCTCGTCCAATCGCAAGCAGGACATCTCGGTCAGGATGCGGCCGCGATCATCCGAGATATAGACCAGGTTGATGCGCCCGACCTTGGGCAAGCCACCGGTCACCAGACCGCGCAGAGCCTCGGCCGCACCATCGCCCTTGACCATGAAGCGCGAGAAGCCGGGCAGGTCCAGCACGCCGCAATGGTCGCGCACGGACTCGCATTCCTCTTTCACCCGCTGCTCCCACGGACCCGAGCGGCCCCATGTATGCGTGGCCTCAAGCGAGGTATCGTCGCCGGGTTTGGCGAACCAGTTGGCCCGCTCCCAGCCGTTATAGGCGCCCATAACGCCGCCCAGTTCCCTGACCTTGGCATGCACGGGCGAGACTTTCTTGTCCCGCGCCGCAGGCCATTCATGATGGGGGAAGTGCATGGAGTATTCGTTGCCGTAAACCTCCATGCCTTTCTGGTTGCAGTAGTCCTGATCGGTGTAGTCGGTGTAGCGGCGCGGATCGACGGCCCACATGTCCCACTCGGTCGCGCCATCGACGATCCATTCGGCCAGCACCTTGCCCGCGCCGCCGCCTTGCGCGATGCCGAAGGTAAAGCTGTGCGCCTCAAACGCGTTTTTCACACCCGGCATCGGGCCGATCAGCGGCAGACCATCGGGCGCATAGGGGATCGGGCCATTGATCACGCGCCCCACACCCGAGGTTGCCATCAGCGGCACCCGTTCCATCGCGTCGGTAACGATGTCCTCAATGCGGTCCAGATCGTCGTTCCACAGCTGGAAGCTGAAATCCTCGGGCATTGGATCATCTTCGGTCATCCAATGGCCCTTGCAGTTGGGTTCATAGGGGCCAAGGTTGAAGCCGTTCTTCTCCTGCCGCAGGTAGTACGAGATATCCACGTCACGCAGCAGCGGCAGCTTGCCACCATGTTCCTTTGACCAAGCTTCGACCTCGGGCACTTCGTCAGTCAGCAGGTATTGGTGGCTCATGACCATGGCCGGAACAGTGCGGCCGCCGAAGGGTGTGAACATCTCGCCCACGCGCTGCGCATAGTAGCCAGCGGCATTGACCACATAGTCGCAGGCAATATCGCCCTTGTCGGTGTGGACGGTCCAGGTGCCGTCCTGATGCTGAGTCACGCCTGTCGCCGGGCAGAAGCGGATGATTTTCTGGCCCATATCGCGCGCACCTTTGGCCAACGCCTGCGTCAGCTGCGCCGGGTCGATATCCCCATCGGTCGGGTCGTACAGCACACCCTCAAGGTCATGGGTTTCAAGGAACGGGTAGCGCTCTTTCGCCTGCTCCGGGGTCCACATCTCCATCGGGATGCCCTGATAACGGCCCATGGACATGGCGTGCTCGAACTCCTGCATCCGCTCTTTGCTGTGCGCCAGACGGATCGAGCCCGAGACGTGGTAGTTCATCGGATAGTCGACCTCGTCCGCCAATCGCGAATACAGCTCGGTCGAATAGCGCTGCATGTTCATGATCGCCCAGGAGTTCGAGAAGGTCGGCACGTTGCCCGCCGCATGCCAAGTGGACCCTGCCGTCAACTCGTTCTTTTCCAGCAGAACGCAGTCGGTCCAGCCCTTCTTGGCCAGATGATAAAGCGACGAGCAGCCGACAACGCCGCCGCCAATGATGACCACACGGGCCTTGGTTGGAAAATCACTCATGCGCTTGGTTCCCTGTCAATGTGCCCGCTGGGGCAGGTCGTCCTGAATGTCGTAGTAATCGCCCTTGTCGGCGACAAAGATATGCTGGGCGAGTTTCAAGCCGGTGGGCTCGTCCAGAGACCCCACAGAGATCGCGATCGTGTCCTCGTCATTGTGCTGCCAGAACAGGAACGAACCGCACGCGCTGCAGAACCCGCGCTTGGCGATGTCCGAGGCGCGATGCCAGCCCAGCGTGTCGCTGGCGGTGAAGCTGAGGTTGTCCTGATGCGTGACGCTTGAGGCCCACAGATGCCCCGACTGCCTGCGGCATTGTCCGCAATGGCAGGCATTGGGCGGGGTGAGGTCTCCGTCAATGGTGAATGCGACCTTGCCGCAGAGGCAGGAACCGGTGTGCATGTCTTTACCCCTTTGCACTCGGCGTTGTGCTGGTGCCCAGCAACACGCCGTAGATGATGAAACAGGCCGCCATCACGCGGCGGACCCAGATGTTGAACACGGCCCCCAACGCCGCCTTGCCCATCAGCGCACCCAGAAGGGTGAACCCGGTGTAGCTGAGCGTCGTGATGACCAGCGCGGTCGGCATTATGACCGACATCTGCTGCCAGATCGGCACCTCGGGCTGTACGAATTGCGAAAAGGCGGCGAGATATCCCGCCACGCTTTTGGGGTTGATCGTGGCGACGGCCAGCGCGTGCAGATAGACATGGCGTGCGGGGCGTTCCGAGGCGGGTGCGGGTTTGGACGCATTCATCCAGCCGCGGATGCCCATCCAGATCAGAAAGCCCGCCCCGATCAGCTTGGCCATGAAAAACCCGGTCGGAGAGGCCGCGATCAGCGCTGTGATCCCCAGCGCCGACAGGATCAGAAACGCGCTGGCCTGTGTCAGAATCGCCAGAACGCCCAGCATGGCCTTGCCAAAGGGCAGGCTAATCCCGTTCGAGATACAGTTCACCGCATTCGGCCCCGGCGTGGTGACAAACACCACCCAGAACAGCGCAAATATGGTCCAGGCCTCAAAGCTCATTCAGTACACCGGCGGCGCGATGACCCAGATGGCCACGGCGGGTTCGTCATAAGGGTTAGCCCAGTGATAGGGTTCATGCTTGATGCGGAAACTATCGCCGGGACCGACCGAGAACTGCCGTCCACCGATCGTCAGGTCCAGCCGGCCCGAGACCAGATAGCCGACCTCTTGCGTTGGACGATCTGCGGGGGTTTGCATGCGCGAGCGGGGTTTGAAGGTGGAATGCACCATCTCGAAATCATCGGTTAGATCAGGCGAGAGCAGTTCTTCGATCAGCCCTTCCTCGCCCGAGCCCATCGGTCGGCGCGAGCCTGCGCGCACCACATAACCCTGCTCCTCGGCCGGGGCTGCGGAATGCGCAAACAGCATCGACATCGGCACACCCAGACAATCCGCGATCTGCCGCAGATCCGAGATCGAGGGATCGGACTTGTCCCGCTCGACCTGGCTGAGCCATCCGACCGAGCGGTTCAGCTTTTCCGCAATCTCGGTCAGCGTCAGGCCTCGCGCCTTGCGCAGGGCCCGGATATCCGCACCCAGGGTTGCGCTGTTGGGGGCTTGGGCGTTCACGGGGACTCCGACTCTTGTGAAAATATCGTCACAATTTTCACGATGGGGCGAATCGGTGAAATTTCCAAGTGTTTTTTCATTTGCCGCCTGAAACCGGCTTGGCTATGGGTTTAGCATGTGGATTGCCGTGATGTATCTTTGGGCCATTAATGCCCTGACTTTGATGGCGTTTGGCTGGGACAAAGCCCGCGCGGGACGACGCAAGCGCAGGATTGCCGAACGCAGGCTGCTGTGGTTGGCCGCGCTGGGGGGCAGCCCCGGTGCAGTGCTTGGGCGGTGGATGTTCCGGCACAAGACGCGCAAGCGCGGATTTTCCACGTGGCTCTTCGTTATTCTGGGGTTTCAGGCCGTGCTATGTGCAGTGGTTGCGGACCCCACGTTGATTCAATGAACCGCGCAAGACAGCCTGTCTACGAAATGTGACCCGACGCAGAACCGGATATGCCCTTGAGGGCCATCAGGGCAATACTCCTGATGCCTGATCGGCGAGCAGGTCGGCCAGTCTCAGCGGGTCAAGCCTCGAAGACCTGCGTCAGAATGAAGCTCAGTCGCTCTGCGTCCTCGTGTGTGAACGCATCCGGCTGGTCGCTGTCGATATCGAACACAGCGATGATGTTTCCCGCCGCATCGCGCACCGGCAGAACCAGTTCGGACCGGGTTGAAGTGGCGCAGGCGATATGGCCCGGAAACGCGTCCACTTCCGGGACCAGCTGAACCTCGCCCGTTCGCGCCGCCGCGCCGCAGACGCCGCGATCGAAGGGGATGACGAGGCATCCGTGGCCGCCCTGATAGGGGCCGATCTTGAGCAGGTTGGGCTCGGTCACGCGGTAGAACCCTGTCCAATTGAAGCGGTCATCAGCGTGATAAACCTCGCAGGCGATGGTTGCCATCAGTGCGATCTGGTCGGTTTCGCCTTCGGTCAGAGCAGCGATGGTTTTGGTCAGCGTGTCGTAGTCAACGGTCATGGCAGGGTTTCTTGGTATCCGAGGGATGGGGGCGCTGCCCCCTCTTGAGCCTACGGCTCAATTCACCCCCCGCCGTATTTGAAACAAGAAGAAGGGTCAAATGCGTTCTATGGCGATGGCCGCGCCTTCGCCGCCGCCGATGCAGATGGCGGCGACACCGCGTTTGAGGCCGCGTTTTTCCAGCGCGTTCAGCAGAGTGACCATGATCCGTGCGCCGGATGCGCCGATCGGGTGCCCAAGCGCGCAGGCCCCGCCGTTCACGTTCACCTTCTCGCGCGGCAGACCCATTTCCTGAATGAAGGCCATGGGGACAACGGCGAAGGCTTCATTGACCTCCCACAAATCCACGTCGTCTTTGGTCCAGCCGATGCGCGCCAGCAGCTTCTGTGCGGCCGGAATTGGGGCAGTGGTGAAGAGGCCCGGTGCCTGGGCGTGGGTTGCATGACCCAGAATGCGGGCGCGAACCGCCAGGCCTTGGGCCTCGGCAGCGTCGGCCGAAGCTAGAACCAGCGCCGCCGCGCCATCTGAGATCGACGAGGAATTGGCTGCCGTCACCGTTCCGTCCTTGCGGAAGGCGGGTTTCAGGGTCGGAATTTTCTCGGGCCGGGCGGATTTTGGCTGCTCATCGGCGTCCTGCGCAACCTCTCCCTTTCGGGTCTTAATGAGGACCGGCGTGATTTCATCGTCGAACGCGCCGCTGTCCTGGGCAGCCAGAGCGTTTGACAGAGATTTCAGAGCGTATTCATCCTGCGCCTCGCGGGTGAACTGATAGGTTTCGGCGCAGTCTTCGGCGAAAGTGCCCATCAGGCGGCCCTTGTCATGGGCATCCTCGAGCCCGTCGAGAAACATGTGATCGACCACCTGACCATGGCCGATGCGGGCCCCGCCGCGCATTTTGGGCAACAGGTAGGGCGCGTTGGTCATGCTCTCCATCCCGCCCGCGACCATCGTGTCCACGTGGCCCAGCGCGATCTGGTCAAAGGCGATCATCGCCGCCTTCATGCCCGAGCCGCACATCTTGTTGAGCGTCGTTGCGGGCACCTCTTCGCCAAGCCCCGCCGCAAAACCGGCCTGCCGTGCAGGGGCCTGGCCCTGACCGGCTGGCAGGACGCAGCCCATCAGAACCTCATCCACCGTTTGCGTTCCGGCCTGCTGCAGCGCTGCGCGGATTGCGGTGCCGCCCAGATCGGCGGCGGCGACCCCGTCGAACATGCCCTGAAACCCGCCCATCGGTGTGCGGGCCGCCCCTGCGATTACGACGTCTTTCATCCCGGTTTTCCTCCTGCTTGTCCGGGCATGAATACCGAATGGTAAGATTTGCCGTCTAGCGTATTTCTACGACGCAAATTCAGATTGGGGGCGGTTGACCATGGGGCTGACCAGCACAACGACCGGCACAACGCAGGTCATCACGGTTCATGCCGACCGCATTGATGCGGCAATGGCCATTCAGTTCAAGGAAGACATGCGCAGCGAGACCGGGGCGGATGCAACCCGGATCGTGCTGGACCTGTCGGGGGTCGAATTCATTGATTCCAGCGGGTTGGGCGCGATTGTCGCCTCGATGAAGCAACTGGGGCAGGAGCGCAGGCTGGATCTGGCGGGCCTGCAGCCGGTTGTCGAAAAGGTGTTTCGTCTAACGCGCATGGACACGGTGTTCCGGCTGTTTGCCACATTGGACGACGCGATGTCAGACCCTATGGACTGATTTCGGCAGGAGTGAGCGTGTGAAACCCATCTGTGACGAAACCTGCATGGAACTGACCTTTCCCGCCACCGCGGCAGAGGCCAGCGCCGGGATTGCGCAGCTCAGCGCCGGGCTGGCAAAGCAGGGTCTGCCCGCGCATAAGGCCGGGGATGTCAGGATTGCGCTGGCCGAGGCGATCAACAACGTCGTGGAACATGCCTATGCCGGAATCGCGGCGGCGAATGTGCAGGTATCGTGCCGGCTGGATCAAGATCAGCTGGACATCCTGATCACCGATACAGGAAACCCGCTGCCGGGGGGCCGGTTGCCGGACGGGGTTCCGGCGCTTATCGGGTCGTCGGTTCAGGACCTGCCCGAAGGCGGGTTTGGCTGGTTTCTGATACACCAATTGACCAGCGATATCCGGTATGAGCGGCGTCAGGGATGCAACCTGTTGTCGATGCGTTTTGACTTCGACTGCCATGATTGACCGCAAATGGCCACAATAAGGCCTCTTTCGAACCATTGTAGCGCCCAAAACGAGCATCATACCTAGTCTTGTAGCTCAGATAGCTTCCCTCGGCGCCACTAATCACAGCCCCCACCCAGTGACCGGCGCCGAGGAACTTCTCCCCCTGAAATTGCTGGACAATACCGGATCAGGTTTTACCTTCGCTCCGTTGCAGGTGACAGGAGGGGTAACATGCGGGATTTGCACAAACCGGGTCGGTCCGAAGTTCTGGCGACTGAGGGGATGTGTGCCACGTCTCATCCTGTAGCGGCAAAAGTTGCGCTCGACATTCTGGGGCAAGGTGGCAACGCGATGGACGCGGCGATTGCCGGGGCCGTTGTGCTGGGCATTTGCGAACCGCAGATGACCGGGTTGGGCGGCGATTGTTTTGTGCTGTTCAACCGTGCTGGCGAAAGCGATGTGCGCGCATTGAACGGCTCGGGCCGCGCACCGGCGGCGGCCAGTGCCGACAAGCTGCGGAACAGGGACTTGTCCGCCATACCCTTGAACAGCCCCGATGCCGTGACCATACCCGGCGCGGTGGATGCGTTTTGTCATTTGTCCGAAACCGAGGGGCGTTTGGGTCTGGATGCGGTTCTGCAGCCTGCCATTCGCTATGCGGAACAGGGTGTGCCAGTTGCCCCGCGAGTGGCATTCGACTGGCAAAGTGGTGCCGATACGCTGCAAGGAGCTGCGCGGCGGCACTATCTGATCGACGGCAAGGTACCGGGCACCGGTCAGATTTTCCGCGCCCCCGGTCAGGCCGAGGTTCTGCGCCAGATCGCCCAGCACGGGCGCGACGCGTTTTATTCGGGCGAGATTGCGCAGGACATGATCTCTGCCCTGACAGAATTAGGTGGCGTACACACAACGGGCGATTTTCTGAACACCCGATGCACTCCGACAGAACCGCTGAGCGGGGATTATCAAGGCCTCGACCTAGTCGAGCATCCGCCCAACGGGCAAGGCGCGACGGCCATTTTGCTACTGAACATCCTCAAACATTTCGACCTGTCCGGCATGGACCCGCTGGGCGCAGAGCGGGTCCATTTCGAAGCCGAGGCCACCAAGCTGGCCTATGACGCGCGTAACCGTTTCCTTGCAGACCCCGATCACATGGCCCGTGCGGAACGGTTCCTCGACCCCGACATCGCCGCCCGACTGGCCGCTTTGATCGACCCGAAAACCGCAATGCCTGCCGCGGCACCGCTGACCGAGGCGATCCACAAAGACACGGTCTATATCACCGTGGTCGATCGGGACAGAATGGCCGTTTCGCTGATCTATTCGATCTTTCACAGTTTCGGGTCGGGCATCGCCTCGGAGAAATTCGGCATCCTGCTGCAGAACCGAGGGGCAGGGTTCAACTTGCAACCCGGTCATCCGAATGAGTTGGGCGGCGGCAAGCGCCCCATGCACACGATCATCCCCGGCCTGCTGAAACAAGGCGGGCGCGTGCTGATGCCGTTTGGCGTCATGGGCGGGGCCTATCAGCCGACCGGCCATGCGCGGTTTGTCTCGAACCTCACGGATTTCGGGATGGACCTGCAGGAGGCAATCGATGCCCCCCGTGCCTTTGCAGACGGGCCGGTCCTAAAGCTCGAACGCGGTTTCCCGGAACAGGTCGCTAAACAATTATCGGAGATGGGCCACACTATTGAGCAACCGGAAACTCCGCTGGGCGGCGCACAGGCGATCCGAATCCGCGAGGACGGCGTTCTTGAGGGGGCAAGCGACCCCAGAAAAGACGGATGCGCGTTGGGATACTAAGAATCTGCCCGCCTAAAGGCGGAAGCAGGGGTGAATCAATTCAGATGGAAATGCAGCGGGTAAGACCCGTCCTCAAACGGGCCGAACATATTCGGGATATCCGGATGCTCTACCGGCTCGCCGGAATAGTCGGCGACCAGATTTTGTTCTGAAACATAAGCCACATAGAAGGATTGGTCGTTTTCCGCCAACAGGTGGTAAAACGGCTGTTCCTTGATGGGCCGGCTGTCTTCGGGAATAGCTTCGTACCATTCTTCGGTATTCGAAAACTCGGGGTCCACGTCAAAAATCACCCCTCGAAAGGGATGTTTCTTATGACGGACCACCTGTCCCAGGCCGTACTTGGCGCGTGTCTTTAGCATTTGTTTATGCCCCCAAAGCATTTACTACCTGTTTTCGGGCAGAAAATCCAATCATTGATCCGAAATTCGGGGAAACAGTCTGTGAACCTTCTACTGACAGTGTTCGAAATTGCGGCCCCGGTCATTCTTCTAGCGGGTGTCGGTTTTGTATGGGTCCGGCTGGGATTCGAGTATCGGCTTCAATTCGTTACGCGCTTCGGCATGACCCTCGCCCTGCCCAGCCTGATCTTCGTCGCCCTGATGCAGTCCGAGATTTCGGGTGGCGATCTGTCGCGCTTCACGGTCGCAACCCTTGTCGCCAACCTGGCTTTGGTAGCCGTGTTCTGGGTGATCGTCCGGGTCCTGAAACTGGATCAGCGCACCTATCTGTCGCCGCTGATTTTTGGCAATACCGGCAATCTTGGCCTACCGCTATGCCTGTTTGCCTTTGGGCAGGCCGGGCTGGGTTATGCGGTGCTGTTTCTGGCCGTATCCATCCTGTTTTCATTCACTTACGGGATTTACCTTGTCGCGGGCAAAGGCGCGTTTGGGCAGGTTATGCGCCAGCCGATGGTCTGGGCGACCATCCTGGGCGCGCTGTTTCTGTGGCGCGGGTGGGAGACCCCACTGTTCCTGACCAATACGCTGGACCTGCTGGGGCAAATGGCCGTGCCGCTGATGCTGGTGACGGTCGGTGTTGCGGTTGCGCGGCTCAGCACGCGCAGCTTGGGGCGAGCCGTTTGGCTGTCCCTGCTGAAACTGGCGGTGTGTTTCGGGCTAGGCTGGGCTGTCGCGGCAGCATTCGATCTGGACACCATCGCCTTTGGCGTTCTGGTGCTGCAAATGTGCACCCCGGTCGCGGTGACCTCGTATCTGCTGGCCGAGCGGTTCGGGGCGGATGCCGACGCTGTGGCGGGGATGGTCATGGTCTCGACCCTGCTGTCCGTGGCGGCGCTGCCGATGGTTCTGGCTATGGTTCTGTAGCGATTGTGATTTCCTCAGCGCTCAATCTGCGCTAGAATGCGAAAAAAAGGCACGAGGCACATGAGCAGAATTCTTATCGTACTCTTCGGGGTGCTGCTTTTGGCATCCTGTGGGGGTGGTTCCAAGCAACCGCCCAGCAAGCTGAATGACGCGTGCAGCATTGCGCGTGAAAAGCCCGATTACATCAGGGCCTTCAAGAACACCGAACGCAAATGGGGCGTTCCGGTCCACGTTCAGATGGCCACGATCTATCAGGAAAGCCGCTATCGCCACGATGCGCGCACGCCGCACCGCTATGTGCTGGGCGTCATTCCGATGGGCCGCCAAAGCAGCGCTTATGGTTATGGTCAGGCGCTGGACGGCACATGGGATGAATACCGCCGGGAAACCGGCAAACGCCGGGCCAAGCGAGATCGCATCCGGGATGCCTCGGATTTCATCGGCTGGTACATGAACAAAAGCTACGAGCGGAACGGAATCCATCCCGCCGACACTCGCAACCAGTATCTGGCTTACCACGAAGGCCACACAGGTTACGCGCGCGGCAGCCATAACGGCAAGTCATGGCTTCTGAACGTTGCAAGCGATGTGGATGCGCGCGCGAACCTGTATCAGGCGCAGTTGGCGACCTGTCGGCACTAAGCCCGAAGGCGGGTCAGCGGTTGCCTGACCCGCTTCGTGTCCTGCTGGAAAACAGGCTCTGATCCAGAGAACCGCCTTCGTTTAGCGCGCCCAGCAACACTGTTGTCTGGCTGCCTGCGTTGTCATGGATCACCCATTTGCGCAGTTCGACCGGGTTGTCGGTGAACATCAGCTCGATGCGGCCCGAGTCGGGGTTCTTGGGATCCTGCGCGGTCACGATGGTGGCGGTGCCGTCAAAATCGTGGCCCACAACCATATTCGCCTGCCCCAGATTCACATTCCGCGCCAGCACCAGCGACAGCGGAGTCCGTCTCAGCGGGTATTGCTCGGGCGGCTGGTTTGATTTGGGATCGAAGATTTTGACGCTGCCGGACCGCGCCAAAACCACCGCGCTGTTGGGCGGGTCATATTCGAACCGCATCTTGCCCGGACGTTCCAGCCACAGCTTTCCGGTACTCAGCGAGCCATCGTCATTGACCTGAGTGAACGTCGTCTGAACGGTTTTCAACTCGTTCAGATAGTTGGATATCTGCGACAAGGGCAGTTTTTCAGCGGCCCAAGCGGCGGGCGCGGCCAGTGTCAAAGCAAGGGCAAAAGCAATCTGTTTCATGGCTCACAGATAGGCGTTCTGCCCTTGTTATTAAATATCCTATTGTTCGGGGACGAGGATTTCCCGCTTACCGACGTGATTTGCCGCCGAAACAACGCCTTCGTCCTCCATCTGCTCAACCAGCCGCGCGGCTTTGTTGTAGCCAATGGCAAGTTTCCGCTGGATGTAAGAGGTCGAGCATTTGCGATCCTTGATCACAATCGCCACCGCCTGATCATAGAGGGCATCCTCACCATTGGTGTTGCCACCGGTGTTCAGGCCCAGAACGGCGTCGATATTGTCGGCCTTTTCCTCGGCCGGGCCATCTACCACGCCGCTCATGTAATCGGGCGGGCCGAACTGTTTCAGGTGGTTGACGATTTCCTCGACCTCTTCGTCCGAGACAAAGGGCCCGTGGCAGCGGGTGATCTTGGCCCCACCTGCCATGTACAGCATGTCGCCCTGCCCCAGCAGTTGCTCGGCGCCCATCTCGCCCAGAATGGTGCGGCTGTCGACTTTCGACGTCACCTGAAACGAAATCCGGGTCGGGAAGTTCGCCTTGATCGTGCCGGTGATCACATCGACCGAGGGCCGCTGCGTGGCCATGATCAGGTGAATGCCCGAGGCCCGCGCCATCTGTGCCAGACGTTGGATGCAGGCTTCGATCTCTTTGCCCGCGACCATCATCAGGTCGGCCATCTCATCAACGATGACGACGATATAGGGCATCGCTTCGGGCGCGAATTCTTCCGTCTCGAACATCGGCTCGCCGGTTTCATCGTCAAAGCCGGTCTGCACCGTGCGGCTGAACATCTCGCCCTTGGACAGCGCGTCTTTCACACGGCCATTGTAGCCCGCGATGTTGCGCACGCCCATTTTGGACATCTTGCGATAGCGGTCCTCCATCTCGCCCACGACCCATTTCAGAGCGACGACCGCCTTTTTCGGGTCGGTCACAACGGGCGAGAGCAGATGCGGGATGCCGTCATAGACCGACAGTTCCAGCATCTTGGGGTCGATCATGATCAGGCGGCATTCATCCGGCGTCAGCTTGTAGAGCAGCGACAGGATCATGGTATTGATCGCCACCGACTTACCCGAGCCGGTCGTCCCTGCGATCAGCAGGTGAGGCATCTTGGCAAGGTTCGCCACAACGGACTCACCGCCGATATCCTTACCCAGCGCCAGAGGCAGCGCATGGTTGCCATCCCCGAAATCACGGCTGGCGAGGATTTCACGCAGCACCACCATCTCGCGGTTTTCATTGGGCAGTTCGATCCCAATGACCGAGCGGCCCGGCAGGGTCGAAACACGCGCCGACAGCGCCGACATCGAGCGTGCGATATCGTCGGCCAGACCAATCACGCGGCTGGCCTTCAGGCCGGGGGCCGGTTCCAGCTCATACATGGTGACCACGGGGCCGGGGCGGACACTGACGATCTCACCCTTCACGCCATAGTCGTCCAGAACGTTTTCCAGCATCCGCGCGTTTTCTTCCAGCGCCTCATCGCTCAGGTGATGACGCTGAATAGTGGCCGGGTTCGACAGCAGGCCCAGAGGGGGCAGTTCGAAATCGCTATGTTTGTCCTCGAATGACAGCGCGGGCTGCGCCTCGGCCTGTGCGCGGCGCGAGGGCGGCGGGGTGCGGCGCACGGGCTGCGCGACCACCGGCTTGCGCGGCTCGGCCACCGGGATTTTCATCGCCGGGCGTTGCTGCAGCGCGGGTTCGTCGTCGAACACCGCGTCTTCGTAGTCAGGCTCGAAATCATCCTGCTCCGGCTCCTGCCATGCAGGGGCGAAATCTGCCGACAGCACCGGCTCGGGCGGCAAACCGTCAAAGGTCATCGGCGGTTCCGGCGGCAAGCCGTCTTCCACGCCCCGATTCAGGATCAGCGGGTCCGGCCCCCTGCCCCGACCTTTGGTCAGGGGCAGGTTCGGATCGGGTTCCGGGGCCATCTCACCCGTTGCAACCTTACGGTTGCGCACGGCGGCAGAGATCTTGGACCGGATGCGATCCTCGCCCGGCATTTCGTCAAAGCCGTGCACCGGCTCGGGGTCGATCAATTCGGGTTCTGGCATCGGATCGGGGCGGCGGATCAGCCCCGGCATGCGGGCCAACAGGCCCATTTTGGGGGCGGGTTCCGGATCCTCATCTTCGGCGTCTTCAAAATGCGGGTCGGCATAGGTCATGTCGTCGTCAAACGCAGGCTCAAGACGCGCGGCGCGGCGGTCCTCCCATTGGGCTCGACGATCCCGCGCCGCCTGCGCGGTGGCCGAGGCCCCACGCCCCAAAGCCCTCATCAACAGATCATAGGCCATGACAAGACCCAGTAGGAACGCGCGCAGCCCTTTGCGCACATCCGCTTTGCTAAAGCCCAAAACAAACACGCCCAGCGCCAGCATCCCAAACGCCATGGCCAGCGACATCAGCTTGACCAGAAAATGCGAGGAGATCGGCAACAGCGTCAGCAACGCACCCATCACCGTGTCACCAAACAACCCGCCCAACCCATAGCTGTGGGTCGCGCGCCAGGCATCGCCGGGCACCAGCGTTGCGGCATAGACGGAAACAACGGCGATCCAGATCGGCGCAAAGATCAGCCGCGCTATGGCGCGATCTTCACCGAAATGACCCGCAAAGCGCAGGCCCCAGCCGATCAGAACAAGCGCGATGCCCCAGCTGCCCCAGCCGACGATCATGAACAATGGCGCGGCGATCGAGGCTCCGATCCGACCCATCCAGTTCTGCACGGCTGCGTCGGTCGACACCATCCAGTTCGGATCGTCCGGCGTGTAGGACCAGATCATCGCGGCGGCGGCCAGCCCCAGCAGGATCAGGGCAATCCCGATCAGTTCCTTGCTGCGCCGTTCGATGGCGGCCTGCGTGGTGCTGTCCAGCAACGGGTCGCGGTTGCGCGCGTTCAATGATGCCATTTTGCCCTCGTACCTCACGAATAGATGCAGTCACGAAGCTTGATCAGCCCCTGCTGCAACTCTTTTTTTGGAGCCACCAAAGCGGCCCGGATAAACTGCTCGCCCGGGTTCTGCCCCGGATCGCCTTGAGAAAGATATGCGCCCGGCAGAACCCGAACACCGGTCTGCTGCCACAGCTTCAATGCGGTTTCCTCGCCGTTTTCCACCGGCAGCCATAGGAAAAACCCGGCCTCTGGCGGCATATAGCCCTGCACATTGGCAAAGACCTGATCCGCGATAGCGTATTTCTCCTGATAGAGCGCGCGGTTTTCCGCAACATGGGCTTCGTCCGCCCAAACCCTGACCGCCGCAGCCTGTAACGGCAGAGGCAAGGGCGCACCCGCATAACTGCGCAACTGTTTGACGCGCTTGATCGTCTCCGGTCCGCCCGCAATCAGGCCCGAGCGCAGCCCGGCCAGATTGGACCGTTTCGACAGCGAGTTGAACAGGGTAATCCGCTCTGGGTCGGCCCCAAGCTCTTGCGCCACGGTCAGCGCCCCTGTAGGAGCCTCATCCCGGTAAATCTCAGAATAACATTCATCCGCGAAGATGCGGAAATCATAGGTCTCGGCCAGCTGGATCAGTTCCGCCCAATACTCGCGCGAAGCGACGGCCCCCTGCGGGTTGGCCGGTGAGCAGATATAGGCCACGGTCGTGCGGTTCAGCACCTCGGCGGGCAGTCCGGCATAGTCCGGCAGATGATCGGTCGCGGCGGTCGCGGGCACAAAAACCGGCTCGGCCCCGACCGAGATCGAGGCGACCATATAGACCTGATAAAACGGGTTCGGGCACAGAACGACCGGCTTTTGCCCGTTCTTCTGTTCAGGGCACAACGCCATCGCGGCATTATACAGCCCCTCACGCGTGCCGTTCAGGGCCATCACGTTGGTCTCGGGGTCCATCGCCACGCCATAGCGGCGCTTGATCCAGTCGGTGATCGCGCCGCGCAGCTCGGGTGAGCCCTCGTTGGGCGGATAGCCCTGAAACCCGGCGGCGTTTTCGGCGATGACATCCGGGACCCAGGCCGGGAAATCATGCATCGGCGCGCCGATGGTCATATGAATCACATCACCGCCCGGCTGGTGATGGTCCAACAGGGTGCGCAGACGCGGGAATGCATATTCCGGTAGGTCCGAAAACCGCTCGGGAAAATTCATAACAACTGCCTCAATATCGGGGTCATTATCGCCCCGTTTTTTTGGAAGATTACAGCCCAAGCCCCCCTTCGTCCAGACAAAGAGGTTCCGAATCAGGGGATTGTGGCATTCAGGCCAGTGCGGATTCCGCAGCTGAACCCAACCGCAAAAGCGCCTCTTCCGAGCCGGGGTAGCCCAGCATCATCAAGCCACAACCAGGGGTTCCGGTGGGCAAAGTCAGGGCGGCCAGGCCCATCAAATTGCCGATCCGGGTGTTGCGCAGGGACAGCAGGTTTTCGGTCACATAATAGTCGTGATCGCTCATCAGACGCTCGAGATTGGGCGGCAGAATCGGGGCGGTCGGGGCCAGGACCGCATCAAACCCGGCGGTGGCCGCATCCCAGGCGGTGCGGCAGGCCTTGAGCTTTGACCAGGCGGCCACGTAATCCGGCCCCGAAAACCCCTTGCCGATGCGGAACCGTTCGAGGATTTCGGGATACATCGCCTCGGGGTTCGCCTCGATCACGTCGCGCCATAGTCCATAGGCCTCGGTGGTGTAGAGAACCCCGGTCAGGCTCATCGCCTCAGCCAGTTCCGGTACTTCCAACGGGACGATTTCGGCCCCTTCGTCCTTGAGGCGGGTAAGAGCGCCCTCATAGGCCCGACCCGGCACGTCGCGCAGATCGTCTTTGACCACGTTTTGAAGATCGGCAAACCGACGGCCTTTCAGCGTTGCGCCCCGCAGATCCCCCGGGCTGCCGCCTTCGAGCGCCGCCAGCATATGGGCCGCATCTTCGACCGAGCGGGCAATCGGGCCCACGGTGTCAAACCGCAGGCACAGCGGCACGGTGCCTTCCAGACTGACCCGCCCGGCAGTGGTTTTCAAACCGACCAGATTGTTCCACGCCGCCGGTATGCGCACCGACCCACCCGTGTCCGAGCCGATGCCGCAGGCGGCCAGCCCCCACGCGACCGAGGCCGCAGCGCCGGAAGACGAGCCTCCGGGCACCGCATCCTCATCATCAATACAGGGCGGGGTTTCAGTGATCGGGTTCAAGCCGAGCCCCGAGAATGCCAGTTCGCTCATATGCGTTTTGCCCAAACACACCGTGCCCATCGCCGTGGCGTTGTGCAGAACCACCGCATCTGCATCCGGAACACGGCCCTTCAGCAGGGTCGAACCGGCCTCGGTCCCGGCCCCGGCGGTGTCGAACAAATCCTTCCAACTTATCGGGACCCCATCCAGCAGGGACCGGCGCAGGCCCAGACCCGCCCTTTCTTTGGCGGCTTTGGCTTCGGCCCGTGCCCGATCATGAGTCACGAGGGCGTAGATGCGGTCGCGGTGGGGGTGGGCGTCAATCGCGGTCAGATAGGTCTCGGTCAGTTCGACCGGGTCGATCTGGCCCATGCCGATGCCGCGCCCCAGATCGCATGCTGTCATGGTCAGCCAATCCTGCATCTCGCCCCCCTTTCGGATTTTCCGTCTGATCCGGACGGTAGCGACAGGACCGCACATGGACAATCCCGAAAGGGCGCGCATAGTGCGGGGCATGACTAAGGCTTCGGATATCTTGATCGTTGGCGGTGGCCTGAACGGACCCGCACTGGCTCTGGCTTTGACGCAGACGGGGCATTCCGTCACCGTAATTGATTCTCTGGCCGAGAAAGTGCGCAAGAACGCCGCCTTTGACGGGCGGGCCTATGCGCTGGCGCTGGCCTCGCAAAGGTTGCTGGATGCGATTGGCGTGTGGGATCGCGTTGCCGATCACGCCCAGCCGATGCTTGAGATCAAGGTGACCGACGGCCATGCGGGCGCGGGCCCGTCGCCGTTTTTCATGCATTTCGACCATGCCGAGATCGAAGAAGGTCCGATGGGCTATATGGTCGAGGACCGCCACCTGCGCCGCGCCTTTCTGGATGCGATGGGCGATGAGAAGCGCATCACCCAGATCAGCGGTAAGACGGTTGTGTCGCAACAAACCGATGCAACAGGCGTGTCGCTGACCCTTGATGACGGGTCTATCGTTTTGGGCCAGTTGGTGGTCGGCTGCGACGGACGCCGCAGCGGCACAGCCGCGCGCGGGGGGATCAAACGCACCGGCTGGGACTATGGCCAGACCGCGCTGGTCTGCGCCATCGAACACGACCTGCCCCATCACGGCATTGCGCATCAGTTCTTCATGCCGCCGGGGCCCTTGGCCATTCTGCCGCTGACCGGCAATCGCAGTTCCATTGTCTGGAGCGAACGGACCGAGACCGCCCAGCGTATCAATGCCCTGTCCGAGACCGACTATCTGCAAGTCCTGCGCCCCCGCTTCGGCGATTTTCTGGGCGATATCCGCCTGCAGGGCGACCGCTTCACCTATCCGCTGAACCTGACCATCGCCAATTCCTTCATCTCGGATCACCTCGCGCTGGTCGGCGACGCCGCCCACGGGATGCACCCCATCGCGGGGCAAGGCCTGAACGCGGGCCTGCGCGATGTGGGCGCGCTGGCCGAGGTTCTGACGCTCGCCGGACGGCGCGGCGAAGACATCGGCTCAGTGCTGGTACTGGAGCGGTATCAGGAGTGGCGGCGGTTCGACACCGCCTCGCTGGCGATGGCGACGGATGTGTTCAACAAGCTGTTTTCCAACGATAATCCGCTGCTAAGGATGGGCCGGGATATCGGCATGGGGATTGTCGGATCACTGCCCGGATTACGCCGCAGCTTTGTGCGCGAGGCCGCCGGGTTGACCGGAGACCTGCCGAAACTGCTGCAGGGCCGCCGGATTTAATCCAACTCGCGCGCCTCATCTACCAGCATCACCGGAATTCCGTTGCGGATCGGAAAGGCCAGACCGGCAGCTTTGGACACCAGCTCCTGCTTGTCGGCATCGTAGTGCAGCGTGGTGTGCGTCTGCGGACAGATCAGCGCCTCGAGCATGTGGCGGTCAAAGGCGTGTTCAGGGGTGCTCATTGCAATGTTTCCTCGTTTGAGCCGCCGCGCAGGGCAAACTCGATCAGTGTCACAAGGGTCTCGCGCCGCGTGCGCAGGCACGGGGCCTCCAGCAGGGCCTGTTTGTCCTCGGGTTCGAAATCCAGCAGCATCGACAGCGAGTTGACCAGCAATTCGTCATCGGCATCCTTCAGCGAATCCCAGTCGGTGTTCAGGTGGCGCGAGGAAAAGAAGCGTTCCAACAGGGTCAGGAACCGGGTGCGGTTGAAATTGTCGTCCTTCTCGGCCTTGCCCAGATCGCGGTCGAACCCGTCCCATGCAACCTCGCAGCGACGATAGGGGGTGAACCCGTCCGACTCGGCCTTGATGCGGAACCGGGATACACCGGTTAGGGTGATCAGATACCGCCCGTCTTCGGTTTCGGAAAACTGGGTGACCCGCCCCGCGCAGCCGATCAGGTGCAATTTGCTGTCATCGCTGATTGACGGGTTAGGCTGGACCATGCCGATCAGCCGCTCTTTGGTCCTGAGCGCATCGTCCAGCATCTGCAGGTAGCGCGGCTCGAAAATATGCAGCGGCAGGCGCGAACGGGGCAGCAGCAGCGCCCCGGGCAATGGAAAAACGGATACCGTTTCCGGCAGGTCAGCGGGATGCATCATGTATCCGAGTGTAGCTCTGATCAGAAATTAGGCAAATATCATCGAGCTGAGCTTGCGCCGCCCGTTCAGAACAATCGGGTCGTTGGGCTTGAGCGCGTCGAAGATCGTGAACAGCTGCGCCTTGGCCGCGCCGTCGTTCCACTCGCGGTCCCGGCGGAACAGCTCCAGCAACTGCGCCACGGCGTCCTCGACATCACCATTGGCGTGCAGCGCTTGGGCCAGATCGAACCGGGTTTGATGGTTGTCCGGTTCGGCCTCGACCGCGGCAGTCAGCTCGGCCACGGGGCCTGCATCGGCGGCCTGTTTCGCCAGTTCAAGCTGCGCATGAGCGGCTTCCAATTCAGGCGCATCTGAAATTTCAGCCGGAGCACCGTTCAGAATCGCTTCGGCCTGATCCAGATCGCCCGCCGCGATATGCGCGCGCACCAGACCGCCATAGGCAGCAGCATGGTTCGGGTCTTCGCCGAGGATGGCCGAGAAGGTCTGCGCCGCGTCCACCGCCGCCCCTTCGGCCAGCATTTCCTCGGCGGCCTGTACCGCATCCTCTAACTGACCGCCCGGGCTTTCGCCGCCCGCCGCTTCGATCACGCGGTCGACAAAGGCCTTGATCTCGGACCCTGGCAAAGCGCCCTGAAACCCGTCCACTGGCTGGCCTTTGAAAAAAGCATAGACGGTCGGGATCGACTGGATGCGCATTTGCGAGGCGATCATCTGCGCCTCATCCACGTTGATCTTGACCATCTTCACCGCGCCCTTGGCGGCGGTTACGGCCTCTTCCAGCATAGGACCCAGCGTCTTGCACGGGCCGCACCACGGGGCCCAGAAATCGACGATAACCGGCGTTTCCTGCGAGGTTTCGACGACATCGGCCATAAAGGTGGCCTCGGACCCATCCTTGATCAGATCGGCGGTCTCAGGTCCGGCTGCGGGGTTCAGAAGGTCCATGGCAATCACTCTTTCGTTCGAATTTGGGCCCTATATGCAACCACGTGGGGCAGAAACCAAGTCCAGAGTTGCACAATCACAGGTCGAATGTTGCAAAGACCGGGGCGTGATCGCTGGGTTTCTCCCATCCGCGCGCGTCGCGCAGGATGCGGCTGGAGTGACCGGCGTTCGAAATATCGGGCGTAGCCCAGACGTGATCCAGCCGCCGCCCCTTATCAGCCGCATCCCAGTCGCGGGCGCGATAGGACCACCAGCTATATAGCTGACCCTCGGGAATATCCTTGCGCGTGATATCGACCCAACCGCCCGCATCCTGCGTCTCGGCCAGCGTTTCGACCTCGATCGGCGTATGCGAGACCACTTTGAGCAATTGTTTGTGCGACCACACATCGTCCTCGCGCGGAGCGATATTCAGGTCGCCGACCAGGATCGATTTCTCGGGCTTTTCCGCATGGAACCAGTCGCGCATGTCGGTGAGGTAGTCCAGTTTCTGGCCGAACTTCTCATTCTTTTCACGGTCCGGGATATCGCCGCCTGCGGGGACATAGAAATTATGGATCGTTACGCCATTTTCCAACCGGCCCGCAATGTGCCGCGCGTGGCCCAGATCGGCGAAATCCTTATCACCCACCTCCTCCATCGGCAGGCGCGACAGGATCGCGACGCCGTTATACCCCTTTTGCCCCCGCGCGATCATGTGGGTGTAACCCAGAGCGGCAAACCCCTCGGTCGGGATCTTCTCGACCGGCGATTTGCACTCTTGCAGGCACAGCACATCCGGGGCTTCTTCTTGAAGCAATTTCAACACGATAGGCTCGCGCAGGCGAACCGAGTTGATGTTCCAAGTGGCAAGGGTGAACGGCATGTGTGGATTCCTCTGTCGCGGGTTGGCGCGAGGTTAGCGCGGGACGGATGGGGGTGCCATCGAAAAGCACCCGTTTAGTTCAAAGCCGCGATGCCCCCGATTGCAGCACCGCCTGCGCGTCCCCAAAAATCTCATCCACGATCTCGGCAGCGGGCATAACCTTGCGCACCAACGAGACCCCCTGACCCGACCAAAGTGACATCGCCTCGACATCGCCATCGGTGCCTTGCAAAGGGGTATAGCTTTGATATCGCAGCACGGCCTCTCCGTCAGGTCGGTGGCCGATCACCTGCTCTTCGTCCGGGCGGTGACCGGGGCCCGCAGACCCCGCAGCCTTCCACGTCCGAGAGGTCGAGTTTTGCAGCGCACGATGCGGCGCTTGCGGCCATTTCACATCATAGAGGTCGTGATACCATTCCGTCTGCGCCTCAGTCGCGGTCAGGATGCGGCTGCGATAGTCGTCATGGATGGTGGCCTCGGCACTGGCCAGAAACCGGGTTCCGATCCAGACGGCGGACGCCCCCAACATCAAGGCCGCCGCCATGCCGCGCCCATCGGCAATGCCACCTGCCGCGACGACGGGGATCGAAACGGCATCGACCACCGCCGGAATCAGCGCCATGGTCGAGACCTGCCCCCAGACATGGCCGCCAGCTTCCCACCCTTGCGCGACGATAACGTCCGCGCCGGCGTCCTGCGCGATCCGGGCCTCATCCGCGGTCCCGATGCTGGCCATCACAATCAAACCGGCCTGCTTGGCCTTGGCGATGGCAGATGGCTCCATGCCCCAGAACAGGGATACCGCATGAACCTGCTTGTCGATACAGATCTGCAGCTGTTCGTCGAAGGGAAAGGCGAGGTTCAGGTTGACGGCAAAATTGCGGTCCGTCAGCGCGCGTGTCTGATCAATTCCCGCCGCGACCTGTTCGGACGGCTTGCCCCACAGCGGAATAACCCCATAGCCGCCCGCATTGCAGACCGCCGCAACAAGCGCGGGCCCAGCGGCCCCGCCCATCGGGGCCGAAAGGATGGGTTTCTCAATATTCAATAAGGTGCAGATATCGCCCGCCATTTTCTGATCCTCCCCAAGTGCAGGAATGCATTGGCGCTGGTTCCTATGGACAAGTCAAGTCACCCGACCCGCGCCGCAAGTCTTGGCAAGAAGTGCCCAAAACGGGGTTCAAAAACAAAAAAAGGCCGGGCCATCAGGCCCGGCAGTCCAACAGGGAGGTGCATGTCATAACCCGGACATGCGCGGGTTGGGAGTACCCTAAATATGTCTACAGAGTATCACTTTGATCCAGGTCAATCTACCGCTGATCAAGAGACCAGGCGATATCCGCCGGATTCTGTGACCAAAAGGCGTGCATTCGACGGATCGGGTTCGATCTTCTGCCGCAGTCGATAGATGTGGGTTTCAAGCGTATGGGTCGTGACCCCTGCGTTATAGCCCCAAACCTCGTGCAGCAGCACATCGCGGGCGACCACGCCATCGGTGGAGCGATACAGAAACTTGAGGATATTCGTTTCCTTCTCGGTCAGACGAATCTTGCGGTCTTCCTCGGTGATCAGCATCTTCATCGACGGTTTGAACGTGTAGGGGCCAAGCACAAAGACCGCGTCCTCGGACTGTTCGTGCTGGCGCAGCTGAGCACGGATGCGGGCCAGCAGAACCGGGAATTTGAACGGCTTCGAGACATAATCATTGGCGCCCGCATCCAGACCCAGGATCGTGTCGGCGTCGCTGTCATGGCCAGTCAGCATCAGGATCGGGCTTTTGACGCCTTGTTTGCGCATCAGGCGGCACAGCTCGCGCCCGTCGGTGTCGGGCAGGCCTACATCGAGAATGACCAGATCGTAGATCGCCTCGCGCGCGCGTTCCATCGCGGATTGACCGTCTGATGCTTCGAACACGTCGAAATCCTCGGTCATAACAAGCTGTTCGCTGAGCGCTTCGCGCAGGTCTTCGTCGTCATCCACCAGCAGGATTTTCTTGAGCTGAGCCATTTCCCGGTCCTCCTAAGCCTTTTCCATCACTTGCGCGTCGAACATGCAATCAGCAAGATATGCTGCAATCGCCTCACGCCTTCGTGTCAGACCCGGAGGAATTGTTTCACATTTCCGTTTGAAAGCAGTACCAGTGGCGGTGGACGTTATAGGGTAACATAGATGAGTCTCATCCCCGATATAACTGAACTGCTTGCGCGCGCGCGCGCAGACCTGCGCATGGGTGTTCCGGTGGTTTTGACCGACGACGGCGGCGGCAGCGTGCTTGCGGTTCCGACCGAGACGCTCGCGGCCCAGCGGTTGGCCGATCTGCGGGGTGTGGGCGGCGAGCCGGTGGTCGCGATCACCGGACGGCGGGCGGAAACGCTGAAGGCACGCGCCTATGACGGCGATCTGGCGCGGGTGCTGATTCCCTCGGACGCGGATATCGGCTGGGTGCAGGCGGTGGCAGACCCCTCGGACGATCTGAGCACCCCGATGAAGGGCCCGCTGATGACGGAACGGCAGGGCAATGCCAATCTGCACCGGTTGGCTATTGCGCTGACCAAATCCGCACGGTTGCTGCCTGCGGTGGTCGTGGTACCGGTTGAAGCTGGCCGGACCTTTGCGTTGGACAATGGGCTGACATGTATCGATCACAGCCGCGCCGCGCCGCATCTGGCGGCGCGCAGTGCGTTACACCCGGTGGTTGCCGCCCGACTGCCGATGGAAGTGTCCGAGGCCGGGCGCCTGCATGTCTTTCGCCCCGAAGACGGCGGAGAAGAACACTACGCCGTCGAGATCGGCCGCCCGGATCGCGACAAACCGGTTCTGGCACGGCTACATTCGGCCTGTTTCACCGGCGATCTGATGGGCAGTCTGAAATGCGACTGCGGCCCGCAATTGCGCGGGGCGCTGGCGCAGATGGGCACCGAGGGTGCAGGCGTTCTGCTGTATCTGAACCAGGAAGGGCGCGGCATCGGGCTGGCCAACAAGATGCGCGCTTATTTCCTGCAGGATCAGGGCTTTGACACGGTCGAGGCCAATCACCGGCTGGGGTTCGAGGATGATGAGCGGGATTTCCGGCTGGGCTCGGACATCCTGAAATCTCTGGGTTTCACATCGGTGCGCTTGCTGACCAACAATCCCGCCAAGATTGCGATGATGGAGCGTACGGGCATTGCCGTAACCGAACGCGTGCCACTGAAAGTCGGGGAAACCGCCCATAACCGCGGGTATCTGGCGACGAAGGCAGCGAAATCCGGGCATTTGCTGTGACGCCTTATGATCTGGTTCTGACCTCCCAAGGGGTGCGGTTCCAGGGCCGTGTATTTCCCTGCTCGATCGGGAAAGGCGGGTTGAGCAATTCCAAACGCGAAGGCGACGGGGCAACCCCAACAGGGGTGCATCGCATTGTCGGCATGCTCTACCGGCCCGATCGGATCGCGTCGCCCGCCTGCTGGGCCAGGCCAATCGGGCCGCAGGACCTATGGTCTGATGACGTGGCCGACCGGGACTATAATCAACTGGTCAGCGCGCCTTACAATTTCAGTCATGAAAAGCTGCGCCGAGCGGACCCGCTTTATGATCTGGTGCTGATCACCGACTGGAACTGGCCAAATGCGGTGCCCGGCATGGGCTCGGCTATTTTTCTGCACCAATGGCGGCGTCCGGGCTATCCGACCGAGGGCTGCGTGGCATTCAGGCGCGAACATCTGCGCTGGATTGCAGGCCGGATTGCGCCGGGCACGCGCCTGATCATTCCTGCGGTTTAACCCGTTCTCCGAAAATGGCCGAGCCGACCCGCACATGAGTTGCACCCAGGGCAATGGCCTGTTCGAAATCGCTGCTCATTCCCATCGACAGGCCCTTTAGCCCGTTGCGCGCAGCGATCTTGGCCAGCAGGGCGAAGTGCAGCGACGGTTCCTCTTCGACCGGAGGGATGCACATCAAACCGCGCACCGACAGATCAAGGCCCTGACACTCGGCAATAAACCCATCCGCGTCTGCAGGCATGACGCCAGCCTTCTGATCCTCTTCGCCCGTGTTGACCTGAATGAACAGATCCGGACAGGCGCCGATCTCCTGCGCCAGTCGGGCCAGCGTTTTTGCCAGCTTTGGCCGATCGACTGAGTGGATCGCGTCACATAGCTCCATCGCCTGACGGGCCTTGTTGGTTTGCAAGGGGCCGATGAGATGCAGATCAATGCCCTCGAATTGCTCTTTGAAAGCGGGCCACTTACCAGCGGCTTCCTGCACCCGGTTCTCGCCGAAACAGCGATGGCCCTGTTCCAGAACCGCATGCACCCTTTCATTAGGCTGCACTTTGGACACAGCGATCAGCCTGACGGACCCCGCAGCCCGTCCGGCGCTGGCTTCGGCATTGGCGATACGGGCGGAGATGTCTTGCAGCGACATGGCTTTCCTCACTCAGTGTTACGCGCAGGAAAACACCATGTTGGCGCAAAAGAAAAGGGCGGGTCCGAAGACCCGCCCCTAAACTCTGTGGTTCAGATCAACTTAGAAGTTGAACTGAGCACCGAAGTCAGCAACGATCTGGTCGCTCGAGCAGATGTCGCAGTCGTTGCGGCCAATACCGCCACGCAGCGATGCGCCGCCACCCAGGTCGTAGGTTGCACCGATAGCAATCTGCTGCAGGTCAGCATCCGCCGAACCGTCACCGTAGGTGAACAGCAGGGTGGTTGCAGCGCCCAGGTTGTAAGCAGCCGACAGACCGTATGCGGTGCCGTCAGTTGCAGACACTTCGGTCTGGTCGTCAGCAACGAACAGAGTACCCGAGAAGTCGCCGAATTCTGCACCCAGGGTCAGAACAGCCAGGCTCGGGTTGCTGCCGAAGCCGCTCGGCAGGTCGGTTTGACCGTAAGCAACAGCTGCGGTGATGTTGTTGAAGGTGTAGGTCGCGCTGATGTCCCAGCGGTCAGCGTCGGTCGGAGCACCGTTCACACCAACGGTCAGCTGGTCATAGGATGCGCCGAAGGCGAAATCGCCAACTGCGTACTGGAAGAACACAGCGTTCGAGCCGGCACCGGTCGACGAGTAGGCCAGGAAGTCATAGTCAACACCCGAGTACTGACCAGCGAACAGTTCCAGACCGACTTCGTTACCGTAGTAGTTTGCCAGGTTGTCGAAGGCACCTGCAACGTTGCCCGCGTCAACACGCAGACCGCCGAAGATGACCGAGAAGCGTGCGCCGTTCAGGCCTGCTTCGTTGGCTTCGCCGTTGCCGCTGTCTTCGTCGGCTTGCAGACGAACACGACCTTCAAAGCGTACGCCACCGTCAGTTTCAACGATGCCGTCGATGTTCAGACGGAAGCGCGAGACCAGGATGGTGTCGTCGGTGTCAACAACTGCAGTGTTGGTGGCTGTTACAACGCCACCCGAAGTGGAGAAGTTGGTTACAGTACCGGAGCGGTCTTCTGCGTAACCCAGACCAAAACGGCCGTAACCGCTGAAGCGAACTTCAGCTGCTGCAACGCTTGCGGTCGCGATCAGCGCCGTCGTTGCGAAGAGAACTTTTTTCATCTTGTTTCCCTCGGTTTCAAAATTTCTACTCGACACATGCCTCTGCACATGTCTCAGCACGGACACCGTTTCGCTCTTTTTGCCCCCTTCACGCAAGCTTGGCATAAGTGCATTGGCTTCATTGGGAATAAATTGGTGCAAGGATGCCACAGTCCTTTTCCGCCCCGTTATCCGGTTGGGATGCGTATATTTCCTAAGAATAGGGTTGTTGCGCCATGGGTCCTTGTCTAGGAGTATCACCCGAACCACGCGTAAACAGCGAAACAGGACTGACAGACCATGCGCATGCCGAAGATTCTGGGTTTGATCGTGCTGACGGCGACAGTCTCGGCCTGCGGGCAGAATCGCCCTTCTCCGTCGGCCTACAATCCCAACCTGATCACAGGCGGTAATACGGACGAGCAGGAACTGAACGACCCGAACCGCTCGACCATCTGGGATGTTTTCGACCGCAGCAACGCGGAACAGACGACAAATGTGAACCGCTATCTCTGGTCCGCATCGCTGGATGTGCTGAGTTTCCTGCCCGTGCAAGAGGTCGATCCGTTTACCGGCGTAATTGTAACGGGTTACGGCACACCTCCGGGTGGGGGCCGATCCTATCGGGCGACCGTACACATCAGCGACCCGGCCCTTGCGGCGCGCTCTTTGTCGGTTGCGCTCCAGACCAGCGGCGGTGCCCCGGTCAGCGCCGCAACCACCCGCGCGGTCGAGGATGCCATCCTGTCGCGGGCGCGCCAGCTACGCATTGCAGACAGTAAGTTCTAGCAACCCGACGAAATTCACTCTAAGACCACGCCGGGCTCTGTCCCGGCGTTTTCATTCACGAAGGACCGCATGATGTCGCGCTACTCGGCCACCGAAATCGAAGCAAAATGGCAAGAGGCCTGGGACAAGGCCGGGATCTTCACCGCCAACCACAAGGCGGACAAGCCGAAATACTATGTGCTTGAGATGTTCCCCTACCCCTCGGGCCGAATCCATATGGGGCATGTGCGCAATTATACTATGGGCGACGTGATCGCGCGGCACAAACTGGCGACCGGGCATAACGTTCTACACCCGATGGGGTGGGATGCATTCGGGATGCCTGCAGAAAACGCCGCGATGGCGATTGGTGGCCATCCAAAAGACTGGACCTATGGCAACATCGCTGACATGCGCGGGCAGATGAAGCCTTTGGGCCTGTCGATTGATTGGTCGCGCGAATTTGCCACCTGTGATCCCGAATATTATGGCCAGCAACAGGCGCTGTTTCTGGATATGCTTGAGGCCGGCTTGGTCTATCGCAAGAACGCCGTGGTGAACTGGGACCCGGTCGACATGACCGTTTTGGCCAACGAACAGGTTGAAAACGGGCGCGGTTGGCGTTCGGGGGCTTTGGTGGAACGGCGCGAGCTGACTCAGTGGTTCTTCAAGATTTCGGATTATTCCGAGGAACTTCTGGACGCGCTGGATACTCTGGACAACTGGCCCGCCAAGGTGCGGCTGATGCAGGAAAACTGGATCGGCAAGTCACGCGGGCTTCAGTTTTCCTTTGACCGCACCGATGGTGGAGAGCCGATCACCGTCTATACGACTCGCCCCGATACACTGCTGGGCGCGTCTTTTGTCGGCATTTCTCCGGATCACCCGATTGCCAAACAGCTTGAGGCTGAGAACTCGGAAGCCGCTGAATTCGTTGCGGAATGCCGCAAGGGCGGCACCACCGAAGAAGCCATCGAAACAGCTGAAAAGCTGGGCTATGACACCGGCATCAAGGTCAAACACCCGCTGGACCCGAATTGGGAACTGCCTGTCTGGATCGCCAACTTCATCCTGATGGACTACGGCACCGGCGCGATCTTTGCCTGCCCGGCGCATGACCAGCGCGATTTGGATTTCTGCCGCAAATACGGGTTGCCGGTTGTTGATACCTTCTTCGCACTCGACAATGACACGCCGGTCGACAAGATCGCATTTGTCCCGCCGAAAACCGAAAAAGTCCGCTGGGTGAACCATTTTGCGGGCCTGACCGAAGCCACCGGTGACGAGGCCATCAACACCACCGTCGATTTCGCCGAGAAAGCCGGTTGGGGTGAAGGCGTCACCAAATACCGCCTGCGCGACTGGGGCCTTTCCCGCCAGCGCTATTGGGGCTGCCCGATTCCCGTTGTGCATTGCGAAAGCTGCGGCGTGGTGCCTGAGAAGAAAGAGAACCTGCCGGTCCGCCTGCCCGATGATGTGAGTTTTGACAAACCCGGCAACCCGCTGGACCGTCATCCCACGTGGCGCGATTGCGCATGCCCGTCCTGCGGAACTCCTGCCAAGCGCGAAACCGACACGATGGACACCTTCGTCGATTCGTCCTGGTATTTCGCCCGCTTCACCGCTCCACGCGCAGAAACGCCCACCGATTTGGCCGAAGCTGAATACTGGATGAATGTCGACCAGTATATCGGCGGGATCGAGCACGCGATTCTGCACCTGCTCTATTCCCGCTTCTTCGCGCGGGCGATGAACATCACCGGCCACCTGCCGAAAAAGGCCATCGAACCGTTCGATGCCCTGTTCACCCAAGGCATGGTGACGCATGAGATCTACCAGACCCGCGACGCCAATAGTCGCCCGGTTTATCACCTGCCCGAGGACGTGACCGACGGCAAACTGGCCGACGGCACCGAGGTCGAGATCATCCCCTCGGCCAAAATGTCGAAATCCAAGAAAAACGTGGTGGACCCGGTCAGCATCATCTCGGCTTTCGGAGCGGACACCGCACGATGGTTCGTGCTGTCCGATTCGCCGCCCGAGCGCGACGTGGAATGGACCGCATCCGGCGCCGAAGCCGCATTCAAACACCTCAGCCGCGTTCATCGCATCGCGTCCGAGATTGCCGAATCGGACGCCCCGTCCAATGCCGAGGATGAAACTCTGCTGCGCGAGATGCACAAAGCCATCCACGATGTCTCGGGTGGGGTTGAATCCTTCGGCTTCAACGCCTCCATCGCAAAGCTTTATGCCTTTACCAACACGCTGGCGAAGTCCAAGGCGGGCTCTGCCGCGAAGCGTGAGGCCGCCAAGACGCTGGCGCAACTCATGTCGCCAATGACACCGCACCTGTCCGAGGAACTCTGGCACTTGCTGGGCGGCGAAGGTCTGGTCGCCACCGCCCCTTGGCCGGTCGCGGATGAGGCGATGCTGGTCGATGACACTGTCACCCTACCCATCCAGATCAATGGCAAGCGCCGTGCGGAAATCAGCGTGGCGAAAGACATGGCCAAGGACGAGGTTGAAAAAATCGCGCTCAGCACCGAAGCTGTGCAAAAGGCGCTGGATGGCGCTGCACCCAAGAAAGTAATCGTAGTCCCGGGCCGGATCGTGAATGTCGTCGTTTGAGCGCAGAACCCTATTGCTGATGCCCTTCGCGCTGGCCGCCTGCGGGTTCCAGCCAGTCTATGCTCCGGGCGGATCGGGATCAGAGCTTTATGGCAAAGTTGCCGTTTCGGCCCCGAATACAGTCGACAGCTTTCTTCTGGTGCAGAATCTGGAACAGCAACTGGGCCGCAGCGCGACTTCGGGCGGGGCCTATAAACTGGACGTGAAGGTCTCGACCCAAATCCGCGCCGCCGCGATCACCACGACCAACGAAACCAACCGCTATTCCATCGACGGGCAGGCGCAATACGCGTTGCGGTCGAATGAAACCGGCCAGATCGTGGCGTCGGGCACTGTTTCCGACTTTGTCGGCTATTCCGCCGCAGGGTCCACCGTGTCAACACTGGCGGATGAGCGGGACGCGAAAGAACGGCTGATGGTGATTCTGTCGAGCCAGATCATGAATCGCCTCTACGCCACGCCGGGCCTGACCGCATGAAGCTGAGCCCGCGCGAGGCGGATGGCTATTTCGCCAAACCGGACGCGGACAAAACCGGCCTGCTGATCTATGGCGTGGATGCGATGCGCGTGGCCCTGAAACGCCAGCAAGTCCTCGCCGCGCTTCTGGGGGCCGGTGCCGAAGAGGAAATGCGCCTGACCCGCCTGCCCGGCAGTGACCTGCGCGGTGATCCGGCTTTGTTGCTGGATGCAGTCAAGGCGGTTGGGTTCTTCCCCGGCCCCCGCGCGGTGTTTGTCGAGGACACGACCGATTCCGCCGCGCCCTCGATTCTTGCTGCGCTCGAGGATTGGGTGCCCGGTGATGCCCAGATTATCGTGACGGCGGGGCAGCTCAAGCCAAGTTCCAAGGTTCGCAAGGCGTTTGAAGCACATGCCAACGCTTATGCCGTCGGCATCTACGACGATCCGCCCTCGCGGGCCGAGGTCGAGCGGGTGCTGGCGCAGGCCGGGTTGCAGAACATCCCGCGCGACTCGATGTCGGCGCTGAGCGAGTTGGCCACCAGCCTCAGCCCCGGCGATTTCGCCCAGACGGTTGAGAAACTTTCGCTCTACAAACGCGGCTATTCTTCGGAACTGAACATTGACGACATCGAAGCCTGCGCCCCCCGCTCGACCGAGGCCGCGCTGGACGATGTGCTTAACGTGGTCGCCGAGGGCCGCGCCGGAGAGATCGGGCCGCTGATCCGCCGCCTGCAGGCGCAGGGGACCAACGGTGTCACATTGTGCATCGGTGCCACACGGCATTTCCGGACGCTCTACGCCTGCGCGTCGGACCCGGGCGGGGCGGCGCAGGGAATCGGCAAGCTGCGCCCGCCGGTCTATGGCAAGCGGCGCGACCGTATCCTGCGACAGGCGCAGGGCTGGGGGGCGCCCAAACTGCAAACCGCGCTGACGGTGCTGACCGATACCGACCTGTCGCTGCGATCTGCCGGGCAAACCGCGCCAGCCATGGCACTGGTAGAGAGGGCGATGATCCGATTAGCGATGCTGGCCCGGTCGCGCTGATCACCGGTCTTTGGGATTGGTCTGCACCCATTCAGCCGCCGACCTGCCCGCCCATCGACCCGTCGCAAGACAAGCGGTCAGCAGGTAGCCGCCAGTCGGGGCCTCCCAATCCAGCATCTCTCCGGCGCAGAACACGCCCGGTCTGGCGGTTAGCATCAGGCCATCATCCACCGCATCGCGCCGCACGCCACCCGTCGTCGAGATCGCCTCATCGATCGGGCGCAGGCGCGCGCCAAGGATCGGAAGCCGTTTCAGCACCGCAATCTCCTGCCCCTTGGGCAAGGCCATTTGCTTGGACATCTCGTGAAACAGAGCGATCTTCTGCGGCGGCAGGTTCAGCGACTTTTTCATCCATTGCGTCAATGTGGTCTTGGGGCTCTTGGCCGCGAATCGCGCCTGCAGCGTCTGATTGTCCAGATCGGGCAGCAAATCGACGCATAAATCCGCACCAATGCGCATTGCGGGAGTCAGGGAATAAAGACCTCCCCCCTCCAACCCGGTCTCAGAGATCGTGGCCTCACCCCGGCTGTCGAACTCGCCCGCCATCCAACGCACCGATTTCAGCGCGGCCCCAAAATGGGGCTGCATATGGGCGCTCCAGTCAACCGAGAGCGCGGAGTTTGACGGGGCAAATGGGGCAAGCGACACGCCGTGATCAGCAAGCGTCTTGGCCCAGAGCCCATCCGAGCCCAACCGCGCCCAACTGGCCCCACCCATCGCAAGGATCGTGACGTCCGCGCTCAGCCTCTGCGGCCCCTCCGGCGTTTCGAAGGTCAGTGCGTTTCCATCCCATCCGGTCCAGCGCCAGCGGGTTCTGATCTCAACCCCGGCCTCTGCCAGCCGTGCAAGCCACGCGCGCAAAAGCGGTGAGGCTTTCATGACCTTGGGAAACACCCGGCCCGTCGAGCCTGTGAACAGCTCCTGCCCCAAGCCCCGCGCCCAGTCCTGCACCGCCTCGGAGTCAAATTCGGCGATCATCGGGTGCAGCCACTCGGCCGCTTCGTCATAAGACCGGATCAGAGCGTCAAACGGTTCATCCTTTGTCAGGTTCAGCCCCGACTTCCCCGCCATCAGAAGCTTTCGCGCGACCGACGGCTTTGCCTCGGCCACAATCACCCCGTGACCAGCGGCGGCAAGCTGCTCTGCGGCCATCAGACCCGCTGGCCCTGCCCCGATCACCACTGCCTGCGCCATTCTCACCCTCTTGCCTTGGTCGCCCGTTGGCGCACATCCTTGCCCCATGACGACCAGCGATCCGATCTGTCCGCTCTGCGACCGCCCGATCCCCGACGGGTCGGGCAGCCTGCATCATCTGATCCCAAAACTCAAAGGAGGCAAGGGCGGACCGACCGTCCTGCTGCACCAGATCTGCCATAAAGAGGTCCACGCCACCCTGACCGAGGCGGAACTGGCTCGCAATTTCAACACGGTCGAGGACCTGCGCGCTCATCCCCGGCTTGAGAAATTTCTGGACTGGGTCCGAAAACGCCCGCCCGGATTCCGGTCGAAAATTCCGGGCAAGCGGCGAGGTAGGTGATCAGCCGGGCAGGACCGGATCGCCAAAGGGATCTGTCAGAGGGGCTTCCAGCCCCTCAACCTCAACTCCCTTGAAATCGGGCACCGGGGCAAAGCGCGCACCCGTCGCATGCTGGAATTCCAGCGTCGTATAGGGTCGTTTCCACAGCCATTCGCGGTTTTTCACCGACCAGAGATCGGGGTCCGGTGGGCTGTCCTCGGTAAATGCATAGAAATGAAGGTCGAAGCCATAGAGGGCCACGTCCTGCACGGACAGAAGGTGCATGCCTTGCGCGCGCCAGAACGAATCTTCAGCCGCGATATCCCCTGTCCGCAGGGTGATCTGGCCAATCCGTGCCTGCGCAAACGGGGCCTCAGAGTCCGCCGCGTTTTTGGGGCGATTGCCTTCGAAATCGTGCTGAAGCAGTTCAATGACAAAGCCTTCGGGGTCGCTCAGGTGGCACATATAGCCGACGTCCAGAAACTGGTTCGGCGCACTGACGGTGATGCGGTGCTGGCGCAGCGCCGCGGCGACCAGATCGACATCGGGCAGGGTCAGGCCGATCTTCCAATAGCGCTGCCCCCGGTCATGGGCATAGCCACCACCCCCGGGCATCAGCAGCAGGTCGGCATCCTGGCCCTTGTAGCCCACGCGACGGTTCGGCCCCTCGGCGCGCACCGACATACCGAGCACATCACGGTAGAAAGCGGACAGCCGCTCGGGGTCGGCAACGCGCAGGCGTAGGGCAGACAGCCTCATCCGCAGAGCCTTGCAATACCTGCGGCAATCTTTGGATCGGCCGCCAGACTGTCGGCCACCAGATCGCGGGCCGTCTGCATCAGGTCCTCGGGTTCGACCACGCGATCCACGAGGCCAAAGGTATACGCCTCCTGCGCGGTGATCTTCTGCCCTGCCATCAGGATCAGCCGGGTTCGGGCCGGTCCGATCAGCGCAGACATGCGTTTGGGATCAGAGGGTTGCGGCAGAAATCCCAGCTTCATGACCGGGTAGAAAAACTTGGCCGACGGCACCGCGATACGCAGATCACAAGCCAGCGCCATACCGTTCGCCCCACCCGCCAGAGTGCCGTTCAGCGCCGCAACGGTCAGGCAGGGCAGCGCGGCAATAGCACCTGACAACCGCTCCCACACGTCCGAGGTCGCAAGCCCCGCCCGGGCCTCCTCCAAGTCGGCCCCGGCGCTGAACACTTTGCCTGCGCCAGTCAGGATCAGCGCCCGCGCTTCGGTGGCGGCCTCGGCAATCTCGGCCAGTTCCGTCAGCATCGCCCCGGTCAGCGCGTTTGCCTTGCCGGGGTTGTTGATTGTGACGGTCCACAGACCGTCTTCTTGCGTCAGGTCGATCACGTCAGGCCAATCCTTGCGCGAATGTCCTCCTGCCTCAGCGAGATTTCCGTACCCAGAAACTCATTCGCATCGGCTGCGCACATCCACAGCAACGCCCGCGCGGGCCAGTCCGCCGGAATGTGAACATCCCAATCCAACTGGCTGACCGGGTTGATGCCGCTGGCCTTGATCACCCGCTGCATATCCGTGGCAACCGTACCCGGCGACAGGCCCATCGCGCGGATGCCATTATGCGCCTCTTCCAGATGCAGGCATTCGGTCAGCATTTTCGCCCCGGCTTTGGAGGCGCAATAATGGCTCCACGCCTCAACCGGATTGGACGCCGCGCCCGAAGATACGGTCAGCACCGTCCCGCCACCCGCCGCGCGCATCACCGGCAGGGCCGCACGCATGCCGTAGAACACGCCTTTGAGGTTGATGTCGATCGCCTGGCTCCAGTTGGCGACATCGGCGTTGGACAGGTGAAAGATCGGCTCGATCACCCCTGCATTGCCGATCAGCACATCCAGTCCGCCAAAGCGCGCCACGCAATCGGCCACCGCTTGTTCGACCTGCGCGAAATCGCTGACATCGCAGGTCAGCGCGATGGCGTTGTCGCCCAGTGCTGCCGCCAGCGCGTTGATCTGATCGCCGCTGCGCGCCACCAGCGCGACATTGGCCCCGGCTGCGGCAAAAACGCGCCCCGCCTCGGCCCCGATGCCACGGCTGGCGCCTGTTATGAGTACCGTTTTCCCCTGCATGTGCCGCTCCTTCTCTGTTGTGCCGATCACTTTCTGCAGGGGTAGCGCGGAAACGGGGAACCGGTCTACCCCTTGCCCCTTGACGATGGCAGCCCCAGACCCGACGATGCGCGCAAAATTGATAACGAAGGGTATCCTATGTCTGTTTTTCTACGCCGCAGCTGTGGCGCAGCTTTGGCTTATGCCGTCGCCACCCAAGGCGCGCTGGCCGATCTGACCGCGGATGATGTCTGGTCCGACTGGCAGAGCTATTTCGAGTCGATGGGCTACACCGTCACCGGCGATCAGAGCGTGTCGGGCGATGTGACCACCATCTCGAACATGACGGTTACGCTGGATATGCCGGAAGAGGACGGGCAGTTCACCGTCACCGTGCCTGCAATGGACCTCACCGAAAACGGCGATGGCACGGTCAGCATCGGCCTGCCCAACAGCTTTCCCATGACCGTGTCCGGCGACGCCGAGGGTGAGGCGTTTTCGGTCGACGTGGTCTATTCCCATGATCAGCTTGATATGGTCGTGTCGGGCTCGCCGGACGACATGACCTATGATTACAGCGCCAACGCGCTGGGGATCGTGCTGGATTCGCTCAAGGTCGAAGGCGAGGATCTGCCCGAAGACGCCCTGGGCGTCAGCTTCAACATGAGCGATCTGGCCGGAAGCTCGCGCATGCGCATCGGTGAAAACCGGGACGTCACACAGACCTTCAAGGCTGGTGAAATGGCCTATACCCTGCGTTTCAAAGAGCCGGAAAACGGGGATACCGGCCTGATCGACGGGTCGTTGAAAGAGCTGTCCTTCGAAGGCGAAAACGTTATCCCGGCCGGGTTCGATCTGTCCGATCCGCAGGCGTTTTACGAGGCCGGTTTTTCCTTCTCGGGCAATTTCACCTATGCCTCGGGTGCCACGGATATCAGCGGCTCCAGCGAGGGTCAGGCCTTTTCCATGGGCAGCTCGTCCGAGGGCGGACGGTTCGCGGCCAGCATCGACGCCCAGCGCCTGGCCTATGACATCGAACAGAACAGCACCAAGCTGGCGGTGACCACTGCCGATCTGCCCTTTCCAATCGAGATTGCGATGGACAGCGCCGGTCTGAAGTTCGAATTCCCGGTCAAACAATCCGAAGAGATTCAGCCCTTTGGCTTTGCTGTCAACCTGACCGATTTCACCATGTCCGACGTGTTGTGGAGCATCTTTGACCCCGCCGGTGCCCTGCCGCGCGATCCGGCAACCATTGCGCTGGACGCCACCGGCACGGCGAAGGTCTTGATGAACATCTTCGATCCCGAAACCGCCGCCCAGTTGGAAACCTCGGAAGAAGCGCCCGGTGAGCTGCATTCGCTGAAAATCAACGAATTGCTGGTGTCGCTGGTCGGCGCGAAACTGAGCGGAGACGGGGATTTCACCTTCGACAACTCGAACACCGAAGAATTCGGCGGGATGCCTGCGCCCTCGGGCGTGGCGAACCTGCAGCTTTCGGGCGCGAATGCGCTGATCGACACGCTGATCGGCATGGGTGTGATCGGAGAAAGCGACGCGCTGGGGGCCCGGATGATGATGGGCATGATGGCGGTGCCGGGTGACGGGCCAGACACGCTGAATTCGACGATCGAGTTCAAGGAAAACGGCCAGATTGAAGCCAACGGTCAGCGCATCAAATAATGCGCCCCGGAAGAAGGCCGAGATCAGGCGGCCTTCTTCCCCATGCACCCGGGGCCGCCGGGTTTCCACAAGATTTGTTCATACTTCAATCGGTTCACAGGTCTTGCGGGACGGACGGTCCGGGGCTACGTCCTGTGCAACCACTCCGGAGGCGTCATGACCCGAACACCAGAAGAAATCAGCCAGAATTTGCTGGACGCGGCCCGCAAGGCAGGGGCCGAAGCGGCTGATGCAATTGTCCTTGACGGCTCTTCGGTCTCGGTCGAGGTGCGCGGCGGAGCGCTGGAGCATGCGGAACGGTCCGAGGGCACCGATCTGGGGCTGCGCGTGTTTCTGGGAAAACGGCAGGCTATCGTCTCAAGCTCGGACAGCCGCCCGGAAACGCTGACCGCGATGGCGGAGCGCGCCGTTGCGATGGCCGGAGAGGCCCCCGAAGACCCGTTCACCGGGCTGGCCGACAGCGATCAACTGGCCACCGGTTGGGACATGCAGGCGTTGGAGATGTGCGACCCCACCCCCGAACCCACCGCCGAGGCGCTGATGCAAGACGCGCTGGCCGCCGAGGCTGCGGCGCTGGCGGTTCAGGGTGTCTCACAAGTCTCGGACGCGGCTGCCAGCTATGGCACGCACCGGGTGCATCTTGCGGCCACCAATGGCTTTTCGGGTGGCTACGAACGCAGCAGCCGGTCAACCTCATGCGTTGCGATCTCGGGCGAAGGCACCGGGATGGAGCGGGATTATGACGGCGACAGCCGGACCTTTCAGTCCGACCTGCGCAGTGCGGACGAGATCGGGCGCACCGCAGGCGAACGCGCAGTGGAACAGGTCGGCGCACGCCAACCTGCGACCGGCAGCTTCCCGGTTCTGTTTGACGAGCGTATCTCATCCTCGCTGATCGGGCACCTGCTGGCCGCCAGCAACGGTGCCGCCATCGCGCGCGGGGCCTCCTGGCTGAAGGACAGTCTGGGCGAACAGGTTCTGCCCGACCATCTATCACTGATCGAAGATCCGCACCGCCCGCGCATCGCAGGCTCGCGCCCCTTCGACGCCGAAGGGCTGCCGACCCGCCGCCGGGCCATCGTCGAAAACGGCGTGTTGACCGGCTGGACGCTGGATCTGTCCAGCGCCCGCAAGCTTGAGATGACATCCACCGGCAACGCCGCGCGCGGGGTGTCCGGTCCGCCCTCACCCAGCAACTGGAACCTGAGCCTGACGCAGGGCGAGTGCAGCCGGGCCGATCTGCTGCGCGATATGGGCACCGGGCTGTTGGTGACCTCGATGATCGGGTCGACGATCAACCCCAACACTGGCGATTATTCCCGTGGGGCCTCGGGCTTCTGGGTTGAAAACGGGCAGATCACCTATCCGGTCAACGAATGCACCATCGCGGGCAATCTGCGCGACATGCTGAAACGGATCATCCCGGCCAATGACGCGCGGACCCATCTGTCGCGCGTCGTGCCCTCGGTGCTGATCGAAGGGATGACACTTGCCGGCAACTGACCTGCCCCTGCTGATTGAGGCCGCGCTTGAATCGGGAAAGATCGCAACCCGGTATTCCGGCGCGCAGGCGCAGCGCTGGGACAAACCCGGCGGGGCCGGTCCGGTGACCGAGGCTGATCTGGCCGTCAACGCGATGCTGGAACAACGCCTGCCTTCTGCCCGGCCCGGCTATGGCTGGCTGAGCGAAGAGACCGAGGATACCTCGGACCGCCTGACCCGCGACCATGTGTTTGTGATCGACCCAATCGACGGCACCCGCAGCTTTGCCGAAGGGTCCCGCACTTGGGCCCATTCGCTGGCGGTCGCGGATAACGGCGAAGTTACCGCCGCCGTGGTCTATCTGCCCCAGCGCGACCTGCTTTACGCCGCCGCCAAGGATCAGGGGGCAACGCTGAACGGGCAGCCTCTACGCGCATCGGACAATGCTGTACTAGCGCAAGCGGAACTGCTCGCCGCAAAACCCAACCTTGATCCGCATCACTGGCGGCAGGGCGAGCCTCCGGCCTTCAAACGCGCCTATCGCCCCTCGCTGGCCTATCGCATGGCGCTGGTGGCGCAGGGGCGGTTCGACGGGATGCTGACCCTGCGGCCCAGTTGGGAATGGGACATTGCCGCAGGCGATCTGATCATTCGCGAGGCCGGGGGCATCTGCACCGACAGAACCGGCCAGCCGCTGCGGTTCAACAATGCCCATCCGCGTCTAAATGGCGTGATCGGCACAGGCTCTGGCCTGCACGCTCAGATATCGGCGCAGCTCGACCCGAACGGCCCCGGGATCGGGGCATGAGCAAGCAACGCTCATTGAGCCTTGCGGCTTACCGGATTCTGTCCTGGAACAGACCCAACGCGGCCGGTCACTACGAACTGCCGCGCCCCGAAGGCGAGGTGCTGTGGGTGCATGTCGCCGCGCAGGACAGGCTGCGCGCGGTCTGCGATTTCTGTCTGCGCCTGCAGCAAACCCGACCCGGCATCTCGGTTCTTCTGACCGCACCGCCCGAAACCGATCTGACCGGTTGGACAGGCGACCCCTATCCTCTGGTCGCTCTGCCGGTGGACAACGCCCGAACCACGCGCGGCTTTCTGGATCATTGGCAACCCGACATGGCGCTTTGGGTTGGCGGCGGGCTGATGCCCAACCTGATCACCCGCGCCGACGAACACGGCATCCCGATGATCCTGATCGAGGCGCAGCCGGATATCACGGTGCCACTGGGCGTGCGCTGGCTGCCTGATATCGCCCGATGCACGTTCGACTGTTTCCAGACGATCCTTGCGCCAACGGCGGACGCTGCGCGCCAGATCCGGCGGCTTGGCGTCACCTCGACCAAAGTCGCCGAGGCCCCGCCGCTGCAGATCAGCCCGATCCCCCGGTCCTGGCCCGAGGACGAACTGATCGAGATCACTCACGCCTTTGCCGGGCGTCCAGTTTGGCTGGCCGCCGGGGTGATCGACAAAGAATTCATCTCGGTCCTCAGCGCCCACCGTCAGGCCCTGCGGGTTCTGCCTCGGCTGGCGCTGATCCTGCACGTGGCCGACACCAGCGAGGCCGCGCCGCTGCACCGGCGGCTCGAGGCGATGGACCTGCGCTGCGCCAACTGGGATGACGGCGCACCGATCGAGGATACCACGCAGGTCATCCTGTCCTCGGAACCCGAAGACCTTGGCCTGTGGCACCGCGTGTCGTCGGTCAGTTTCATGGCCAGCTCATTGGAACGCGGCGCGGGCGGTCGCGATCCGCTAGAGGCCATCGCGCTGGGGTCGGCCATCATCCATGGCCCTTTTGTGCACCGCTATCAGGACATGTATGATCGCCTAAAACAGGCCCATGCAGCGCAGGAGGTGCGAACCGCCACCGAATTGGGCGACGCGGTCGAAGCGCTTCTGGCCCCGGACCGGTCTGCGGATATGGCGCTGGCCGGGTGGGAGATGATCACCGAAGGCGCACCACAGGCGGACCTGTTGATCGACAGGATACAGGAAGCGCTGGACCAACGGAGTGCACAAGATGCGGGCGCCTGAGTTCTGGAACACCGCCCCGGACCGGCTGGACCTGCGCGCGCGGCTTTTGGCGCCGCTGGGCAGGATTTACGCATTAGCCACGGCGCGGCGGGTGGCGTCTGAGCCGGACATACGGCCCGGTGTTCCGGTGATCTGCGTCGGCAATCTGAACGCAGGTGGAACTGGAAAAACCCCGACCGTGATTTGGGCGATTGAGCAGCTTGGCAGTGGCGGGCACGCGCCCCATGTGGTTAGCCGCGGCCATGGCGGTTCGCTGGATGGCCCGGTGCGGGTCGATCCGGCCAAACACACGGCGGCGCAGGTCGGGGACGAACCGCTGTTGCTGGCGATGTTCGCCCCGGTTTGGGTCGCCAAAGACCGCGCCGCCGGGGCCCGCGCCGCTGCGGCAGGCGGGGCGACGGTGATCGTTCTGGATGACGGGTTCCAGAACCCCTCGGTCGCCAAGGATTTCTCGATCATCGTGGTGGATGCTGGGCGCGGCTTTGGCAACGGCTTGTGCCTGCCTGCGGGCCCCTTGCGAGAACCCGTCGATACCGGGCTGCAGCGCGCCGATTTGGTCCTGTCGCTGGGTGACGCCCCGGCGCAGGGCGTGTTTGCCGACCACTGGGGCTCAAAGCTAACGGTGCCGCGTGCGATGGGCGCGGTGGAACCGCTGCAAACCGGAATGGACTGGGGTGATACGCGGGTTCTGGCCTTTGCCGGTATCGGGCACCCAGAGAAGTTCTTTCAGACCCTCCGCACGCTGGGGGCGGATGTTCTGCGGGCCGAAGCGCTGGATGATCACCAGCCGCTGACACAGGCACTCATGACTCGATTGGAAAACGACGCCCGGCTGTTAGGCGCGCAGATGGTCACGACGGAGAAGGACGCCGTGCGCCTGCCGCCTGCCTTTCGAAACAAGGTGCTGACCCTGCCGGTCCGCCTGCGTGTGGACGAGGCCGACCGGGTCAAAGACATTCTGCTGAAGGCGGCCCCTGCACCCTAGCAGGGACCGTTGGAAAAGGGCTTAGCTGCCCAGTTCCTCTTCGATCAGCGCCTTGAAGTCTTCGTAGGACTGGTTCGAGACCTTTTTGCCGTTCACAACGAAAGAGGGCGTCGCCTGCACCCCGTCGCGCTCGGCATTTTCCTGATACCAGGCCACCAGCGTCTGCGCGCGGGTGCCGTCCTGCAGGCAGGCCTCTAGCTGGTCATTGTCGATCCCGGCAAGACGTCCGATCTTGCGCAACTCATCCACGATCTCGGCCGGGCCACCGGCTTGGGTCCATTCGGACTGGCCTTCGTAGATCAGATCGGAAATGCCAAAGAACTTCTCGGGGCCACCACAGCGCGCCACCATCGAGGCCCACAGGCCATAGCGGTCAAAATACACCTCGCGATAGATGAACTTGACCTTCCCGGTATCGATGAAATCCTTCTTGAGCTGCTTATACGCCCCCTGATGGAAATTCGCGCAATGCGGACAGGTGTAGGATGCGTATTCGATGATCTCCACCGGCGCATCCTCGGCCCCCTGCACCATCTCGACGATGGTCGAGGTGTCCAGATCAGCCTCCTGCGCCTCAGCGCTGCTGACCAGCGGATAAGCGGGGGAAGAGTTCGACTGCGACAGCCAGTAGCCGCCTGCGGCCACGGCGACAGCCGCACAGATTACGGTTGCAATACGGCTCATTCTCGGCCCTTTCTCAGCGTTTCCGTTTTGATAAAACGTTGCGTCCGAGGCGTTCAAGGGCGGCGCGCAAATCACTGTCGTTTACGTCGCGCGACACATTGTCAGCCTCGGCTGCGATTTCAGGTGCAATTTCAGGTTTCGCCTGTTTCGGCTTGTGGTCGAAACTGGCCTGCCCCTCGGCAAATCCGGTCGGAGCGGTCTGGGTGATGCGAATGCGGCTGATGGCGTTGTAGCCGTAGACCGCGTTGACCTTGTGGCGCAGCTGGTCCTTTTGCATTTCCAGCATCGGCGCCTGTGGCCCGGTGGTCAGCACGGTCAGCGTTGCGCCCATGCCGCCCCGGCCATAGCCCACATTCACCGGGCGGGCGATGGCGGCGGTGTCCTGTCCGACAATCTCGGCCCAATGGGTCAGCAGGCGCGATACGGCAAAGCCGCGGGTTTCCCCGGCGCGCCGAATCTGGTCGTTCAGCAAAGTCGCGGTGCGTTTGAACCCGCGGGTCGAAGAACGTCTGCGCTGCATCTGGTTTCCAACTCCTGCGCCACTATTGTAATGGGCAGACTGGCAGGTGCCAGCGAAACCCGACAGAGAGATGAATAAAACTTGCGTGACATCGGTGAATTTGACGTGAGCGGAGCACTGCTCGACTGGTACGACCGCCACGCGCGAGACATGCCGTGGCGGGTGGGTCCGGCGGATCGCAGGGCCGGGATGCAGCCCGACCCCTATCGCGTCTGGCTGTCCGAGGTGATGTTGCAACAGACGACGGTGGCCGCCGTGCGCGATTTCTTCACCCGCTTCACGACCCGCTGGCCAACCGTCGAAGCGCTTGCAGCCGCGCCAGACGATCAGGTGATGGGCGAATGGGCCGGGCTTGGATATTACGCCCGCGCCCGCAACCTGCTGAAATGCGCGCGGGTGGTGGCGGATCAGCATGGCGGGCAGTTCCCCGACACCTACGACGCGCTGTTGCAGCTTCCGGGCATCGGGCCCTATACCGCTGCAGCGATCTCGGCCATTGCCTTTGACCGGCCCGAGACGGTTCTGGACGGCAATGTCGAGCGGGTCATGGCCCGGCTTTTCGATATCCACGATCCGCTGCCGGGGTCGAAGCCTGTGCTCAAGGACAAGGCCGCAGCGCTGACCCCGGCGCAGCGGCCCGGCGATTACGCGCAGGCGGTGATGGATCTGGGCGCGACCATCTGCACGCCAAAATCCCCGGCCTGCGGTATTTGCCCGTTGCGTGATCCGTGCCTTGCGCGGGTGGCCGGGACTCAGGCTGATTTGCCCAAGAAAACTCCGAAAAAGCCCAAACCCACCCGGTTCGGGCATGTTTACATCGCCCGCAGCGCCACTGGCGCAATGCTGCTGGAACGCCGCCCCGACAAAGGTCTGCTGGGCGGCATGCTGGGCTGGCCCGGCTCGGACTGGTCCGACACCCCGTCCGAGGCCCCGCCCTTCCCCGCCGACTGGTGCATTCTGCCGGGCGAGGTGCGGCACACCTTCACACATTTTCACCTCGTGTTAAGCATCTGGACCGCAGAATTGCCCGACGACCTGCAGCCAAAGGGCCTGACCATTCTGGACAAACACAGTTTCAAACCCGGCGACCTGCCCACTGTGATGCGCAAGGCCCATGACCTCTGGCGCGGCCAATAGGCCGCTGTGCAAATCGGTTGGCCAAGGTTAGGCTGACTGCACTTTTCGGAGCATCGCAATGATCGCATCAGACACCCTGTCTCGCTGGCACTCGGCGCTGCCGTTCTGGCTGTCTTTTCTGCTGATCCCCCTGATCTGGGCAACAGCCGTGGCGGGCGGCGCTTGGGTGTTGCTGGTGCCCCTGTCCACGTGGTGGGCGTTTGCTGTGCTCGACCGGTTAACGGGGCTGAACCTGCAAAACGCGGACCCCGAGACACCCGATGGGGTTTTGCGCTGGTACATCCTGCTGACCAAGCTGTGGGTGCCGGTCCAGTTTTTGACCCTTTACGGCCTGATCTGGTACGCAACCCGCGCCGACCATCTGACAACCGCCGGTAAAATCGGGCTGTTCTTCGGCATGGGCGTGATCTCGGGCACGATCGGCATCAACTACAGCCACGAGTTGATGCACCAGAAATCCCGGTTCGAGCGCTGGCTGGGCGATATCCTTCTGGCCATGGTGCTTTATTCCCATTTCCGGTCCGAACACCTGCTGGTCCATCACCGCTATGTCGGCACCCCACGAGATCCGGTCACGGCCCGCTATAACGAGGGCTTCCACCGCTTCTATCCCCGCGTTCTGTGGCAATGTCTGACGTCGGCCTTCACCGCCGAGCAGGCCAAACTGGCGCGAAAAGGCTGCCCTTGGACCGACGCCGCGAACCCGTTCTGGCGATACTGGGCGCTACAAGGCGGAATGATGCTGCTGGCGCTGTTGGTCGGAGGCTGGTCGGGGTTGGGCCTGTTCCTACTGCAGGCCGGTGTCGCCATCTGGCAACTGGAACTGGTCAACTATGTCGAGCATTACGGCCTCACGCGGAAACATATGGGCGAGGGAAAATACGAACATGTCCTGCCGCGCCACTCGTGGAATGCCTCGCAAAAGGCCTCAAACTGGCTGCTGATCAATCTGCAGCGGCACTCAGACCATCATTACAAACCGAACCGCCGCTTTCCGCTGCTGCAACACCACGCGCCGGATGCCGCACCGCAACTGCCCTATGGCTATCCCGTCATGACCGTGGCCGCGATGATCCCGCCCCTGTGGCGTCGGGTCATGAACCCTCGGGTACGAGCATGGCGACGACAATATTACCCCGAGATCACCGATTGGCACCCCTACAACAAAGCGCTCAACCCCCGACCAAATGCGTAACCGCAGCGCGCGCCAGCGCGCTGCCCGGCCCAACGGGAGGCTTCGCATCTGCAGATGCGGCGCGGACCGGCGGGAGGGGTTCAGATCACCCAAACATCCATCGGGCCTTCGACACCGCGCACATCCAGAGCGGCTCGGGACTCAAACCCCTCGATCAGCGCCTGCGCTGCCGGGCCTTCGCTGGCCGCCTGATCGCGCAGGGCGTCGCTGATGACAACACGAGTTCCCAGCGAACGCGTCATCGCCTCCAGCTTGGCCGCCACGTTCACCGCGTCGCCGATCACCGCAAATTCCAGTCGGTTGGCCCCTATGTCACCCAGCACGACAGGCCCGTAATGAACGCCGATCCCGACATTGATTTCAGGCTCGCCTGCCCGACGTCTCTCGGTGTTCCAACGCTCGATGGCCGCAACCATCGCGCGCGCGCAAGAGATCGCATTGGTCGCATCCTGTGGCGCCGGGACAGGCGTACCAAAAGTCGCCATCAACCCGTCGCCCAGATATTTGTCCAAAGTGCCATGATGTCGGAACACCTCGGTCTCCATCCGGGCATGAAACCCGCGCAGAATCTCGATTACCTCATACGGATCGCGACCGGCTGAAAACCGGGTGAAGCCGACGATGTCGATGAACAGGACGGCGATGTTTTCCTTGCGCACCTGTTTCAGCGGCTCGTCATTCTGGCTCAGTTCCTCGACCACATTGGGTGAAAAATAGCGCGACAGGTTTGCCCTTTCGCGTTCCAGCCCCGCATTGGTCATCAGCAGGTTGTTCAGCCGCCGCAGCGAGACCCCAAGCGTCACCGCCACCATCACGAAGACGATGACCTGCTGAATGCGCTGAGACACCATGAAGCTGTTCGGATCAAGCAGGTCCGCCACATCCGGGTAGCCCTGCAACGCCTCTGCCACCCGCTCACTAATACCCGGGATCGGGGTCGCCACCCACCACGCGATGATCCAACCGGCGGTCCACATCATGGCGGTCCACGACCCGATAGCAATCACCGTGCGCCAGGAGTAAGCCAGCGTGCCCGCCGCCAGGATGATGAAGAAATACTGGAAGTTATCGAACCGGTACTGCATGGCCAAAGGCCGCACATCGTCGCTGAACGGGTTGGGAACGATCATGCCCAGCGTCATGATCAGAAGATCGACGAAAATCAGCAACAGCTCGGTCCGCGATTGTCCGACCCGGCCTGCGCGGCGGATCAGCCAGCCGTTGCCGCAGATCAGCAGCAGGATGAAGTGATACCACAGCACCTCAGGGTGCGGGTTCAGATAGATCAGCAGAACCCCGGTCAGCCCCATCGCGATCCACCGGGCGCGCACGGCAAGCTCTAGCCCTTCGCGTTTGTGCCGTTCAAGGACCGCTTCGGTATATTTGTTGTCCAGATCGTACTTGTCCGGCTGGGTGACAAAGAATCTGCCGAAGCGGGAGTCGCCTGCGGTGCTGTCAGTCATGGCCTGCGCCTTTCGCGGGGTCTGTCAGGGGTGCCTTATGCAATCACCAATAGGGCGAAAACAAAAGACCCCGCCGAGAACGGCGGGGCAAGGCGTAGTGCCTTGTGTCAGGCCACAGGCACCGGCGGTGTAAGTGAAATCAGTTGTGCATCTCGGCCCTGATCTGCTGGCGCAGCACGTCGATGGGCACGGTCTTGCCATCGCGCTTGAAGCACCAGTACGTCCAGCCATTGCAGGAGGGCGCGTTTTCCAGATGCGCGCCGACCTGATGGATCGAGCCCTTGACGTTGTCGCCCACCAGCGTGCCATCGGCGCGCACCTTGGCCTTATGGCGCTGGTTCATCGAGTACAGCTCTTCGCCCGGGCGCAGCATCCCGCGCTCAACCAGTTGGCCGAAGGGCACGCGCGGCTCGGCGCGTTTGCTGGCGCTGACCTCCAGCGCCTCGCGGTCGAATTTGCGAACCTTGGCGATGCGCTTCTCGGCGACCTTGCGATAGCTCTCTTCGCGTTCGATCCCGATGAACTCACGCCCCAGCATCTTGGCGACGGCCCCGGTTGTGCCAGTGCCAAAGAACGGGTCCAGCACCACATCGCCGGGATTGGTCGAGCCAATCAGAACGCGATGCAGCAGCGATTCCGGCTTCTGCGTCGGATGCGCCTTGTCGCCGTTTTCGTCCTTGAGGCGCTCATGCCCAGTGCAGATCGGCAGCACCCAGTCGCTGCGCATCTGTACGCCTTCGTTCAGGGCTTTCAGCGCTTCGTAATTGAAGGTGTATTTCGCACCTTCACGCTTCGAGGCCCAGATCATCGTCTCATGCGCGTTGGTAAAGCGCTTGCCGCGGAAGTTCGGCATCGGGTTCGACTTGCGCCAAACGACATCGTTCAGAATCCAGTACCCCGCATCCTGCAGGGCCGAGCCGACGCGGAAAATGTTGTGATAAGACCCGATTACCCAAATCGCGCCATTGGGCTTCAGCAGACGATGCGCCGCTTTTAGCCAGTCGCGCGTGAACTGGTCATAGGCCCCGAAGCTGGAAAACTGATCCCAATGATCGTCAACCGCATCCACCTGAGAATTGTCGGGCCGGTGCAACTGACCTTTCAACTGCAAATTATAGGGCGGGTCCGCGAAAATCAGGTCAACCGACGCCTCGGGCAGACTGTTCATCGCTTCGATGCAGTCCCCGGATAGGATCGTGTTTAAAGGGAGCGCTTTTGCGCCCTTTTTGGTGGTCGTTGTCATATCACTGCCTCAAGTGTCCACGGCGCTTTTGCGCTCATTTGGTTGAGACAAGGATGAGTCAAAGACGATTCGCCGTCAAATTCTTTTTTGAATCAGCGACTTACGATTTACTCTTGATACAAGATATTGTGGACGGGTTTGAACGAACGTCTATGATGTGGGGTCACGCCGAGATTTCGCAGCGCCTCGCGATGCATTTTTGTCGGATAGCCTGCATTTGTCTCCCACCCGTAGCCGGGATGCTGTTGCGCTAAATCCACCATCAGGTTATCGCGCCAGTTTTTCGCGATGATCGAGGCCGCCGCAATCGACACTGACCGCGCATCCCCTTTGACCACCGCCTGAGACGGGATCTTCATGCCGCGCGGAATCATGTTCCCGTCGATCAGCAGAAAATCCGGCACCGGGTCCAGCGCCGCCACCGCCCGCACCATCGCCAGATGCGAAGCGCGCAGGATGTTCAACTCATCAATTTCCGCCACCGACGCCTCAGCCACGGCGAATTCAGACCGCGCGCGCAGGGCATCGTCCAATGCCAGGCGCCGCTTGGCGGTCAGTGCCTTCGAATCGTTCAACCCTTCGGGAATGTCCTGCGGATTCAGGATAACGGCGGCGGCCACCACCGGCCCGGCCAGAGGGCCGCGCCCGACCTCATCCACCCCAGCGATGCGCAGGTGCCCGCGCGACAGCAACGCCTGTTCCAGATCAAAATTCGGCAAGCTCATACACCGGGCAAACCGCGTTTCGCACCTTACCGCAAGCAAAAAAGAGAGGGCGGCTTGCGCCGCCCTCTCCCATAACGGTGCTTCTGCGGCACCGCTCCTGCTCGAAAAGGGTACTAGTAAACCACACGGTATCCGTGATGGCGCAGGCATGCGGGTTCGTATGCCCGCTTTACCTTGTGGCCATTCCAGAAACCAACCTTGCATTGTTGCGGCAGGCTGTTGGCATCTTTGTAATGCTTGTTCAGGCATTTCGTCCCCAGCAGCGGGCGATTGCCATATCCTTGGTAAGTGCGCAGGCAGCGCTGCGGAATGTTGTAGCGCTTCACGCGTTTGGGCAGCGGCTTGGCCTTGTGGCGCTTTTTCTTGTGCGGCTTGTACACGTGATTGTGGTAGTGCCGCTCGACTTTGTCCTCGCGCTTGTCTTTGCTGTAGTGGTTCACGGCAGCCCCCAGGATCGCAATCGCGGCTAGGCCGGTCAGAATATCCCCGGTGTCCGCCGCCCGCGCTTGCGAGGCTGAAATCCCCGTTACGGCGACGGCCGCCGCGATGATCAGAGCGATAAATTTCTTATGCATGGCACCTGTCCTTTCGGGTGTTTGGGCGACCTGCCTCGGGCCGCATATGTGTTGCCCCGACACTGGGCCCACCCCCGCCAGACAAGCAATAACGGGGATTTGTTATCCGATATCAGGCCCCGCAAACCCCTTGGGTTATTGAATATCCACCCAACCCATGCGCAGGATGCGGCCTATGAAACAGATCATCTCTTCTCTGGCCGTGGTGGCGCTGATATCGGTTGGCTCTGCAGCCTCAGCCGCGGATTGCTATGCGGATTACAAGGCAAAGCAGGACAATCCGCTGCGCCTGCATTACGGCGTTATGCAGGTGTCGTCCTGCAACAAGGGGCAGGCAAAGAAAGAGGTCGCCCAGCGCCTGCGCGCATCCGGCTGGACCTTGCTGAACGTCCAGTCCGTGTTCGGGCCGGAAGGGTTGGATCAAAGGAAGGCCAATGCCGGAAAATTCTATCTCCGTTACTGAGGCGCGGCGATCCGGCGTTCGGCTGGTTGGTCTGGGTCTTGCCGCCATCGTCGTGATTCTGATCACCGCTGCGGTGTTCCTGTTCGCAACCCTGCCCGATGCCAACGCCTTCAACATGCGGGTCGAGCGGTTGTTCGTGGAAAGCGACCTGACCTCGCAGGCCGAGATCCGGTTGCTGGAAATTCTTGCGCAATCCGGCACCGCCTTTGCCGACACGCTGTCCAGCTATCGCATGGTGATTTACGTGCTGCTGGTTTTTGCCTGCGCCATGATGATCTCGGCACTGGTGTTTCTGGTGATGCTGGTCCTGCTGAACCGGCGCATGGCGCAGATCGAACGCACCGGCATTCAGGTCACCTCGCTGCTGATCAGCCGCGAGGAAAACACCGTTTACCTCAACAACATGGATTTCAAACTGACCTCTGCCGCGATGGAAACCCTGTCGGTTCTGGCTGAATCCCGACTGGATGATGAGGTGCTATCGGGTGCCCAGATCGAGGCGATGATCTCGGGGCGCGACGCCGCCGATTGTGACGAGGCCGCCGGGGCCACGCGCATCAAGCGCTTGCGCGACGCGTTGGGCAACCAGATGGTCAGCGAGTTGCTGGTCAAAAATATCGCGAAAAAGGGCTATATGCTGTCCATCGAAAAGGACGTTATCCAAATGGTCTGACGGCGTGTTTCGCATCGGCTCCGTTTGGTAAATTTCGCAATTCACCCTTGGAATACCGGCCCCAAAGACCCATTCTAGAAAGACTCCGGGCAAGGGAGGTCGATGATGAACGTCCACGCCACACCTAAACTCAAAGGTTACGAGATTTCAGTAGAGCGGCTGAATGGCAGGATCGCCATCTACCGCGATGATATCCTTTTGGCCGAAAGCGAAGACGCCAAGGTGATGTATGAAACGCGGCTGCCGCCGACAATCTACATCCCGCGCAAGGACGTGCGCGTCGAACTGAGCGAAGAGACCGAGCTGCAGACCTTTTGCCCGTTCAAGGGCACAGCGACCTATCACGATATCGACCTGCCGGGGGAGCAGCTGGCCAATTGCGTTTGGGCCTATGAAGAGGCGCTGCCCGAAAGCGTGGCCATTCAAGGCCATATCGGATTTCTGTCCAGCGCCTATACCGACGTTGATCTGGGCGAAAACCGCCTGCGCGAACCCGATGACGGGAACATAAGCGGCCCTCTGATCGACTGGCTGATGCGTGGGGCGTCGCTGTCCGACACGCCCGAGGCTTTTACCAAGGCGCTGGCCGAAAAGATGCTGGAACACGGCATCGCCATTCAGCGGCTGAGCATTCTGGCATGGTCTTTGCACCCTCTGATCGCGGGCAAACACTATATCTGGGAAAAAGATCAGGCCGAGATTCTGACCCGTGCGCCAACCTATGAGATTTACGATCACCCGGCTTTCATCAACAGCCCGCTGCGGCACGTCTCGAACGGGTTGGGCGGGGTCCGTCAGCGGGTGAACGACGACAATCCGCATAACAGCTTTCCCATCATCGAGGACCTGCGCGCCAAGGGGGCAACCGATTACGTGGCCATGCCGCTGCCGTTCTCGGACGGGCGAACCAATGTGCTGACCCTGACCTGTGACCATCCCGATGGTTTCACCACCGAGAATCTGGGGCTGGTCTTTGAATGCTCGACCGTGATCGCCCGCTACTACGAAGTCTTCATGCAGCGCGAGAACGCGCAGGTCTTGCTGGAAACCTATGTGGGCAAACGCTCGGGCGCGCGGGTGCTGGGCGGTGAGATCCGGCGCGGCGACGGCGATGAGATCGACGCCGCGATCATGTTCTGTGATCTGCGCAACTCGACCAGTCTTGAGGAACGGTTGGGGCGCACTGCGTATATCAACGTGCTGAATGGGTTTTTTGAAACGGTGTCGGAAATCGTGCATGACAATGGCGGCGAGGTTCTGAAATTCATCGGCGACGCTGTGCTGGCGGTGTTCCCCTCGGGCGAAAACGAAGGCGCGGCGCGGGCCAATGCGCAACGCACGGCAATCGGAATCGTCGAAAAACTGGGCGAGCTGCGCGAAACCGGAGGCGACGTGCATTGCGATTGCTCGATCGGTGTCGCCTATGGCCGCGTGACCTATGGCAATGTGGGTTCGCGCGAACGTCTCGATTTCACGGTCATCGGTCAGGCCGCCAATATCGCCGCCCGGCTGGGGGAATACGGCAAAACCGTCAGCCACCGCATCGTTGTGTCCGAAGACATCGCGCCTGCGTGCTCGAACGCGTTGCCACTGGGCGAGGTCAAGCTGCATAACGTGTCACAACCCGTCACCAGCTATGCGTTGCGAACTTCCGCGGATGCGGTTCTTGACGCCTGACAGCAAGCAAGCCGCTTAGACCCGATTCACCGCCGGTTCGGAGGCCGAGGGCGTTTGTCACGGATGAGACACCTTGAGCGCGCATCTATCGCGCGCTTAACCTGCTGTCCCCAACAAAATCAAAGCCGTCTGCGCCGGGGAAACCGTGTTCTGCAATTGAGCGATCTGACTGCGCGCCAGATAGGTATCGGTGAATTTCCCGATAGCATCCTCATCCACAAACTGCGCCAGATCATCTGAGCCGGTGAGCCGCGATAACCTGTCTTTGAATTCAACCAACTGCGTATCGAGGTCCAGCTGCGCAAAAGACGGCGGCAGGCCGAGTGCGGTTTCCATCATGCTGCGCAGCGGCGGCAAGCCCATCAGATCGAACCACTTCGTATCCAAGCTTGTGTCACTCTGGGCCAGTTCAGCCAGCCTATGCTGAGCGTATAGCGAGATGCGCATCGTCTCATCCGACTCCCCTACCGAAACCTCGAACCGGGTGACCAGATTGTCCTGCGCGACCTTCTCCATGTTTGTGATCAAGCCGGTTTTCCTGACCTCACCGGGACCGAAACCAAACGCGTCGGAAAATTCACGATACCGTTTGTCCGACAACCGGTTGGCCAACGCGTCCTGCGCTTTTGTGCCATCTTCCAGGATCTTCTGAATGAAAAAGCGATTGTTGAGATCATCCTCCAACCCGAATGCACCCAGCGCGACCTGCAGCAACCGGCGATCTGAAACCATATCCTCTGCCGTCTCAACCTTGCTGATATTGTCCAGAAAATACTTGGTTTCGCGCTCGTTGACATTCGACGACGCAAAACTCTGAAGCTGTGCATCATAAGTCCGCTGCAGAAACCGCCAGCCGACCAGACCGCCCGATGGTATGACAGGCTGAAAATTCATTGCTGATAGGCCATCAGCCGCTCTTCCCGGGGCAAAAGCGACCGCAAGGATTTCAGGCATTTATAGTAGTGCTCTCCCACTAACGCATCGGTCGCTTCGGCCAGGGCGCGGCGACTGTCTGCATCGGTGAAAACCTGGCTCAGTTCCTCAACCCGGCGCAGCAATTGTTGCCGGGCCTGACCGGGCTCCATTTCTCCGGACAGGACAAGCTGAGCGGCATAGCACACGCGCCGGACCGGCGTGTTGACCTCATCCGGATGAATGGCATCTTTTAGCCGCAAGACATTCGCCTGCGGCGTCATGATCGAGAAGCGGCTGCGGCGGTCGCCGTTTTCAATCACCACCCCGTTGATCAGCACCCGTTCTTTCGGTGCAAGCTTAAGGACCAGACCGCTCATTACATGGCCCCCGCTTGGCGCAGCCCGCGCAGAACGGCGGTGTTGATTTCAAGCAAGGGATCAACCGTCGCGTTATTGGCCAGTATCTGACTGCTGTGTTGCTCCGTGAACTCGGCCAGATAGAAAATCCGTGCGCGCAGGTCATTGGGCAGCGCATTTGCGGAATCCGAGACACCGGTGGCCAAAACGGTCCACAGACGCCGGTTTTCATGCACGGCCTGAACAAACTCAGCGAAATCCGCCTTTTGTCGGGCAGCCGCTGCCTTCAGACGGCGGGTGATTTTCGAGATTGCCTCATACTCCGTGTCCCGCGGCGTGCGGATCGGGGCGGCGGTCTGTGCGTAGGCGTTATGGGCGAGCGTTTGCGGTGTCACGTGCAATCCTTCCTATGGGCCGTCTTCAGGCGGTCAAAACCGGGGCGCGGAGCCCGCGCCCCGATCCGGTTCCAGATTTACCGGAACAGCGACAGGATCGACTGCGGTGCCTGGTTGGCAATCGACAGCGACTGGGTCGCCAACTGCTGCTGCACCTGCAACGCTTGCAGACGGGCCGAGGTCTCCTCCATATCGGCATCGACCAGCGAGCCGATCCCCGATTTGAACGAATCCGCCAGGTTCGAGATGAACTCTTTCTGAGTCTCGATCCGGCCCTGCGACGAACCAAAGGCGGCGGACGCGTCAATCGAGGTGTCGATCAGCGTTTCAATGGTTGCCAGAGCGGCCGTCGCCCCGGCACCGGTCGAAACATCAACACCGGTCAGCGCACCCAGACCACCAGAGCCCGCGTTCACGTACTGAGCCGAGAACGAGATGTCGTCACCCGTACCGTTGGTGACCGACAACGTACCCTGCGTGCCCGAGTCGTAATCAACGGTCAGGCCGGTGATTCCCAACTCTTCGATTTTGGCTTTCAGACCAACGGCAACAAGGTCACCGGTTGTGGTCGCTGCTGCATCGGCTGCGGACACGGTGTAAGAGACAACCTGGTCGTCAATGGCCACGACAACCTTATCACCCGCCGCGAACGCACCGCTGGATTCATCCGTCACCAGAGCCGTTGCCGAGGTCGCTCCATTGTCGATGGTGGCCCCCACCCGGTCATTGCCGGTCGATGCGCCGGTCGAGCCATCAAAGACCTGCGCCGCCGTGTACCCCCCGGTGGACAGGTCTTGACCGGCCACGGTGATCGACGAGGCCGTGACCGTACCGGCGTTGTCCCGATCCAGCGAAGCAAGAATCGAGGCAGACCCCGCGGACCCGTCAACCAGATTCAGACCGTTGAACTGCGCTGCGCCGACAACCGAATTGATCTGATCTTTCAGAGCCGTCACGTCATCGTTGATCTTGCCGCGATCCACATTGTCTTCCTGCGCCGCGACGATCTTGCCTTTCATCTGGTTCAGAAGGTCCGTGACGGTTTCCGCAGCGTTCCGCGCCACGGCGACAGTCGATTCCCCCAGCGCGAGGCTGTCCTTGATGGCGTTGAAGCCCTTGACGTCCGACTCCATCACTTTCGAGATCGCCCAAACCGCCGAGTTGTCCTTGGCGGTCGCCACGTCCTTACCGGTCGAGATCGCGTTCTGGGTTGTCGCAAGGTTCTTGTTGACCGATTTCAGGGTCTGCAGCGCAACCATTGCGCCATTGTTTGTCAGAATGCTGGACATAGATGTCATCCTTTCAGATTTGGGCCATTTTGCCCGAGTTCACCCCGCGCGCTGCGCGGGCCTTGGCGTCTTTCTGACCTGTGCGACATGCCGTAAGGCCATTCGCGCCACCTGCTGTTTTCAGGTGCAGGCCCACTTTTGGCCCCGACCTCCTAACGGAGTGCTAAGACGCCCCGCCCGGAAATTTCAGATTTGAATCAAACCGGCCCCTATGCCCGTTTTTCCAGCTTGGGCGCGCCGCGCACGGTGAACCCACTGCGTTGCCCATCGGCCCCATAGGTGCTGAATTCCTGCCGAACCCGCCGCAACTCGGCCATCCGCGCGGCGATGGCGCGAATCCCTTCGGCGGCGCTGTTCAGCAGGGCCTGATTGCGTTCGACTTTTTTCTGCACCCGAATCAGCTGCGCGCTGTCCCGAACCTGCAGATCGTTGATCGCCCCGATCAGCTTTTCCTTTTCCGGCACCATGTGGGTGAGACGATCAAGATCACCATCGACAAGCGCCGTACGCTCCAAATCCAACAGTTCTTCCAGCGACTTTATCAGTGTCAGATCGAGGTCAGCCGCCATTGGACTTCTCCATCAATGAGTTGAAAATGACCTCAGACAGGCCGACGCCGCCGGATTGTGCCAGTTGCCGCGCCTGATGCTGCACCAGAAAGGACGCGAACTGATCTTCTCCAGCCCCGCCGCCAAAAGCCTGTCGCGTTTTACCAAGACCAGCGGATTTCAACATTTCGGCCAGAAAAGCGGCCTCAAGCTCAACCGCAGCCGCACGCAGCTTGTCCGGGGGGGATGGCATCTGCGCCATCGGAGGGGGTGCGGAAACCTTCATTGTTTTCTCCGAAAATTGCATCGAACTTTTTCGATCAAAGGCGAAAGCAGTTAAAATAAACGTAACTTCCAGCGGGCAGGTTTGCAGTCAGACCAGACGGAGCCGGAGCAAAATGCCCAACCCTCTTACCCTGATGACATCAGCACCGACCACGGCGGCGAAGCCCGCTGCGCCGCACCGGCATGATGGTGAGGCCGAAGCGTCCAAAGATTTTCAGAGTGTGCTGGACCTCGATTCTCTGTTGGAGCCTGTCGGAACCGAGGCAGAGACCGCGTTGCCGACCGTTGAGGAAGCCGAAATCGAACCTGCAGAACGTGACACCGCACCTGTTCCCGGTGCGCTGACTGAGACGCAACCCGCCCCGGTAGAGAGCGCAGAGAAACCTGTGGTGGTGCCTCAGATCAACGATCAGCCCCCCGAGGTTCAGGTGCCGCTTGAAGCAGCGATGGCGACTGGCCAAGCCGAGCGACCCATCACACCAAACAAGCCGCGCGCAGACATGTCCGCGCCAACACAGACTCAGTCAGCAGCACCCGTCATCACCGGTCTGACGCAGGCCAAAACCCTACAAGGGCCACAGGTTGAACTGGGTATGGTGAGCAATAAGCCCCTTCCCGTGAAGACTCTGGAGGGACCAGTCCTGGAAGCCGACCTCAAGCCCGGAGGTCCGCAAATCACCCCGATACAGGCCACATCGCCCAAGGTCGCCGTGCCGGTTCACCCAGCGACAGCCGCGCAGTTGCAGCTGACTGCATCCCTGAAATCCGCAGAATCGGAAGGCGCGCTACAGGTCTCCGAAGGTGAGGGCCTTGGCAACGCCCGCTCCGAGCCAACAACTCAGCACACACGCGACATCAGCCCGCAACCGAACGCGGCCTCGGCGGTTGCGCGGGCGGAGATCTCGCGAGCCATTGCCGGCCAAATGGCGGCTGCAATCACTGCGCGACCCGGGTCCGGCGCGGTTGAGATCGCTCTGAACCCCGAGGAACTGGGCAAGGTGTCGATTGTTCTGAACGGACGGGATGACGGGTTGCATTTGGCGATCACGGCGGACCGCCCGGAAACGCTGGACCTGATGCGCCGGCACATCGCGGTTCTGACAACCGAGTTCGAGAAACTGGGATTTGGTGACATGTCACTGGATCTGGGAACCTCGTCCGGGTCGCATCAGGATCACCCAGACTCCCGGCCGGGACAGGCCATAGAAACGGATTTCGCTGAGGCCAGCGGGCCCACCCATTCACAGGGCAGCACCCCGGGCACCGGTATTGATATGAGGCTTTGACACATGATCACACCAACCCATTCCGTCCAGCCAGCCACTCAGCCCGGCCCTGTGTCGAAATCCGCCGCTGTGACCTCGGATTTTGAGACGTTCCTGCTCATGATGACAACGCAGGCGCAGAATCAGGACCCGTTAGAGCCGATGGATGCATCGGATTACGCATCGCAACTGGCGCAGTTCTCGATGGTCGAGCAGCAGGTCCAGACCAATGATCTGCTTTCCTCTCTGGCCACGGCACTGGGCAGCGTCAATCTTGAGGAACTGACCAACTGGGTCGGCATGGATGTGCGCAGCAGCGAAGGATTTCACTTTGACGCGGCCCCGGTAACGCTGTTCGCCCAGCCCGACCCGACGGCAGAAGAGGTCACGCTGGTCGTACGCGACGATCAGGGGAATGAGGTCAGCCGCACGACCCTGCCCGCCAACCAGGCTGAATTTGTCTGGGCCGGGACGGATGCGCAGGGCAACCCCTTGCCTACTGGCAGTTACACGGCGACTCTGGAAAGTTATCGCAACGGTGAGCTTGTGTCCGAAACCCCGGCTGCCGCCTATTCCAAAGTGATCGAAGCGCAGATCGCCGAAGGTGCGGTGGTTCTGACCCTGCAGGGCGGTTTGTCGGTTCAGGCCACCTCTGTGACCGGCGTCAGAACCGGCGCTTGATCTGCCGGGCAGGACGGGCCAAAGCTTGGCAAATCCCGACTCGCTCGATTGGTAACAACGCTGTCCAACCTGCCCGATCCCCCTCCTGACCTGACCCGGCAACTTTTGTCGCGGCGGCTGGTCACATCTGCCGTGAGGTTCGAAACGCTTTATGGCGGGCGCACCAATCAGGTCTGGAAAGTTCTGGGCGAGGATGGCGACAAGGTCCTGAAAATCTACCGCACCGATCTGAGAAATCCGCTGTTCCGCAACGACGCCGAGCTTGAGGCCGGATGCCTGCAAGCGCTTGAACCCACCGGATTTGTGCCGCGCCTGCGCGCGACAGGGCAGTACCGGACCGATCACTGGGTCTTATACGATCATGCGCCGGGTTCGCCGTGGCGCTCGGGGCCCAATGCGGTAGGGGTCTTGCTGCGCAACCTGCACTCGCAGAAGGTTTCGATTTCCTTGCCGAAAGGATGTAATGGAAGCGCCGATCTGGCGGCTCATGGGCAGCGCATAATGGCGGGTTGTACGTCGGATGGGTCCGAACGGCTTATGCATCAGCGTCCGGACATAGATGTGCCTCGGACGCCCGACACTGGTCTAATCCACGGCGACCCGGTGGCGGGGAACATTCTGGTCTCCGATGATCGGTTGACCCTGATTGACTGGCAATGTCCGGCTGAGGGTGATCCGTGCGAAGACCTCGCTCTGTTTCTGTCGCCTGCCATGCAGCGCCTGTATCGGGGAACGCCTTTGACCCCAGCTGAGGTCCAGCAGTTCTTGCTGGCCTATGACAATACCGAGGTCGTCGCCCGATATGAGGCTCTTCGTCCCTTATATGCATGGCGCATGGCGGCCTATTGTGTGTGGCGAGCGGAGCGCGGCGCGACAGATTATGCAGACGGTTTGCAACTAGAGCTGGCGCTGATTTAGGTGCCTCGTCACCGCAGATCGGCCAGCGTCATCAGCGCGTAGACCGGCGGCATCAGCGCCCTGCGCCATCGTCCAAGGGGAAAACGCCGGGGCGGTTGCGTCATGGGCGCGGGCAAGTGGCTGTCGTGACCCAGCACCAGCCGCGCCAAAGCCCGCCCGCAATAGGTGCCCATTGCAACTCCGTTTCCGTGATAGGCGAACCCGGCAAACATCCCTGCCCGTCCGGGAACCGGCCCGACATAGGGCAGCAGATCGCGCGACAGGCAGACCATGCCCGACCATATATGAGTGGTCTCGACCCCGGACCACGCGGGGAACATGCGCCGGAAATCCTGCTGGACCTTGCGCCGGATCGCGGCCTCGGACGTTGCCGACGACCGCAGCCCTCCGCGCATGCCGAACAGGAACCGCCCGTCGGGCATCAGCCGGAAATAGTGCAGCAGGTTGCGGGTGTCGTAGCACATCTGATCCGAGGTCCAGCCCTGCGCCATCTGCTCGGCCTGCGTCAGGGGACGTGTCACAAGAACCGTGGATTGGGCGGGCATGTAGCGGCCGGACATCCAATCCGGGATGTCCTCGTTGGAATAACCGTTTGTGCAGATCAGAGCCGTTTCGGCTTTGACCCGGCCCTTCGATGTGCGCAGGTCAAACCCCAGCGCGGTTTTGCTGATCTTCAGAACCGGGCTTTTCTGAAATAACGCAGCCCCTTGGGACTGGGCCGCGCGGGCAAGGCCGAACAGGTACTTTCGCGGGTTCAGGCCGAATCCCACCGGCAGCGTGTAGCCTCCGTGAAACAGTCCGCTTAGCCCCAGCGCGGGTAAATCGCTGGCCTCGTGCAGGGTGCCGGTTTCATCTGCGTTGCGACGCAGCTTTTCCATCGCACGCAGGGAATGCGCCAACTGGGTTTCACCGTTGGAATGGGTGTCAGCATCAATCCGATGATGCGCCAGCAGGTCGGCGACCAGTTGCACGGCCTCAACCTCGGCTCTGAGATAAGCCTCGGCAGCAGCAGACCCAAAGCGGTGCACCAAAACCCCGTGATCCAGCTTTGATCCGCCCAGACAGCAAAACCCGCCGTTGCGACCCGAGGCCCCCCAGCCCGGTGTTTCCGCCTCGAACACCGCGACCGAGGCTCCGCATTTGGCCAGATGCAGCGCGGCAGAGAGCCCGGTGAACCCGCCGCCGATAATCGCCACGTCGATACTGAGATCGCCCTGATGGACGGGCCAGTCCGGGCTGGCGATCGTCTCATCCCACCAGCAGCCGTCACGGGGGCCCGGACCATAGGTGTAGTCCGGGAAAATCCGCCTCATTCAGCGCGCGCGGCGGCCATTTCGTCCTGCCGCTGGCGCATCATTGCACGTTTTGTCACCAGCGATGCGGTGATCACGCCGACGGTGACAACCGCGATCATCAGGGTCGACAGCGCGTTGATCTCGGGGCTCACCCCCAATCGGACTTGCGAGAAAATTTTGATCGGCAGGGTCGTGGCAGACGGCCCCGAGGTGAACGACGCGATGACCAGATCGTCCAGTGACAGCGTGAAGGCCAGCAACCAGCCCGAGATCACGGCGGGTGCGATGATGGGCAGGGTCACCAGCCGGAACGCCTGCGCCGGAGAACAGCCGAGGTCCAAGGCAGCCTCCTCCAGCGACCGGTCGAATGTCACCAGACGAGACGAGACGACGACCGACACGAAGCACATTGAAAAGGTCGTGTGCGCAAGCACTATGGTCAGGATACCCCGGTCCAGCCCGATGCCGATGAACAGCAACAGCAGGGACAGGCCGGTGATCACCTCGGGCATGACCAGCGGCGCGTAGATCATGCCGGAAAACAGCGTGCGGCCAAAGAATCGCCCACCGCGTACCAGCACATAGGCGGCGGCGGTGCCCAGAATGGTGGCCAGGGTCGACGAGAACACGGCCACACGGATCGTAACCCAGGCGGCATCCAGATAGGCCTCATTCCGGATCAGTTCGCCATACCATTTGGTCGAAAACCCGGCCCAGACCGTCACCAGCTTGCTCTCGTTGAACGAAAAGATGATCAGGATGATCATCGGGATATACAGAAAGGCAAACCCCAGCGTCAGCGAGACGGCGTTGAACCAGCTTAGCCTGCTCATTGCTCGGCCTCCGTCTGTTTCTGCTGGTTGCGCTGGAACAGCACGATGGGGATGATCAGAATCAGCAATAGAACCACCGCCACGGCGCTGGCCACCGGCCAGTCGCGGTTCGAGAAGAACTCTTCCCACAGCACCTTGCCGATCATCAGCGTGCCGGACCCGCCCAGAAGCGAGGGGATTACGAACTCACCAATCACCGGGATCATCACCAGGAAGCAGCCGGCGATGATACCGGGGCGCGAGAGCGGGATGGTCACGAGCCAGAACGCCTGCAGGCGGGAACAGCCCAGATCCTCGGCGGCTTCGATCAGCGAACCGTCCATCCGCTCCAGCGCTGAATAGATCGGCAGGATCATGAAGGGCAGATAGGTGTAAACGATGCCGATATAGACCGACGTTTGGGTGTTCAGAATGGTCAGCGGCTCCGAGATGATGCCGGTCCACAGCAGCAACTGGTTCAGATAGCCTTCGTTCGACAGAATGCCCATCCATGCATAAACGCGGATCAGGAACGAGGTCCAGAAGGGCAGGATGACCAGCATCATCAGCGTCGGGCGCCACTCTTCCGGGGCGCGAGCCATGCCGTAAGCGATGGGATAGCCCACCAGAAGGGTCAGAATGGTCGAGATTAGCGCGATTTTGACGCTGGACAGGTAGGCTTTCCAATAAAGGTCATCTTCGGTTAGCCAGACATAGTTCTCGAAATCCAGTTGGCTAAAGAAATCCCGAATGCCCGCCCATCCCTGCGACAAGTCCAGCGTGGGCGTATAGGGCGGGATCGCGAGGTCAGAATCCGACAGGGAAATCTTCAAAACGATGAAGAACGGCACCATGAACAGCGCCAGCAGCCAGACATAAGGAATGGCGATCAGCAGGGCGCGGCGCATCAGTCGGCCAGCAGGACCGCGGCGGTTGCTGTCCAGGACAGCCAGACCGGGTCTTCCCATGTAAACGACCGGCGCGAGATGCGGCGGGTGTTGGCCGTTTGCGCCTTGATGATCGTGCCGTTGGCTAGTTCGACGTAATAGGTGGACAGGTTGCCCAGATAGGCGATGTCATGCACCTTGCCCTGAATGGCGTTTATCGCGTCTGCCGGACGGTCCGCCGAGATCGTCATCTTCTCGGGCCGGATCGCCAGATGGCAGGCTTGGCCGTTCGACAGCCCAGTGGTCGAGGTCGCGGTCAGCGGGGCTTGTCCTTCTGCCCAGTCAACGCGGTAGGTGTCCTCGCCATTTGCTGTGGCGCGGCCTTCGATGATGTTCACATCGCCGATGAAATCCGCCACATAGACCGAGTTCGGGTTTTCATAGATGCGGTCCGGCGTGGCCACCTGCATCAGCTTGCCCTGATCCATCACGGCGACGCGGCTGGCGACGGTCATGGCCTCTTCCTGATCGTGGGTGACGATGACAAAGGTGGTGCCGGTTTTCTCCTGAATATCCATCAGTTCGAACTGCGTGTCCTGCCGCAGCTTCTTGTCCAGCGCGCCCAGCGGTTCATCCAGCAGCAACAGCTTGGGTGCTTTCGCCAGCGACCGTGCCAATGCCACGCGCTGTCTCTGACCGCCCGAGATTTGATGCGGCTTGCGGCGGGCGAATTGCTCCAGCCGGGTCAGGCGCAGCATCTCCTCGACCCGGTCTTCTAGGTCATGTTTGGGCATGTTGTCCCGGCGCAAACCGAACGCGATGTTGTCCCAGATGCTGAGATGCGGGAACAGCGCATAAGACTGGAACATCATGTTCACCGCCCGCTTGTTGGGCGGGATCGGGTCGATATCCTGCCCGGCCAGCAGAATATGCCCCTCGGTCGGGGTCTCGAAACCTGCCAGCATGCGCATCATGGTGGTCTTGCCACAGCCCGAGGGCCCGAGCAGGGCGAAAAACTCGCGCTCGAAGATGTCCAGCGACAGGTTATCGATTGCCGTGAAGGTTCCGAAACGCTTGGTGACATTCTGGAACTGGATCAAGGGTTTCGCCTGTGGGTCGTCCCACGGCGCAAAAACGTCAGAGTTCAAAGCGGCCCCCGCATGTCGGTCCGGACAGGAAAGGCGCGGGGCGATGGTCCGCCCCGCGCTGTCAGATCAGGTGCCTGACTTGATCTTGGTCCACATTCGCGTCACGACGCGCTGCGTTTTCTGCGGATACGGGCCCTTGATATAGGTGTTGTTCATGGCCTCTTCCGACGGGTAAATCGCGGGATCTCCGATCACGTCTTCGGCCAGAAACTCTTGCGAGGCCTTGTTGCCGTTGGCGTAATAGACGTAGTTCGAGGCCGCCGCCATGTTCTTGGCGTCCAGCATGAAGTCGATGAACTTATGCGCTCCGTCCGGGTTCGGCGCATCGACCGGAACCGCCATCTGGTCGAACCACATCTGCGATCCTTCCTTGAACGCGTTATAGGCAATCTCGACGCCATTGTCGGCCTCGACCGCGCGGTCGCGAGCCTGCAGAACATCGCCCGAGAAACCCACGGCGACGCAGATATCCCCGTTGGCCAGCGCGTTGATGTATTCCGAGCTGTGGAACTTGTTCACGTAGGGTCGTACGGCGGCAAAGACCTCTTCCGCCTTGGCGATGTCGTCCTTGTCGTGGCTGTTGGGGTCAAGCCCCGCATAGACCATGGCCGCCGGAACCATCTCATCCGGGGCGTCAAGGAAATAGACCCCGCACGAGGCCAGCTTTTCCATATTCTCCGGGTTGAAGATCAACTCCATCGAGTCGATGGGCGCATCTTCACCCAGCACTTCTTTGACCTTACCGACATTCACGCCCAGCCCGGTCGTGCCCCACATGTAGTTGACCGAATGCTTGTTGTCGGGATCGAACCGCGCCACACGTTCGGCGATAACGTCCCACACATTTCCGAAATTCGACAGTTTAGCCGCGTCGATTTCCTGAAACGCACCGGCCTGAATCTGACGGCTCATGAAGCTGCCCGTCGGCACCACCACATCATAGCCCGAGCCCCCGGCCAGCATTTTGGTTTCCAGAACCTCGTTGCTGTCGAATACGTCATAGATCAGGGTCAGGCCCGTCTCTTCCTCGAATTTCTGCAGCAGTTCTTCGTCGATATAGTCGGACCAGTTATATACACGCACCTCTTCGGCGAACGCCGCCGAAGTCCCCAATGCGATGACCGCTGTCATGGTCAGCGTTTTGATTGACATTTTATTCTCCCTGCAAGTGTACGGGTATTTTCCCGTTTTTTTGGATTTGATCAAGTTTTGCGTTTTCCCCCGATCCGGCGTATGGTTTCACGAGGTCAGCGGCCTGACAAGTCAGGGTTATGTGAAACGGGGCGAACCAATTGGATTTGATCAAAAATAAGGCACCTAAGACGCAATCAGACGACGAAAAACGCCCGGCGCATGAGCAGGTATACCAAACGCTCAGGTCGCAGATTCTGTTTGGGGAACTGGTGCCAGGCCAGCCGGTAACGATCCAGGGGCTGACTGATTCTCTGAGCGTTGGCATGACGCCCGTGCGCGAGGCGATCCGCAGGTTGATTTCCGATGGCGCACTGGTGTTTCAGGGCAATCGCCGGGTTAGTGTTCCTCTGTTGTCGGCCGAAGATGTCGAGCAGATGATATTCGCCAGAAAGTCAATAGAATCAGAACTCTCCAGACGCGCTGCAGCCAATCTGACGCCAACAGACATCGACCATCTGGAGCGTATAGACACGCGCCTGGACCGCACCATCGCAGATGGCGATGTCGGCGGTTACCTGCGCTTGAATCAGGCCTTCCATGAAACGCTTTATGCCCACGCCAACGCCCCGATTCTCTGTGATCTGGCCGAGCGTCTGTGGCTGCGGTTCGGCCCTTCGCTGCGCGTTGTCTGCGGTCGATTTGGAACCCAGAACCTGCCGGACAGGCACAAGGATATCATCCGTGCTTTGCGTGATGGCGATGGGGAAAAGGCGGCGAAAGCCACTGCTCAGGACATCGAACAAGGGATGGAACTGATGGCCGGGGCGCTGTCACCCGCCTAGGGAAACGCGATTCGATTGACAGCCATAAATTTGATCATATTGTGATCGCCAACCGCTTTTGCAGGAGAATCCCCGATGCCGACCATCACCAACCACATGCCAACCGCCGAACTGCAGGCGCTGGATGCGGCGCATCACCTGCACCCGTTTTCCACCAACGAAGACCTGGATAAGGAAGGCGTGCGGGTGATCACCCGCGCCAAGGGCGTGTACCTGACCGACAGCGAGGGCGAAGAGATCCTGGATGCCATGGCGGGGCTCTGGTGCGTGAATATCGGCTATGGGCGAGATGAATTGGCGGACGTAGCGGCGCGCCAGATGCGCGAGCTTCCTTATTACAACACGTTCTTCAAAACCTCCCACGCTCCGGCCATCGCGCTGGCGGCCAAGATCGCTGAACTGGCACCAGGCGACCTGAACCACGTCTTTTTCGCCGGCAGCGGGTCCGAGGCGAATGACACCAATATCCGCCTTGTGCGCACCTACTGGGCCGAGAAGGGCCAGTCCGACAAGAACATCATCATCAGCCGCCACAACGCCTATCACGGCTCATCGGTGGGTTCGGCCTCGCTGGGCGGTATGGGGGGGATGCACGCGCAGGGCGGCATCCCTATCCCGAATGTCCACCATATCAACCAGCCCAATTGGTGGGCCGAGGGCGGCGACATGTCGCCCGAGGAATTCGGCCTCGCCCGCGCGCGTGAGTTGGAAGAGGCGATACAGGACCTCGGCGAAGACCGCGTCGCGGCCTTCATCGCGGAACCGGTGCAGGGCGCGGGCGGCGTGATCGTGGCACCCGATACTTACTGGCCCGAAATCCAACGCATTTGCGACAAATACGATGTCCTGCTGATCGCGGATGAGGTGATCTGCGGCTTTGGCCGCACCGGCAACTGGTTCGGCTCGCAAACCGTTGGCATCCGCCCGCAGATCATGACCATCGCCAAGGGCCTGAGTTCAGGCTACGCGCCCATTGGCGGGTCGATCGTGAATGACGAGATCGCCGAGGTGATCAGCGGCACCGAGTTCAACCACGGCTACACCTATTCCGGCCACCCGGTCGCCGCTGCAGTGGCGCTGGAGAACCTGCGCATCCTGGAAGAGGAACAGATCCTCGACCACGTCCGCGACGTCGCCGCGCCCTATCTGAAGGAAAAATGGGAGGCTCTGACCGATCACCCTCTGGTCGGTGAGGCGAAAATCGTCGGCATGATGGCATCCATTGCGCTGACCCCGGACAAGGCCAACCGCGCCAAATTCGCCTCCGAGCCCGGAACAATCGGCTATATCTGCCGCGAGCGCTGCTTCGCCAACAACCTGATCATGCGCCACGTGGGCGACCGCATGATCATCTCCCCCCCGCTGGTCATGACGCCTTCGGATATCGACGAGATGTTCGTGCGGATCATCAAATCGCTGGACGAGGCGCAGGCCGAGATCAACGCACAGGGGTTGATGAAAGCGGCGGCGTAAAGGCTTACATAATACCTTGGCCTATAAAACTGAGGCGGCACATATGTGCCGCCCCGTGTAAACTCAATCAGGTGCAGTGACGATACACCGTCCCGATCTTTACGATTCCGCGTCTCTCATCTCTTTGGCGAGTTTGATCGCTTCTTCTCTGATCTCTTGCTTGCGCGCCAGCTCCGCCGCCTCAGCAGCTTTTTGCCGTTCTTCTTCTTCCGCTCGCGCCATCATCGCTTCTGCCTCCATTTGGCCAAGCGCATTCATATTCTCATTCCGAACATACATCATGCCAATAGGCACCAGTATTGGCAAAAAGAACCCGGCAATAGCGTATTTCAGAAGCTTGAGAAGAAAGAAGATCGCCCCATCAAAGACTAAAAGGTTATCCCCCAGCAGAAAACCCAACGATTTTTCAATTGCGTAAACAGCGTAAGGAATAAAGACGAGCGCGAATACGGTGTAGAGTATGAAGAAGATCATGAAAGCGACTTCAGATTGCAGGTGAAGCACTTCGGTCGCTATCACCACAAGTGCCATCAAGGCACCAAAGCCTCCTGGGATGATTGCGAATAATCTGTAGCGCCATGCAGCGCCTGTGCGCATTGCAAATATTCCAAATGGACCTAATGACATATTACCCCTCACAAACAAGTTACTATGCTCTCCACTGTCCATAATCCGGTCAGTCGGTCAAGAACTTGTTAACAATCGGTTTCTTTAGCTTGGTAAAATCCGACCAAGGAAATCTCGAAGAAGTTCTGTTAATGCTGCCGTGTCACCGCAACCGCTCCAGCACCTGCAAACTCACATACCCGTCCGGCACCAACCCCTGCGCCAATTGATACGCCCGCACCGCGTTGATCGTGTTCGGCCCGGTGCGTCCGTCGATGCCTTGCGTGTCGAAACCGGCCTCAGTCAGGCGGGTTTGCAGTTCTTTCTTCTCGGTGAAACTCAGAACCCGGTCGCTGCGTGGCCAGTTGGCCTGAAACGGGCGGTGACCCGACAGGCGGTCCGATAGGTGGCCGATCCCGATGACATAGGCGTCCGCCCCGTTATATTTCTCGATCACGCTGAAATTGTCGAAGATCATCAGCGCCACGCCCTGCCCGCCCGCTGGCAACAGGATTGCGGCGCGACCGTGATCGGGAACCGGTTGGCCCTGTGTCGACAGCACACCGCGTCGCGCCCATGCAGACGGCATCAGGGTGAGGTCCCGCCGGGCGGTGGAATAGTCGAACCCCTCGGGCAGTTGTACCTCAACCCCCCAGGGCTGGCCCTTGGTCCAGCCATGCCGCTGAAGATAGGCTGCTGCCGAGGCCAAAGCATCCGTCGGGTCATCCGACCAGATATCGCGCCGCCCGTCCCGGTCGAAATCCACCGCGTGATCCAGGTATGAGGTTGGCATGAACTGCGTGTGCCCCATCGCTCCGGCCCAACTGCCGACCATATCGGGGGCGCTCACATCCCCGGCCTGAATGATGCGCAGGGCGGCGATCAACTGCGTCTCGAAGAACGAGGCGCGGCGGGCATCAAAAGCCAGCGTCGCCAGCGCGCGGATGGTCTGGCTGCTGCCTCGGTAGGTGCCGAACGAGGTCTCTAAACCCCAGATCGCCGTCACCACCTCTTTCTCGACGCCGTATTGCGCTTCGATCTGCTCCAGCACCTGTTGGTGTTGGTCCAGCGCCGCGCGGCCATTTGCGACCCGCGTCTCCGAGACCGCGGCATCCAGGTATTCCCAGATCGGTTTCGAAAACTCGGCCTGATTGCGGTCACGTTTGATGACATCCGAGTCGTAGGTCAGACCCGCCAGCGCCCGGGTCAGGATCGGCTGGGAAATCCCCTGCTCGACCGCGCGCCTTTGAAAGGCCCCCAGCCAGGCCTGAAACCGCGCATTACCAGTTGCTGCCACGCGCACCACCTTAGCCTGCGGTCGCGGAACCGGCCGGATCGAGACCGTGACATCCGCCGATGCCAGTTGAAGGGTGTCGACTTGCTCGACTGGCGTCTCTTTTGTCGGATTCGCCTGCACTATGGATGCCCATAATGCAGCGGTCATGACGCCGCTTATGCATTTACGCATTCCGATTTTCCTGATTACTGCTCGAGGGAAAGGGTAGCGCAAAATTGGCAAATCACAAAGCGCTCAGGTGGCGACCTCGCGCTCTTGTGCTTCGCGTTCGGCGCGGATGCGGGCCAGCGCCTCGCGCAGCAGGGGCACGCGGTTGGGGCGAAAGCTTTGATCCGTCAGTGACATTTCATCCATGCGATCCAGCCGGAACACCCGGAAATCCTGCCGCAGGTGGCACCAGCTGAGCAGAACATTCGAGCGGTCCATATAGACAATGCTTAGCGGATCGACCCGCCTGCGCGTGGCATCGCCCTTTGCGTCGATATATGAGAACTCGATTGTGCGCTCATCCCAAGTGGCCTGCCGCAAGGATGCGACGGGAATCGTGGGCGCAGGCGGGCGGTTGAACCGGGTTGCGGCCAGCACCGCGTGGCTCAGCCTGTGCGACTGCCGCGGCGGCAAGCGCCCCTGCAGCTTGCGTAGCGCCGCGCTGGCCGCATCGGAAAGCGCCGGGTCGCCGATCACCTGAACCTCGCGCAGGCCCAGCACCAGCGCCTCAAGCTCATCATCGGTGAAGCCCAGCGGCGGCAGGGTCGCGTCTTCGATCAAGGTGAAGCCAAACCCGGCCTCGCCATCAATGACGGCCCCCAACCCGCGCAGCGCGTCGATATCGCGGTGGATCGTTCGGGGCGAGACACCCAGATCCCCGGCCAGTTGCACCGAGGTTTTCGGCGACTGGCCAGAGCGCAAGGCTTGCATCAGTTGGAACAGGCGGGCGGTGCGGGACATGATGCAGCCTAGCCTAACCCTGATGCCAAAAACTGTCATCAGCGCTTCGTACCCTCAAGGCACCCCAAATCACCGGAGCCACCCGATGCTGACCCTTCTCACCTATCCCGCCGCCTTTGGCCTGTTCAGCGCCAGCCCGTTCTGCGTCAAGACGGCGCTGATGCTGCAGCACTCAGGCCAGCTTTGGCAGCGATCCGATCTGCTGGACCCGCGCAAAATGCCGCACCAGAAGCTGCCGGTTCTGCGTACGCCCGAGCGGCTAGTGCCAGACAGCGACCTGATCCGCGACTGGCTGGAACTGCAGGGCGCGGATTTCGACAACGGCCTGACGGATGTGGAAAAGGCACAGGCGCGCACCCTGATCCGCATGGCCGAGGAGCACCTGTACTTCCACATCGTTCTCGACCGCTGGGGCAATGATGAAGTATGGCCGATCCTGCGCGAGACCTTCTTTACCGGCATTCCGGCCCTGATACGCAAACCGGCCTCAGGCGCGATCCGGAAATCCGTTCTGAAAGGGGTGAAAACGCAAGGCATCGGGCGGTTCTCGCAGACCGAACGGCTGGACCGGTTCGAGCGCGATCTTGAGGCGATCTCGGCTTATCTTTGGCAATCGCCGTTCCTGCTGGGGGATCAGCCGACCTCGGCCGATATGAGCGTCGGGCCGATGCTGGCCGCGATGCGCGCCACGCCTGCAGATACGCCGCTGACGCGGCGCATCAAACAGGATACCTTGCTCGGCAGTTATGTGGACCGGATGGAGAAGGCCGTGCCGTTGTCATGACCGAGTTTGACGACCCCAACGTGGCTGCCGCCTTCGCGGCCCTACCCGAGGACACCCGCGCAGGGGCTTTGGCCTTGCGCGACCTGATCCTTGCAACGGCTGAGAGCCTGCCCCCAGCGCAACCGTTGCAAGAGGCTTTGCGCTGGGGTCAACCCGCCTATCTGGCCCCCAAAGGATCAACGATCCGGCTGGGTGGGCACAAGTCTGCGCGGTTCGCTTTGTTCGTGCATTGTCAAAGCCGGTTGATGGGCGATTTCTCTTCGGCCTTTCCCGGCGAAGATCGGATCGACGGCAATCGGGCCATATTGTTCCACGACCCGGCACAGATCAACCCGACCCGCCATGGCTGGCTGATTGCGCGGGCGCTGACCTATCACCTCTGACGGCGTTTGCGTTCGACCTTGCGCTTGATCTTATCCTTCTTGCGCTTGCTGCTGACCGCCTTACGCCGCGTCGCCCGTTTTGCGGGTCCGCGTCCACGGGGAAGGGCCTGGTCGTCGATGGATAGCAGTTCCAGCTCCAACCCACCCGTCACCGGTGTCGCCTCGGTCAGGCGCACTGTGACGCGCTGGCCAATGGCGATGATCAGGCCGGTATCCGAGCCCATCAGCGTCCCGGCCTCGCGGTCGAAATGGAAGAACTCGCGGCCCAAAGATCGCACGGGCACCAACCCATCCGCGCCGGTTTCATCCATCTTCACGAAGGCCCCGAACCGGGCGATGCCGCTGATCCGGCCTGAAAATTCATTGCCAACACGTTCGCTGAGATAGGCGGCCAGATAGCGGTCGGTCGTATCCCGTTCCGCCATCATGGATCGGCGCTCGGTGTCCGAGATATGGGTCGCCGTCTCATCCAGTCGTTCGATTTCATCCTCGGTCAGCCCGTCCTTGCCCCAGCCATGGGCCGAGATCAGCGCGCGATGCACGATCAGATCGGCATACCGGCGAATGGGCGAGGTAAAATGCGCATAGTTCCGAAGCGCCAGCCCGAAATGGCCAAAATTCTCGGGGTTGTAATAGGCCTGCGCCATCGAGCGCAGCGTGGTCAGGTTGATCAGTTCTGCATCCTCGGTCCCTGCGGCTGCATTCAGCAAAGCGTTCAGATGGCGAGTTTGCAGCACCTGCCCTTTGGCCAAGTTTAGCCCCGCCGCCTGAGCGGTCTCGCGCAGGCTTTCCAGTTTCTCGGGCGCCGGTTCCTCGTGCACCCGGAACAGCAACGGACGGCGTTTTGCGATCAGCGTTTCGGCGGCGGCGACATTGGCGAGGATCATGAACTCCTCGATCAGCTTATGCGCGTCCAGCCGGTCGCGGAACGCCACGCTGGTGACCTCGCCCGTGTCGCTGAGCACAATCTGACGCTCGGGCAGGTCCAGTTCCAGCGGTTGCCGCGCGGCGCGCGCCTGTTTCAGCGCGGTATAGGCGGCATAGAGCGGTTTCAGCACCGTCTCCAACAGTGGCCCGGTGCGGTCATTGGGGGTACCATCGATGGCCTCCTGCACCTCGGCATAGTGCAGCGAGGCAGCCGAGCGCATCAGGCCGCGCACAAAGCGATGGCCGATCTTGTTGCCATCCGCATCGATCTGCATCCGTACGGCGATACAAGCGCGCGGGACGCCTTCGTGCAGCGAACACAGATCACCGGACAGGCGCTCCGGGAGCATCGGCACCACACGGTCGGGAAAATAGCTGGAATTGCCACGCTTGCGCGCCTCACGGTCCAGAGCCGTGCCGGGTTGCACATAGGCGGCAACATCGGCGATGGCGACCCAGATCACATGGCCGCCGGGGTTCTTGGGGTCATCATCGGCATGGGCATAACACGCATCGTCATGGTCCCGCGCATCCGAGGGGTCGATGGTCAGCAGCGGCATATCCCGCAGGTCTTCACGCCCTTTCAAGCCAACGGGTTTGGCCTTGTCGGCCTCGTCGATCACCTTGTCGGGGAAGTCGTCCGGAATACCGTGCTGGTGAATCGCAATCAGCGAGACCGCCTTGGGGGCCGACGGGTCGCCCAACCGTTCAACGATACGCGCGCGCGGCAGGCCCATGCGATTCTTGGGCCCGGCCTGTTCCGCCTCGACCAATTCGCCGTCCTTCGCCCCCAGCAGGGCCCCTTCGGGCACCAGCCATTCGGTTGAACCGGTCTTGTCGATGGGCACGATCCGCCCGCCCTCGGCCCCTTTGCGGAAAATGCCGACGATCTTGCGCGGGTTGGTGCCGATGCGGCGGATCAGGCGGGCTTCGTAGTTATGGTCTTCCTCATGCACCACGGTCAGGCGGGCCAGAATCCGGTCGCCCTCACCCAGTGCGGGATCGCTGGCGCGGGTGATCAGCAGCACGATGGGTTCAACCCCCTCGCCATGCCATTCCAGCGGACGGGCGAACAGGTCGCCATCGGCGTTCGGAGCCTTCACCTGCAGCACGCTGACCGGAGGCAACCTGTCCGGGTCGCCATAGCTGCGTTTGCGCTTTTCCAGATGACCCTCGGCCTCAAGCTCGCGCAGGATGCGCTTCAGGTCGATCCGCGCCGCGCCCTTGATCCCAAAGGCTTTGGCGATATCGCGTTTCGAGGTCAGGGTGGGGTTCGCCGAGATCCAGTCCAGGACCTCTTGCTTGGTGGGGATGCGAGTCATGTCTTCGGCCTAGCACGGGTGCGCGACCGCGTCATGACCAAAAAACAGCGCGTCGGATCAGCTGTGCAGATCGGCAACCGTATCGACATCGCGCAGCGGATCAATCATCGCCACACGGCAGCCGGGGACCGAGGCCAGTGTGTCGGCCAGCGCATGTTCCGTCGACCAGCGCACATCGGTGAATAGCGCAGCAGGCAAGGCCGCGAAACGTTGCGCGCCGACCAGCCAGTAGCCCCCGTCATGCGCCGGACCAAACACCAGTTGCGAGGACCCCAGCGCGCCAAAGGCCCGCGCGATATGCGCCCGCGTGATGCCCGGAATATCCGCACCGATCAGGCAAACCGGCCCTTTCGGCATGCCCCGCAACATCCGCGTCATGCGCTGCCCCAGATCACCCCGCCCCTGCGGCGCGCGGGGCAGGTCCACCGGCCATATCCGGCTGCATAACCCTTCGCGATCCGGCGAGACCGCCAGCACGATCTGCCAGCGCGGGTCCCGCAACCGGCGGATCAGTGATCCGGCCTGCCTGCGAAACCACCAGGCCGCGCCAACCATGCCGATATCACGCCCGAGCCGTGTCTTGACCCGGCCCGGGCGCGGCTCTTTGACCATGATCACCAAAGTCCGCTGCATGGATCAGGCGAAATAGTCCCGCAGTATCCGCGTATAGATCGCCTTGAGTTGCGCGATCTGCGCAACCTCCACGCATTCATCCACCTGATGCATTGTGCGACCGACCAGACCAAATTCGACCACCGGGCAATGGTCTTTGATGAACCGCGCATCCGAAGTGCCGCCGGTTGTCGACAGATCCGGTTGCACCCCGGTTTCAGCCTTAACCGTCTGCGCCACCAGATCAGACAGCGGACCCGGCGGTGTCAGGAAGCTTTCGCCCGAGATTTTGATCTGTGTGTCGATCTCAACGCCAAAGGCCTGCGCGGCCTGATCGGCCTCGACCAGCAGCCATTCGCTGATGCTTGCGCCGGAATGCAGGTCGTTGAACCGGATATTCACCGCCCCACTGCATCCCGCCGGAATGACATTTGTTGCCGGGTTTCCGGTGTCCATCGTCACAATCGCCAATGTGGAGGCATCGAAATGGTCGCTGCCCTGATCCAACTCATGACTGGCCAGCCGATCCATCAGCCGCGCCAAGGCGGGCAGAGGGTTCTTGGCGCGATGCGGATAGGCCGAATGCCCCTGCACACCGGTCACCGTGAACCACGCGGTCATCGAGCCGCGACGACCGATCTTCATCATCTCGCCCATCCGGTCCGGGCAGGTGGGCTCGCCCACCAGACAGACGGACATGCGCTCACCCGCGTTCGCCATATGATCCAGTAAAGCGGTGGTGCCGTCCAACGCATCGCCTTCCTCATCCCCGGTTATCGCCAGGATGATCGCCCCGTCCGGCGGCGTGTCGCGGACAAAATCCACCGCCGCTGCGGCAAAGGCGGCGACGCCCGATTTCATGTCCGTGGTGCCGCGCCCGTACATGATGCCATCGTGGACCTCGGCCCCGAAGGGCGGCTTGGTCCAGGCGGCCTCATCCCCCACCGGGACCACATCGGTATGGCCATTAAACCCAAAGGTGCGGGCATGCCCTTTCTGCCCCCAGCGCGCGAACAGGTTGCAAACGCCACCACGGTCAACCCGCGTGCACTCGAACCCGGCATCGGACAAAAGCGCCTCGAGCAGGACCAAAGCCCCACCCTCGGCAGGTGTGACCGATGGGCAACGGATCAGGTCTGCCGTCAATTGAACTGGATCGGTCATTGGCGGGCCTTTCAGTTTGATTCCGCTGGGGTTCGCGCAGTGTTTCAACGAATTGGCCGGAATGCCAACCCCGAACGGCCAAAAAATCACACCCCGCTTTCCCCGCATCTCGCATTGAGACCCCTGAAAAACATAGGCCTTTACCCCGCGACGACCTTGCCGCGCCGTGCCTGTTTGCGCTACAGCGCCGCGAAACAGGTGATTTATCCATGAAGCGCGTTTTCTTCGCATTGATCTGCCTGACTTTCGCCGCGCTTGCCCAGCAAAGCCAGGCGCAGTCCTTGTCGGTCACGACGGTGACACGCCCTCCGTTTTCCTATGTGGAAGACGGGGTCGAAACCGGCTTTTCGATGGAGCTTCTGGAGGCCCTGGCCGAGGCGCTGAACTGGGACTACACGGTCAACCGTGTCGATGCTTTTGCCGACATGCTGAGCGCAGTTCAGGACGGCTCCGCTGATCTGGCGGTCGCCAATATCTCGATCACCGCCCAGCGCGAAACGCAGATGGATTTCAGCCAGCCGATTTTCGAGGCCGGGCTGCAGATCATGGTGCCATCCGACGCGGTACGCCGCCCATCCCTGATGCAGGCGCTGCTGTCGCGCGAACTGTTCATCGCTATCGGCCTTGCCTTTGCCATCCTTCTGGGCGGCGGCATGCTGATGTGGGGGTTCGAGCGCCGCGCCCAGCCCTATTTCGACCGAAAACTGAACGAGGCGTGGTTCCCCTCGTTCTGGTGGGCGCTGAACCTGGTGGTGAATGGCGGGTTCGAGGAGCGTATGCCCCGCACCCCGTTCGGCAGGATTCTGGGCGTGGTTCTGGTGGTGTCGTCCCTGTTCATCGTGTCGGTCTTCACCGCCCGCATCACCTCGGTCATGACGGTGGACGCGATCACCGGCAACGTGAACTCGGTGAATGACCTTTATGGCAAGAACGTCGGCACCATTTCGGGCTCGACCGCGGCCAATTTCCTGAGCCGCCGCGAGATCGAATTTGTGGGCTATCCGGGTCTGGACCAGATGCTCGACGCGTTCAAGGCCGAGGAGCTGGACGCGGTGGTCTTCGACGCGCCGATCCTATCCTATTTTGCCGCACATGAGGGACGTCGGATCGCCACCATGACCGGCGGCGTGTTCCTACGCGAGAATTACGGCATCGCCTTCCCGACGGGATCGCCACTGGTCGAAGACGTCAATCAGGCGCTGCTCGCCTTACGCGAAGATGGCACTTATGACGAGATTTACCGCCGGTGGTTCGGCGCGCGGAACTAGGTCTGATCTTCGAAAAACGGCGTCATCTGCGCCACGATGACCGCATTCTCATCCAACGCACGCTGCATCAGGCCACGCTCATCCGCCTCGATCTCGTGCCCCTGCGCCTCGCGCTCGGCCAACGTACCATAGCCGGTCACATCCAGCGGCGCGGTATCGGCCTGTTTCAGAATCGCAACGGTTTCGCGCACGGCCTCGGCCTCATCCACGCCGCTGGCATAGCACATCAGCGCAGCTCCCGTGGCCCCGTCCGGCAGGCCGTCGCCATCCTTGCGGCCCACCTGAACCAAAAGGGTATAGACTTGCTGGCGCGAGGGTTTCTTTTGCTTTTCCATAGCGCTTGCCTTACGCGCGCCACCCAAAGGGGTCAACCAAATCCGACCGCCGAACCTGGACCCGCGTTTTATATTTCACTTGTTCAGGGGTTTAGCCAAAGCGCCTGCGGACCGAAATGGAATCGCCCCAACCCATCCGACCCACTCCTTTCTCGGTTTAAGTGAATCATGCATTCCGGAATTCTTTTAAGTTGATTCCGGCATATATTTGCCACATTTCTGCCACATTTCGGCCAATTTTCGCTTGGGTGGCAGCACGCTCAGCGTTCCGTTTCGGCATCTCATACCGAGACCTAGGCTGACCGCACTAGCAAAGTCATTTTTCACAGGGGAAATTCAATGAGTATCTTGTCCAGACTTATGACGACCACAGCGAGTGTAATTGTTCTGGCCGGTGCACCGGCGGTTGCTGTTCTATCTTTTGTTTCGGTGGATGCGGCGTTCGCTCAGGAGAGTGAAGGTGAAGGCGGCGGCGGCGAAAACGAAGGTGGCGGTGAAAGCGAAGGCGGTGAAGACTCCGGTGGCGACGATAACGAAGGCGGAGACGAGTCCGGTGGAGATGACAGCGAAGGCGGAGACGACTCTGGCGGCGATGACAGCGAAGGCGGAGACGACTCTGGTGGAGATGACAGCGAAGGCGGCGACGACAGCGAGAGCGACGGCGACTCCGGCGGCGATGACGGCGAAGGTGACGACTCCGGTGGCGACGATAGCGAAGGCGGCGACGAGTCCGGTAGCGATGATAACGAAGGCGGCGACGACTCGGGTGACGATGGCGGTGCTGAAGGTCCGGATGAATCCGGCGATGACGAGTCCGGTAGCGATGACAGCGACGACGACGGTGAAGGCAGCGGTGGCAACGGAACCGTTGACGACTTTGGCCGGGACGTTGACGGTGAAACGCCTGCCCGCGTGATCCAATAACCGCGCGTCTGACGCCGCAAACCCCGAACGCCGATCTGGATTGCCGGAGCGTGGTCGTGTTCGAATAGCGTGACTTATGGGGTTTCAAGCAAAGAAAGGCCGGGGTAACCAACCTCGGCCTTTTTTAGCGGGCTATAGCCCGAGCACGCTGAACCCTAACGCACCGCATCCAGCAGCATTTGGGCCGCCCTGCGCTGGGTGTCGCGCCACCCCTCGACCGGTCGCAAGGGCATGATGGCGTCGGTGTTGAAATAGATCGCGGACAGGCCCGACGCGGCGGCTTTGACAGCCCCTTCATCAGCGGCAGGTGTTTCTTTCAGGATTTCGGCCGCCACACGGGATTCAAAACCATAGACGAAGCCAAGCAGGGGCTGGCGGATATCCTCGTACCGATCCGAGGCCGCGACCAAGGCTGCGAAAACGGCGGCGTTGTCAGGCGAATAAGTATCCCGATCAAAAAGGGCGTCCATCATGGCCTCGACCCGGCCCGTCTGCGGCAGGGCCCCGAACAGGTCCCGGACCCTGTCGTCGAACACCCGCAGCACATGGTCCAGCAGGGTGCGCACCATATCGTCGCGGTTGCCCAGGTAGTGGCGCAGCAAGGGGCGGCCCACCCCGGCTTCGTCCGAGATGCGCGCCAGAGTCGAGCCATCCAGACCGTATCGCGCAACGCAGCGCATGAAGGCATCCAGAATTTCCCCGGTCCGTGTGTCTTTCAGGCTGGGTCTGGGCATCTTGGCTTATCCGACAGGCAAGGAGGTGAGATCAGCAAGGATGTAAAGCGCCCCAAAAACAAACCACACCCCCGCCACCACAAGGAAGAGAAACGGGTTGTCCTGGCGGTCAATGGGCTCCAGCAGATAGGCCTGCCCCGATCTCAGGGCGGCAAAGCCCCAGAAAACGAACAATACGCCCCAGATTGAATAAAAACCCGCAACCGTGGTTCCCAGCAACACGATCAGCGCGCCAATGGTCAGCCATTTCTGGTGTTTCAGATTTTCGAAAAGGGTCATCCGATCGGCACCTGCAAAAAAATCTTTCCCTCGCATACTGGACATCGTACCATTTATTGTCAATATTGATTATTAATCATTTTTGACAATTTAAAGGAACCACGATGCCGCCCCCCGCATCCCTGCCCGATCACCCCAAACAACGCCTACCGCGTGCGGCCTATGTCTCGGACAGTTGGTTTGCGGCTGAGAAACGCGATCTGTTCAGCAAATGCTGGACCTTCGCCGGGGTCACGCTGGATTTCCCCGATGCGGGCGACTTTCGCACGGTTCAGGCTGGCGGGCATGCGCTGATCGTCCTAAGGGATGCCGCAGGCCAGTTGCGCGCCTTTCACAACATGTGCCGCCACCGGGGCACCGTGTTGCTAGAGGGCTGCGGCAACACGGGAAAGACCATCGTCTGCCCCTATCACAGCTGGGTCTACAATCTGGATGGCGCGCTGCGCGGCGTTCCGGCCCAGCGCGACTGCTTTCCCGATCTGGACAAGAAAACCACTCATCTGTTCGGGGCCTCGGTCGGGGTCTTCCGCAATCTGGTTTTTGTCCATCCCGACCCGAACCCCGAAGAAAGCTTTGACGACTGGCTCGGCGGGCTGGATCAGGTGCCATGGCCACACGATCTGACCTCGGACGAGTTGCAGGAAAATCCAGACGACGTGATCTATGAGATCAAGTGCAACTGGAAAGTCTTCTTCGAAAATGCGATCGACGGCTATCATCTGGCCTATCTGCACAAAGACACGCTGGGGGGCCCGCATCACGACAAGAACCTGTGGGAAACCTTCGGGCGCCACATGGTCTGGTGGTCGACCGAGCGGGAGGGCGTAAAACACCGCATTCCGCAATTCGTCGAGAACTCGGCCAAAGGGTCGGGGCTGAAAACCGTCAGGAACGCGGTCGAACCGGGCTATGGCGGCGTCTACATGCTGTTTCCCACAACGATCCTGACACCGAACCCCTGGGGGTTTTCGGTTTCGACCCTCGAGCCGGTGGATGCGAACACCACGCGCATGAAGGTGCGGAACTGGTCGCCCAAGGGCTGGTTCACCTACACCCACCGCGCGGCGGACATTCCCGGTTATGACGCGGACACCGGGCTGATCAAATCGTCCAACTGGACAAAGCATCCGCTTGAGACCGGGGATTTTCAGACCGAAGACGTCTGGGTCTGCGAAAAGATGCAGCGCGCGATGCAGTCTCCCCGGTTCGAGACTGGGCCTCTGGCGAAAGGGGCCGGAGGCGAGGCCGCCATCGATTTCTTCCAGCAGGTGGTGCTGGATTACATGGGGCAGACATGAAACAGGCCGCGAGCTCTACGCGCCGCGGCCCATTCAAATCACATCCGGTGTGGGATCAGTCCCGCAGCAACTCGTTGATGCCTGTTTTCGAGCGGGTCTTTTCGTCGACACGCTTCACGATCACCGCGCAATACAGGCTGATATTGTTCTTCGACGGCATCGAACCGGCCACAACCACCGAATAGGGTGGCACTTCACCATAGGTGACCTCACCGGTCTCACGATCCACGATCTTGGTCGATTTTCCGATGAATACGCCCATCCCCAGAACCGAGCCTTCGCGGACGATGCAGCCCTCGACGACTTCGGAACGTGCACCGATAAAGCAATTGTCCTCGATGATGGTGGGGCCAGCCTGCATCGGCTCCAGCACGCCGCCGATGCCGACGCCGCCCGACAGGTGCACGTTCTTGCCGATTTGTGCACAGGACCCGACGGTGGCCCATGTGTCGACCATGGTGCCTTCATCGACATAAGCCCCGAGGTTCACGAAAGACGGCATCAGCACCACGCCCGGCGCGATAAAGGCCGATTTGCGGACCACACAGTTTGGCACCGCCCGGAACCCGGCGGCCTGCCACTGGTTCTCGCCCCAACCGGCGAACTTGCTGTCCACTTTGTCCCACCAGCCACCGGCCTGCGGGCCGCCGGTCTGGATTTCCATATCCTTGATGCGGAAGCCCAGCAGAACTGCTTTTTTCGCCCACTGGTTCACATGCCAGTCGCCGTTGTCCAGCTTTTCCGCCACCCGCAACGAGCCGCTGTCCAGCGCGTTTAACGTGTCTTCGATGGCCTCCCGGGTTTCACCAGTGGTGGCGGGGGTGATGGTATCGCGCGCCTCCCAGGCGGCTTCGATGGCGGCTTCCAGTTGCGCGTTGCACATTTGAGGGCTCCCTGCAGAATCTGTTCACGTTGGTCTTGCGTATAAGCGCGCGCAGAACTGGCCGCAATGCGACGCAGAACATACGGTTTGCGGCTGACAGGTGCGCGTTAACCGCCAAACGGGTCGGGCGAGACGTTGCCACCGCAGATCAGCACCGCCACACGCTCGTTCGGGTCGGGCTGATACACGCCTGACAACAACGCGGCCAAGGCTGCCGCACCGGCGGGCTCGACCAGAATCCGATGCGACTGCCACAAGGCTTTTTGCGCCGCTGCAATCGCGTCATCCGAAACCAGGACCGAGGTCATCCCCCGCGCCAGATCGAAACAGATCGACCCGATCCGTCGCGCGCCCAGCGCGTTTGCGGCGATGCCCGAAACCGAGACATCAACCGGCTCACCGGCCTGCAACGCCGCGTTCAGGGCGCATGAGGTTTCAGGCTCGACCGCGACAACCTTGCGCGCCCCTTGAAACCAAGCCAGTGCCCCGGCGATCAGACCGCCACCGCCGACGGCGACCAGAACTGTGTCGGCCTGCAGGCCCTGCGCCTCCCACTCGGCAAAGCAGGTGCCCTGCCCGGCCACGGTGGCGGGTGCGTCATAGGCGTGGATCTGCATCGCGCCGGTCGCATCCTCATGCGCCTGTGCCGCCGTCAGTGCGTTGGCGTATTCACCCGAGACGACACTGAGATCCGCGCCGGTCTGTCTGATCAGCGCGATCTTGGACGGCCCGGCCAGTTCCGGCACGAATATCTTTGCCGGATGGCCCAGCGCCCGCGCCGCATAAGCCGCCGCCGCACCGTGATTGCCACCCGAGGCCGCGACCACACCTGCCTGTGGCACTTCGGAACTGAGCAGCGTGTTGAACGCCCCGCGCGCCTTGAAGCTGCCGGTGTGCTGCATATGCTCAAGCTTCATCTCAACCGGATAGCCCGGCAGGTTGCTTTCCATCACCGGCGTCACCTGCGCGTAACCGGCGATGCGATCCCGCGCAGTGGATATTTCAGTCTTCCAATCCATTCTTGTCTTTCCGTGACTGGCACTCTGCCTGCGAACCCTATAGCTGTTTGGAAAACACGCAAGCAGGGATGCCCCAGCCATGACAGAAGACCGCGTCAGCCCCTTCCGCGATGCGCAGACAGACCGCTCGACCGCAAGCGAGGTTCCGGACACGCCGCAAACCCGCTCGCCCGCCTATCGCCTGGCCTTTGCCGATGACGATTTCCTGTGCCGGGATGAGCTGCGGCCCGTGCGTCTGCAGCTGGAACTGCTGAAGCCCGAGATGATCATGTCAGAACGTCAGATCACCTCGACCATCGTCATGTTCGGCGGCGCGCGCATCCCCGAGCCGTCGCAGAAACATACCGCGCGGACGGAAACACTGGCTGGCCTGTCGCAATATTACGACGAGGCGCGCGAATTCGCCCGGCTGATGACCGAGAAATCCAATCAGACCGGCTGCCGCGAGAACGTCATCGTCACCGGCGGTGGTCCCGGCGTGATGGAGGCGGGGAACCGCGGCGCGCAGGACGCGGGCGGCTGTTCCATCGGGCTGAACATCGTGCTGCCGCACGAGCAGGCACCGAACCTGTATGTGACGCCCGATCTCAGCTTCAACTTCCACTATTTCGCCATCCGCAAGATGCACTTCCTGATGCGCGCCCGCGCCATCACCATCTTCCCCGGCGGCTTTGGCACGATGGACGAACTGTTCGAGTCGCTCACCCTGATCCAGACCGGGCGCATGGACCGCGTACCCTTCCTGCTGTTCGGCCGCGAGTTCTGGGAAAAGGTCATCAACTGGGAGGCGCTGGCGGATGCGGGTACAATCTCGGAACAGGACCTCGACCTGTTCCGCTTTGTCGACACCGCGCAAGAAGCAGCGGATATCATCGAGAACTGGGAACCCGCCCCGCCCCGCGACGACATTCCGGGGCGCTGAGCGATGGCCCCCAAACCCGGAGAGATGTTGCACCTGCGCGGGAACGCTCTGAACAAGGGCGAGCCGGTGGCGTTGCCGCTGACGCAAAGCAGCATGTACCACCTGCCCGGCGCGCCGGGTGGGCACTCCACCTATGGCCGGGTCGACAACCCAACCTGGGTGCAGCTGGAACATGTCCTGTCTCACCTTGAGGACGCGCCGTGCCTCAGCCTCCCCTCGGGCATGGGGGCGATTTCGGCGGCGCTGTTTGGCACCGTGCAGGCCGGGTCACGCTTGCTGATCCCGTCGGACGGGTATTACGTCACGCGCCTGCTGGCCGACCGTTTCCTGTCGGGGCTTGGCGTTGTAATCGAAGAACGGCCCACCACCGCCTTTGCCGACGGCGGATTTGACGGGTTCGATGTGGTGTTCGTCGAAAGCCCTTCGAACCCCGGCCTCGACATGATCGACCTTGCCGCCGTCGCGCAGCAGGTGCGGGCGGCGGGTGGCGTGACAATTGCCGACAACACCACGATGACGCCTTTGGGCCAGCGCCCGCTTGATCTGGGCATCGACGTGGTGGTGTCCTCGGACACCAAGGCGATGGCAGGCCATTCCGACCTGCTGATGGGCCATGTCGCCAGCCGCAACGGGCAGATCATGGAACGGGTCGAGGAATGGCGAAAGGTCTCTGGCGCGATACCCGGCCCACATGAGGCGTGGCTGCTGCATCGCGGGCTGGAAACGCTGGACGTGCGGTTCGACCGCATGTGCGCCTCGGCGCTGGTTCTGGCCGAGCGGCTGGCGGCGCATCCCGCCGTGAAGCACATCCGCTATCCCGGCCTGCCGGGTGATCCGTCGCACGAACTGGCCAAGGCGCAAACCGCGCGGTTCGGGTTCCTGCTGTCCCTGACGCTGGACAGCGAAGACAAGGCCGAGTCCTTCATCAACACCTGCCCCCTGCTGCGCCCCGCCACCTCTTTCGGCGGCGTGCACAGTTCCGCCGAGCGACGCGCGCGCTGGGGCGATGCGGTGGACCCGGGTTTTGTTCGCCTGTCGGTGGGGTGCGAACCGGTTGAGGAACTGTGGCAAGCCTTCGAGGCCAGCCTGAACGCGCTGTAATTACTTCTTCTTTGGTTCACGCAGTTCCGGAAACACGTAAATCGGCAGGACGATACTGCCGATCAGCGCCCCCAGCCACACCAGCAGCGTCGCCGCCAGCAGGTTCGAGATACCGCCAATGGTCAGCCCTGCGGTGATCCAATCCGTGACCAGCAGGCCCACAAAGGTCACGATCAAGGCGATCCCGCCCTTGATGGCCGGGGCCTTCTTTTCGCCGATCTTCAAGATCAGCGGTTCGGCCACCACCTGCACCAGCGTGAACACGATCACCACCACGATGAACGAGATCGGCCGGATCGCAAATTCCGACAGCAAGAGCGCGGCCAGCAGCAATCCAATGGCATTCCCGGCCAGCAGGGCCAAAGCGGACTTTATTCTGCGCGACATGATGGGATCTCCGGCAAATGACAATTCGAAACATGCAGATATTAGCAGGACAATCGGATTTTGCGAGGCAATTTGGCGGCGCTCTCATTTTGACCTGTTGAAATCACATGATAAAACACCTTCATCAGGAGAAGCCCTTTCCCCATCGACGAGAGGTGAGATGAGCGACGATCCCTATTCCGTCCTCGGCGCCGCCAAAGACGCCAGCGAGGCCGAGATCAAGAAAGCCTATCGGCGCATCGCCAAGGAGTGCCACCCGGACCTCAAGCCCGGCGATGCCGAGGCCGAAGCGAAGTTCAAAGCCGCAGCCGCAGCCTATGACCTGCTGAAAGACCCCGAAAAGCGGGCACAGTATGACAGGGGCGAGATTGACGCTTCGGGTCAGGAACGCCCACAGCAGCAATACTACCGCGACTATGCCGAGGCCGCTGGCAACCCCTATCGCGGACGGCAGGCGGACCCGGACGACATGTCTGACATTTTTGCCGAGTTTATGCGCGGACGCGGCGGCTATGGCCAGCGCAGCCATGAATTCCACGCGCCCGGGCACAACATGAACTATTCCCTGCAGATCAGCTTTCTGGATGCGGTCTTTGGGGCCAGCCAAAAGCTGACCCTGCCCGACGGCGACCGGATCGAGGTCAAAATCCCCGCAGGGATCACCGACGGTCAAACCATCCGGCTGCGCGGCAAAGGTGCTCCGGGCTATGGTGAGGGTCCTCCGGGGGATGCACTGGTCACTGTCTCAGTGGCGAACCATCCGGTCTTTGACCGGCAGGGCGACGACATCCACATCACGCTGCCAATCACGATTGACGAAGCCGTTCTGGGCGGCAAGGTCCCGGCCCCAACCATTGATGGCGGCGTCAATGTCACTGTTCCGGCGGGCACGAGCAGCGGCAAAACCCTGCGCCTGCGGGGCAAAGGGGTCAAGAAACGCGGCTCGTCCGAACGCGGGGATCAGTTGATCGAACTGACCGTCACCCTGCCCGATACAGTGGATGGTGACCTGAAACAGTTTATGGAGACATGGCGCGAGACCCGCCGCTATGATCCGCGGAAAGGAATGCCGTCATGACCCTGACCGAAAAGCAACTGATCGAAACCGTCGCCCGCCTGACCTCAGACCGATTGACCGAATATCTCGCCGCCGAGATAGTGATCCCCGAACAGTCAGACGATGGGCTTGTGTATCAGCGGATCGACGTTGCCCGCCTGGAACTGGCCTGTGAATTGCATGACCAATACGACATGGAGGCCGATGCGCTGTCGATGATGATTTCCCTGATCGACCAGATGCACGGGCTGCGCGCCGAGCTACGCGAGGTGTTGAACGCGGTCGAGGCGCAACCGGAACCCGTGCGCCAGCAACTGATCGAGGTCATCGGCACAGCGCGGTTCCGTCGCAGATAACGGGGTTTTGGCGGCGCGGGATTTGGCGTAGAAGGCGCGCTTGATCCAATGCCCGGTAGTCCCATGACCCAGTCCCGATCCGAATTGCTGATGCCCGCGGGCAATCTGCGCAAGCTGAAGCTCGCCATCCTCTATGGGGCCGACGCGGTCTATCTGGGCACGCCCGATATGTCGCTGCGCACGAAATCCGAGTTCTCGCTGGAAGAGGTGATCGAAGGGGTCGAATTCTGCCACAGCCATGGACGGCGCGCCTATCTGACGCTGAACCTGTTCTCGCACAACAAGGACATCCCGAAGCTGGATGAATACATCGAAACCGTCCGCAAGGTGAAACCCGACGGCCTGATCATCGCCGACCCCGGTGTGTTCCAATATGTCCGCGAACGTGCGCCGGAACTGCCGCTGCATATCTCGACGCAGGCCAATATCTGTTCTTGGCTGTCGGTGAAGTTCTGGCAGGATCAGGGGGCCGAGCTGGTGGTGCTGGCCCGCGAGGTATCCTATCCCGAACTGGTCGAAATTCGCGAGAAATGCCCCGATATCAAGCTTGAGGCGTTCGTGCACGGAGCCATGTGCATGACCTATTCGGGCCGCTGCCTGCTGTCGAATTTCATGGCCGAGCGTGGGGCGAACCAAGGCAACTGCGCCAATTCCTGTCGCTGGAACTATGGGCTAAAGCTGCGCCTCAAGGACGGCACTCATCAGGAACTGCGCATCACCGATGAAAACGCCGACTTGTTCGAATTCCTGCTGGAAGAGGGCTGCCGCCCCGGCGATCTGATGCCCATCGAAGAGGATGATCGCGGCTCTTACATCCTCAATTCCCGCGATCTGTGCATCATGCCCAAGCTGGATGAATACCTGAAAATCGGCGTCGACAGCCTCAAGGTCGAAGGGCGCGGCAAGTCGGAATATTACGCCGCCATCGTCGCGCGGGCCTACCGGATGGCCATTGATGACTATTTCGAAGACCCCGAAAACTGGGACCCCAAGCCTTACATGCGGGAACTCGAAACCGTCGGAAATCGCGGCTATACATTGGCGTTCCACGAAGGGCGATTGACCAATTATGCCCATGATTACGAGCACACCGCCGCCATCGCGCAGTGGGAATATGCCGGGATCGTCACCGAGGTAACCGAGGACGCCTTTCTGGTCGAAGTAAAGAACAAACTGGAACCGGGCGATGTGCTGGATTTCGTCTCACCCATCTCGCGCGAGACGGTTCTGCTGCGGGTCTACGATTTCGAACGGGCCCAGGATGGAGCGCGGCTGGAGGTGGTGCATGGCAGCACCAAAACCGTGATCCGCCTGCCCTTTACCCTGTTCGATCACGAGGACCCGGATGATCTGCGCGCCCGTTTCCCGGTCTATTCAGTGCTGCGCAAGGAACGCGCGCTGACGGACGAACACTGGAGCCGCATCCGCTTTGACAAGCTGGTGCAGGGGCTTGAAACCTCGGGCCGTGACAATCCCAAAGCCTATGCCCGCCGCCGCGACGCGCTTGTGGAAAAGATCGGCGAAGATGATAACGAACGCCGCTTCAAAACCAATCGCATCGGCACCGAAGGCTGCTGTGGCAAGGGCTGCAATGGCTGCCTGATCTTCTGGCAGGATGAGAAATACGCACTGGCCCGCGAGGTGCTGTCAAAACGCAAACAAGGCGAACAGCTCAGCCGTAGCGAGGCGACGGCTTTGAAACTGCCGGACGCTGCAGTCTAAATTACTCTGTGACCGCAAATTCTTCGGGAACGAAGAAAGTATAGTCCCGGTCCGCGACCGCTTCGTGGCACACGTGGCAATAGGCCACCGCCCCGGATCGCGCGCCCATCGTGTCGCCGAACAGGGACCCGTCCGGCAGCACCATGATGTAACGCCAGTCTGCGGTTTCGGGGCTGGCCCCGTCCGCAAGTTTCTCCATGATGAACATCGCTCCGGGATGGACACGTCCTTCGTCCGTGACCGTCATGCTGTCCTTGGCCAGAACCGACCCTTTGGGCAGTTCCTCACCCGGCTGCAGCGTGCCGTAATTATGCGCCATCCGGTTGGCATAGCTGTTCACGAACCGCTGCCCGTGTGTGGCCGAGATATAGGGCGCATCGTTGAACAGCGGCCAGTTCTGATAGTTCCGGATCAGGTCCAACTGCGCCGCCGCGTACCCCCGCGCCATGCGCCGCGCGAGCGAGCGGTAATGTGCCCGTGCTTCTTCCTTGGTCAGGTCTGCAGGATTTTCGATGGCGAGATGTGCGTCCTGCTCTTGCGCCGCTGACCCTGCGGCCAGTAGGGAAAGGCAGATCAAAGCCGCCGCTGCAGATTTGAGACTCTGCCGAATGTCATTAATCATAATATTGGCCCACCTAAAAACAGTTTGCCTTCACGCCGCTTACCGAGCCGAATACATGGTAGCGGTCAGGAAAAATCATTCCATATGCCGACCCGAAGCCTCACCCGTTTGTGCACAAAGGTGAGCCCCCCAAACCGGGTCCAGCCTGTCGCAAACATACTAAATTGTGCATACAAAAAAAAGCGGCATAAACATTAAGTTTACAGCCGCAGCAGGTTTGAACCGGCTATGGGTTCAAACCGGCCTCGGATTCGATCTGTTTGCGCGATTTCCGGGCACGTTCCGTGGCCGATTTCAACTGACCGCAGGCGGCCATTATGTCCTCGCCCCGTGTCTTGCGGATGGGTGAGGCATAGCCCGCCTGATAGATGATATTGGCAAAGGCCCGGATGCGGTTGTTCGAACTGCGCTTATAGGGCGCGCCGGGCCATTCGTTGAACGGGATCAGGTTGATCTTGGCCGGAATATTGTGGCGCTTGATGTGCTCAATCAGACGATGCGCGTCCTCATCGCTGTCATTCACACCGTCCAGCATCACATATTCGAACGTGATCCGTTCGGAATTCGAGGCATTGGGATAACTGGCCAGCGCCCCCAGCAGTTCCTCGATATTCCAGCGTTTGTTGATCGGCACCAGTACATCGCGGGTTTCGTCGGTTGTGGCATGGAACGAGATTGCCAGCAGGCAACCGATTTCTTCCGCCGTGCGCGCAATCTCGGGCACCACGCCGCTGGTTGACAGCGTGATCCGGCGGCGGGACAGGGAAATCCCCTCGGGGTCCATCGCGATCTTCATCGCGTCACGCACGTTTTCGAAATTATAAAGCGGCTCGCCCATGCCCATCAGCACAATGTTCGACAGCAGGCGGGTTTCGTCCTTCGGCGCGCCGGGGGTGGGCCATTCCTCAAGATCGTCTCGGGCCATCATCACCTGACCGACGATTTCCGCCGCCGTCAGGTTGCGCACCAGTTTCTGGGTGCCTGTATGGCAGAACGAACAGGTCAGCGTGCAGCCCACTTGCGATGAGATACACAGCGTGCCGCGATCTTCTTCGGGGATATAGACGACCTCGACCTCATGCCCACCCGCGATGCGGCATAAGTATTTGCGGGTGCCGTCCTCAGAGACCTGACGCGCCACAACCTCGGGGATTTCGATGACAAAGCTTTCAGCCAGTTGCGCGCGATAGGCTTTGGCCAGATTGGTCATCTGCGCAAAATCGCGCACGCCCCACTGGTAAATCCACTGCCAGATCTGCCCGGTGCGCATCTTGGCCTGTTTCTCGGGCGTGCCATGCTCAATCAACGCCGCGCGCAACTGATCACGGGTCAAACCGACAAGGTTGATCTTCCCCTCGGACAGTTTGCGGGGGAGGGTCAGTACATCTTGCGTGATCGGCGCTTTGGGCGACATGGGCTATCTCAACGGATTCTGGCTTGGGATGCGCCTCTATATAGGAACATCCGCAAAGATCAAAAGGAATCGTGCAGGACATAGAAAAAGCCCCGCCAACCGACGGGGCCACTTGCGGTCTGCAGCGCGCTTAGTTGGTACAGCGCGTTTCTGCATCCTCTATGGCGGCGGTGAACCCCAGCAGCGAGAATGTGTCTTTGGTCTGCGTGCCACGCTCTGACCGCGCGGTCAAAACCGCCTCGGTCCCACGTTTCATGGCGGTGACGATCTTGGCATCGTCTGCAGCGGTTGCGGGCCACGCCCACTCGCCTTCGGTGAACAGTTCGAACTCATTGCCGTCAACGGTCAGGTTCACGGTGGACCCGGGCGCAAAGGGATAACCGCCGGTAAAGGTCACCTGACCTTTGACCTCGGCGTTGGGGCGATAGAATACGAACAGCAAGATATCGCTGCGCCGGACCGAGACCACGCGACCGCCGCGGGTGTTCACGGTTTCCTTGGGGGCTGAAACGCTCCAGCATTCGGTGGGATCATCTTCGACGAAAACGCTCCAATCCGTCTTTGCCGCCACACGGTTGGTGCTTGTCGCCTGTTGAGCGAGCGCGGTTGTGGCCATCCCTGCCATACAAAAGCCCGCGATCACGCGAACGAGCTTTGATCCCATCTGTCCAGCCTCCTAGCTCGACCCATACCTCATACCCATCGAAACGCCCCGCGAACCCTGCCGGTTCGTCTATAACATTGCGCATTCCGATGATTGCCGACATACACACACTAACGCAGGTTTCGCCACAGGCGAAAGGGCGATTGGCAGAATTTTGCGCATAAATCCGGAGGTCCAGATGACGCAGCCCGTAGCAATGACAGAACTGTGGCGCGGACCTTTGCTGGAAAGCCTGCATCTGGGTCATGCGGTGATCTGCGACGACACCGGCCAGATCGTGCGCAGCTGGGGCGACCCGAATGCAGTGATCTATCCAAGGTCCTCGGCCAAGATGATTCAGGGGCTGCCGCTGATCACCTCGGGTGCGGCAGCGAAATACGGGCTGAACAGCGAGCATCTGGCGCTGGCCTGCGCCTCGCATAACGGGGCGCATATTCACACCGACCGCGTGTCTGCCTGGCTGGATCACCTTGGACTGGGCGAACCCGATCTGCGCTGCGGCCCGCAGGAACCACAGGATATGGCCGCGCGCGACGGGTTGATTCTGGCCGATGACACGCCCTGCCAACTTCATAACAACTGTTCGGGCAAACATTGCGGGTTCCTGACCGTGGCGCAGCATATGGGCGCGGGCCCGGAATATCTTGAAATCGACCACCCGGTCCAGCAGGCCTGCTTGTCCGCCATCGAAGAAACCACCGGAGAAACCAGCCCCGCCTACGGGATCGACGGCTGCTCGGCCCCGAATTTCGCGACCTATCTGGTTGGGCTGGCGCGGTCGATGGCGTGGTTTGCCTCGGCCGCCGACCGGTCGGACCGGGCCAGCGATGCGGCGCAGCAACTGACCGCCGCGATGATCAAACACCCGGAACTGGTCGCAGGCGAAACCCGCGCCTGCACCGAGTTGATGCGGGCCATGCAGGGCCGCGCCGCGATCAAAACCGGAGCCGAGGCTGTTTTTGTCGCCATCCTGCCGGAAAAACGCATGGGCATTGCGCTGAAAATCACCGACGGTACCACTCGCGCCAGCGAATGCGCCATTGCCGCCATTCTGGTCAGCCTAGGCGTGCTCGAGGCCGATCACCCGGCCACAAGAAAATTCATGAACGCCACGCAATACAGCCGTCGCGGGCTGGAATGCGGCGTGATCAAGCCGGCGCCGGGGTTTCCCGGTTAAGGATCACATCTCGATCTCATGCACCTCGGCCACTTCGACCGAGCCGGACCCGTTTACAACCATCGGACAGCCCTTGGCCATCTCGGTCGCGGCTTCGATACTGTCGGCCTTGACCACGGTAAAGCCCGAGGCCGGGTTGGCACCGCCATTGTCGACGACTCCGGTGCTGCTGACCGTATAAGACTGGCCCACCGGATTGCCGGGAATGTCGAGCGCATCGCCCATACCGCCAAACCATGAACCCCAAGCGGCCATGGTGGCTTCAACCTCGGCGGGGTCGGTTGGGGTATGACCACCGTGATAAACAAACAAATATTGGGGCATTTCAGTCCTCCTTGTTGAAAATCTATTTTGCCGCAACCTCCAGCTTGCGCAGCGATGAGGTCCAGCCCTGATTGTGGTTCGCCGCGGCCTCGGCATCGGCCAGATCGCGGTGATCCAGCACGAGCCGCGACCCCGTGCCCGAGGGCGTGACCGTAAAGACCACATGGCTTTCCGCGCCGCGCTGGTCCTGATCGTCATGCCAGGCCCAGGTGAAGCCGACCGAATTAGGCGGATCGATATGGGTCACATAGCCCGAGACCTTGAACCGCTGGCCTTCGCCGTTTTCCATCACCGAATACCACGGGCCGAGGCGCGAGAAATCCAGATCATGCTCGGGTACATGCACGCCTTCGGGTCCCCACCATTGCAACAGCTTGGCCCCGTCGCTGACCCAGGCAAACAGAGTTTCGGGGGGGACGGGAAACTCCCGCTCCAGCTTCAGGTCGGCCATGAGTTTTCCCTTTCCAGTATATCCCCCAGACGATCAAGGCTGCTGTCCCAGAACTGCCGTTTCGAAATCGTCCATTCGGCAATCGCGCGCAGACCGTCGGGTTGAATGGAATACATCCGCTGCGCGCCCTGCACCCGCTGCCGGACCAGCCCTGCATTGCGCAGGATTTTCAGATGACGCGAAATGGCCGCGCCCGACATGCCTTTGCCTTCGATCAGATCGCCAGCGGGCAGTTCGCCCTGTTCCATCAACTGTTCGACAATCGAGAACCGCGTGGCATCCGAGAGCGCCGAAAATGTGTTCAATAAATCCGCCATGCCCCATATTTAACATCTACGTTAAATGATGGAAAGCCCGTTTTTCCACGCCGTCACAGCGCCTAAGGGATTTAGTTCACTGACAGGAGCCAGAAATTCAAACTTTGATGGACAAGCGTCACGGACGCACAGTAGGATCATATGTGCATGTTTAATTGTATTAGTTTAGTGTTGAGGAGGCTTGAAATGCGTTGTGCGACCATTTCATTATTTGTTTTATGTACCGTTACTGTTGCCGGTTGCACGTCACCCTGGTCACAGACGGAAACCGCTGAACCTGCGGCAGAAGTTCCGCAGCAGGCGGCTGCAACCACTTCATCGACGACGTCTGCAAGCTCAGGCAGTTCCACAACGTCCAGTTCTTCATCTTCCAATACAACGCAAAGCGGCGGTGAAGCCGATCGCGGCGAAGGCGGCGGTGGCGGATCGGACGGCGGCGGAGGTTCTGGCGGAGGCGGTTCCGGCGGCGGCGGTGGTGGTTCCGGCGGTGGCGGCGGCGATAGCTGGGGTTGATCTGAAAGGGTCAAAACATGTCACGTCTCGGGCGTAAATCCAGACACGGCCATCTGCGCACAAGGCTTGCCGCAGTTTTTCTGAGCGCAGGCGTTTTCACCGCGCAGATGGCGGTCGCAAACAGCGACGCATCCTTCCCTGCCAACCGGATCGCCATCGTTATCGGCAATCAGGACTACGCAAATGTCGGCGACCTGACCAACGCCCGCAAGGATGCCGAAGACATCGCCGAGATGTTGCGTGGCTTCAACTTCCGGGTTTTCGATGGCTATGACCTGGGCAAACGCGAGTTCGAGGAGCTGATCAGAACTGCCGTTCTGAACATCCCCGACTCGGCGGATGTGCTGTTTTACTATGCGGGTCACGGCATTCAGATCGGGCGGCGAAACTATTTGTTGCCCGTGGATGCCAAATTTGAAAGCGTCTATGACGTCCCGTTGGCGACCATGACGCTGGACCGCGTGATCGACACCTTGTCGGCGCGCAGTTCCGCCCATGTCGCCATTCTGGATTCCTGCCGCGACAACCCCTTTCAGGACCTCAGACTGGCCGCCGATCTGGATGCCAACCTGTTCGAAACCCGAGAGGGGTTCGATGTGTTTAAAACGCCGCTGAATTCTCTGGTGGCCTATTCAACCTCACCCGGAGCGGTGGCCAGCGATGGCGAGACGGGTCAGAACAGCCCCTATACGGCGGCGGTTCTGGAGACGGCTCAATCCTCGCCGTTCGAGAACATTCAACAACTGTTCCCGGTGATCCGGGAACGGGTCCACAGCTCGACCCAGGGACAGCAAATTCCCTGGGAAAGCTCGACCCTGGTGCGTCCGTTCTATCTGGCGCAACAACAGGTCGAGGTTGAGGACGGGCAGGTGCAGGAAGGCGCGCCGCAATCGCTCAGCCTCAGCTATCAGTTCGACAAGTCCATCCCCCTGTCCCAGAGCCTGAAGCAAACGCTCGGAGGCGACATCCGGGGCCTGCGGCTGGTAGAAAACCCCGAAAGGGGGGTCGTCAGCGTCCGCGATCAATCGACAAATGACGGCCTGACATACTCGCCGGAAATCACCGACGCGCGAGCCGCTGAATTGGGTGATCTGCGGTTCACCGACACCTTCTCGGTCGAGGTGATAACGGCGGATCAGAAGAAACAGAATGTCGAGGTGTCGCTCAATCTTGAAATGAATGCCTGCGATCTCGAGGCCGGGGATGCGCTGGACCTGAACGGTGTCGGCGTGTTTCGCCTGCCCAATGAATTGAACGTCTCCAAAGGTTTGGCGGCCTGTACGAAAGCCGTCGAAGACGATCCCGACAACCCTCGGTTTTTGTACCAGTTGGGTCGCCTGCAACAGGCGGCGGGCAACATAGCCGGGGCGTATGACAGCATCTCAAAAGCCGTGGACGGCGGTCATATCCGGGCAAAATACGCGCTGGCGACGCTGCTGCAGACCGACCGCATCGACCGCGCCGTGACCAAAACGCCGCGCGATCTGGACAAGGCGCGTGCGCTTTTGGAAGAGGCCGCGTCGGAAAAAGACCCCTTTGCCATGCACGGCCTTGGCAAACAATTGCTGCGCGAAGGTGAGACCGCCGAGGATAAAAAGCGCGGCTTTGAATTATTGGAACGCTCGGTGGAACTGGGCCACACCTATTCGATGAACGAGCTAGGCCTGTATTTCCTGCGCGAGAACTCGGACCACTACATCCCCGAACGCGGCATGCGCTATCTGCGCGCCTCGGAACTGCGCAAGGATATCTATGGCTATGACAATCTAGCCTATGTGTCCCTGCTGGGTCTTGGCGGCAACCCCGTCAATCTCGACAAGGCCGAGGCGTATTTTTTGGCCGCCTCGAACGGCGGCCATCCGACGGCCCCGGCCAGTATCGCCCGCATGATCCTGAACGACCAATTACAGGGCCGAACCCGGACCGAGGCGCTGGAGTGGTACGATATCTCTCTGGCGCGCGGCGATGCCTGGGGCGGCGCGAACGGGGCCTATATCATTCTGGACGGACAGGTGCCTCAGCGCGGTGCGGCGGATGCGGCGGTGCGCGCGGCCAAAGCGGCGTTGCTGCCAAATGAAGAACCCGCCGGTCAGGCAAGAGCCCAATTGGACAATATCTCGCGCTCCGATCTGGACCGGGCGTTGCAAATGGCGCTGAATGAACTGGGTGAAAGCGTGGCTGTCGATGGCCAGGTCGGGCCGGCCACGCTGAGCGCGCTTGAAAACATCAGTGCCAAATTCGGGGTCCCGGTTCCTTATGCGGCGGCGAACGATCCCAAGGAACGCCTGCTACTGGCCGCCCGCGTGTATTGGGCGCAGAACCCGGTGCGGTTCGATTTGTTCTAGGGGGTGTCAGCCCAGAAACTCGGCCTTTGAGTAGCCTTGCAGATACAGTAGCGCGGTCAAATCCCCGTGGTTGATACGCACATCGCATTGCGCGGCGACCGAAGGCTTGGCGTGCAGCGCAACACCGGTTCCGGCGCGGCCCAGCATGCCCAGATCATTTGCCCCGTCGCCAACCGCGATCACATCCGCCTCGGACAGGCCCAGATTTTTGGTGATACGCTCCAGAGACTCGACTTTGGCCTCGCGCCCGAGAATGGGCCGCTGCACGTCGCCGGTCAGCAGCCCGTCTTCCACCAGCAGCGTGTTGGCCCGGTTTTCATCGAACCCCAAAAGCGCGGCAACGCGCGCGGTGAAGGCGGTGAACCCGCCTGAAACCAGCGCGGCGTAACCTCCGTTTTCGCGCATGGTGGCAACCAGTTCGCGCCCGCCGGGCATCAGAGTTATCCGCGTGTTCAGCACCTGATCGATTACCGCTTCGTCCAGACCTTTCAGCAGCCCGACCCGTTCGATCAGCGCGCCTTCGAAATCCAGCTCGCCATTCATGGCTCGCGCAGTGATGTCCTTGACCCGGTCGCCAACGCCTGCTTCATCCGCCAACTCGTCGATGCATTCCTGCTGGATCATGGTGCTGTCCATATCCGCCAGCAGCATCTTTTTCCGCCGCCCTTGGGCAGGCTGCACCACCAGATCGACGCCCATCCGCTGCAAGTCCGCCCAAACATCCCAGCGGTTGTACGGCAGGCTTGGCAAAGCAAACTCAGCCGCCTCATCCGGGTTCAGCCAGGCGATATCCTGCCCGCCCCATGCGTTCCGCAGCGACTCGATCAGGGCACCGTCCAGCGAAGGCGCGGCGGGATTGGTCAGCAAAGTGGCAACGTACATGTCAGGTCTCCGGCAAGTTGACTTGCGCATATCGCAGGTGCAGCATTTTCGCCAGTGCCGGTTTGCCTATGCGGCCTTGAAATTGTGCCATCCGGGGGCTTTACCCCCCTTCGTTTCCGAGCCAGATTCAAGGCGATTGAGCGCAAGGAGGAACAGGATGAGCAACCCGCTGTATGATCGTTTGTTTGGCATCCATGCGGGTAAGGACACCCCGTTCCTATATTTGCCAGACGGCCAGATCCTGACCCATTCCGATTTTCTGGACATGGCCGCCCGCATCGCCAATGCCCTGACCGGGCTGGAACTGGAACCGGGCGACCGGGTTGCCGTTCAGGTCGAGAAATCGCCCGAGATGCTGGCGCTCTATGCCGCCTGCACGCAGACCGGGCTGATCTTTCTGCCGCTGAACACGGCCTACAAGACGGCGGAACTGACCTATTTCATCGAAAACAGCGGCGCGGCGCTGGTTGTCTGCGATGCGGCCAGCGAGGCCGGTCTTGCACCCGTCGCGCAGGCCCAGAACGCGCGGCTTGAGACGTTGAACGCCGATGGCTCGGGCAGCCTGATGCGCCGGGCCTTTGGCATGCTGCCCGCATTTGAGCCGGTCAGACGAGCCGAGGATGATTTGGCCGCGTTCCTCTATACCTCGGGCACCACCGGGCGATCCAAGGGCGCGATGCTGACACAGGACAACCTGCTGTCCAATGCGGAAACGCTGGTGCGCGAATGGCACTTCACAAGCGACGATGTGCTGCTGCACGCCTTGCCGATCTTTCACACTCACGGGCTGTTTGTGGCGACCAACGTGATCCTCGCCTCGGGCGGGTCGATGATCTTCCTGCCGAAATTCGACCTCGACGCGATCCTGCGCCTGATGCCGCAGGCAACCTCGATGATGGGGGTTCCCACCTTCTACACCCGCCTGCTGGGTGATGAGCGGTTCACCACCGACCTTGCGCGTCATATGCGGTTGTTCATCTCGGGCTCGGCCCCGTTGTTGGCGGAAACCCATGAGCAGTTCGAGGCGCGGACAGGTCATCGCATCCTGGAACGCTACGGGATGACCGAAACCAACATGAACACCTCGAACCCCTATGACGGGGACCGGCGCGCGGGTACGGTTGGCCTGCCCCTGCCCGATGTCGAGTTGAAGGTGACCGACCCCGACAGCGGTGAGCCCATGCCCCAAGGCGAGATCGGCATGATCGAGGTGCGCGGCCCCAACGTGTTCAGCGGCTATTGGCAGATGCCCGAGAAGACCGCCGCCGAATTACGCGAAGACGGGTTCTTCATTACCGGCGATCTGGGGCGCGTGGATCAGGACGGCTATGTTCATATCGTGGGTCGGGGCAAAGACCTGATCATCTCGGGCGGGTTCAACATCTACCCGAAAGAAATCGAACTGCTGCTGGACGACCAGCCCGGCGTTCTGGAAAGCGCCGTAATCGGCGTGCCCCATCCCGATTTCGGAGAGACCGTTCTGGGTATCATCGTGCCACAACCCGGCCAGACCCCCGATCTTGAGGCCATCATGACGTCGGTTCAAAATGACCTCGCCCGGTTCAAGCATCCCCGCAAGCTGATCGTTTTGGACGAATTGCCCCGCAACACGATGGGTAAAGTGCAGAAAAACGCCCTGCGCGACGCGTACAAGGACAGTTTCACAGCAGGCTGAAGGTTTGATCTGATCAGCCGTTACAAATGAAAAACCCGGGCCAAACTCGGCCCGGGTCCAAATGTCAGCAACATGTGCGACCCTCAGGCCACGTCAAACTCCAGTGGTTTGATCTGGGTGAACAGACCGGTTTCCGCCAGCTTGGCCCGCGCCTCGGCGGGAACGGGTTCATCGACATAAAGCAGGGCAATCGCCTCGCCGCCTGCCCCGGCGCGGCCAAGGGTAAAGTTGGCGATGTTTACGCCATTCTCGCCCATGGTCTGCCCCAGCGCCCCGATGATGCCCGGCACATCCTCGTTGGTGGTATAGAGCATATGGCGACCGATCTCGGCATCGATATTGATGCCTTTGATCTGGATGAAACGTGGCTTGCCATCGCTGAACACTGTGCCGCCGATCGAGCGCTCGCGCTTGTCGGTGACAACGGTGACCTTGATGTAGCCCTCGAAGGCACCTGACTTGTCCTGATTGGTGGTCGACAACTGAATGCCACGCTCTTTGGCGACAACGGGGGCCGAGACCATGTTCACCTCGGGATTGAACTTTTTCATGATCCCCGCGATCACGGCGCAATTCAGGGCGGCAAGGTTCATCTCGGCTGCCACCCCATCATAGAGGATGTTGATCGCCTTTACCGGCTCGTCCGTCATCTGGCCGATAAAGCTGCCCAGATGACCGGCCAGCTTGATCCACGGGCCCATGACCTTGGCCTCTTCCGCCGTGACGCTGGGCATGTTCAGCGCATTCTCCACCGCGCCGGTCAGCAGGTAGTTCGAGATCTGCTCGGCCACCTGCAGCGCCACATTCTCCTGCGCTTCGGTGGTCGCCGCACCTAAGTGAGGCGTGCAGACCACGTTGGGCAGGTTGAACAGCGGGTTCTCCTTGGCCGGTTCCACGCTGAACACGTCAAAGGCCGCACCGGCTACATGGCCCGATTGCAGCATCTCGGCCAGCGCCTCTTCATCGACCAGACCGCCGCGGGCACAGTTGACGATGCGCACGCCCTTCTTGGTCTTCGCCAGATTCTCGCGGCTCAGAACGTTGCGGGTCTGATCGGTCAGCGGCACGTGCAGGGTGATGAAATCGGCGCGGGCCAGCAATTCGTCCAACTCAACCTTTTCCACGCCCATTTGTGCGGCTTTCTCCTCGCCAAGATAGGGATCGTAGGCGACGACCTTCATCTTCAGCCCCAGCGCACGTTCGCAGACGATGCCACCGATGTTACCCGCGCCAATGACGCCGAGGGTCTTGTTAGTCAGTTCGATCCCCATGAACTTGGATTTTTCCCATTTGCCGGCTTGGGTCGAGGCGCTGGCCTCGGGGATTTGCCGCGCCACGGCGAACATCATTGCAATCGCGTGTTCGGCGGTGGTGATCATGTTGCCATAGGGCGTGTTCATTACGATCACACCCTTCTTGCTGGCTGCATCCTTATCGATATTGTCGGTGCCGATCCCGGCGCGGCCAATGACCTTCAGCTTGTCGGCTTTCTCCAGAATGGTCGGCGTGACCTTGGTGGCCGAGCGGATGGCGAGGCCGTCATACTGACCGATCACCTCGGCCAGTTTGTCTTTGTCCTTGCCCAGATCGGGCATGAAATCCACATCGATGCCGCGATCTCGAAAGATCTGCACGGCGGTTTCGCTGAGCTTGTCAGATACGAGTACTTTGGGGGCCATATTTGTGGTCCTTGAATTTTGGAAAGATGTCCGGGCCACAGGCGGCCCGTTGAAAGGTCAGGCGGCTGCCGTTTGCGCCGCGATCTCGGCCTCAAAGGCCCAGGCCAGCCACGGTAGCATGGCCTGAATGTCAGAGGTCTCGACCGTGCCGCCACACCAGATGCGCAGGCCCGCAGGGGCGTCGCGATAGGCACCAATGTCCAGCGCGATATTCTCGGTCTCAAGCCGCTTGGCGACAGCTTTGGCGAATGTTGCACCGTCCTGTATGCGCGGATCGGTGAATTTCAGGCAAACCGATGTGTTCGATTGCGTCGCAGCATCCTCGGCCAGATTGGCGATCCAGTCATTCTGGTCGCAGAACGCATGCACCGCACCTGCATTGGCATCCGCGCAGGCGATCAGACCTTGCAGCCCACCAACCGAGCGCGCCCAATCCAGCGCAAACAGGTAATCCTCGACCGCCAGCATCGACGGCGTGTTGATCGTGGCCCCGGTAAAGATGCCTTCGATCAGTTTGCCGCCTTTGGTCAGGCGGAAAATCTTGGGCAGCGGCCATGCAGGAGTGTAACTTTCCAACCGTTCAACTGCGCGAGGGCTGAGGATCAGCATCCCGTGGGCGGCTTCTCCACCCAGCACTTTCTGCCAACTGAACGTGGTCACATCCAGCTTGTCCCACGGCAGGTCCATCGCAAAAGCCGCAGAGGTTGCGTCGCAAATCGTCAGACCCTGACGGTCATCCGCGATCCAATCGCCATTGGGAACCCGCACGCCCGAGGTCGTGCCGTTCCACGTGAACACCACGTCATTGGCGAAATCGACCGAGGCCAGATCGACGATCTGCCCATAGTCAGCCGTCTTCACCTCGGCGTCGATCTTCAACTGCTTGACTACGTCGGTCACCCAGCCCGCGCCAAAGCTCTCCCACGCCAGCATTTCAACCTTGCGCTCACCCAGCAGCGACCACAGCGCCATCTCAACCGCGCCGGTGTCCGAGGCGGGAACGATGCCGATCTTGTAATCTGCCGGAATGCCCAGCACCTCACGCGTGCCTTCAATGGCTGCTTTCAGCTTGTCCTTGCCAACAGCCGCGCGGTGCGACCGACCCAGCGCAGCATCGGCCAGTTTGGTCAGATCAAATGTGGGGGGTTTGGCGCAGGGGCCCGAGGAAAAACGCGGATTCGCCGGCCGCGTGACCGGTTGTTCGGTAGTCATGTGTATTACCCTTCCAGATACACGCCCCTCGTTGGGGAGGGGTGTCCCACCGCCACACCTAAGAACCCCGCCGCGACGCAGCAAGCAGAAAAGACGCTTGAAAGTCGGAAAACGACATCCTCCAGCGCCCTGCTCGCAGTCACAAGTTTCCGATAGGCGACAAATTTACGGGCGATTAAGACGATCTTGCGGGCATCTGACTGTTTTTTGAGCACCCCCAAGCGGGGCCGCAGCGGAATAACCCTGGAACCCTTGCGATCCTCGCGGTGCCCCGGTGAAAAGAGGCCATGCCTGACACCCTGACTATTGTCGTTGTCGAAGAAGAGCGGGACCGCGCGATTGCCATCGTGGATGCGCTGAAAGCGTCCGGGTCTTATGATGTGCATGTGATCGGCAATGCCTCGAGCCTGGCGCGCAAGATTGCGGCACTGGTGCCGGATGTGGTGTTGATCGACATCGACAATCCAACCCGCGACATGCTTGAGGAACTGACGCTGGCCTCGGGCCCGCTAGAGCGCCCCGTTGCCATGTTCGTCTCGGGCGCGGCGGGTGATCTGGCCTCGACCGCGATTGAGGCGGGGCTCTCGGCTTACGTGGTCGACGGGATGCAGCCGGACCGCCTGAAACCGGTGTTGGATGCAGCGATCGCCCGGTTCCAGATCGTCCGGCAGATGCGCCGCGAGCTGGCTGAAACCAAACGCGCTTTGGAAGAACGCAAAGTGATCGACCGTGCCAAGGGCCTGCTGATGAAGGCGCGCGGCGTCGAGGAGGAAGAGGCCTATGCCCTGTTGCGCAAGGCCGCGATGGATCAGGGCCGCCGCGTCGCCGATGTGGCCGAGGCGCTGGTGACGGCCTCGGGGCTGTTGTCATGAACGCGGTCACCTTGCCCGTCGCCTATGTGCCGCTGGTCGATGCCGCACCTCTGATCGTGGCACATGAGATGGGTCTGGCGCGCGCCGAAGGGGTCGAACTGGACCTGATCGCCGCGCCCTCATGGTCATCCGTGCGCGACATGCTGGCCTTTGGCCGGGTGGATGCGGCGCATCTGCTGTCCCCGGTGCCGGTGGCCATGGCACTTGGTTTGGGCGGGGTCACGCAGCCCTTATCTGCCGTATCCGTCCTGTCGGTGAACGGCGATGTCATCGGCATCAGCCGCGCGTTGGAGACGCGCCTGCGCGACACAGGTTACGCGTTCGATTTCCACAATCCGTTCAAGGCTGCTGCCGCGTTGGCCTCGGTCGCGGATGGGCCTTTGGTCTTTGGCGTGCCCTTCCCGTTCTCATTGCACGTGGAACTGCTGCACTGCTGGCTTGAGGCCACAGACCTGTCAAAAGTCGGCGTTGAAGTCCGCACCATTCCCCCGCCCCTGATGGCTCAGGCCTTGGCCGAGGGCGATGTGGATGCGTTCTGCGTGGGTGAGCCATGGGGCTCGGTCGCGGTGGAATCGCAGGCGGGCGCATTGTTGTTGCCCGGTCAGGCGATCTGGGCCTTTGCCCCGGAAAAGGTGCTGGCCGTGCGCACCGACTGGGCCGAGACCGAACCGCACCTGCTGGGCAAGCTGATGCGGGCCGTTTGGCGCGCCGGGCGCTGGTTGGGTCAGCCGGGCAGCCACACGGCTGCCGCTGAAATCCTCGCGCGCGACGCTTATCTGAACCTGCCCTCGGAATTGATCGACCGGGCGCTGTCGGGGCGGTTCACCATCACCGGCCATGCGGAACAGCGCGAGGTGCCGGGATTTGTCGAATTCCACGACGGGGCCGCAAACTTCCCTTGGCGCAGTCAGGCCAAATGGATCGCGCATCGACTTGCCCACCGCTACGGTCTGGACCCGCATCTGGCGCTGGCACAGGCGGGCGGTGTGTTCCGCAGCGATATCTACCGTACTCAGATGGCCGGGATCGGAGCCGACCTGCCCGGAGCCTCGGAAAAGCTGGAGGGCGCGATTCGCAGCACCACGCCTGTCGCCTCGCAGAACGGGCAGCTTTCACTGCAACGGGACGCGTTTCTGGACGGGCGCATTTTTGACCCGCAGGAGATTTGATGCCCAAGAAATAAGCATCCTGCCGGAGCGCACCGTGCGAAGGCAGCAATTTATGCCGCGCCGCAGCAAAATTCCTTGATCCGGACCGAACCTTTTCTCACGATACCTCCATCGGCACGCAATGGCGTGTGCCTTCCGAATTCCTCCCAAAGTTTGGGAATGACCGAGCAAAGCCGCTCACTCTCTGATCCCTCCTACCGGTCAGAGCGTGCAGCGGCTTTTTTGTTTTTCACACCCGGATAGGCCGGGACCAAGAAAGGGACAAACCAATATGACGCGATTCCTCGCAGGCCTTGTCGCCACCACCGCCTTGATCAGCCCGGCTTTGGCCGAGCCGCTGGAACTGGAAAAAGACGAACTGACCTTTGGCTTTATCAAACTGACCGACATGGCCCCGCTGGCCGTGGCCTATGAGAACGGCTATTTCCTGGATGAAGGCCTGTTCGTGACGCTGGAAGCGCAGGCCAACTGGAAAGTGCTGCTGGACGGCGTGATCGACGGACAACTGGACGGCGCGCATATGCTGGCCGGACAGCCCCTGGCCGCCACGATTGGATACGGCACCGAGGCGCATATCGTCACCCCCTTCTCGATGGACCTGAACGGCAACGGCATCACCGTATCGAACGAGGTCTGGGCAGAGATGAAGCCGAACATCCCGGTGATGGATGACGGCCGCCCGCAGCACCCGATTTCGGCTCAGGCACTGGCCCCGGTGGTCGAGAAGTACAAATCCGAAGGCAAGCCGTTCAACATGGGCATGGTCTTCCCGGTCTCGACCCACAATTACGAGCTGCGTTACTGGTTGGCCGCTGGCGGCCTGCATCCGGGCTATTACAGCCCCGACAACGTGACCGGCCAGATTGGTGCGGATGTGTTCCTGTCCGTGACGCCTCCACCGCAGATGCCTGCGACGCTGGAAGCCGGCACGATCTACGGCTATTGCGTCGGCGAGCCGTGGAACCAGCAGGCCGTGTTCAAGGGCATCGGCGTGCCGGTGATCACCGACTATGAGCTGTGGAAGAACAACCCCGAGAAGGTTTTCGGCATCACCGCCGAGTTTGCCGAGGAATACCCCAACACCGCCCGCGCCGTCACCAAGGCCCTGATCCGTGCCGCGATCTGGCTGGACGAGAATGACAACGCCAACCGCCCCGCTGCGGTCGAGATGCTGAGCCAGCCGGAATATGTGGGGGCCGACTACGACGTGATCGCGAACTCGATGACCGGGACGTTCGAATATGAAAAGGGCGACAAGCGCGAGGTGCCCGATTTCAACGTGTTCTTCCGCTACAACGCAACCTACCCGTTCTATTCGGACGCCATCTGGTACCTGACCCAGATGCGCCGCTGGGGCCAGATCGCCGAGCCGCAGACCGATGCGTGGTATGATGAGGTCGCCAAGTCGGTCTATCGCCCCGACATCTATCTGGACGCCGCACAGATGCTGGTGGACGAAGGTCTGGCGAACAAGGCCGATTTCCCCTGGGACAGCGATGGCTACAAGGCCCCGACGCCCGCCGAAGATATCATCGACGGCATTCCCTATGACGCCCGCCAGCCCAACGCCTATCTGCAAAGCCTGCCGATTGGCCTGAAAGGCGAGCAGGTCGTCATCGGCACCGAAGTGCAGGGCTAAGCCCCTTTCCCCCGGCCCTGAGTGGCCGGGGTTTCCCACACGACACAGAATTCCACCCCGCCCGGATCAAAGCCGGGTCAGGAGACCGCAAGATGACAGCCATCGACCACGATACGCTATCCACGGATGCTGAACGCGAGGCCCGCCGCGCCCGCCTGTTCACCCGGATCAACGCCGCCGACAAATGGTTTCAGGTTCTGGGCCTGTCCTGGATCACTCCGGTTCTGAAGGCCGCTGCTGGCGATAACCCCCGCGCCCAGATGGGCGAGATTTGGCGTCTGCTGGCGGTGCCACTGCTGGCCATCTGCGCGTTCCTGCTGCTGTGGGGCACGCTTGCGCCCAAGGTGCAGACCTCGCTGGGGGCTGTCCCCGGTCCGGCTCAGGTCTGGTCCGAAGCGCTCAACCTGCATCAAGACGCACAGGCCAAGGCCGCCAAGAAAGACAAGTTCGAGGCGATGGTCGAAAAGCGCAACCAGAAGTTCATCGACGCAGGCCAACCTGAAAAGGTCAAAGAGGTCGCCTATACCGGCGCGCCGAGTTACTACAACCAGATCTGGACCTCGATCAAAACAGTCTTCTTCGGCTTTCTGATCGCCACCATCGTCGCCGTTCCGCTGGGCATCATGGCGGGCCTGTCGCCTACTGCAAATGCGGCACTGAACCCGCTGATCCAGATTTTCAAACCGGTCTCGCCGCTGGCGTGGCTGCCCATCGTGACCATGATCGTCTCAGCCGTCTACGTCACCAATGACGGCTGGTTCGCGAAATCCTTCCTGATTTCGGCCATCACCGTGACGCTGTGTTCCCTGTGGCCGACGCTGATCAACACATCACTGGGTGTGGCCTTTATCGACAAGGATCTGGTCAACGTCTCGAAGGTCCTGAAAATGAACACCTACACCAAGATCACCAAACTGGTTCTGCCCTCGGCCCTGCCGCTGATATTTACCGGCCTGCGCCTGTCGCTGGGTGTCGGCTGGATGGTTCTGATCGCGGCTGAGATGCTGGCGCAGAACCCCGGTCTGGGCAAGTTCGTTTGGGATGAATTCCAGAACGGCTCGTCCAGTTCGCTGGCCAAGATCATGGTGGCTGTGTTCACCATCGGCATCATCGGCTTCCTGCTGGATCGCGTGATGTATGCGCTGCAGTCGCTGTTCACCTTCTCGAACAACCGGTGACCGATATGGCTGTGATCGAGTTCAAAAATGTCAGCAAATCCTTCGGCTCCGGCACCGTCGCGACGGATGTGCTGAAAGACATCAACCTGTCGGTTGAAGAAGGCGAGTTCGTGGTTCTGCTGGGCTTTTCCGGCACCGGTAAGACCACGCTGATCAACCTGATGGCTGGGATCGAGTTTCCGACCAAGGGCAGTGTCACATTCCGAGACAAACCCATCACCGGCCCCGCGCCGGAACGGGGGGTGATCTTCCAGAACTACTCCTTGATGCCGTGGCTGACGGTGACGGGCAATGTGCGGCTCGCCGTGGATGCTGTCTTTCCCAAGATGCCCAAGGCCGAGAAAGAGGAAAAGGTTGCGCATTATATCCGCATGGTCGGCCTGAGCCACGCCGCCACCCGCCGCCCTGCCGAATTGTCGGGCGGAATGCGGCAACGGGTGAACGTGGCCCGTGCGCTGGCGATGGACCCCGAGGTTCTGCTGCTGGACGAGCCGCTGTCGGCGCTTGACGCGCTGACCCGTGGCAATCTGGCGGAAGAGATCGAAAAGATCTGGGAGGCCGACCGCAAGACCTGTGTCCTGATCACCAATGACGTGGACGAAGCGATCCTGCTGGCCGACCGCATCATCCCGCTGAACCCCAACGGCACTTTGGGGACCGAGTTCAAAGTCTCGATCCCCCGCCCACGCGACCGGTCCGCCATGAACCATGACGAGACGTTCAAGGCCCTGCGCGGCGAGGTCACCAAATACCTGATGGATGTGGGGATCGAAGCCAAAGTCGAAGGCACCCGCATCCTGCCCGACGTGACCCCGATCCATGGTGTCCCGGCTGCGGTGAAACAGGCCCAGACAGGCCTGATCGACGAGCGCTATCTGGATTTCAGCCAGTTGCACAAGGTCTACCCAACACCCAAAGGCCCGCTGACCGTGGTCGAGGATTTCAACCTGAAACTCAACCGGGGCGAGTTCATCTCACTGATCGGCCACTCGGGTTGCGGCAAGTCCACGGTGCTGACCATGGCGGCTGGACTGAACGAAATCTCCAAAGGCGCAATCAAGCTGGACGGCCGCCATGTGGAAGGCGCGGATCCCGAGCGTGCCGTTGTGTTCCAGTCGCCCTCGCTGTTCCCGTGGCTGACCGCCAAGGAAAACGTCTCGGTCGGAGTTGACCGCGTTTACCCACGCGCCAGTCAGGCGGAACGGCAGGATGTCGTGGAATACTATCTGGAACGGGTCGGTCTGGCCGACGCGATGGACAAATCCGCCGCCGATATGTCGAACGGCATGCGTCAACGGGTTGGCATCGCGCGCGCCTTTGCTCTGTCTCCGAAACTGTTGCTGCTGGATGAACCCTTCGGGATGCTCGACAGCCTCACCCGTTGGGAGCTGCAGGAAGTGCTGATGGAGGTCTGGTCCCGCACCAAGGTCACCACCATCTGCGTTACCCACGATGTGGACGAGGCGATCCTGCTGGCCGACCGTGTGGTGATGATGACCAACGGCCCGCAGGCCACAATCGGCAAGATCACCAATGTCGACCTGCCGCGCCCGCGCACCCGCAAGGCGCTGCTGGCCCACCCTGATTACTACGAATACCGGCAAGAGGTGTTGGATTTCCTCGAGGAATACGAACATGGCGCAAAACCCAAGCCCAAAACCCCTTCCCCCAAAGCCATTGCTGCGGAGTGACCTGATATGAAACAGAGACTTGTTGTCATCGGGGCCGGTATGGCCTCGGGCCGGGTGCTGGAACACCTGACCGACGCCGCCCCCGATGCGTTCGACATCACCCTGTTCAACGCCGAGCCGCGCGGGAATTACAACCGCATCATGCTGAGCCCGGTTCTGGCCGGCGATCAGACCTATGACGAGATCGTCACCCATGACGACGCCTGGTATGCGGAACGCGGGGTCACCTGCCGGTTTGGCGAGAAGGTGGTCAAGATCGACCGCGAACTGAAAGTGGTCGAGGGCGAAAACGGTCATGTGCCTTATGACAAGCTGATCTTCGGCACCGGATCGACCCCGTTCATGATCCCGATGCCGGGCCATGATCTGGACGGCGTCATCGCTTATCGCGATCTGGAAGATACCGAACAGATGATGGGCATGGGCACGGGCAACAAGGTGGTCGTGATCGGCGGCGGCTTGCTTGGGCTTGAGGCCGCCGCAGGCATGGCCGCGCGCGGCGCTGACGTGACCGTGGTGCATATCATGGGCCACCTGATGGAGCGGCAACTGGACCCCGCCGCAGGCTACTTGCTGAAGAAATCGCTGGAAGAAAAAGGCATCACCGTTCTGCTCAACGCCAAGTCGACCGAGATCGCGGGCAAGGATGGCAAGGCCCGCGCGCTGCTGTTGGAGGACGGCACCGAACTGCCCTGCGACCTGCTGGTCATGGCTGTGGGCATCCGCCCTAACACCGCGCTGGCGCAGAAGACGGGCCTTGCCGTCGGGCGCGGTATCCATGTGGACGATCAGATGGTCACCTCGGACGCCGATATCTATGCCGTCGGCGAATGTGTCGAACATCACGGAGAGGTCTTCGGCCTTGTCGCGCCGCTTTATGATCAGGCCAAGGTGCTGGCACAAACCCTGCTGGGCGAAGAAGCGGCATTCAAACAGCGCTCCTTGTCGACCAAGCTGAAAGTCACCGGCTGCGACCTGTTCAGCGCCGGGGATTTTGCCGAGGGCGAGACCCGCGAGGACATCGTGTTCCGCGACCCCGCCCGGGGCGTCTATAAACGGCTGGTGCTGGAGGGCGACAAGCTGGTCGGCGCGGTCATGTATGGCGACACTGCCGACAGCAACTGGTTCTTCGGCCTGATCCGCGATGGCGAGGATGTCTCGGACATGCGTGAGACACTGATCTTCGGCCCGGCCTATCAGGGGGGTGCCACTGCGGACCCTCTCTCAGCCGTTGCAGCATTGCCGCCTGAGGCGGAAATCTGCGGCTGCAACGGCGTTTGCAAATCCAACATCACTGCAGCCATTGCAGATGGCGCGACCGATCTGGGTGCGATCCGGGCGACGACAAAGGCCAGTGCCTCCTGCGGGACCTGCACGGGACTGGTCGAACAACTGCTGCAGGTCACGCTGGGCGACGACTTCCAGATGCCCACCGCGCAACCGATCTGCGGCTGCTGCGACCTGACTCACGAAGACCTCCGCCGCCTGATCAAATCGCAGGAACTGAAGAGCCAAGAAGCTGTCTGGCAGGAACTGGGCTGGAAAACCCGCAACGGCTGCCATGTTTGCCGCCCGGCGGTGAACTTCTACTTGCTGGCCGATTGGCCGGTTGAATATCAGGACGATCCGCAAAGCCGCTTCGTCAACGAACGCAAACATGCCAACATCCAGAAAGACGGCACGTTCAGCGTGGTGCCCCGCATGTGGGGTGGCATCACCAACCCGACCGAGCTGCGCGCCATTGCCGATGCGGCCGAGAAATACGATGTGCCAACCGTCAAGGTCACCGGCGGCCAGCGCATCGACCTGCTGGGCGTCAAGGGGGCGGACCTGCCCTATATCTGGTCCGATCTCAACAAGGCCGGTCTGGTCTCGGGTCATGCCTATTCCAAGGGTCTGCGCACGGTGAAAACCTGTGTCGGCACCGATCACTGCCGGTTCGGCACGCAGGACAGCACCGGTCTGGGTGTGAAGCTGGAGAAAATCCTCTGGGGGTCGTGGACGCCACACAAGCTGAAGCTGGCGGTCTCGGGCTGTCCGCGCAATTGCGCCGAGGCGACCTGCAAGGATATCGGCGTGGTTTGCGTGGACTCCGGCTTCCAGATCAGCATCGGCGGCGCGGCCGGCATGGATGTCAAGGAAACCGAACTGCTGGTGCAGGTGCCCACCGAGGACGAGGCGATCGAGGTCGTCATGGCCGTCACCCAGGCCTATCGCGAGGGCGGCAAGTATCTGGACCGTCTGTATAAGTGGATGGCGAAGGTCGGGCTCGACTGGATCAGGGAAACCGTGGTGGATGACCTCGACAACCGCCGCGCGCTTGTCGAGCGTTTCGAGCTGAGCCAGTCCATCTACCGCAAAGACCCATGGGCCGAGCAGGCCAAAGAGGCCCCGCGCTTTGCGCCTCTGGCCGATTTGACACTGGAGGCCGCAGAATGAACTGGATCGACATCGGACATATCGACGACATCCCCCTGCGCGGCGCGCGGGTGGTGAAAACCCCGGTCGGCTGCATCGCCCTGTTCCGCACTGGTGCACATGAGGTCTTTGCTGCCTCGGACACCTGCCCGCACAAGGGCGGGCCTTTGTCCGAAGGCATCGTGCATGGCCAGTCTGTCACATGCCCGCTGCACAATTGGGTGTTCGATCTGAACTCAGGCCAAGCGCAGGGCGCGGATGAGGGCCAGATCGCCACCTATCCGGTGCAACTGGACGGCGACCGCATCCTGCTGGACAGCACCGCGCTGGCGCGAAGGAGCGCGGCGTGAAGGACCTGACCGCCTGCGCCACGCGCTCGACCTGTCCTTATTGCGGGGTCGGCTGTGGTGTTCTGCTGCAACCGGACGGCGCGGGTGGTCTGACCGTCACCGGCGACCCGGATCACCCGGCCAATCAAGGACGGCTCTGCTCCAAAGGTTCGGCACTGGCTGAAACGGTGGGCCTGTCTCAGCGGCTGCCGGCCCCGGTGGCATCCGGCGTTGAAACCGGCTGGGACGACGCACTGCAACTGGTCGCCGACCGGTTCAAGCAGACCATCACCGAGCACGGGCCGGATTCCGTTGCCTTCTATGTCTCGGGCCAATTGCTGACCGAGGACTACTATGTCGCCAACAAGCTGATGAAGGGCTTCATCGGCTCGGCCAATATCGACACGAATTCGCGGCTCTGCATGGCCTCGACCGTCGCGGGCCACAAGCGCGCGTTCGGCACCGACACCGTTCCCGGCACCTATGAGGATCTGGATCAGGCCGATCTGGTCGTGCTTGTCGGCTCCAACCTGGCCTGGTGCCACCCGGTTCTGTACCAACGCCTGATCGCCGCCCGGCAGGCACGCGGAACAAAGATCATCGTGATCGACCCGCGCCGCACGGCATCCTGCGACAGCGCCGATTTGCACCTGCCGCTGGCGGCGGGCAGCGATGTGGCGCTGTTCAACCATCTGCTAACCCAGATTGAAGCGCGCGGGCTGGTGGATACGGATTTCCTGACCCATACCAACGGCTTTGCCGAAACCCTCGCCAGCGCTCAGGCTGACGACGTTTCGGTCACTGGACTGAACCCGGACGATATCGCCCGGTTCTGCGAAATGTGGACCGGCACCGAGAAGGTCGTGACCATCTTCAGTCAAGGCGTGAACCAGTCAACCGCGGGCAGCGACAAGGTCAACGCGATCCTCAACTGCCATCTGGCAACCGGGCGGATCGGCAAACCGGGCTGCGGGCCTCTGTCTGTGACCGGTCAGCCCAACGCCATGGGCGGGCGCGAGGTGGGCGGGCTGGCCAATATGCTCGCCTGTCATCTGGATATCGAGAACGCCGACCACCGTGCCGCCGTGCGCGATTTCTGGTCAGCCCCCACGATGCCCGAGGCCCCCGGCCTGAAAGCGGTTGATATGTTCCGCGCTGTGGGCGACGGGCGGATCAAGGCGCTGTGGGTGATCCACACCAACCCGGCGGTCTCGATGCCCGAGGCCGACGCGGTACGCGACGCCATCGCCGCCTGCCCGTTCACCGTTGTTTCGGACATCACCGCCCGCTCCGATACGGCGCGGCTGGCCGATGTGCTGCTGCCCGCCGCCGGGTGGGCCGAGAAAGATGGCACCGTCACCAATTCCGACCGCACGATCAGCCGCCAGCGCGCGGTTCTGCCCCCTCCGGGGCAGGCCCGCGCCGACTGGGAGGTTCTGGCTGATGTCGGGCGGCGGATGGGTTGGACATCCGCGTTCGACTATCAAACACCCAGAGAGATTTTCCGCGAATACGCCGCCCTGTCCGGCGTGGCCGCAAAGTTCGGGCGGGATTTCGATATCTCGGGGCTCGCTGATCTGGATGCCGCCGGTTACGAAAACCTGAAACCCACTCGCTGGCCCGTAACCGCAATCCGGCAGGGTGGGCGGTTCTTTGCGGACGGTCAATTCTATCACCCGGACGGCAAAGCTCGGCTGCTGCCGGTTACATGGCGCGCGCCTGCGGCACAGCCCGGACCGCGCTATCCGTTCTGGCTGAACACAGGGCGGCTGCGCGATCAGTGGCACACGATGACCCGCACGGGGCTCTCCGCCCGCCTGTCGGCCCACCTGCCCGAGCCGTTTCTGGACATCCACCCCGAAGACGCACGCGCGGCCCACATAAGCCCCGCCGATCTGGTTCAGGTCTCCAGCCCCCACGGCACATCCATCCTGCGCGCCCGGATCACGCGGGATGTCACCAAAGGTCAGGTCTTTGCCCCGATCCACTGGACCGGAGAAACCGCCCCCTCTGCGCGCATCGACGCCGTGATCGCCGCCGCGACGGACCCGGTCTCGGGCCAACCGGAAAGCAAGGCCTCGGTGGTCAACGTGACGCGCTTTGACGCCAAATGGTACGGGTTCGCGGTGTCGGATCGCGAGATGACGCCTGCGTGCGACTACTGGGCTCAGGTGCCGACCAAATCGGGCTACCGGGCGGAACTGGCCGGGTTGGACACCGTCAGCGACTGGCAGGCGGCGGCGCGGGATCTGTTCAAAGTGCCTGACGCGCAGGTCACAATGGTCGAAGACCGGGCCCGCGGCATCGCACGACTGGCCTTTCGCGAAAATGGTCGGCTGGTCGCCGCCCTGTTCGTCTCGCCCGGGCCGGTGGCGGTGATGCGTGACTATCTGGCAACGCTGCCGCAGGGCCCCGACCTGCTGTCCGGCCGCGCGCCCGCAGATCGGCCCGATCCCGGCCCGGTCCTGTGTTCCTGTTTCGATGTGGGTGTGAACACCATCCTGACCGCGATTGAAACCGGCGGTCTGATCACCGTCGAGGCCATCGGCGAGGCACTACAGGCCGGAACCAATTGCGGATCGTGCCGCCCGGAACTGGCGGCGCTGCTGGCATCGGCGCATCAGAAAGAGGCCGCCGAGTAACCTAGTCCGAGAACCGAACCGCTTCGCCGTTCTCCAACGCCTCTTGTGCGGCCAGCCCCATGCGCACGGCCCATATGCCGTCGTGCAATGTGACCTCGGGCGCGGGTTTCTCGCCCCGCAAAACCGCCAGAAACCCCTGATGCAGATAGTAGGTCGAGCCGTTGTGATCCCCCGCCGCCAGCAGTTGCGGATCGACGGGGATATTCTTGGACACCGGCCCTTTCGGATCGCGCGGGCTGACGATCAGTTGCGGCACTGGCGCGTCGCCCAGATGATCGGGCCAGAAGCGGCCCGGGCCGGGCACCAGCGCCTCGATCTTGGCGCTCGGACCAATGGCCGAGATTTCCTCCTGATAGCGCGATCCCTCCGCGAACATGCACAGCTCCAGCATCGCCCGCGCTCCGCTGGCGAAATCGACCATGACATAGCCGTGGTCCAAAATATCGGGAACCTGACCGTCATATGCCTCGTCCAGATGATTGATCGCCTGCCCGCCGCTGGCGGTGATGCGCACCGGGTCCGATTGCAGGATCAGGCGCATGAGGTCGAAGAAATGGCAGCACTTCTCGACGAAGGTCCCGCCGGTGTTGCGGTTGAACCGGTTCCAGTTGCCGACTTTTTGCAGAAACGGAAAGCGGTGTTCACGGATCGACAGCATCTTCACCCCGCCCGTCACCTGCGCCTGATCAATCAGGGCAGCGATGGGCGGCATATAGCGGTATTCCATCGCCACCCAGATCGGATGGGGGTAGTCGCGCTGGATCACCTCCAGCCGCGCTGCATCCGCCGGGTCGGTGAACAACGGCTTCTCCACCAGCAACGGTAAAGGCCGCGTTTGGGCGATCTGGTCGATCTGATCCACATGCAGGTGGTTGGGGCTGGCGATGACGATACAATCCAGATCCTCGACGGCCAGCAGGTCTGTGAGCGACGAGACCATCCGCGCCCCGGGCGCGATGGAGTGCCCGATCTGCGCCATACCCGGGTCGGGCTCAAATATCGCCGAGACACGCGTGCTCTCGAGCAAGGCGATATTGTGCAGATGCTCTTGCCCCATCATGCCGCAACCGATCAGCCCGTAATGGATGGTCCGGGTCATGCGCGTTTCCTTTTACTTCAGACGTTGGACATAGGTGGCCCGATCCGGATCGAACCATGTTTTGGAAAACTCGACCGGCGCTGGCCCTTCGGACCAACTGAACCGTTCGATATACCCGGCCGGTTGCCCGGCGGGTCTGGTGAATCCGGGCGGCGTCCAGCCGGGCAAAGCGCGGACCGACACCCGGTCCTCGGCCCGGGTGATCCAGAAGCCAAGCTGCTGCTGGTAAAAGCGATAGAGCGAATCCGACAGCAGCGCCTGATCGATCTTTCCGGCGGAAGCATCCAGCCAGATTTCCTCGACCGCGATGATTGTGTCATTCAGATAGCGCATCCGCCGCACCCGCGATCCCCTGTCCGAGTTGCCGAACGCAGGCAGATCACCGGGCTTTTCCAGATGATCCACCGACAGGATATCGGCCCGCGGCAGGCCGCCGCCCTCGGGCAGTTCCAGCCGGAACATCGCGTAGACGCTGTTCTGTGTTCCGGTCTCGCGAATGTAATTGCCCGAGCCCTGAATCCGCTCCAACATGCCTTTTTTCTCAAGCTCGGCCAGCGATTTTCGCAACGTCCCGACCGAGACATTGAGGTTCGCCGCCATGTCCCGTTCCGGCGGCAAACGCTCTCCGTCGATCAGCCGACCGGCGGCGATATCACGGATTAGAAGCTCGGCGATCTGGACATAGATCGGCAGGGCGTTGGGGTTGCGGTGCGTAGTTGCCATCGGGAATGCGCTTCACTGAGTCGCAGGAAAAATTGATACACTATTGATCTACATCAAAGTGATTGCTACGCAAGAGGAAAGTCAAAAGATGCACGGAGAACGAATCAAATGACCATCGTCCCCATCACATCCCCCGATCTGGATGCGGCCGAAGTGTCCTGGTTCGCGGCGCTGTGCTCGGACGATTATCAGTTTCTGGGCGTGCCCGATGGCGATCTGCGATCAAGCTGGGATCATTGTTCCGGCATCGTGAAAGAGGCCGAGGCGCAAGGGTTTCGCAACATCCTGTGCCCATCCTCGTATCAGGTTGGTCAGGACACGCTGAGCTTTGTCGCCGGCTGCGCGCCGATCACCGACCGCATCAACCTGCTGGCCGCCGTTCGCTGCGGCGAGATGCAGCCGATCATGCTGGCTCGCACCATCGCGACGCTGGATCACATGCTGAAGGGGCGGCTGACGGTCAACATCATCTCGTCCGACTTCCCCGGCGAGAAAGCAGACAGCGCGTTCCGCTACCAGCGCTCGCGAGAAGTGGTGGAGATTCTGAAACAGGCCTGGACGCAGGACGAGATCAACCATTTTGGCGAAGTCTATTCCTTCTCGGGCCTGACCGCCGACCCGGCAAAGCCGTATCAGACCGGCGGGCCGCTGCTCTATTTCGGCGGCTATTCTCCGTCGGCGCTGGAACTGTGCGGTGAGCATTGCGATGTCTACCTGATGTGGCCCGAGACCAAGGACCAATTGGCCGGACGGATGAAAGCGGTTCACGCGGTCGCCGAGAATTACAACCGCACGCTGGATTATGGCCTGCGCGTGCACATGATCGTCCGCGATACCGAGGCTGAGGCGCAGGAATACGCGGATTACATAGTCTCGAAACTGGATGACGAGTACGGCCGCGCGATCCGCGAGCGGGCGCTGGATTCCACCTCGCTGGGCGTGGCGCACCAGGCCAAGAACCGCGATCTGGCGGATGAATATGGCTATGTCGAACCGGGTCTCTGGACCGGCGTGGGCCGGGCGCGGTCGGGCTGTGGCGCCGCGCTGGTCGGCTCGACCGATCAGGTCATGTCCAAGATCGAGGAATACCAGAAGATGGGCATCCGCGCCTTCATCTTCTCGGGTTATCCGCACATGGACGAGGCCAAGCACTTTGGCGCACGCGTCCTGCCCAATCTGAAAACCTGCTCGCTGCCCGAAGAATACGGGCGCGTGCCAAAGACGACCCCGGCCACCCCGCTGGGCAACGGAGAGCGCCGCTGATGCAACGCGTGAAACTGAACGACACGCTTGAGATGAGCCGTCTGGTCTATGGCATGTGGCGGCTGGGCGATGACAACGACACCTCGGCAAGCCATGTCGAGACCAAGATACAGGCCTGTCTGGATCAGGGCATCACCACGTTCGATCAGGCCGATATCTACGGCGATTACGGGGCTGAGGCGGTTCTGGGCAACGCCCTGCGCACCAATCCCGGTCTGCGCGCGAAGATGGAGATCGTCACCAAATGTGACATCGTCGCGCCCTGTGGCCGCTATTCGGACGTGAAGGTCAAATATTACGACACCTCGCGCGCGCATATTCTGCATTCGATCGAGACATCCCTGACCGAGATGGCCATCGACCATATCGACCTGCTGCTGATCCACCGACCCGATCCGTTCATGGATCATCATGAAACCGGCGCGGCGCTGGACGAGGTCGTGGCCAGCGGCAAGGTCCGCGCGGTGGGCGTGTCAAACTTCCGCCCGTGGGACTGGACGCTGCTGCAATCGGCGATGAAAACCCCGCTGGTGACGAACCAGATCGAGATTTCGCTGGCCGAGATCACCCCTTTCAGCAATGGCGATCTGGCCTTTCACCAGCAGCACGGGCACCCGGTTATGGCCTGGTCACCACTGGGTGGCGGCGCGCTGATGGCGGGCAACCCGCCGGTCGGCGTCGTGGCGGATGAGATCGCGGCTGAGTTCGGCGTGGATCGCGCCGCTGTCGCTGTGGCCTTTCTGCTGGCGCATCCGGCGGGCATCCTGCCGGTTCTGGGCACCAACAACTTGAACCGGATCAGGGGCATCTCGGACGCTTTGAATGTCAACCTGGATCGCGAAAGCTGGTTCCGCCTGTACGAGGCGGCACTGGGGCATGAGGTACCATGATGAACGCAATCTCAAAGGACATGAGCCACACTTTCGTCCCGCATAAGGACGACACCCGCACCCTGCGCGACGCTTTCGGGCGGTTCGCCACCGGTGTCACCATCGTCACCTGCAACAGCGAAGATGGCCCCGTCTGCATCACCGCCAACAGCTTTTCATCCCTGTCACTGGACCCGGCCTTGATCATGTGGGCGGGCGACCGCAACTCGCGCCGTTTCCCCTATTTCCACAAGGCGCGTCATTTCAGCGTGCACGTGTTATCCTCGGAACAGGCTGAACTGTGTTTTGGCTGCTCGAAAGACGCGTTTGCGTTGCGGGACATTGCACATGACCAATGCCAGAACGGCACCCCGCTGCTGCCGGATTGTCTGGCACGGTTCGAATGCGAGCAGCACGCCTATCACGATGCAGGCGATCACGTGATCGTGGTGGGCAAAGTGCTCAAGGTCAGCATGGCGGACGGAGACGCGCTGACCTTCTACGCCGGAAAACTCGGCCAATTCGCGCAACACTAAGCGCGATATGACGACCGCGGGCCAAACCTGCGGCTGAACAAGGGAGGATCCGCATGAGCGGACTGGCATCGGCGCTTGCGCCGATTGCATTCGTGAACGAAACCGTGCTGCGTTTTGGCCGCGCGGTTGGAGTCGTTGCGATTGCATTGATGGTGATCGCAATCCTGATTCAGGTGTTCTTCCGCTACGTTCTGGGCTACGCCCTGCCCTGGCCGGATGAGGCCGCGCGGTTCTGCATGCTGTGGATGACTGGCCTGATGGCCCCCACCGCGTTCAGGCGTGGCGGGTTCGTGGCTATCGACATGGTGCCAATGATGCTGCCGCGCGTTCTGGGGCAGGTGCTGATGCTGTTCCTGCTGTTCGTCTCTTTGGCGGTGCTGCTGGTCGCGGTGGGTATCGGCTGGTCCGAGGTCACGGGTTTTGGCGGTCGCTTCGCAACAGCAGCGCTGTATCTCCCAACCTCTTTCGGCTTCGATGAATGGTACCGCGTGCCGCGCAGTTGGATGATGGCGTCCTTGCTGGTCGGAGTGATCCTGCTGATCTCGGTGAATATCGAGCTGATCCTGCGCGCCATCGTCACTTTGATGGGCGGCGGCGACCAACTGCCGGAAATCGCCGATGCGCCGGTGGGGGCTGAATAGATGCTGATCTGGTTCCTGCCCACCTTCCTTGTGTTCCTGATGATCGGCCTGCCGGTCTTTTTCGCGCTGCTGGCCGCGCCTGGCATTCTGCTGTGGCTGAACGGCCAGACCAACGACATCACGCTGCTCTATCGTAATGTCTATAACGGCATGGACAGCTTTCCGCTGATGGCGATCCCCTTCTTCATGCTGGCCGGAGAGTTGATGAACCGGGGCGGCATCACCATCCGTCTGGTCGAGTTTTCACAGGCCCTGATGGGCCACTTCCGGGGCGGTCTGGCGCATGTGAACGTGCTGAGTTCCATCCTGTTCGCCGGTCTGTCCGGCTCGGCCGTCGCCGACACCTCGGCGCTAGGGTCGATGCTGATCCCGGCGATGGAGAAACAGGGCTACACCCGCAAATTCGCCGCCGCGATAACGGCGGCCAGTTCGGTGATCGGGCCGATCATCCCGCCCTCGGGCATCATGATCATCTACGCCTATGTCATGGGGGAAAGCGTTGCGGCCCTGTTCCTTGCAGGCATCGTGCCGGGTGTGATGGTGGGCGTTGGCCTGATGCTGATGATCAAGTTTATGGCCGACAAATACGACTTCCCCGTCGCCAGCCGCAAATACACCTGGGGCGAGCGCGGTCAGGCCAGCCTGAAAGCCTTCTTTCCCCTGCTGACACCGGTGATCATTCTGGGCGGAATCCTTGGCGGTATCTTCACCCCGACCGAGGCCGCCGCCGTCGCCGTCGGTTACGCCTTCATCATCGGCTTCTTCGTCCTGCGCACCCTGACCCTGAAAGAGGTGCCCGAGATCCTCAGCAATGCAGGCCTGACTTCAGCCGTGGTTCTGCTGCTGGTCGGTGCGGCGATGGCGTTCAAGACGGTGGTCAGCCTCAGCCATGCGCCGGAACAACTCGCCTCGCTGATCCTCAGCCTTTCAGAAAACCCGCTGATCCTGTTGTTCCTGATCAACCTGCTGCTGTTCATCGTCGGCATGTTTCTGGATGCAGGCCCCGCGATCATCATCCTTGGCCCGATCCTTGGCCCCATCTTCACCAGCCTCGGCGTGGACCCGATCCATTTCGCCATTATCATGAGCGTCAACCTGACCGTCGGTCTGGCCACACCGCCCATGGGGCTGGTGCTGTTCGTGGCCGCCGCCGTGTCGCGCGAGAAGGTGGAAACCATCGCAAAGGCAATCCTGCCGTTTCTGGCGGTCGAAATTCTGGTGATCTTCCTGATCACCTATGTCCCCGCACTATCCATGACGATCCCGAGGATAACGGGATTTGCAAACTGAACTGAGTATCACAGGGAGGAAACGCATGCTCAGAGATTTCATCAAAACCGCAGCGGTTGCCACATCGCTGGTGGCCGCGTCCGCCATGGCCGCCACAGCCGCCGACTACACGTTGCGCGCCACCGCCAATTCGAATGAAAACGATGAGGACTATGACGGCCTGATCGTCTTCAAGAACTATGTCGAGGCCGCATCGAACGGCGCGATTGAGGTGGAACTGTTCATCGGAACGCAGCTGTGTTCGAACGGCGCGGAATGCCTTCAAGGCGTAGCCGATGGCACGATCGACATCTATATCTCGACCTCGGGCGGGGCCTCGGGCATCTTCCCTTATGTGCAGGTGCTGGACTTGCCTTACCTGATGGCGGACGACCGGATTGCCGAGCATGTGCTGTCCGGTGACTTCACCCGCACGATGCGCGACATGGCTTTGGAGGATTCCGGTGGCGCGATCCGTCTGATGACCATCGGCAACACCGGCGGCTGGCGCAACTTCGCCAACACGCAGCGCCGGGTGGCCGAGCCTGCGGATATGGAAGGCCTGAAAATCCGCACCGTGGTCGCCGACCTGCCGCAGGAACTGGTCAAGGCGCTGGGTGCCTCGCCGACCCCGATCCCATGGCCGGAACTGTTCACCAGCTTCCAGACCGGAGTTGTTGAAGGGTCCAAGAACGGCATCACCGACATCATGGGCATGAAATTCCCGGATGCGGGTCTGCAATATGTTACTCTGGACGGCCACGCCTATATGGGCGCGCTATGGTGGATGAACAACGCCAAGTTCCAGGAGATGCCCGAGGATCTGCGCCGCGTCGTGGTCGACGGGTTCTATGCGCTGCAGCAGGCGACTTTTGCCTCGCCCAAGCGCAAGTCGATCCAGGCTTATGAGGATTTCGTTGCCGGTGGCGGTGACCTCTATGTGCCGACACCCGACCAGAAAGCTGCGTTCAAAGAGGCCGCAACCCCGGTCTATGACTGGTTCCAGTCCAACGTGGCGCGCGGGGACGAAGTGTTTACCGCTCTGACCGAGGCCGTTGCGGCGGCAGAGGCAGACGTGAACGCGTCGCGCGATGCGGACCTGAACTAAGCGAACAGGGCCGGGCGATGCGTCCGGCCCTTACCGAAACGGGTACATCCACCCTTTGTAGTCGTTGACCAGAACATGCGCCCTTTCGATCTGCTCCGGCGTCATCTTCTTGACCACTTCCTCAAGGCTGATCGCCGCATCGGGATCGCCACCAATGGCGCTGAGCGTATACCACATATAGGCGCGCACCAGATCGGGCGCGGGCATGCCCAGACCCAGTTCATAGTACCAGCCGATCCCGGACTGCGCGCCCGGATGCCCCTTCAGCGAGGCACGCAGATACCATTCGAATGCGCGCTCATGGTCTTGGTCAACCCCCAGACCCAACCCGTACATCACGCCGATCAACTCTTCGGCCTCGGCATTGCCGGATCGTGCCGCTGGCATCAGTTCCTCGCGCGCGGCCTCAAATTCCCCGGCCTCCATCAGATCGCGCGCTTGTTCCAGTTCGGCCAGCGCCGGTGTGGCAAGCAGACAAATGGCAAATACAAGCTGGCGCATGGGGTTTTCTTCCTCTTGGCCGGGGCAGCGGCGGCGCAGGACCTGCCGCGTCCGCTGACCGATGATGACTTTATCCCCTTTGATAGGGAACAGGCCGCCATCGGTCATCAACTGTTTTACGACCCGATCCTGTCGGGCAACCAAAACATCGCCTGCGCCCATTGCCACCATCCGGATTTCGGCACCTCGGACGGGTTGTCGCTGGGCATCGGCGAGGGCGGTCAGGGTCTGGGGCCGGAGCGCACACCGGGGGTAGGTGCCAATAAAATCCGCAAACGCATCCCGCGCAATTCGCCGGGTCTGTGGAACCTTGGCGCGCGCGACCTTCATACCCTTTTCCACGATGGCCGCCTGAGTATCTCGGACGTCTACGGCAATGGGTTCAACTCTCCGGCGCAGGAATGGCTGCCCGAGGGGCTGAATTCCCTGCTGGCGGCACAGGCGTTGTTCCCTCTGACATCGCAATTCGAGATGGCCGGAAATGTCGGCGAAAATCAGGTGACCGGCGCCGTTGCTGACCGGATTGATCTGGGCTGGCCCATCCTCGCCAAGCGCGTCCGCACCGATCCGCGCTACGGCCCCGCGATGGTCCAAGCATTCGAAGGGGTTGAGACGACCGAGGATATCACTATCACCCAGATCGCCAACGCTCTGGCCGCGTTCATGGCGATCGAGTGGCGCAGCACCGATAGCCCGTTTGATCGCTACCTTGCGGGCGATGCCAAGGCGCTGACGCCAACCCAGAAAGACGGCATGAACCTGTTCTACGGCAAGGCCAACTGCGCCGCGTGCCATTCCGGCCCGCTGATGTCGGATCAGAAGTTCCACGCTCTGGCCCTGCCCCCGTTCGGTCCGGGCCGCACCCGGCAATGGGACCCTTATGTGCGCGACGTGGGTCGCATGGGCGAAAGCAACCGGCTAAAGGACGCCTATCGCTTCCGCACCCCGATGCTGCGCAACGTGGCTCTGACCGCGCCTTATGGCCATAACGGGGCCTTCCCCGATCTGAACGCGATGATCCGCCATCACCTGAACCCAGAACGCAGCCTGTCGCGCTGGACCCGCGACATGGCGGCGCTGCCCAATGTGCCATGGCTGCAAAAGGCGGATTTCGTGGTATGGGACGACCGGTTCGAAATGGAGCGTCATCGGCGCAGGATCGACATTGCGCCGATGGACCTGTCAGATGCTGAAATCGACGCCCTAGTTGCGTTTATGAACGCCCTATCGGGCACCAGCGTTGAATCGCCGCCCTTCGGCGTGCCCGAAGGGTTCGAACCTTAAGAAAAAACCCCGCGCTTGGCGGGGTTTTTAGATTACTCTGCAGCCTCTTCATATTCCGACATGGGCGGGCATGTGCAGACGAGGTTTCGGTCGCCATATGCGTTGTCGACGCGGTTGACCGGCGACCAGTATTTGTCGACACCCATGGAGCCCGGCGGGAAGCAGGCCTGTTCGCGGGTATAAGGGCGGTCCCAGTCGCCGACCAGATCGCGCACCGTGTGGGGGGCGTTTTTCAGCGGGTTGTTTTCCGCATCGATCTTGCCGTCGATGATGTCCTGCGCTTCGGCCCGGATCGAGAGCATGGCGTCACAGAAACGGTCCAGCTCAGCCATAGGTTCAGACTCGGTGGGTTCGACCATCAGGGTACCGGCTACTGGCCAGCTCATCGTCGGAGCATGGAAGCCTGAATCGACCAGACGTTTGGCGACATCATCGACGGTCACATGCGCCTCGGCGTCCAAGGGACGGGTGTCGAGGATGCATTCATGCGCCACACGGCCAGATTCGGAGGTATAGAGGATCGGATAGGCATCCTGCAGACGCGCCGCGATGTAGTTGGCGTTCAGGATCGCCACTTTGGTCGCCTGCGTCAGACCCGCGCCACCCATCAGCAGCACATAAGCCCAGCTGACCGGCAGGATCGACGGCGAGCCAAAGGGCGCTGCCGAGACCGGACCCACGGCGGTACCGTATTCCGGGTGGCCGGGCAGGTATTCCTCAAGATGCGCCTTGACGCCGATCGGGCCCATGCCGGGGCCGCCGCCGCCATGGGGGATGCAGAAGGTCTTGTGCAGGTTCAGGTGGCTGACATCGCCGCCGATGTCTCCGGGGCGCGACAGGCCGACCATGGCGTTCATGTTGGCACCGTCGATATAGACCTGACCGCCGTGATCATGGGTGATCTGGCAGACCTCTTGCACCGTGGTCTCGAACACGCCATGGGTCGAGGGGTAGGTGATCATACAGCCGGCCAGATGATCCGAATGCTTCTCGGCCTTGGCGCGGAAGTCATTCAGGTCGATATTGCCGTTCTCATCCGATTGCACCGGCACCACCTGCCAGCCCACCATCTGCGCCGAGGCCGGGTTGGTCCCGTGCGCCGAAGTTGGGATCAGGCAGACATTGCGGTGCCCTTCGCCACGGGCGAAGTGATAGTTGCGGATGGTCAGCAGGCCCGCATATTCGCCCTGCGCGCCCGAGTTGGGCTGCTGGGAGATCGCGTCATAGCCGGTGATCTGGCAAAGCTTGTCGTTCAGATCGGCAATCATCTCGTGATAGCCCTGCGCCTGATCTTCGGGGCAGAACGGGTGCAGATTGCCGAATTCGGGCCAAGTGACCGGGATCATCTCGATCGTAGCGTTCAGCTTCATGGTGCACGAGCCCAGCGGGATCATCGCCCGGTCCAGCGCCAGATCGCGGTCGGCCAGACGACGCATATAGCGGGTGATCTCAGCCTCGGCCCGGTTCTTGTGAAAGATCTCGTGGGTCAGATATGCGCTTTCGCGCAGCGCGTAATCCGGCAGGCGGTAGGCCACGTTCGAGCTGTCATCCTTGCGGTCGATGCCAAAGGCCCCCCAGACGGCCTCGATGGTCTCGGGCCGGGTCTGTTCGTCGAGGCTGATGCCAACCTTCGTGTCACCCACCTTGCGCAGGTTCACACCACGGGCCACGGCGGCCTCCATGACCGTCTTCTGCAGATGACCAACCTCAACCGTGATGGTGTCGAAGAACACTTCCGGTTCCACGGCAAAGCCCGCCTCTTCCAACCCGGCGGCCATGCGCGAGGTCTTGCGGTGCACCGATTGCGCGATGGCCTTGATGCCGTCGGGGCCGTGGTACACGGCATACATCGAGGCAATCACGGCCAGCAGCGCCTGCGCGGTGCAGACGTTCGAGTTCGCCTTTTCGCGGCGGATATGCTGCTCGCGGGTTTGCAGGGCGAGGCGGTAGGCCTTGTTGCCTCGGCTGTCGATGGAAACACCGATGATCCGGCCCGGCATCGCCCGCTTCAGCTTGTCGGTGGTGGCCATGTAAGCGGCGTGCGGGCCACCATAGCCCATGGGCACGCCAAAGCGCTGGGTCGAGCCGATGGCGATATCCGCGCCCATCTCACCAGGGGATTTCAGCAGCGCCAGCGACAGGATGTCGGCAGCGACAATGGCGATGGCTTTGTGTTCATGCAGCGCCGCAATCTCGGCGGTGAAATCGCGCACGTGACCATGGGTGCCCGGGTATTGGAAGATCGCTCCAAAAACTGCGCCTGCGTCGAGGCTGTCGGGATCACCCACCTGCACGTCGATGCCCAGAGGCTCGGCGCGCGTCTTAATGACCGCGATGGTCTGCGGGTGGCAGTTCTTATCAACAAAGAAGGCCGCGTTGTTGGCCTTGGACCGACCGCCACGCTTGGCCATCGCCATGGCTTCGGCCGCCGCTGTGGCTTCGTCCAGCAAGGACGCGTTGGCCACGTCCAGCCCGGTCAAGTCGCTGACCATGGTCTGGAAGTTCAACAGCGCCTCAAGACGGCCCTGGCTGATTTCGGGTTGGTAAGGCGTATAGGCGGTGTACCAGGCCGGGTTTTCCAAAATGTTGCGCAGGATCGGCGCAGGTGTGGTGGTGCCGTAATAGCCCTGACCGATCAGCGAGGTCAGAACCTTGTTCTTGCTCGCCACCTCTTTCATATGGAACAGAGCGTCACGCTCGGTCATCGCCGGACCCCAGTCCAGCGCCTCCTTTTGTCTGATCGCGGGCGGCACGGTGGCGTCAATGAGTTCGTCCAGCGTCTTGAAGCCGATCACCTTGAGCATATCGCGCATCTCGGTCGGGCTGGGCCCGATATGGCGGCGGTTGGCGAAGTCATAGGCTTCGTAGTCGGTCAGTTTGAAAGCCATCGTTGCGCTCCTCACGGATAGGTCAGACCCGGCGGAGACTGCGGGAGCCTCCGGCGGGGAGTAAGGGCCGTCTTGGAAACTGTCCGGGGGACAGTTTCAGGCCCGAACGGGCGGAGCCCCAAATCAGAAGCCCCGAATGAAGGGTGGATCCCGCGAAGGGGCCCACCGTTTGGGTTTAGCCGATGAACGCCTTGTAGCCGGCCTCGTCCATCAGATCTTCCAGCTGCGACGCGTCGGCGATCTTGATCTTGTAGATCCACGCCTCGCCTTCGGGGTCTTCGTTCAGCGCGCCGGGATTGTCGGCCAGTGTCTCATTGACCTCGATGATCTCTCCATCGACCGGGGCATAGAGCTCCGAGGCCGCCTTGACGGATTCGATCACGCCGATCTCGCCGTCTTTTTCAAACTCGTCGCCCGCTTCCTGCTGCTCGACAAAGACCACATCGCCCAGCTGCTCAGCAGCGTGTTTGGTGATGCCCAGTGTGGCTGTGTCGCCGTCAACAGTCAGCCATTCGTGCTCTTCGGAATAATAGGTTGCCATATGTCTCTCTCCTGACTTCAACGCTTGTAATTCTGGGTTACGAAGGGCAGTGCCACAACCTCAGCCGGTTGCGGCTTGCCCCGGATGATCAGGTCCACCACCTCGCCCGGCGTGCTGTGCGCGGTGGCGACATAGCCCATCGCAACAGGGCCGCCGACGGTGGGGCCGAACCCGCCCGAGGTGATCTGGCCGATTGTCGCGCCATCCGTGTTCTGGATTTCCACGCCTTGCCGCGCAGGCGCGCGCCCCTCGGGCTTGATGCCGACCAGTTTGCGCGCGGGGCCTTCGGCCAGTTCCTTCTGGATGCGCTCGGCCCCCGGAAAGCCACCCTCTTCCTTGCGGCGCTTCTGGATTGCCCAGCCGAGGCTGGCTTCAATCGGAGAGGTGCTCTGGTCGATGTCATTGCCATAGAGGCACAGGCCCGCCTCCAGCCGCAGGCTGTCGCGCGCGCCGAGGCCTGCGGGTTCGCAATCGTCATGCGCCAGGAAGGCCTTGGTGATCTCGATGGCTTTGTCTTCGGGGATGGAAATCTCATAACCATCCTCGCCCGTGTAGCCCAGCCGCGAGATGCGGCATTCCACGCCGTTGATATCCGACACCGTGGTTTCCATGAATTTCAGGTCCCGCGCAGCCGGGCACAGATCGCCCACAACGTCTTCGGCCTTGGGGCCCTGCACCGCCACCAGCGCACGGTCGAAAATCTCGGTCACTTCGACGCCGTCCAGATTGGCCTGCATGTGCGGAATGTCCTGATGGCGCAGCGCCGCGTTGACCACCACGAAGTAATGATCGCCTGCGTTCGACACGATCAGGTCATCCATTATGCCGCCTTCGGCATTGGTGAAGAAACCGTAGCGCGCCTTGCCCTCTTTCAGGGTCGCATAGGCCTGCGGGCACAGCGCTTCTAGCTTCTCGCCCACATTCTCACCCTGCAGGATCACCTGACCCATATGGCTGACGTCAAACACCGCCGCCTTCTCGCGGCACTGCTTGTGTTCACCCATGATCCCCAAAGGATACTGAACGGGCATCTCCCACCCAGCAAAATCAACCATCTTACCACCCAACTCAACATGCAAGTCGTACAAGGGCGTGCGTCTAACGTCGGTCATGGCGGATACCTTCCTTTGTATCTAATGGTCGGAACGCATACCCGTCAGTCTGACCCAAGCCGCTTAGATTGCAACGATTCAGCCTAAATTTTCGGCATTTCACTGTCGCCACGGCAGGCCTGCATACGGGTGTATGCATCAGCAATGTTCCTATAGGAAACTTTTTTCCGTTAGGCAACACTCCTTAATTCGCAGCAGGTCGAGCGCACCAAACCGCCCGAGTCCCACCACGCAAGCCTCGCTTATCCCAAGGCAATCTGTTGGGAAATTTGTATTTTCGCTGTGTCTTATTGCGTGGATCAGCCCAGCGACGACACGGCATGATTCAGCGCATGGAGGCCGGTGATCAGGTCCTCTTCGGCCGTATCCTCGGCGAAATTGTGACTGATTCCGTTGATCGAGGGGACAAACAGCATCGCCACCGGCATCAGGCGCGAGACGTTGGTGGCATCATGCAGCGCGCCTGAAGGCATCGTGCGCCACTTGCCGGGTGCAACCGCCTGCGCGCCGGTTTCCAGCGCGGCGCGCAGGGCGGGATCCATGCTGACGGGCTCCAGCCCCAGCATCTGGCCGAAACTGAGCGTCAGGCCCATGCCGTCTGCGACCTCCTGCGCGGTGTCGCGGATGATCTGCTCCATCCGCCGCAGACGGTCGCCTTCACCATCCCGCCACTGCATCGAAAACCGGACGCGGCCCGGCACAATGGACGAGGCGTTGGGATGCAGGTCCACATGTCCGACGGTCCATACGGTCTGGGGCGTCACGACGTTCTGGAACCGGGTATTGATCTGAGCGTTGAACAGCGACAGGGCCTGAAACGCATCGCGGCGCAGATGCATCGGCGTGGTTCCGGCGTGGTTCTGCTGGCCTTCAAAGCTAATCACCATATCCCGGATGCCGACGATATCGGTCACAACGCCAATCACGTCGCCTTCGGTATCCAGGGCCGGGCCCTGTTCGATATGCATCTCGATGAAGCCGGTGAATTGACCGGAATCGACGAAATCCTGCCTCAAATCCCGCATCGAGGCGCGCGCCGCCGCCAGCGTCATACCCGCATAATCGGTCAGCGTATCAGCCTTGGACAAGGGCAGCCCGCCCGACCAGATCGCCGAGCCCGTGGTAACACCGAACCGGCCTTCTTCGTCCTCAAAGCTGACGACCGATATGGGCCGGTCGCTGGCGCGCGCCACTTCCAGCGCTGCGATCACGCCCAACGCGCCATCCAGCCAGCCGCCCTCGGGCTGACTGTCGGAATGCGAGCCCATCAGCAGGGACCGCCCTTGCGCCAGACCGAACAGGTTGCCAACCGGGTCGAAATGGGGCTGCAGCCCGGCCTCCTTCATCCGTCCGGCCAGCCAGCGGCGCGCGGCGATATCTGCCTCGGAATAGGCCGGGCGTACCACGCCCTTGCCCACGCCAGACGCCCCGAAGCTGCGCAGCTTGTGCAGATCGGCCAAAAACCGTTTCTCATCAATCGCCATCGCTTACCCTCTGTTTGCCGGATGTGCAGACCATAGCCGCGACGCGTAGCTGCGCAAGCGCCTTGCGGTGAATATTGACGCGACCGGGCAAACCCCTCTGGCCCCGGCCCGAAACCTGCCCTAAGACTTCGGCCCAAGAGGAACGCCATGTCACACATCACACTGGTCCGTCACGGACAGGCCAACACCGCCGCGCGGGACGAAAACGACTATGACAAGCTCAGCGCGCTGGGGCATCAACAGGCGCGCTGGCTGGGGGCGCATCTGCGCGATACCCAGCGCCACTACGCGCGCGTCTATTGCGGCACCCTGCAGCGGCATATCGAAACCGCCGCCAGCATGGGCCTGCCCGATCCGATACAGGACGCAAGACTGAACGAGATCGAGTATTTCAACCTCGCCAAACTGTTCGAAGATCAGCATGGCGAGGTCGTGCCCACCGACCGCGAGGGCTTTGTCGAACATCTGCCCAAAACCTTTGCCGCCTGGTCGCGGGGCGAGATCGAAAACACGCCGGAAACCTTCGCTGAATTCGAAACCCGCGTGTCCGACGCCCTGCGCGACATCGGCACCGAGGGCGGGCCTGCGATCATCGTCACCTCGGGCGGCCTGATCTCGATGGTGGTGCGGCAGGCCATGGGGCTGGACATCCCGTCGATGGCGCGGGTGGCGCTTGCCATCATGAACACGTCGATGCATCGTCTGCACCCGATTGGCCCGCAGCTAAGCCCGGTTCTGTTCAACGCGGTGCCCCATCTGGAGGCACCCGACCGGCAGTTCGCCCAAACCCACTTGTAAGGAGGCCTTGATGCAGCTGTATTACGCCCCCCGCACGATCTCGGTCGCCGTGGCGATTGCACTGGAAGAGGCCGGGCTGGACTATGAGGCCATCAAGCTGGACTTTGCCGGCGGTGAACAGACCCGGCCCGCCTATAGGCAGATCAACCCCAAGGGCCGGGTTCCGGCACTGGTGGTGGACGGGGGCATCCTGACCGAAACCGGAGCGTTGCTGGATTACATCGCAACACTTGCCCCGCAGGCCGGGCTGGTGCCCGATGATCCGGTGATGGCGGCACGGATGCGCGAGGTGATGTATTACCTCGCCTCGACCATGCATGTGAACCACGCCCACAAGATGCGCGGAGCCCGCTGGGCGGACAAGGAAGCCAGTTGCCAGGACATGGCCGGAAAAGTGACCGAGACGATGACCGCCTGCTGCAGCTATATCGTATCCAACGGTCTGCGCGGACCATTTGTACTGGGTGAGGCGTTCTCGCTGGCCGATGCTTACCTGTACGTCGTCTGCAGTTGGCTGGAAGGCGACGGCGTCGATGTCTCTGCCTTCCCCAAGATCATCGCCTTCCGCGACGCGATGGAGGCGCGGGCTTCGGTTCAGGCGGTGCGTGCCGCCGGAATGCTCTGACGTAAAGGAAAACACATGACACATCTCTGGGTCCGGGCCGAGCAGCGCCAGAACGAGGAACGGGTCGGGCTGACCCCCGAAGGGGCCGCCGCGCTGATCGCGGCAGGTCTGCGGGTGACGGTCGAAGAAAGCCATGTCCGCGCCATTCCGATTGACGGCTACCGGGACGCAGGTTGTGAGATCGCGGCCGAGAACAGCTGGCCCGAGGCCCCGCTGGACGCGATCATCTTCGGCCTCAAGGAACTGCCCGAGGATGGCACGCCCCTGCCCCATCGCCACATCATGTTCGGCCATGCGTTCAAAGGCCAACATTCTGGCCGCGCGCTGCTGCAACGGTTCAAGGCCGGGGGCGGCACACTCTATGATCTGGAATATCTGGTGGACGAAGAGGGCCGCCGGGTCGCCGCCTTTGGCTATTGGGCCGGGTATGCGGGGGCTGCGGTGACGCTCAAGACATGGGCCGCGCAGCAGCGGGGCGCGCAATGTCCTCCGGTTGGCGTCTACCCCAGTCAGGACGCGCTGAATGCCGAACTTCGGGCCGAGCTTGACGCCACCGGCGCAGACCGCCCGACCGCCATCGTCATCGGAGCCTTGGGTCGCGTCGGCACGGGGGCCGCCGATCTGTGTCAGGCGATGGGCGTTGACGTCACCAAATGGGACATGGCCGAAACCGCCAGCGGCGGGCCGTTTCCCGAAATCCTGACCCACAATCTGTTCCTGAACTGCATCTTCGCCCGCCCCGGCACGCCCGTCTTTGTCCCGCGCGAGGCTTTGACCGCCCCGCGCACCCTGACCGCCATCGGCGACGTGGCCTGCGACCCAGATAGCGATTACAACCCGGTGCCCGTCTATGACCGCGCAACCACATGGGATGCGCCCGCCCTGCGTGTCGCGACTGATCCGGTGATGGATGTCATGGCCATCGACAACCTGCCTTCGATGCTGCCGGTGGAAAGTTCGGAAGACTATGCCGCGCAACTGCTGCCGTCCTTGCTGACCCTGACCGATCCGGACAGCGGCGTCTGGGGCCGGGCAGAGGCAACCTATAACGCCCATATGAGAGGGATCTGAGCGATGACCATTCACTGGTGCGGCACCGGCCTGTCCGCCATCCCCGGCCTGCGCCGCCTGATCGAGGGCGGGCATGATGTCACCGTCTGGAACCGGACCATCGACAAGGCCCGCGCCGAGGTCGGAGACCTGACCGACGACATCCACGCCTTCGACATCGACGCTCTGGGCGCGGCGCTGGCAAAGGGCGACGACATCGTCTCGATGCTGCCCGGCGACTGGCATGTGCCTTTGGCGGAACTGGCGATCTCGAAACAGGCCAATTTCGTATCATCATCCTACATCGCCCCCGAAATGCGCGCGCTGGACGCTGCCGCGCGCGCGGCTGGCGTGGCGCTGGTCAACGAGGTCGGGCTGGACCCCGGCATCGACCACCTGATGGCCCATGCTCTGGTCGCCGACTACCGCGCGTCAGACGCGTTCGACGCGCAAAACCACCTAAGCTTCATCTCGTATTGCGGCGGCATCCCCAAGAACCCCAACCCGTTCCGCTACAAGTTCAGCTGGTCTCCGCTGGGCGTGCTCAAGGCGCTGCGCTCACCGTCGAAATCCATCCGCGACTACGCCCCGCTGGACGTCGCCCGCCCGTGGGACGCGATAACCAGCTACACAGCACCGCTGCCCAAGCCGGAAAGCTTCGAGGTCTATCCCAACCGCGACTCGCTGCCCTTCATGTCCGAATACCAGTTCGAGGATCACTGGACCGTCAAGGAATTCGTCCGCGGCACCCTGCGCCTGAACGGGTGGGCTGACGCATGGTCGGACGTGTTTACCGAAATCGAAACGCTGTCCGGCCCCGAAGGCGATGCCCGCCTGAAAGAAATGTCAGATCAGTTCTGGGCAGAAAACGCCTATGACGAGGGCGAGCCCGACCGCGTGGTCCTGTGCGTGGGCCTGAAAGCCGAGCGCGACGGCATCCCGGTCTGGCACAAAACCTATGTCATGGATGCCTGGGGCGACGCGCGCGGCACTGCCATGGCGCGTCTGGTGTCGGTGCCGGTATCACTGGCGGTTGAGGCCGTCCTGAACCGCGGCATCCCCGCAGGCGTCCACGCCGCCCCCAGCGATCCGAAACTGGTGCAGGAGTGGATGGGCGAGATCGGAAAACTGGCGCAGCATTTGCAGGTGGTGGATCATATGGTCTGATCATTGGGCGTCCCTGTAAACGGGGCGCCGCTACTGGTTCAACGCGGCATGTGCCAGATCGCGGAGGTTTCCACGGACCTGTGGGCTGAACAAGTTTTCGTTCGAGAATCTAAGTTCCTCCTCATCCACCATGCCGTCAGGGAAAACGAACTTCCCTCCATTAACGCATTCGAAGACGCGATCTTCCACAATGAATTGCGCCGAGTATTCGGATGGGAAGCCTGCGGAAACAATGCCCGCGGTCCCCACGTAGCCCGCTTGGAACAGAACCTGGGCTCGCAGTCCGCCTTTCTGAAAGAAATCATGCAACGTCGCAAAGCCCGAGTCGGATAGAACTCTCTCTACGAATTTAGGGAAAAGCTCAGCCCACTGCGTGATCGCGTTTTCGCAGCTTAGCTCCGGATAGCCACCGCGCCTTTCCGGGAACAGAGGCAGACAGTCTGAGCCGGCACCTGTGCACGCCTCAAAGAACTTCTGAAACGTTTCCTGATGGGTCAAATCCGTTAGCAAAGCCGTCTTGTAACCTTCTGCAGCCAATGCATGCTGATCCAGATCCAACAGCAACTGGCCAAGTTTTCTCAAACGCGGAACCCGATTTTCACCCTCTGCTGAACGGTATTTTTCTACAAGACCTGTAAGGAAAACCTCCGCCTCATTGCGTCGATCAAGTTTCTGCAATAGGCGGAAGCGCTGTTTGACTGCATAATTCGACAACGGGCACAGCTGATAGGCGTTCTCTATCGCGTCAAGCGCCGCCTGAAACTCATTGAGATCGTCCAGAACACCACTTTTCCACTGCCACACACGGCAATCGTTTGGATTGGCGAGTGCGGCGTGTTCGAAATCAGCCAGCGCCGTCGCGAAATCCTTGAGCTTCACATGCGCCCGCCCGCGGAACCGGTGGATCGCCGACAGGTCCTCTGAACTGTGGCCAGAGACCGTCAAAAGTTCCGTACAGTCGCGGATGGCGGCTTCGGGATCGGCCTCGGGTCGACCACAACCGGGGATCAATTCGGCAATCTCCGCTTTTCGCTGCTGCTGGTGATACAAAAGACCAGCCGCGGCCAAAATCAAAGCCGCCGCCAGCAGCCTTACAATACGCGCTTGTTTCAATGTCTGCCCAATTTGCTCAATTCAACCTTTGGGCACATTACGTCTCATGGATTCGCGCGCACCTCAAGGCGATCAACCGAGAAAAAAGCCATCCCAGATTTGCTGGAATGGCTTTCATTGCTCTGCCTTGGGCATCTTCGCCTCATCCTTGGTTTCCCATTGCGGGGTTTCAGGAATATCGCTGGATCGTATCCTCGATATCGCTGCGGTTTATGCCCAGTTCGGCCAGTTGGGTGTCGCTCAGGCCGTCCAGATACTGGGCGGCGCGGACAATGTCCGAGCTGATGGCGCGGATGCGCATCGCGCGGTCGAACAGCAGCAGGGCGCTGGCGGTCGGGGCGGGCGCGTTGGCGGGTGGGATCACGTCAAACATGTCAGGAACCTCACGTTGAATGTTGGGTCAGGTCGCGTTGGGCGCCCGGTCACTGCTGGTAGGGTTTGTCGTGATAGACGCTGTCATAGGCGCGCTGTTTGATCTCGTCCCGCGCCACACCGATATCCATCAGTTGCTGGTCGCTGAGCTGCTCCAGATCCCGCACGGTTTTGGAATAAATCCGGCGACGAAAATGCTCGACCTTGGTGTCGGCATATCTGGCGAACAGACCGTCAAAAAGACCGGTACGGGCTTCTGCTGTGTGTGTATAGGCCATGTCTTTCTCCTCCGAAACTTGGTTGCGCTGTCGTTCTGACATTCAATAAAGGAACCCCGCCTTAACGAGACCAAAGCGGCTCATTAAGGTTTCTTAAGGTTCCAGTTCCGGAGAAAGCGCGGGCTGACCTTGCCGCTTCGGCAGGGTCAGAGATTTGCAGATGTCCTTTGGGCCTTGGCCCTTACATCAGATCGTTTTCAACATCCTCGGCCGAAATCCCAAGCGCATCCAGACCGTTTTCCAGATGGTCCGACAGATGCGGCGTGCCGATCAGATAGTCGGCACAGGGGGTCGAGGCCTCGGACTTGGCGGTGGCGATGGCCTCGGCCAGATCTTCCGCGAAAAAGCTTTCGCGCCCGATCCACATGATGGCAACCAGTTCGGCCTGCTGATCCTCGCCCATACGGTCGATGAAAGCACGCAGTTCGCCCTCGGCCCGGTTCAGTTCGCGGCCCATCATGGCAACCTGGGCGACTTTTCTTGCCGAAATTTCCAACATGTTTCAGCTCCTCGTATTCGCGGTTCTGAGGTTATCTGAACCATCCTCAGGCGACAGAGTCTTTGATCTTACGCAAACCGGCGCAGGCAATGTGCGCACCCGCGATACGGGGTGGTCCGGCACTGGGGCCTTGCGGAACGGGCGGAAGGTGGCTTTTTTGACCCACAGTTTCAGCGCTTGCCAGACGATCAGCGCGAACGTCCGGCGGGCCCCGAACGGGCGGCGCAGCAGCGACCACAGGATCACGCGGTTGGTCAAAGGCTGGCGTGGCCCGGTCAGCGTGGCGATCAGGCCGCCCTTGTCGCGGCCATAGTCGATCCAGACGCCGACTCGGTCAGGGCGGAAATCGAAGCGAAACGTGTACTCGCCCTCGATCTTCTGGAACGGAGAGACATGCATCAGCTTGTCGGCCACCACCCGGTCCGAGGGTCCGATGGCTGCAAAACCGGGTTTGTGGCACAGATAGCTGTGGCGGGTGCCGTAGGTGTTGGTGACCTCGGCCACCACGGTGTAAAGCTGATCGCTGTCATCGAAACAGAACCAGAAACTGACCGGGTTAAACACATGGCCCAGCACGCGCGGTTGGGTCAGCAGCAGAATGCGGGCGGGCTGGGTGACGCCCATTTCGTCAAACCGCGCGCGCAGCCACGAAGCCCCACTGCCCTGACCGGGCTCGCCGCCGTGATCGCGGGTGCGCCAGTTGGTGATGTTCGCCCGGTCGATGGAAAACAGCGCGGGCGTTGCCGGGTCAGCCTCGGGGTCCAGCAGGATATAGTCGACCGAATAGCGAAACGCGTTCTGAATAGCGCCTTTGCGCCCGTGATAGGTGTGACCCGCAACATGGTCGATATGCTTCATTCCGCCGAACTTCCCGCTGCGCCGTAAACTGTTCAAACGGCGATCTTTTCCGCAAACCATTCTACACAATGATACGAAAATTAGCGCGGATTGGATTTATTTGTCCCGACAAAGTGATCCGGCTTGGGTCGGCCCGCGTAAAGTGGTTATGTTTACCGAGATCGACTCCGTGACCTTGGACGAACCTGCGGCTGAACGGGCCGCCCCTCAGCCTTGGCGCGCACAGAAACGCATCAAGGGAAAGCCGGTGAACGGAACGAAACACAGTTGCGGCACCAGAACCGAGTGGGTGGACCATGTCAGGCGCATCCGGGACGCGCAGGATCAGGCGGCCTTTGCCGAGCTGTTCCAGCACTTCGCGCCGCGTATCAAGGCGTTCCTGATCAAATCGGGATCAGACGCCACGATGGCCGAAGAATGCGCGCAAGAGGTGATGGCGACCTTATGGCACAAGGCCCATCTGTTCGATCCGGCACGGGCAACGGTGGCCACATGGGTGTTCACCATCGCTCGGAACAAGCGCATCGACGTCCTGCGCAAGCAACGCCGCCCCGAGCCCGAAGAATTGGGCTGGGGCCCCGAGGCAGAGCCGGAACAGGACGACGTGATCGCGCTGCAACAGGAAACCGCGCAGCTGCGCAGTGCCATTCTGGCCCTGCCCGAGGCGCAGAGAGAACTGATCGACAAGGCGTATTTCGGCGACCTGAGTCACCGGGAAATCGCGTCTGAAACCGGGCTGCCGCTGGGGACGATCAAATCACGAATACGGCTGGCGCTGGACCGCTTGCGCCATGCGATGAACTGAGATGATGGAAATGAGCGAGACGATCAAACATCACCTGACGGACGACCTGCTGATGGCCTATGCTGCGGGCAGCCTGCCCGAGGCGTTCGACCTGATGGTCGCCACCCACCTGTCGCTGTGCGACCACTGCCGCGCAAGGGCTGAAAGCTTTGACGCCGTGGGTGGCCACGTACTGGAAGAACAGGCCGATACCGTCGATATGAGCGACACGTCTTTGGCGGCCACGATGGCCCTGATCGCGCAGGGCGCACCGACCCCCAAACCCGCGCGCCCGGGCTGCACCGTCTTGCCGACCCCGCTGCAGGATTATGTGGGCGGAACCGTCGAGGATATCCGCTGGAAACCCATCGGCATGGGCGTGAAACAGGCGATCCTGCCGACCTCGAAAGAGGCGACGGCGCGGTTGCTTTTGATTCCCGCCGGCGTCGCTGTCCCTGATCACAGCCACAACGGCACGGAATTGACGATGGTTCTGCAGGGCGCGTTCTCGGATGAGGTCGATCACTTCGCCCGCGGCGATGTCGAGATTGCCGATGAAGACCTGCATCACACCCCCACGGCGGATATGTCGGGCGATTGCATCTGTCTGGCCGTCACCGACGCGCCGCTGAAATTCAACAAACTGATGCCGCGCCTGTTCCAGCCTTTTCTGCGAATCTGACGGGCTCGCACGCTTTGTGATATGCTGATGCGTGTTTAGAAACGGAGGGCATTGCGATGATCAAAGCTCTGTCACTTTCACTGGTCCTGACCGGATTTGCGTCTGGCGCCTCTGCACAGATGATGGCGGAGGTGAAGTTCGCGCCGGGAAATTTCGGAACGATGGTCAGCGGAACAATCACCGGTGACGAGTATTTCGACTACAGGCTCGGGGCCGGTGCCGGGCAAGAGATGTTCGCCGAGCTTCAGGTCAGCGACACCAACGGCAATGGTGTGATCTATTTCAACATCCTTCCACCCGGCAGCGATGGCGAAGCGATCTATATCGGCTCGATCAACGGCAACACCGCCCGCATCGACCTGCCCGAGGACGGGGACTACACCATCCGCGTTTACCTGATGGGCAATGACCGCGATACCGGCAAGACGGTAGGCTACAACCTGGATCTGTCGATTCAGTAGTCTTAAAGTGTTTTACGTTTTGCCTGAGGCCGTTCTATCGAAATGCGCATTCGACCGAAGGGAGCGGCAGCGTATTTCGATTAAAATCAAACGCCAAGCGCTCTAACCCTCGGATTTCCCTAGCGGCACCACGTTGTCGTGATCTTCCGGGGCCAATTCCTCGAAATCGAAATTATCCAGCCGCTGCGCCCGACGCCCGGCCTTTTCGGCGCTGATCTTGATTTCCGAGATATCCTTGGCCGCCTGCCCGAAATGCCGGTCCAGGTTGGACACGCGATCACCCAACCGGTCCACATCCTTGTGCAGCATCCCCAATTCCTTGCGGATCGCGCCCGCCTGTTCCCGCATCCGCGCGTCCTTCAGGATCGCGCGCATCGTGTTCAACGTCGCCATGCAGGTCGTAGGCGACACGATCCAGACCCGTGCCGCAAACCCTTCGCGCACGACATCCGGTAAGCGCGCGTGCAACTCGGCATAAATCGCCTCGGACGGGACGAACATCAGCGCGCCATCGGCGGTTTCGCCATCAAGGATGTATTTCTCGGATATCGCCTTGATATGCACTTTCACCGCTGCCCCAAAGGCGCGTAGGCATTTGTCGACCTCTTCGCGGGTTTGGGCCGCGGCCAGCGCCTCAAAATCCTCCAGCGGGAATTTGGCGTCGATGACGATGGGCCCGGGCGGGTTGGGCAGGTGGATCAGGCAATCGGCGCGCTTACCGTTCGACAAGGTCGCCTGCAGCGAATAGCTGTCGGCAGGCAGCGCTTTGGACACGATATCGTTCAGCTGAATCTCACCAAACATGCCGCGCCGCTGCTTGTTCGACAGGATATCCTGCAGCGATAACACATCGCCCGACAGTTTGGTGATGTTGTCCTGCGCCTTGTCGATCGCGGCCAGACGCTCTTGCAATTGCGTCAGCGAGGTCGCGGTCTGTTTTGACGAACCGTGCAGGGTTTCCTTCATCCTCTCCTGCATCTCAGCCAAAGCGCGCGCCGATTTCATCGCGTTGTCCGCCAGCCGGTCGTTCATCTGTTGCTGGACCGAGGACAGGCGGGATTCCACCGTCTGGATCACCTGCACCTGCGCATTGGCCTGCGTGTCCGAAACGTGTTGCAACCCGCCCCGCAACTGCTCCTGACCCTGCCCCAACTGCTGCACATGCTGACCCAGATGGGCCATCTGCCGGGCAAGCGGCTCTGCCATCCGGGCCGAACGATTGGCCGCACGCAAGGATAGAAACAGCAGCAGCAGGATCAGCGCCACCACCCCGCCCGCAATCACGATCACCGGGTCGTTCAATGCGATTTCAGTGCCTGCAATCTGAATCATGGAAACCTTTATGTTCTCGTTTTGTTTCTATCTTCTTAATGCCAGCCCGAAACCAAATCAACTGCGCCCGAATAGACGTTCGATATCGGCCAGCTTGAGCTCCACATAGGTCGGCCGCCCATGGTTGCACTGACCGGAATGGGGCGTCGCCTCCATCTCGCGCAGCAGGGCGTTCATTTCTTCGGCCCGCATCCGTCGGCCCGACCGGACCGAGCCATGGCAGGCCACGCGGGACAGGATCGCCTCGATCCGCGCCTGAACGGTCTGGCTTTCGCCCTGATCCGCCAGCTCGTCGAGGATATCGAGGATCATCGCACGGGCATCAACCTCGCCCAGAATGGCCGGGGTTTCGCGCACGGCGATGGCTCCGCCGCCGAAAGGTTCCAGCGTCAGACCGAGGCGCGACAGATCGTCGGCAACGGCCATCAGACGGGCACAATCGCCCTCGGACAGCTCGACGATTTCCGGGATCAACAGCGCCTGCGCCGCGACGCCATTCTCGGCCATCTGGGTTTTCAGCTTTTCATAGACCAACCGCTCATGCGCAGCGTGCTGGTCAACGATGACCATGCCATCAGCGGTCTGGGCGATGATGTAATTCTCATGCACCTGCCCGCGCGCCGCGCCCAAGGGCAGATCGTCCGCCGGAGGCTCGGCGACGGGTACGGGGTCTGGCGCGGGTTCGACAATGCGGCCACTGTAATCCTGCGACAGTTCGGCAAAGCCCGGGGACTGCGCCCGGTATGCCGCCTGCCGTGCGGCGGGTGAGGGCCGGTCCATCTGATAGACCCGGGCGGGTGCTGGCCGCGCCGGTTCAGGCCGCATCGCTCCCAAGGTCGCATTGGCAACGGTTGAAGATGCCCGGTGCCCGGCCTCGGCCAGCGCATGCCGCAGGGCCGATACGATCAGGCCCCGAGCAATGCCGGAATCGCGGAACCGGACCTCGGATTTCGCGGGATGGACGTTCACATCCACCAGCGTCGGGTCGCAGTCGATAAACAACGCCGCCGCTGGATGGCGGTCGCGGCTGAGGAAATCGAAATAGGCCGCCCGCAGCGCGCCGGTCAGCATCTTGTCTCGCACCGGGCGGCCGTTGACGAACAGGTATTGCGCCACCGCAGCGCCCCGCGAATAGGTCGGCAGGGCGGCGTAGCCATACAGCCGGATGCCGTCGCGGGTGGCGTCGATGCGCAGGGCGTTCTCGGCGAACTCGCGCCCGATCACGCGGGCCAGACGGGCATGCAGGGCATCGAACAGATCGCCGTTCTCGCGGTCGGCGCGGAAGGTCACGCGGCCCTCACCCCCGCCCGACACATCGCGCAGGGTGAAGGTGATCGCGGGTTCGGCCATCGCCAGCCGCTTGACCGTGTCCGAGATCGCCTGCGCCTCGGCCCGGTCGGTGCGCATGAATTTCAGCCGTGCGGGTGTGGCGTAGAACAGGTCGCGTAGCTCAACCACTGTGCCGGAGCGCAAAGCGGCGGGTTTCACCGCCTCCATCTGCCCGCCTGCGACGCGGACCTGCGCGGCCTCGCCCTCGGGCACCCGGCTGGTGATGGTCAGCCGCCCGACTGCACCGAGCGAGGGCAGCGCCTCACCCCGGAAGCCGAAGGTGTGGATGTTGAGCAAATCCGAGCCGTCGATCTTGGAGGTCGCATGGCGCGACAGGGCCAGCGGCAGATCATCGGCGGCGATTCCACAGCCATCGTCGGTCACGCGAATAAGGGTCTTGCCGCCATCGGCGATGTCGATGGCAATGCGCGTGGCCCCTGCATCTATGGCATTCTCGACCAGTTCCTTGACCGCCGAGGCGGGGCGTTCGACCACCTCACCCGCCGCAATCCGGTTGATCGCAGCGTCGTCGAGTTGCCGGATCACCGGTCGATTGTCGCTGATATTGGGGTTTGTCTGCGCCATACCGCTAGACCTAGCACAGTCGCGCACGATTCTGCCACTGCTTTGACTGGGCTGAATTGCGGTTGAGGGGGCGTCCGAACAGTCGTGGCAGGTCGCTACTATCAGTTCCCGCAGAATCACGACTGTCCGGACAAGCCGAAGTGAGTGGTGGTATTTCAGCTGTTAACGAATAATCATGTAGCACGGGTTCATATTAAAATCCCGTTAAGAAATCCGGCTATTCGATCTGAGCAGAGTTTGGCCGATGCCGCCGCAGAGCGCTTGGCGGGAACATGCTGCATCACGCAGACGTGTTTGCGCCCACCCGCGTCCGGCAGGGGCCAAACACCGCCGCCAGCGCAAGGATCAGCCCCGACATCGTGGCAATCATTCCGGCGGCGCTGACCGCATCCGCCCCGCCCAGCCACAACGGCCCGTAGCCCGCCAGCACATAGCCCGACACGGCGGAGGTGGTGGCAAAGACCACGCTCCAGGCAACCTGAGTCTCCAGGCGGTTGGTCATCATCCGCGCGGCGGCGGGTGGGCAGATGAACATGGCGATCACGATGATCGACCCCACCGCGTCAAAAGCAGCCACCGCAGCGATCGCCGCGGTGAGGATCAGCGCCAGACCCAGCGGGCCGGTGCGAATGCCGATGGTGCGGGCAAAGCCTTCGTCGAAGGTCGAGATTTTCAGTGGTCTCCAGAACAGCCAGATGAACAGGATCACGCCCACCAGCGTCAGCGCGATACGTGGCAATTCGGGCGGCAGACCTGCCAGCGCCTGCAGGTCCAGAAGCGAGGGCCAGCCGGTCGCATCCAGCCAAATCAGGCTTTCCAGATTGCCGTACAGCGCATGTTCCACGTCCAGATGCACGGTCGAGGTATCGGTTTGCTCCAGCAGCAGCACGCCGCCTGCGAACATGGTGGTGAACACGACCCCCATCGCAGCCCCCGGCTCGATCTGACCCAGCCGCCGGATTGCCTCGATCAGCACCACGGCGACCACGGCAGCGCCCGCCGCGCCCAGCATCATGGGCCAAGTCGAGATCGCTCCGGTCAGCAGAAAGGCCACCACGATGCCCGGCAGCACCACATGGCTGATCGCGTCACCGATCAGGGCCTGTTTGCGCAGCACCAGAAAGTTGCCCGGCAGCGCGCAGGCGATCGCCGCGAAGGTGCCGATCAGCAGCGGCGTCAGCGACAGGGGGACGAATTCTTCACCGCTCATGCCAGAACCCCTTGCGGGCCGCCGATGCGGCGGTCGATTTCGGCAATCTGGTCGCGGGTCAGTACGGTCTCGATATCGCGCAGCCCGTCATAGAGCGCGGCGGTCGCCTCGTGCGCCTGATCGGCGCGTACGATGTCCCAGCGTTTCTCATCCCGCAGGGCCTTGGCGGCGCGGGCCTTGCCTGCCTCGGTCGCCACGCCATCGGCGCGGGCCAGCCCGGCGCGGCGCAACAGGCGGATGGTGAGCGGCTCATAGATCGTCTGACCCTGTGCCAGTGCCAGAAGCCCCTGCCGGATATGCACCCGGCGCTGAAACCGCAGGTGGCGCAGCACGGCGGCCAGCACGCCGCGCACCGGGGCCAGCAGCAGCGACAGCGCAAAGAAGCCAAAGCTGACCAGCACGATGATCGGCCCCGTGGGCAGGTTCGGGGCCGAGGCCGACAGCGCGGCCCCCAGATACCCGGCCAGACCGCCCGCCAGACCGGCCAGCAGCACCACCCGGTCCGAGCGTTCGGTCCAGAAGCGCGCAGTCACGGGCGGGATGATCAGCAGCGCGACGATCAGGATCAGGCCAACGATCTTGAGGCCCACAACCGTCACCGCCATGACCAGCCCCATCATCGCCAGGTCGATCCGGTGCACCGGCAGCCCCCGGGCGGCAGCATATTCGGGGTCGAACGCCACCAGCGTCATCGGGCGGCGCAGGATCATCACCAGCGCCAGCGTCGCGGCCCCTCCGATGGCGATGACCAGCGCATCGGCCCACAGCATCCCGGCGGTCGAGCCCAGCAGGAACCCTTCGAGCCCCGCCTGACGGCCCACGCCCATGGTCTGAATAATCGTCAGCAAAACGATGCCAAAGCCGAAGAACACCGACAGGACCGCTCCGATCGCGGCATCTTCGGCCAGACGTGTGCGGCGGGTCAGCCAGTTCAGGCACAGCAACCCGACCCATGCGGACAGCGCAGACCCCGCCAGCAGGCCCGGCAGGTTGCGCCCGTCTCCGCCCAACGCGACCAGCGCCATGAAGGCCAGACAGACCCCCGGCAGGGTCGCGTGGCTGATCGCGTCGCTGACCAGCGCGCGTTTGCGCAGAAACAGGAACGTGCCGGTCACCCCGGCAGAGACGCCCAGCAGGCCCGCACCGATGGCGACCAGCGTGGCGTTATAGCCAAGCTGCAGGGTCAGCGCGTCCCACAGCATGACCTAGCCCAGCGCGCGTGAAATCTGTTCGATCTGCGCGGTGGCCAGACGGCCCCCATACGCGGCTTGCAGGGTCTCGGCGGTGAAGGCCTCGGCCACGGGGCCTTCGGCGACCTTGCGGGTGTTGATCAGGAACACGTGGTCGAAATAATCGGTGACGGTGGCCAGATCGTGATGCACCACGACAACGGTCTTGCCCGCCTCTTTCAGCGATTTCAGCACCGCGATGATGGCCTTTTCGGTCGCGGCGTCGACCCCGGCAAAGGGTTCGTCCAGCAGATACAGATCAGCCCCCTGTGCCAGTGCACGGGCCAGAAACACCCGCTGTTGCTGGCCGCCAGACAACTGGCCGATCTGACGGTCGGCGAAATCATGCATTCCAACGCGGTTCAGACAATCCATCGCGCGCGCCATGTGCCGGGCACGAACGCGGCCCAGCAGACCCAACTCACGCGACAGGCCCATCAACACCACGTCGATCACGCGGGTGGGGAAATCCCAATCCACACTGGCACGCTGCGGCACGTAAGCGATGCGAGCGCGTTGCTGCCCGAGCGGTTTGCCATCAACCGTCACCTGCCCGGACAGAGGTTTGACGATCCCCAGCGCCGCTTTCAGCAGCGTCGACTTGCCCGCACCATTGGGGCCGATGATCGCGGTCATCGCGCCGGGCTGCACGGTCATGTCGACCGAGAACACCGCCGGTTTCTGCCCGTAGGAAACGGTCAGGCCACGAATGGCCAGCGGGCTGGTTTCAACGCCCTGCCCCGCGACCGCGATACCCTGATCCGATGCCAGTTCCAGCATTGCCTAAAACCCCGCCGCCAGTTTGCCGTCCATGCCGCCGCCCGGCGCATCCGCGCCCAGAGCAGCCGCAATCACGGTGATATTGTGGTCAAGCATTCCGACATATGTGCCCTCATACGTGCCGGGCTCGCCCATCGCGTCCGAGAACAGCTCACCGCCGACGCGGACCTTGTGCCCTTTGGCCGCGGCCCCTTCGATCAGCGCGCGAATGGAGCGATCAGAAACCGAGCTTTCCACAAACACAGCCGAGACCTGACGGTCCACCAGCAGATCGACCAGTTCGCCGATCCGGTTCAGACCAGCCTCGGACTGGGTCGAGATGCCCTGAATGCCCAGAACCTCGAACCCGTAGCTGTCGCCGAAATAGCCGAACGCATCATGCGCCGTGATCAGCACCCGGGCAGTGTCGGGCACTGCGCCCAGCGTCTGCTGCGCATAGGCCGACAACCGGTCGAGATCGGCCAGATGCGCCTGCGCGTTGGCGGCAAAGCTGTCGGCAGCCTCGGGGCGCGCTTCGGTCAGGGCGGTTTGGACTTCGATCACCACATCGCGCCACAGGTCGGGTGTCATCCAAAGATGCGGGTCGTATTTGTCGGCGTAATCGTCATGGGCGCGCAGTTTCGACGTGTCGATACCCTCAGCCACGGCGACCACGGCGCGTTTGCGGCCGAGGTCATGGAAGAACCCCTCCATCTGCGCCTCAAGATACAGGCCATGCCACAGCACCAGATCGGCGCGGGTCATCGCTACGATGTCGCTGCGGGTCTGGCGATAGGCGTGGGGATCGACGCCGGGGCCCATCAGGCCCTTGACCTCGACCAGATCGCCGCCGACCTGACGGGCCGCATCGGCAATCATGCCGGTGGTGGCCACCACTTTCAGCGGCGCCTCGGCCCACGCGGTTGCGGGCAAGGTTACAGCAAAGGCCAAAGCCGCAAGGAAACTGCGACGAATCATGTTCAACCCCAAGTCATGTGATGTGGTAAGACTGAATATGCGAACCATTCGCAACTAAGTCAATGCTATTGAGAATTATTCGCAATAAATCGCCTATTTTTGTCCATTTGGTCAAAAAAGATGCCCGTCGGTGGTGCCCTGTGTCTTCCATTCCGCGGCGTGTCATGCGATTTTGGCGCAAACCTCCCAAAGGATGTGAAGATGGAAACGCAGAGCTCAGAAAGCCCCGTGCGCACCGCGCATCTGCCTCAAGTGACCGAGCCCCGTAATCCGGGCATGGCGCTGGATCTGGACTGGGTGCGCGCCGTGCAGGCCAATACCTCGGCCATTGAACGCCGCGCGGCGACCCTGCCGGGGCGGCGGTCGGTGAAGAAAGACTATCAGGCGGCGTGGCTGCTCAAGGCGATCACGATGATCGACCTGACCACGCTGGCGGGCGATGACACGGTGGGCCGCGTGCGCCGTCTGTGCGCCAAGGCGCGCCAACCGGTCGCGCCCGCGCTGTTGCAGGCGATGGACATGCCGCCGATCACCACCGGCGCGGTTTGCGTCTATCACGACATGATCGAACCCGCCGTTGCGGCGCTGAAGGGCACCGGCATTCCGGTGGCTGCCGTCTCCACGGGCTTCCCGGCGGGTCTGTCGCCCTTCCATCTGCGCGTGGCCGAGATTGAGGAAAGCGTAAAGGCCGGAGCCGAAGAGATCGACATCGTGATCTCGCGCCGTCACGTGCTGTCTGGCGATTGGCAGGCCTTGTATGATGAGATGAAGGCCTTCCGCACCGCCTGCGGCGATGCCCATGTAAAGGCCATTCTGGCGACCGGAGAGCTGGGCAGCCTGCGCAACGTCGCCCGCGCCTCGGTCGTGTGCATGATGGCGGGGGCGGATTTCATCAAGACCTCGACCGGCAAGGAAAGTGTGAACGCGACGCTGCCGGTGTCTCTGGTGATGATCCGGGCGATCCGTGATTATTATTACCGCACCGGGTACCGCGTGGGCTACAAGCCCGCAGGCGGGATTTCGAAAGCCAAGGACGCGCTGGTCTATCTGTCGCTGATCAAGGACGAGTTGGGCGACCGCTGGCTGGAACCGGACCTGTTCCGCTTCGGCGCGTCATCTCTGCTGGGCGATATCGAACGGCAGTTGGAGCATTATGTCACCGGGGCCTACTCGGCTGGGTACAGGCATTCGATAGGATAAATATGGCAGATCGTGCAGCAATGAAGCCTTGGGTGGTCGACGCCCTCAAGAAACTAGGCGGGAATGCAAGAGTGTTCGACGTTTCAATGGAAATATGGGACACTTATGAAAGCGACATAAGATCATCCGGTTCCTTGTTATACACTTGGCAATATGATGTTCGTTGGGCCGCTCAGCAACTTCAAGACGAAGGCAAACTTCTCAAGAACAAGAAAACTAAAAAGTGGGAATTGCTATGACAGTCAAAGAAATCTTCGACACCATGGATTATGGCCCCGCCCCCGAAAGCGCCGCCGAGGCGCTGGCCTGGCTGGTCGATCAGGGCGACCGGTTCGGGCATTACATCGACGGGGCCTTCACCAAGCCCGGCAAGGGCTTTGACAGCCGCAACCCGGCAACGGGCGAGGTTCTGGCCACGCTCACTCAGGCCACGCAGGCCGAGGTGGATGCCGCCGTGGCCGCCGCGCGCAAGGCGCAGCCGAAATGGGCCGGGCTGGGCGGCGGGGGCCGGGCGCGGTATCTTTATGCGCTGGCGCGGCTGCTACAGAAACACGCGCGGTTGTTCGCGGTGCTGGAAAGCATGGATAACGGCAAACCGATCCGTGAATCGCGCGACATCGATATCCCTCTGGCGCAGCGGCATTTCTACTATCATGCGGGCATGGCGCAGCTGATGGAGAGCGAGCTACCCGACGCCGAACCTCTGGGCGTGTGCGGCCAGATCATCCCGTGGAACTTCCCGCTGCTGATGCTGGCGTGGAAGGTTGCGCCTGCGCTGGCGATGGGAAATACGGTGGTTCTGAAACCGGCTGAATATACTTCGCTGACTGCCCTGTTGTTCGCCGATATCTGCACACAGGCCGGGCTGCCCAAGGGCGTGGTCAATATCGTCACCGGCGACGGCGCGGTGGGCGAGATGATCGTGGCCTCGGACGTGGACAAGATCGCCTTTACCGGCTCGACCTCGGTCGGACGGCGTATCCGCGAGGCGACCGCCGGGTCGGGCAAGGCGCTAACGCTGGAGCTGGGCGGCAAGTCGTCCTATGTGGTGTTTGACGATGCCGATCTCGACTCGGCCATCGAAGGGCTGGTCGATGCGATCTGGTTCAATCAGGGTCAGGTCTGCTGTGCAGGGTCGCGCCTGCTGGTGCAGGAAGGCATTGCCGAGCGGTTCTATGACAAGCTGCGCGCGCGGATGGACAAGCTGCGGGTGGGCGATCCGCTGGACAAATGCATCGACGTGGGTGCGGTCGTGGACCCGATCCAGTTGCAGGCGATCAAGCAGATGGTTGACGGCAACACCGTGGGCCAGATGCACCGCGCGGCCTGTGACATGCCCGAGAACGGGTGTTTCTATCCTCCGACGCTGATCACCGGGCTCGAGACCTCGGACCCGCTGATGCAGGAGGAGATCTTTGGCCCGGTGCTGGTGTCCTCGACCTTCCGCACGCCCTCTGAAGCGGTGGAACTGGCCAACAACACCCGCTATGGGCTGGCCGCGACCCTATGGACCGAGAACGTGAATCTGGCGCTGGACATCGCGCCCAAGCTGGTTGCGGGTGTGGTCTGGGTCAATGCCACCAACCTGTTCGACGCCGCCGCCGGGTTTGGCGGCGTGCGCGAGAGCGGTTTTGGCCGTGAGGGCGGCTGGGAAGGGCTGGCCGCCTATACCCGGCCCAAGGGCAAGGCAAAAGCTTTGACCAAGGTCGAGGCGGCGATGGGCCAAGGGGCCTCGGTCGATCCCATCGACCGCACCGCCAAGATGTATGTCGGCGGCAAGCAGGCGCGGCCCGATGGCGGCTACTCGAAACCTGTCTGGGGCAAGTCGGGCCTGCTGGGTCATGTCGGGCTGGCCAACCGCAAGGATGTACGCAACGCGGTCGAGGCCGCGGCGGGCGCAAAAGGCTGGTCCAAGACCACCGGCCATCTGCGGGCGCAGATTCTGTACTACATCGGCGAAAACCTCTCGGCCCGCGCAGGCGAGTTCGCCGCGCGGATCGACGCCATGACCGGCAAGAAGGGCGGCGCGCAAGAGGTCGAGGCCGCGATCCAGCGTCTGTTCACCGCGGCCGCATGGGCCGACAAGTATGACGGTCAGGTGCATGGCGTGCCGATCCGGGGCGTGGCGCTTGCGATGAAGGAACCGGTGGGCGTGATCGGTGCGCTTTGCGCGGATGAAGCGCCTCTGCTAGGTCTGGTTTCGGTCCTCGCCCCGGCGATTGCGATGGGCAACCGGGTGGTGTTGGCGGCAAGTGAGCCCTACCCGCTGGCGGCGACCGATTTCTATCAGATCCTCGAGACCTCGGACGTGCCTGCGGGCGTGGTGAACATCCTCACCGGCAGCCATGCGGAACTGGCCGGGCCGCTGGCTTCGCATCTGAATGTGGATGCGGTCTGGTCCTTCTCGTCCACCGATCTGTCGGCGCAGATCGAAAAGGCGTCCGCCGGGAACCTCAAGCGCACATGGGTCAATAACGCGACGGCATTCGACTGGACCGTGGACCATTCGCGCCGCTTCCTGCAGGCTGCGACCGAAGTGAAGAACATCTGGGTGCCCTACGGCGAGTAGGGCTCCCGTCAGGGAGGCCCATATGGATTTTTCAGGACAGACCGTCATCGTCATCGGCGGCACCAGCGGTATCAACCGGGGCATTGCCGAGGCCTTTGCCGCCGCAGGCGCGAAGCTGGCCGTGGCCAGCCGGTCGCAGGAGAAGGTGGACGATACTGTTGCCGCGTTGAAAGCAGCAGGTGCGCCAGAGGCCATGGGGGCGGCGTTTGACGTGCGCGACTCCGAGGCCGTGGTCGCTGGCCTGAAACAGTTCCATGAAGCGTTTGGCAACTTCGACGTGCTGGTGTCTGGTGCGGCGGGAAATTTCCCGGCGCTGGCGGCCGAGATGTCGGTCAATGCGTTCAAGACCGTGGTGGACATCGATCTGATGGGCACCGTGCATGTCCTGAAAGGGGCGTATCCCTACCTGAAACGGCCCGGAGCCAGCATCATAAACATCTCGGCCCCGCAGGCTTTTTTACCATATGAAGGTCAGGCCCATGTCTGCGCCGCTAAGGCGGGGGTTGATCAGATCACCCGGACGCTGTCGATGGAATGGGGGGTCGAAGGCATCCGCGTGAACTCAGTCGTGCCCGGTTTCATCGAAGGGACCGAGGGCGCGCGGCGGCTGGCCCCAACCGAAAACGCCCAAGAGGAACTGCGCCGCGATGTGCCCTTGGGGCGTTGGGGCACCGCGAGGGACGTGGCCAATGCCTGCCTGTTCCTTTGCTCGGACATGGCCAGCTATATCAGCGGCACGGTGCTGTCGGTGGATGGCGCGCTGTATCAGCGCGGGTCCGGCAAGTTCGGGCAGATGATGGGGCAGATGCTGCGCGACGCATGGAAAAAGGGCTGAGCAGCGCGCTCAACCCCTGATCGTTCAATTGGTGGCTTCCAATCCAACCGGCTTGCCCACAACGGTGAAATGCAGCCCGTCCGGGTCCAGCAATTCGCCGGCGACCCGGTTCACCTCATCCAGCGTCACGGCGTTGACCTGATCGTTGCGGGTGGCGATGTAGTCGATGGGCAGGTCCTCCATCTGCATGCCGACCATGATCCCGGCGATCTGGCCGTTGCCATCGAAGCGCAGCGGATAAGCCCCTGTCAGATAGGTCTTGGCATCATCCAGTTCCTTCTGGGTCACGCCCTCGGACGCGGCGCGGGCCCATTCGTCGCGGATGACAGAGACCGCATCGGCGATCCGGTCATTGGCCGAAGACACCGAACCCAGATAGACCGAGGCCAGATCCTTGGGCACAAGGAAGGTTGACACGCCATAGGTCAGGCCGCGTTTTTCGCGCACTTCCTGCATCAGGCGGCTTTCGAACCCACCGCCGCCCAGGATGTGATTCAGGATGAAGGCGGCGAAGAAATCCGGATCGTCGCGGTCAATCCCGGCCTGCCCGAACAGAGCCACGGATTGCGGCGTGTCGAATTCAACAATGCTGACGCCGCCGGGGATGGTCACATCGGCGCGATCCGGGATCGGCTTGCCTGCCTCGGGCAGATCGGCCAGCAGCGTGTCCAGCAACGCGCCCAGTTCTTCCGGCGTGATGTCACCCACTGCCCCGACATAAAGACGGTCGCGGGCAAACACGCTGTCATAGGCTTCGACCACATCGTCGCGCGTCAGGGCCGAGACGCTTTCGATCGTGCCTTTCCCCTCGGACCCGTAGGGATGATCGCCATAGGCCATCGCCGCGAAACTTTGACCGGCAATGTCGTTGGGATCGGTCTGGTCGGAGCGCAGCCCCGACAGAACCTGCGCCTTGACCCGGTCGACCGCATCCTGATCAAAGCGCGGCTCGTGGATCGTGGTGCGCAGCAGGTCGATCACCTCATCCCGGTTCTCGGTCAGAAACCGCGCCGAGATCGACACGGTATCATCCGACGCGCGATAGCTGAACGAGGCCGCGAGCGATTCCAATTCGCGCGCATAGGTGCGGGCATCCATGTCGCCCGCGCCTTCTTCGATCAGGCCGCTCATCAGGTTGACTGCGCCGCGTTTGTCCGGGTCATCCAGCGAAGTGCCGCCGCGAAAGCGCAGCTCTAGCGCGGTGAAGGGGATCGAGTGATCCTCGACCAGCCAGGCGGTGATACCACCGGGCGAGGTGACCTCTTCAATCTTGATCTCGGCCCAAGCGGGTATCGCGATAACGAAAGCAATGAACGTTGCGAAAATTCGGGTCATTGCGTCACCTCATCGTCGCGCATCAGCCAGCCGGTCACGGATGTCTCGGGTTGCAGCACTTCGCGGGCGGCGGCGATGATCTCATCCCCGGTCACGGCCTGCAGGATGTCGGGCCAGGCCTGCACATCCTCGACCGTCAGCCCGCTGGTCAGGGCGCGGCCATAGCGGTTGCCGATCCCGTCCACATTGTCACGGGCATAGGTCTGCGAGGCACGCAATTGCATCTTGATCCGGTCGAGGTCTTCTTCGTTCACCCCTTCCACGATGAAATCGGCCACAGCCTTATCCATCGCATCTTCGGCCTCTTGCAACGAGACACCTTCGGCAGGCACCACGATCAGGTCAAAGGTTGTGTCATCCAGCGAAACGCCCCGGTAGAAGGCACCGGCATAGACCGCTTTCTGCGCCTCGAACTGCAGCTTTTCGTTCAGGTATGAGGTCGTGCCCCCGCCCAGAAGCTCGGCCAGCAGGTACAAAGCGGCGGCCTTTTCCTGCGCGCCTGCATCGCGTTCCGGCGCCAGATAGCTGCGTTGCAAATAGGGCTGCGCCACGCGCGGGTCCTTGTAGGTCAGGCGGCGCTCGGCGGTTTGCGGCGGCTCTTGCGAACGGACGCGTTCGGGCAGGTCGGGATTGGCGGGGATCACACCGTAGTACTGATCGGCCAGCGCGCGGACCTCATCCGGATCGACATCACCGGTCACCACCAGAATGGCGTTATTGGGGGAGTAGTGGATTTCGTAGAAGGACAGCGCGTCCTCCATGTCCAGCGTCTCCATCTCGTGTTTCCAGCCGATAATGGGCACGCCGTAGCGATGATTCAGGTATTGCGCCGCATTCATCTGCTCGCCGAACAGGGCGCGGGGGTTGTTTTCGGTGCGCTGGTTGCGTTCTTCCAGGATCACGTCGCGCTCGGTGGCAATGTCCTCTTCAGTCAGCCGCAGGTTGCGCATCCGGTCCGCTTCCATCTGCATCATCAGTTCGAGCCGGTCAGCCGCAACGCGCTGGAAATAGGCGGTGTAGTCGTACGAGGTAAAGGCGTTGTCATTGCCGCCATTGGCGGCGACGGTGGCCGAGAACTCACCCGGGGCCAGCGTATCGGTGCCCTTGAACAGCAGATGTTCGAGGAAATGCGCCACGCCGGACGACCCAACAGGTTCGTCCGCCGATCCGGCGCGGTACCAGACCATATGCTGCACGACCGGGGCGCGGTGATCCTCGATCACCACAACGTCCATGCCGTTATCCAGCGTAAAGGTTGTGACCGCTTCCTTGCCATCCTCGGCAAAAACCGGGGTGGCGGCGATCAGGGCGGCAGACAATGCCAAAGCCCGAACCATGGGGCATCCTCCGTTTCGTTTCAGACCTTCAAACTACGGTGGTGCCCGCCGGGATCAAGAGAGATGACGGAAAGTTAAGAATTATTCATCGGGCGGCGAGGACGGTGTTTCCACACCGGCACGGCGGGCATTCTCGGTTTCTGCGTAGGGGTCGATGGATTGACGTTCATAGACCTGTTCATACCGGTCGACCGGGAACAGGCGCAGTCCGGTCCAGCGGCCACGGCGCTTGCGGAACGCATCGTCATCCGCCTGCACCACCGCACGCGTGTCGGCAGGCACGCCATAACGGCTTGAGGCGGTGACAAGCGCCGCGTCAGACGATGGAATCGCGGTGTTGGGGTTCAGCGCCCCCTCGTTCCCACCCAGCGCGACCACGGCATCGGCTTTGGGGTTCGGGTCGGTCAGGTTGCTGCCACCTGGCGTTGGTGCAGGCAGAAAGGCGTAATCCTGCGGCTGCGTCAGCGGCTTGACCGGCAGCACCGAAAACTCATCGGGCCCCGCGCCCGGAGGGTCGAAATCGCGCAGGCCAGGATTGCTGCACGCCGCAACGACGGCAGCAGCTGTCAGAACAAATATGGCACGCGGCATCCGCATTATCGTCTCCAGCCAGTTTGAAGCGCTTTTATCGCATATCATCCGGCGCGTCACGAGGGCTTTTTCGCGTCGAACAGCACCAGCCCCAGCGCACCGGCAAAGATGAACACATCCGCCAGGTTGAACACAAACGGGTTGTTTATGCCGCAGCAGGACATGTTGAGGAAATCCAGCACAAACCCATACAGGACCCGGTCCACCACATTGCCCAAGGCCCCGCCGATCAGCAGCCCGCCGCAGATCAGCATCAGCTTTGTCGGTGCCGCGCGCAGCAGCCAGACCAGCACGCCCACCGATATGGCCAGAGAGATACCGATCAGCACCCAGCGGGCCGAGTCGCTGTCACCCTGAAACAGGCCGAAATTGATGCCGCGATTCTCGCCATATTTGAACACCAACAGGGGCGGCAACACGTCGATATCACCCTCGGCCACGCGCATCACGTGCACGACCAGATATTTGCTGATCTGGTCGATCAGAAACGCGGCCAACGCCGCCCAAAGCAGAAGGCGCGTGCGCATCAGTGCCGGAAATGCCGCATGCCGGTGAAGACCATCGCCAGACCCGCCTCATCGGCGGCTGTGATCACTTCGTCGTCCCGCATCGAGCCGCCGGGTTGGATGACACAGGTCGCACCGGCCTGCGCGGCCTCCATCAGGCCGTCGGGGAAGGGGAAGAACGCATCCGACGCCACGGCTGAGCCGATGGTCAGCGGTTGCGGCAAGCCCAGCACATCGGCCATGCGTTCGGCCTTTTTGGCTGCGATCAGGGCCGAATCCACGCGACTCATCTGCCCTGCGCCCACGCCGACGGTTGCACCGTCCTTGACGTAAACGATAGCGTTCGATTTGACGTGTTTCGCGACTTTCCACGCGAACAGCAGGTCGCGCATCTGCTCGTCGGTCGGGGCCTTCTTGGTGACGACTTTCAGATCATCTATGCCGACAAAGCCGTTATCCTTATCCTGCACCAGCAGACCACCGGCCACCTGACGCACGGTCTTGCCGCCCGCAGTCACATCCGGCAGGCCCTCGGCCGTCAGCAGGCGCAGGTTCTTCTTGGCGGCAAAGATCGCCTTGGCCTCGTCTGAGGCACCGGGGGCGATCACGACCTCGGTGAAAATCCCGGTGATCTCTTGCGCGGTTTCCGCATCCAGCGGCTGGTTCAGCGCCACAATGCCGCCAAAGGCCGAGGTCCGGTCGCAGTCAAACGCCGCTTTGTAGGCTTCAAGCAGCGTCGCGCCTTTGGCCACACCGCAGGGGTTGGCGTGCTTGATGATGGCACAGGCGGCACCCTCTGCCGGATCGAACTCGGCCACCAGTTCGAAGGCGGCATCGGTGTCGTTGATGTTGTTGTAGCTCAGTTCCTTGCCCTGATGCTGCACTGCGGTCGCAACGCCGGGACGGCCTGTACCATCGGTGTAGAAGGCCGCCGTCTGATGGCTGTTCTCACCATAACGCAGGGTCTGTTTCAGCTCACCGGCAAAGGCGCGGCGTTTGGGGGCCGCAAGCGCCAGCGCGTCGGCCAGCCAGTTGGACACTGCGGTGTCATAAGCGGCGGTGCGGGCATAGGCCTTTTGCGCCAGCTTGCGGCGGAATTTCGGGCAGGTCGCGCCCTTGTGCTGGTCCATATCGCCCAACAGCTTGTCGTAATCCTCGACATCGACCACAACGCTCACAAAGGCATGGTTCTTGGCTGCGGCGCGGATCATTGCGGGGCCGCCGATGTCGATATTCTCGACACATTCGTCATAATCGGCACCCTTCGCGACGGTCGCCTCGAACGGGTAGAGGTTCACCACCAGCAGGTCGATCGCGCCGATGCCATGTTCATCCATAGCCGCCACATGCGTGTCATTGTCCCGCAGCGCCAGCAATCCGCCATGCACCATCGGGTGCAGCGTTTTCACCCGGCCATCCATCATCTCGGGGAAGCCGGTGACCTCGCTGACATCCTTCACCGCCAGCCCCGCATCGCGCAACGCCTTGGCCGTGCCGCCGGTCGACAGCAGTTCGACCCCGCGCTCGGCCAAGGCCTTGCCCAGCTCGATCAGCCCGGTCTTGTCGGATACGGAAAGCAACGCGCGGCGCACGGGGTGAAGATCGGTCATGGGTCCAAAGGTCCTTTTGGCGTCAGTCGAATTCGGGTTCGTCCCGGTGCAGATCGCGCACGGCGTAGGCTGTATCCTGCGCCTTGCTCAGCGTCCACCCGATGCGCGTCGCATACTCCATTGCGCGACCGGATAGAACGATCTGTTTTGTCGCGCGTGGCTTCAGACGCCCTTTTTCAAGGTAAACGCTTGGGGTGACGGACAATTTTCCCACGCCATCATGGCGGAAAACCCAGATCTCGCCGCTTTTCAGCGCCATCGACACCGCCGCCCCGCCCAGATCAAGCGCCGCATCCACGTCGGGATGCAGGTGAAACCGGATGTCGAACCCGATCCCGGAAAGGCCCGAAGCATCCAATGCCCGGTCAAACTGCCGTTTCGCCTTGTCGGTTGCGGTCAGCAAAATATCCTCACTTGTCAGTTCCCGCCCGTCAAAGCGCAGTTCCAGCGTGCGCGCATGGGTCAGGCCGAAGACCTTGGCATAGCCGTCATGCCCGGCCATCAGCCGCACGCCTTCGAACGCGTCCTCGAACTGAACCGGTACGTCCTGCGGCGCATCGACCAGCGCCTGCGTTTCCCGCCCCGGAATCGCACGTGCCAGCCGGGCGCTGGAATAGCCATCCAGACACAGGGTCGAATGCGACGGCGTGGCCCGTCCCGCACGCCGCCATTCCAGCCCGAAACTGCCCCCCGACCCGCAATTGACGATCAGAGGCCGCCGCCCCGAGGTCAACTCAAACGCCAGGGTCGAGGCATGGGCGTTGTACGAGGCTGCGCCGGTCGGCGGCGCACTGGCGTCCAGCACCACCGTGGTCCGAGCGGCGGACAGGCGGGCATAGCCCATCGGCAACTCGGTCGCCGCCTTGTGTTTCACGCCGCTTTGGGCCAGCGCCTGTTCCAACCGGCCTTCGATGCCGCGCCCGCCGCCGTGGAACCGCGCCAGCGCGCCATCAGCGTGGCGCAAGCTGCGCAGGGTCGGCGCGATGCGCTTGATGGCATTGGCCTGCGCTGCCGGGGTGCCGCGCCCCAGATCGTGCAGCGCCGCCGAGGTCCAGCTGAGCAGGGTAAACACCTCAAGCAATTCTTCGGGGTTGCGGGTCGGAATACCGCCCTGCGCATCCACCTGCCGGTCGCATTCCCCAGCCAAAGCGCGTAGGGCGGGATCAGCCATTTGCTCAAGCCCTTCCAGCGCCAGACCGGATTGCACCAGACCGGTCAGAGCTTCGAATCGTGGCAGGCCAGGTGTCGCCGCCTGCCAGCGCTTTGACAGAAACCATGTCTGCTGCGCCAGTGAGCGGAAGAACAGCCTGCTTTGCGCCTCATCCACACCGCGCAGCAGGAACAGTGCGTGGTTGATCCAGCGCATCACCCGCCGCCCGGTCAGATCCGGCACCCAGCCAGGCCCTTGCCCGCGGCCATGCGCCTCGATCCAGCCCCAGACCCAGCGCTGCGCCTTTTCGCGGGCGCGCATATCGCCCACGGCGGCGAGATCGTCGAGCCAGGCAAAGCCATGACGTTCGTCATCAAATCCGGCTGAGGGGGCTGTGACATCCCACAGCGCAGTATCCTGCGCCTCGACCAGATAGCCCGCAAACAGCAGGTTCCCAGCGACCAGTTGGCGACCGCGCGCAAAGGATCCGACCGTGCGGGGTTCTGGCTGGGACACAAAGCCCTTGACCGCCTTTTGCCTTTGGCTCAGGCGCGCATGGAAACGGTTCTGGAACCGCATCCACCGACTGGTCATGGTGTCCGACTGTGACATGACGCCCGTTACTCTGCCCCTTGCGCTCTGCTGGCGCCTGAGACCCAACGATAGACCGCCCCGATCGTCAAGTCATGGAAAAGCTGCGCTTAGGCGGATTTGCTCAGGCAGGCGATATAGAACCCGTCCATACCGCCCTTGTCCGGCCAGTAATCCGGGCGCAGGCGCAACCCGCCTTCTTCTGTAATCCAGCCGCTTTCGATCCCCGGCAGGTCCAGCGCGGCGCGGTCTATGCGCATGTCGGGGTGCTGGCCCAAAGCCTCTTCGATCTGCACCTCGCCTTCGTCGGGCAGCAGCGAGCAGGTGCAATAGACCAGCCGTCCGCCCGGTTTCAGCAAAGACCACGCATGGGCAAGCATCCGCGCCTGCAGATCCATCAGTCCGCCGAATTCCGAGCCGTCCTTGGCAAAGGGCAGGTCCGGGTGGCGGCGAATGGTGCCGGTCGCCGAACAGGGCGCGTCCAGCAGGATGGCGTCGTATTCGCCCTGATGGTCCAGCGCATCTCCGGCGATCACAGTGGCCTTGAGGCCCGTGCGTTTCAGGTTCTCATGCACCCGCGCCAGCCGCACCTCGGAGATATCCAGCGCCGTGACCTCAACCCCCGCTGCCGCCAGTTGCAGCGTCTTGCCCCCCGGCGCGGCGCAGAGGTCCAGCACGGTTTCCCCCGGCTTCGGGGCCAGAACCCGCACGGGCAAGGCCGCCGCCGCGTCCTGCACCCACCAGCCCCCGGCTTTATAGCCTGGCAGGGTCGAGACCTGCCCGGCCTCCTGCAACCGGACCGAACCGGTGGGCAGAGTGTATCCGCCCGGGGCCTCGGTGCCCGGTTTCAGGGTCACATCCAGGGGTGCGCCGCTGAAATGGGCCTGTTCCATGCCCTTCACCGCATCCTCACCCCACGCCATGATCAGCGGATCGCGCAGCCACTCTGGCAGGCGGGGTACGCGCATCTTCGGCCACGCATCTGGCCCATCAGCGGCGATCTTGCGCAGAACTGCGTTCACCAGACCCTTGAGCCGCCCATGCTTGCGCGACCGGCCCACGATCTCAACCATCGCGTTGACCACACCATGCGCGGCCTCGCCCTGACACAGCTCGACCGTGCCCAGCCGTAACGCGTTGTGAACGGTCAGCGCGGGTGTTTGCCGCAGGTGATCCGCCAGCAGGCGGTCGGCGCGCTCCAAGCCGCGCAGGGTTTCAATGGTCAACCGTTGCGCCCGCGCGCGGTCCTCGGGGGCCAGACGGTCCAGCGCGCCCGCCGCCAGACATTCGGGCAGCAGCCGCCCCTCGCCCAGTATCTGATCCAGCAGATAGATGGCGCTGCGGCGCGCGGCGGTTGCGGAATTTGACATGATGCTGGTTGCCCCTGATGACCTTTGCCCGCATTGCCTTGGGCGGACGAGGGCGTATATCAAGGCGTGGAACGGAAAGGAACCCGATGTCATGAGTGACGTGCGCAAAGACCTGCCCCCCGCCGCCCAACGCGCCTTGGCCGAGGCCGAGGCTCGTCGCAAGAAGGCCGAGGCGGAGGCAAAAGAGCAGCCCAAGGAACTGGGCGGGCGCGACGGCCTCGACCCCGCTCGCTATGGCGATTGGGAGAAGAAGGGCATCGCCATCGACTTCTAGGCCGCACCCCGCAGCGCTTGCAGAAAGTCATCAATCAAGGCCCGCTGACGTTTCGACCGCACTCGATCTTCGGGCCATGTCAGCCAGTAGCCATCTTTGGTCGGCAGCTCAGGCAAATCCAGCCTGCTCAACCGGCCGGTTTGCAGGTTGCCCGCCGCCAAAGGCACCGAGCCCAAGACGATCCCCATCCCTTGCCGCGCCGCTGTGATCGCATGGCCAATAGAATCGAAACTCAGCCGTCCTGTCGGCAAATCCTCGACCCCCGCAACCCGTGCCCAGTCCTGCCAGCCAGGGCGTTCGCCGCGCTGATCAATCAGCGGTGCACCCCATTCGACACCGGGCGCGGCCATTGGCGCCAGTACCTCGGGCGCGATCAGCTTGGCCTTGCGACCGGGCCAGGACCCGCGACCATAGCGAAGCTGTAGCCATGTGCGTTCCTCATCCAGCGAGGATCGGCGAGCCATAGAATCGGTCATCACCCGCACCTTGGGCCGGATTTCAAGGAACGCTGGCAAGGCAGGCAGAACAAGCGCATGAATTTGCGACGACAGACCTGCCACCCGCAATTGGCGGGGGGATTTGCCGAACAGGTCCTCGGTATTGCGTTCCAGCGCCTGCAAGCTGTCCTGCACCAGCGGCAGATAGCTTTCGCCCTCGATGGTCAGCGACACTCCGCGCGCCTCGCGCACGAACAGAGACCGGCCCAGCCAGGCCTCAAGGTTGCCGATGCGCTGGCTGACCGCCGCCTGCGTCAACCCGAACTCACGCGCGGCGGCGGAAAAGCCGCCCAAACGCCCTGCGGCCTCGAACACGCGTAGCCAGTCCAGCGGGGGCAATCCGATCTGTTTCTTAGCCATAAGGTTTTCCAAGCCTCAGTCGCAATAAGGATTAATTGTCGTAATGCCATGAACCGCGTATCTCCTCAACCAAAGCCCGCGCTGAACAGGAGAGACCATGCTGCGCTCCGCCACCTTCGATCCGTCCGTCGTCACCGTTGAATTCGCCGATGGCACACGTTCCCGCTTTCACGCCATCTGGCTGCGCGACAACGCGCTGGATCCTGAGACCCGCGCGCCGGGTAATGGGCAACGTCTGATCACCATCGGCGACATCCCCGCCGAGACCGCGATCAGCGCCGCCGAAGTTCTGAACGGCGAACTGAGCGTCACCTTCCAGCCCGAAGACAAGACCGTCACCTTCCCCGCCGACTGGCTGGCCGCGCACAGCTATGACCGCGACCATGGCACCGAATTGGGGCGCATCGCCCCCGGCATCACCACATGGGCGCGGGGCATCGACGCCCCAAGCGGCGACTGGGCGCAGGTCCACGCGAGCCCCGCCGCCAAGCGTAACTGGCTGGCCGCAGTTGCCGAATACGGTTTTGCCAAGCTGACGGGCGGCCCCACCGAACCGGAATCGCTGCTGCGGGTGGCCGACCTGTTCGGCTATGTCCGCGAGACCAACTATGGCCCCTATTTCGAGGTGCGGACCGAGGTGAACCCGACCAACCTCGCCTATACCGGGCTAGGTTTGCAGGCGCATACCGACAACCCCTATCGCGATCCAGTGCCGACGCTGCAGATCCTCTATTGCCTCGAAAACAGCGCTGAGGGCGGCGAGTCCATCGTGGTCGACGGCTTCCGCGCCGCCGAGAGGCTGCGCGATCAAAACCCCGAGGGCTTCGCCCTGCTGGCGGGCTATCCGGCGCGGTTTGAATACAAAGGCTCGGACGGGGTCTGCCTGTGCGCACGCCGCCCGATGATCGAACTGTCGCCGGATGGCGCGTTGATCGGTATTCGCTTCAACAATCGCTCGACCGCGCCGCTGGTCGATATCCCGTTCGACAAGATGCAGGCCTATTACGCCGCCTATCGCCAGTTGGCCGAGATCATCGACGACCCGGCCATGGGCGTGTCCTTCAAACTGGAACCGGGCGAGAGCTTTATCGTCGACAACACCCGCGTCCTGCATGCGCGTCTGGGCTATTCCGGCGCGGGGTCGCGTTGGCTGCAGGGATGTTATGCGGACAAAGACGGGCTGCTGTCTACGCTGGCGGCGATGGAGATGGCGCAACCGGAGGCGGCGGAATGAAACCCGATTTCTCAACCCTGACCCGCGACAACATCGTGGCCTTCATCGGCGACATCTTCGACCGCCGCGGCGGCGAGGAATATCTGGGCGAACCCGTCACCATGGCCCAGCACATGCTGCAAGGCGCGACAATTGCCGAACAGAACGGGATGCCCGAGGAAATCATCATCGGTGCATTGCTGCATGACATCGGCCATTTCACATCCGAGTTCGGCACCTACCATCCCGACGACACCGAGGATCGGCACCACGAAGATGCAGGGGCCGAGGTGCTGGAGCAGTTCTTCCCCTCGGTCATCACCGATTGCTGCCGCTATCACGTGGCGGCCAAGCGCTATCTCTGCGCCACAAAGCCCGAGTATTTCAACCGCTTGTCCGCAGCCTCGGTCCACACGCTTGAATTGCAGGGCGGCCCGATGAGCGCCGAGGAAGTCACTGCCTTCGAAACCAACCCGAACCTAAAAGAGATCATTCAGGTGCGATATCTCGACGAGGCAGGCAAGCGCGCTGATATGGAAACCCCCGATTTCGCGCATTTCGCGCCGATGGTGCAGCGTATGGTCGACAAACATATGGAGATCGCATGAACGCCCCCGAATACATCTTTGAAGCCAGCACCAAGCCCTCGCTGCCCTGGCACGAGGTTCCTCTGATCCGGGCCACCGATGAATCCGTCAAGGGCTATGGCTGTCTGGTCGACGACCCCGAAGGGTTCGAGATCGAGATCGCCCGCTGGCCGCAACAGGGCTGGCGGCCCATCGACGAGGGCACCGGCGACGAAGGCGGCTGGGTCGAAGGCACCTTTCACGGCGAATGGAAGGGCGATGTGCTCTATGGCCGGAACGAGGCGGTCGGCGGCCACTATGTTCTGGGCTGGTCCACTGACCCGAAACAGGCGCAGACGGCGCAACAAACTGCGCCCCGCGATCAGGTCCTGCTGTGGCACATGAATTACCACCCGGATGGCGGTCAGATGTTCTGGCCGCTGGATAACAAGCCCTTCATCATCCCCGCTGCCCTGCCCGGTGACAACCTGACGCCCGACAAGGTGGTCGCCTTCTGGTGCGACGGCTCCAAAGGTCTCTACATCCATCCCGGCATCTGGCACGAGGGGATTTTCCCGGTCGAAGACACCCAGCGGTTCCTTGATCGTCAGGGTGCGGTGCATGCCCGGGTCAGCGCCGATATCGGCAAGGAATTCGGCGTCTACCTCGCCTGTCCGTTGCGCGCGGACAAGGTCAGGGACCTGTAAGGACACGCCCTGCGGGGCGTGTTTTCAGATTCCCTTAACCTTTGCCGCAAACTTCTGCGATGCTCTGCTTGAGCGTGTGCAACGGAGGCAAAGATGGCATTGAACCGACGCAAACTGGTGCAACTGGGAACCGCGGCCACCGCAAGCGCGGTGCTGCCGCGATTTGCCCTTGGCGCAACCGGCCAGAATGATGCGTTCGAGGCGCAGTTTGCCGACACGCTTGATCGCCTGCGCGCGGCCTATGCTGCGCTTGGGCTCAACGAATCCCAACCTCTGCCCATCGCCACCGGGGATGCGGGTTACAACGGCGGTTTGCGGCACGATTTTGATCAGGACGCTCTGCCGAAAGGTGCTTTCATCATCCAACCTCTGGCCCGTGTCGGCGATGTCGACGAGAAAACCCGCCCCGATATCCTGCCTCTGTTTCACGAGGTCGGCTGCCATCCGGGCGGGGCGATCTCGGGCCGCGACACCACGCAGCTTATGGTGCGCCTTCTGAGGCAGGATTTCGGCCTCGACCCATCCCGCATCGCCTTTGTCAGCGTACCGCAGGCCGATGACATGCGCCCGGTGCTGGACGGCTTGGATCTGCCCTTCGCCGAAAAGGTCCTGCTGCGCGACGAGGCCGAGGCGCTGGCCGCCCGCGACGCCTCGGGCTTTTTCTTTCCCGACCCGTTTGGCGAGGCGTATCTGGTGACAATGGGCGTCTATTACCGCATCGGTGATGTGGACGAACCCGCGCCCACCGCTTACCCGCCGTCATCCAACTGGACCGAGATCGGAGAGATCATCATCGGCGGAGACGCCGCGCCTTTGGGCATATCCATCGGCGCGGAACGTCTGACCTATGCGCTGACGGGGCAGTTCCCCACATGGGATCAGAGGCTGGACGCACTGTTTGCGCAGGTCGAGCAGGACGGCCCGGAACCGCCCGGACTGGCAGCGTTTCGCTGATTTGGGCTGTGTGTTTGCGAGGGTTACACAGATATGGCTTTGCTGAACTTATTTTTGATTTTGTCTGGATTGTTACTTGTGCTCTGTTTCACGGCTCATGTCGCCACGATTTTGCTGGCATCGGTTTTTCCAGTCTTCAACTTCAAAGATGAGTTTATTGAGTTCTGGATCAGAACGCGCGGTGCTCCGCCATCCCGCAGACGGCTAATTCTGAACGCCTATGGGGTGGCCAATCATTTTTTCATGCATGAAAAATGCCACGACTTAAATGTGCCCAATGGCATTCGGATCGTTCCGAATGCCAATTATTTTTTCATTTTTGTAATAGGTTTCGCATCATTTTTTGTCGCAGTGCTCTTTTGGGTCGCCGTGTTCTTTGTTTATGTTTTTGCCTACGCTCTTGTACGCACTTACTTCTAACCTCAACGCTTACAACCCCAACACATCCACCATATCATACTGACCCGGAGCTTTCCCCTGCCCCCAAAGCGCGGCTTTCAAAGCACCGCGGGCAAAGATGGCGCGGTCGGTGGCCAGATGGCGCAGGACGATGCGTTCTCCGGGCGCGGCGAACAGGACGTCGTGTTCGCCGACGATGTCTCCGCCACGGATGGCGTGGAAGCCGATATGGCCGCGCTGGCGCGCGCCGGTGATGCCGTCCCGACCCCGGTCGGACACGTCCGCCAGATTAACCCCACGCCCTTCGGCGGCCGCCTCGCCCAGCATCAGGGCGGTGCCCGAGGGCGCGTCGACCTTGTGGTGGTGGTGGCCTTCAATCACTTCGATGTCGAAATCTTCGTCCAGTGCAGCAGCGACCTTTTTGGTCAGTTGCACCAGCAGGTTGACGCCGAGGCTCATGTTTCCGGCCCGCACGATCACCGCATGGCGCGCGGCAGGTTCCAGCGCGGCGATCTGTTCGTCTGTCATGCCGGTGGTGCCGATTACATGCACGCAGCGGGCTTGCGCCGCCAGCGCCGCGAATTCCAGCGTTGCCTCGGGCGCGGTGAAATCGATTACCGCCTGCGCCTGCGCAAAGGCCTCCAGCGGGTCGTCGGTTACGATCACGCCCAGCGCCGCGCCGCCCATCGCCGTGCCGACATCCTGACCGATCCAATCATGCCCCTTGCGTTCAACCACACCGACCAGACGCGCTTGATCGCTGTCGGTGACGGTCTTGATCAGCATCTGACCCATGCGGCCCGAAGCCCCTGTGATGACGATCCCCGGAATATGGGTCATGGCGGTGTTCCCCTGTTGCAGTCGGCTCAAAGCCTCCTACCCCGTTCGCGCCCGCTTGGCAAAGCCCGGCTTTGCGCTTAGATCGGGGATTATGGCAAAGAACAAATTCCACGATGGCCCCGGCCCGTCCCAACGGCAACTGCGTGTCGGCGAACTGATCCGCCGCACCCTGTCCGAGGTTCTGGCGCGCGGAGATGTCCACGACCCCGACCTGAACCGCATGTCGATCACTGTAGGCGAGGTGCGCACCTCGCCTGACCTGAAGATCGCCACCGCCTATGTGCTGCCCTTGGGCGGCAAGGGGCAGGAGGACGTGATCGATCTGCTGGCCCGCAATAAGGGCGAGCTGCGGCGCGTGATCGGCAAGAAGCTGAACCTGAAATTCTCGCCCGATTTGCGGTTCCGGCTGGATGACACGTTCGACCGTCTGGACGACACCCGCCGCATGTTCGAACAGGACGCGGTGCGCCGCGATCTGGACGAGTGATCCGCACGCTTGCAACGTTGGGCGCGGTCCTCTGGGCTGCGCAGGCTGGCGCGGTGACCTGCGAGAAGATCACCCATGAGGACAAGCGCTATACCGTCTGCGAGGCGGACGCGTCCGAAGACCTGCGCCTGTTTCTGAACGATGCCGACGGCGATCTGCTTGGGCATTTTTCCTCGGTCAACGAGGCTCTGGCCGCGCAGGGCAAACGTCTGGCCTTTGCGATGAATGCGGGCATGTATCACGACGACCGCTCGCCCGTCGGCCATTATGTCGAGGAGGGGCAGGAGCAGATGCGCGTCATCTCGAACCCCGGCCCCGGCAATTTCGGCCTGCTGCCCAACGGTGTGTTCTGCATCCGCGAGGGTCGGGCGGATGTGTTCGAGACATTGGACTATGTCGACCAAGCCCCCGATTGCCGTTTCGCCACCCAATCCGGCCCCATGCTGGTGATCGACGGAGAGCTGCACCCCCGGTTCCTGCCCGATTCGACCTCGCTTTTCGTGCGCAACGGGGTGGGCACCAGCGATGATGGGACGCGGGTGGCCTTTGCGATCTCGGACGACTACGTCACCTTCCACGAATTCGGCCTGCTGTTCCGCGATGCGCTGCAGACGCCGAATGCACTGTTCTTTGACGGCAATATCTCGCGCCTCTACGACCGCGCGGGCAACCGGTCGGATATCGGGTTCTCGCTGGGGCCTATCGTGGGTGTAGTCGAAGACGTCCCTGCAAATTGACAGGGCTGAGGCGATCCGTTAGGCCGCGCGCCTTAACTGGAGTCTGGGTGAACTATGGGACGCAAACGCAAGGGCCGCGATATCTCGGGTTGGCTGGTGGTCGACAAGCCTGCGGGCATGACCTCTACGTCGGTGGTCAACAAGGTGCGCTGGGCGATGGACGCGAAGAAGGCGGGCCATGCCGGGACGCTGGACCCCGAAGCAACCGGCGTTCTTGCGGTGGCTTTGGGTGAGGCGACCAAGACGGTTCCCTATATCACCGATGCGCTCAAGGCCTACACGTTCACTGTGCGTCTGGGTCAGCTGACCAACACTGATGACGCCGAGGGCGAGGTGATTGCGTCCAGCGATACGCGCCCGACAGATGAGGATATCAAACAGGCTCTGTCCCCGTTTCTGGGCGACATCATGCAGGTCCCGCCCAAGTTCTCCGCCGTGAAAATCGACGGCCAGCGCGCCTATAAACTGGCCCGCGATGGCGAGGATGTTGAACTGTCAGCCCGGCCCCTATGGGTCGAGGAATTGATCCTTGTCGACCGCCCCGACGCCGATCACGTGGTGCTGGAGATGACCTGCGGCAAGGGCGGCTATGTGCGGTCCATCGCGCGCGATCTGGGTGCGGCGCTGGGCTGTCATGGCCATGTCAAAGAACTCCGCCGCATCTGGTCCGGCCCGTTCGAGGCCGAAGATGGGCTGAGCATCGAGCAAATCGACGAGATGGCCAAGACCACGGCGCTGGATGAGTATCTGCACCCCTTAGAAACAGGCCTCGCCGACCTGCCCGAGTTGAAATGCACCCCCGAAGGGGCCACCCGCCTGCGCAACGGCAATCCGGGCATGGTGCTGGCGTCGGACGTGGAATATGGCGATGAGGCCTGGGCCTCGCTGGACGGTAAGGCGGTCGCAGTCGGCATCTACAAATCCGGCGTGCTACATCCCAGCAGGGTCTTTGTGGAACCGAACTGACCCGGACCTCAGGCCGCGAGCCGCAATGCGCGCCCTAGCCTTAGAATTTCGGACACCAGCAAGTCCAAATCCTCGGTCCGGGTGCGGTGGTTGTTGACCGCAACGCGCAAGCAATGAGAGCCGCGCACGGTGGTGTCGGACACGACGGCGGTGCCTTCCTCCTGCAGGTGCAACATGATTTCAGTGTTGATCTCGCGCAGGGCGTCATCGCTTAGCCCACCGGGATCGTAGCGGAAACAGACGATGTTAATCGAGGTCGGAAACATCAGCGTCAGATTGTCCTGCGCCTCGATCAGACCCGTCAGATACTGCGCCTTTTCGATGTCCTGATCGATGAGCCTGCCGAATTTCTGCACCCCATGTTCGCGCAGGGACATCCAGACCTTCAGCGCCCGGAACCCGCGCGTGGTCTGGATACCGTAGTCGTGCAGAAACGCGGCCCCGGCAACGCCCCGCGACTGTGGTTCCAGATATTCCGGCGTCAGCGTAAATGTCCCGTGATGCGCATCATGATCGCGGACAAGGGCACAGCCGACCTCGAACGGGGCGTGCAGCCATTTATGCGGGTCCAGCGCCACGGAATCCGCCCGATCGATTCCGGCGACGCGCCAGCCATTGTCAGGCGCAATCGCGATCAGCGCGCCGATACAGCCGTCAACGTGGAACCAGAGGCCCTCCTTCCGGCAGAAGTCACCGATTGCGGTCAGGTCATCCACCGCCCCGGTATTCACGGTTCCGGCAGTGGCGATGACGCAGGCGGAGTTCAGGCCGTCTTGGCGGTCCTGCGCGACCATCCGGGCCAGAGCCTCCAGATCCATCGTCAGATCGTCCCGCGTGGGCACCCGGCGCAGGGCGGCATTGCCAAGGCCAATCGTCTCAAGCGATTTCTGGTGGCAGCTGTGCATCTGTTCTGACCCGTAATAGCGCATGGGCCGATCCATCGCGGCCACGCCATCGTGCCGCATGTCGATCCCGGACTGCACATTGCGCGCAACGGTCAACCCGATCATGTTGGCAACGCTGCCGCCGCTGGTCAGCGTTCCGCTTGCGCCCTCGGGCAGCCCGATCATTTCACGCAGCCAGTCAACCACCTGCCGGTCTACCAGCGCCGCCGCGTGGTTGCCCCCGCCCAGGTTCGAGCCTTGCACGGCCGCCAGAAAATCCGCCATCGCGCCGGTGAAATTGCCCGCGCCCATGTACCACGCCCAGAACCGGGGATGGATATTGCCCATCGGATAGGCCATCACACGGGCATTGACGTCGTCCAGAACATCGCCCAGCGGCAGGCCCTGCTGCGGCGCGGGAGTTTCAAAGCTGGCGCGCACGTCCTGCGGCATGTCCTGCCAGATCGGTCGGTCACGCACATCCCGCGTGTGATCCAGCGCCATGTCCAGCATCTGATGCGCCAGTTTGCGCGTCTGCTCCCAATCCGCCGGATCGAGTGTTTCGAAAGTCATGAAAAGCCCCCCAATGCGTGTTCAAATGCAGGCAACCTAGCACATTTCTGCCAGCCGGACATCGGCCCTTGTCAACGGGTCCGAAACCGGACAAACCCGGACCATGATCACCCGAACGCATACCAAGGGCGACGCGCCCTCGACCGCCGTGTATTCCGATTGCGAGCACTACCGCTACAGCCTGACCCGCATCTGGGACCCCGACGGGCGCAAGGCGCTGTTTGTGATGCTCAACCCCTCGACCGCGACCGAGGTGCAGAACGACCCCACGGTCGAGCGCTGTGAACGCCGCGCGCGAGCGCTGGGTTTCGGGGCGTTTCAGGTGACCAACATATTTGCCTGGCGCGACACCGACCCGCGCAAGATGCGCGCCGCTGCCGATCCGGTGGGGCCTGCGAATGACGCCGCTATTCTGGAGGGCGTGAAATGGGCCGATCAGGTCATCGCCGCCTGGGGCACCCATGGCGCGCATCTGGACCGAGGCCCGGCGGTGGAAACCCTGCTGCGCGACACCGGCCAGCCGCTGTTTCATCTTGGGCTGACCAAGGACGGGCACCCGAAGCACCCGCTCTATATCGCCTATACCCAACAGCCCGAACCGTGGTGACAAAGGGTTAACCACAGACTCAACCTGGCTTTGACCAAAGGCTTGATCGCATGGGATATTTCCCACCGAGGCAGCACGCTTTCGGAGGGTTCCCATGTTTCTGGCCGGATTGCTTGGACTGGCCGCCATAGGCGGCGCGGCATACGCGATGAGCGACGTGTTCGTTTCAGAAGAAGACACCGATGACGACACACCAGAAGGTGAAACCGATGTCCCGGTGACCGAGGGCGAATATCTGGATATCGGCGAAAATGTCGACGAACCTGCAGACCCGGATGCCACTGAAGTATCAACCGGGACGATCCTGTCGGAATTCGAAGGCGATCTGGTCATTGCCGGCAGCGACGGGGCGGATGTACTGACCGGGCAGGACGGTGTCGATCAGATCAACGGCTTCGGGGGCGACGACTTCATCGCTGGCAACGGCGGGGACGACGTGCTGCACGGGGGCAGTGGGGCGGATGCAATCTCTGGCGGGCAGGGTGATGACGTTCTGCATGGCGACGCGGGCGATGATGCTCTTGCGGGGGAGGAGGGCGACGATACCCTCTACGGCCATTTCGGCGAGGATCATCTGAACGGCGGTGACGGCGACGATGCGCTCTATGGCGGGGCGGATGATGACACTCTGACGGGGGGTGAGGGCGAAGACGCGCTGCAGGGCGGCTTTGGCGATGACACCCTGTCCGGCGGTGCAGGCGAGGATACTTTGTTTGGTGGCGACGGTGACGACTTGCTACATGGGAACGAGGATGACGAGACCGATTTCCTGAACGGCGGCGCGGGGGACGACACGATTCTGGCCGGTGGCGGCGATGTCGTGGATGGCGGCCAAGGCGCGGATGAGATCGTGCTGGACGCGCAGCAGGATGAGGTCACGGTCATGGGGTTTCAGCCGGGGCAGGACAAACTGCTGGTGACGTGGGAAGATCAGAATGACCCCGAGATTCAGATCGAAACCGACGCAGAAAACCCCAACCTGACCCATGTTCTGATCGACGGTCAGAGGGTGGCCAACCTGTTCGGGGCCGAGGGGATTGCGGCGGGTGATATCCAACTGATCACCGAGGCGCAGCTGGCGCAATTCGGACAGGTGGGCTGACCCAGCAGAATCCCTTTGCCATTCACGCCAAAAGCGCCTATACGCGCCCATCCGCATCGGAATCGGTGCGGTTTTCTCCATGGGCCTGCGCTGGACGACATCCCGGCCTGCGCCATCAACCTTAACCTTTTACAAGGAGACCCCGATGTCGATCACTGCCGCTGAAAAAGCACGTGTCATGAAAGAATTCGCAACCAAAGAGGGCGACACCGGTTCGCCTGAAGTCCAGGTTGCCATCCTGACCTCGCGCATCACCACCCTGACCGAGCACTTCAAGACCCACAAAAAAGACAACCACGGTCGTCGCGGTCTGCTGAAAATGGTCGCCCAGCGTCGTAAGCTGCTGGACTACCTGAAAGGCAAGGAAGAAGCGCGCTATCAGGACCTGATCAAAAAGCTGGGCATCCGCCGCTAAGCGAGATTCTTGCTTGGGTTTCACGATCCGGCTTGTACGTTTTGTACAGATCAAACACCCGCTGGTTCAGCGGGTGTTTTTCGTTTGAGGCGGTTTTCGCGCAGAAATTCACCGCAGACGCGGTTCCGCCCATCTCGGAAACTAAACTCCGCCATAAGACGTAAGGTTGATGTCAAACTATTGCCTTAGTTGAGTCCTACGTCTTCGCCGATATGAAGATGCTTTTCGCCAAACGCCTTGCTCGCGTCGCTTTACTTACATTCGCATCCAGTTCCGCCGTCTCCGCCGAAGCCGCAGAGGCACGCATCGGTTTGCAGTTGGACCGGATATCGGCACCATTGACGCCCATCACAAGCGACGCTCCGTTTGACTGTGTCGCACCTGCTGTGCCCGCGAAAATCGAGCTGAACCACGAACTGACAACCAATGGTCACTACCTGTCCGCTTTCCAGAAATCGGAAAGCTCGGTCAAGAAGATCGTTGTGCGGCGTGGAGGGCAAGTTCAGCAAGAGCAAGACACAAGCGAAGCGCCGGCGAGGTTCTCAAAACAATTCTACAATGAGGAGCAGCAGTCTGAACTGGCCCACATGAAAATAAAGGCAACGCTGTTCTTTTGTGACTACGCTGGATTTCCCGAATTTATCAAAGGTGACTTCTTCATATCCGGCCAGATCGGAAGCTTTACGGCGAAAATCCAAAGATCATTTACGACCGATGAGCGGCAGGCCATATCCTTACTATACCAAAGTCGAAATTGGACAGCCGCTGATGGATGGCAATTCGAACCACTGAATGGCTTTGGCTACCGCAACCAACCCGACAATATCATGGGAGAATTGTCTCTGTATGTAAAACTGCCGGATGCACCTTTTGATCTGAAGGTCGGCAATGGACAGATCCTAGTTCACCTCGACCTGACAAGCACCATCTCCGTGATTGGAACGGGAGTTGCACGATGATTTCGCGCCATAGACTTCGCAACATTGGTTGGGTTTTGACGCTGATTGCAGTTCTCATGTTCGTTCCGTTAGATACGGCAGTAGCGCGGGCTTGGAATTTGAGCTTCTATCAGGACAAATTCGCCACGGCTACTTTGCAATCCTTAAATGGAATTGAATACGAGCGGCTTTGCCCTGCGCATTTCAACCCGGTCCGGCTTGTCGCCAATATTGACTTGAAGGAATTTGGAAGCTTGCACGTCGAAACGGACGCTGCAGAACACTTGCTGTCCACCAAGGAAGACAGCGCGCGCGCGAAAAGGGAAATTGCGCTGAACTTGCAACTCAACGTCATCGGTTGTTCTTTCCGTCATCATTTTTTGCCGCAAGAAGGTCAATTGACGATCACCGGCGGACTTGGCATCGGAAACCTGCAAGAGACCAAATTCTCATTTCTTTCAGGAAACCGCAGAAACTCGCTTGAAATCAGATACACCGCCAATCTGGCAGGCCGTGATAAGACGGTTCCGCAACCGTCTTACCTGGGGTGTTGCAGCACGTTAACGACGTGGCATAACGGGCGTCGCGTACAGGGGACTCTGTTTTTCAGGCCACGGGAGGACTGGATACCGATTGAGTCTGCCCGCCTTGACAAAGAAGCTGTTCATCTGGATTTTTGGCCCCCAAGGCTTTTCATTCTCGCGCCAGATGAGTTGAACTGACGAACCCTTGGGAACCAAAACGTGTCTGGGCTGGGCCGACACGCTCCTGCGCCAACCACTGCAGCATTTGAGGCATTTCTTCGATCAAGCTTGGGGAAAACTCCAAAAACGACGGCTGTCTACAAACCGGAAGAGGCCTTGACTCGTATGGGGCAAATTGCGCCTCATAAATTATCCGATTTCTCGCATGTGATTGATGAGGGCAAAGAACGGTGCTCGGCCATGAAATTCTGGAACTTCTGGGCGCCTCGTCACTGATCGTGATTATCTTGTCAGTGTTCTGGAAAGGCGACGATGCGGTCTCGCCCGCGTTCCGAGCCGACATTTCCGAATGGCTGCTGCGCCTGAAGGCCCCCAAGGCAAACAGCCCGGTTGGCACGGCGGTCATGGGTCTGTTCGTCCGGGTGTTCGGCCCGCGGCACTGGACCCTGCGATGTTTCCTTGCGTCCTGCCTGGTGTCCTGGCTGACCTTTGCCTTTTGCTATCTGTACTTCTTTGTCACCGAGGAACGCTATTTTGTCTCGGATTTCGGGCCGAATGTCTTCGGCATTGGCGGAGTTTTGACGTTTTTCCTGATCATCAATCCGGTCATCGACTACCTGTCGCTGTTTTGCACCCGGTTCATTATTGGGAAGGTAGCCGCCGGAAAACTACCGGTCCTGATCGCGATCATCGTCGATTGCTTGGCCTCATATTTCTCGTACCTGATCATATTCGGACTGGCGGCTTTTGCGTTGCTTTCCTTCGATCCGGTTTACCTGCGCGGCATTCTCGATGCGCTGAGCCAACATAATTTCGCCGAAGTACCATCGGTTCTTCAAAATCAGATCGGCGTTTTCATCGCCATCATTCTGCTTTCGTCTTATGTTTCCAGCATGTGGCTTTGGGCTGCAGCGCTCGGGACTTTGGTGATCAGAGTGCTGTCCCGAAGCGCCAAACTGATTTCCACGCTTCAATACGTGCTGCCGGTCAGCGAAAAACCTGTCCGGTCAATGGGCATCGTCGCGTTTTTGTTCTGCCTGGTCACGATGATCGGTGTTTCGGTGGCGTCATGGGCGTCAGGATTTGTCTGACACCTTCTACGTGCGCAGAGTTTCGCTGCAAAACCGCCGAACAAAAAAACGCCCACCGCATGGGTGGGCGTTTCCCTAATGTTCAAAGACGTTGCTTACATCTTCGCCTTCTCAGATTTCAGCGCAAGCCACAGGCAGTAGCACATGATCAGCACAACCAGCGTGAATGGGATGCCGGTTGACACCGCCGCGCCCTGCAAAGCCGACAGGCCTCCGCCCAGCAGCAGGGCGATGGCCACCAGACCTTCCAGCGTGCACCAGAACACCCGCTGGATCACCGGCGCGTCCATCTTGCCGCCTGCGGTGATCGTGTCGATCACCAGCGAACCGGAATCCGACGAGGTGACAAAGAACACCACGATCAGGACCAGCGCGATGGGGGCCACGATGCTGTAAAGCGGCAGCTCTTTCAGGAAGCCGAACAGCGCGCCTTCAGGGGCGTAGCTGTCGATCACCGTGGCGCGAACACCCTCGGCTCCGCCTGCGTTCAGCATGTCGATGGCGGCACCGCCAAAGGTCGACATCCACAGCGCGCAGACAGCGGTCGGGGCCAGCAGCGCGCAGAGGATAAACTCACGCACCGTACGACCTTTGGAGATGCGGGCGATGAACATGCCCACAAAGGGCGACCACGCGATCCACCAGGCCCAGTAGAAGGTCGTCCAGCCGTGGAAGTAACTGGTATCCTCGCGCCCGAACGGGTTAGACAAGGCCGGTAAGTGCGTCACGTAATCCACCATGACGTTGAAATACCGCGCAATGGCCGTGCCAACGCCGGTGACGACGATCACGAAGATGAACAGGCCCACGGCCATGATCATGTTGATCTCGCTCAGCCGTTTGACGCCCGCATCCATGCCCATCAGGACCGAGCCCAACGCGATCAGCGTGATGCCGATGATCAGCAGGACGGTGACTGTGGGGCTGGGTTCGATGCCAAACACCTCATTCAGACCAGCCGCAACCTGCTGCGCGCCCAGACCCAGCGAGGTGGTCAGACCGAACAGTGTGGCAAACACCGCCAGCGTGTCGATGAGGTGGCCCCACCAGCCCCAGACCCGCTCGCCCAGGATCGGGTAGAAAGCCGACCGCAGGGTCAGCGGCAGGTCCAGATTATAAGCGAAGATCGCAAGGCTCAGGCCCACAGCAGCATAAACCGCCCAGCCTTCAAGGCCCCAGTGGTGGATGGTGCCAACGATACCGGCATACTCATTGCCCGGCACCGCAATATCGATACCCAAAGGCACAGCATTTCCGCCTTCAGCAAAGTTGTAATAAACCGGCTCCATCACGCCGAAGAACAGCAGCCCGATGCCGATACCGGCGGCGAACATCATCGCGATCCATCCGGCATAGGAATAATCGGGCTTGGCATCCTTGCCGCCGATCCTGACCTTGCCGACGGGCAAAACGATCAGCACCAGACAGAACAGGGTGATTGCATCGACCGACAGCACCAGGAACCAGTCAAACGTGCTGGTCAGCCAGGGCCGGAGCCATCCGAAGAAGGTCGCCGCAGCCTCCTGATTGGCCAATGCGATCAGGACGAACGCAAAGATCAGGATGCTGGAAATCAGAAAAACCGGGTTGTGAATATCAAGACCGAACGGCCGGACATTGTCCTGCCCCAACTCGTACTCGGTCTCGAAGTCATAGATGCGTGGATCGGGATCCAGCATTTTCTTGGTCTGAGCCATTCGCGCGCCCCTCTGTTCGCCAGGTGCAAACGCCAAGGTATTCGACCGGTCGACGGATATGAGTGTTCTACCGCCTTGGCGCGTTTCCGTCTCTTCGACCGCCGGGTCAGTGGTAACAGCCTACACCGACATCATATTTTCACAAAACGCATTCATTTTCAGATATGTTAGCGCCCAATTTCAGGCAGCAATCCGGGCTCTGCCCAGCACGCTTTACGCCTGCCCGTCCGATCCGTCAAAGCGACCCGACCTCGGGCGTTGAGCCAGTCCACCCCTTGCAAATCGCTCATCCTCAGGTAGTTTTCGGCAAAACAATACAACGCTGCCGCTTTTTTAGGGCTGGCGGACGCCGGGTACTCATTCAATGACAGACAATTCCTTATGTTTCTTATCTTCAATTCATTGATCCTGTCGTTCAGTGTAACGTTGCGGATGGTTGGTCCGGTCATTTTGATCAGCCTCGCCTCGATCATTGTCTGGTTTTTTCTGGGTTTCCTCACGCTTGGCTTCGCAAGCGCTGTGAGCGAGCCGATCACCGCCGCCTTTATCAGCCTGTTCGGTATTCGGGTGGCTTTGGCGCTCAAGGGCGATATGCGCCAGACCGATCTGAAGATTCTGGCCCTGAACGCGACCCTTTACGGCGTGTTCTTTATGGTCGCACTGGGCGGTCTGGCCCTGCTTGCCAATGCCGCCGGTGTTTTGTTTGCGCTTTGGCAACTGGGCCAACCCATATCCCTAAGCGCGCTCACCGAAGCTGCCGAGCCAGTTCTGGTGTCCTTCGCCTTTCTTGCCGTAGGTAGCAAGATGATCGTAGCCTGCGTTCTTCTGGCTGCACTCTACACCGTCATGGCCGTACCCATGGCCAGCGCCGCGCGCGAGGCCGGGTTTGGTGCATCGGGCCGCAGGTTCTTCAACGGGTTCGGGCGCAGCTTCATCCCCTTGTTCTGCGTCTTCTTCGTTTCCATTTTCCTGCAGTTCTTTTTCGGTCTGTTTACCGCCATGTTTGCGATGTTGCCGCTGGTGATGTCCGCGGTTTCCCTTATCCTCACCCAGTCGCTGCCGGATTTCGATTCCGCGTTAATTCTCAGGGGCGTCGCATCGGCAGCGGGTTTGCTGTGGCTCAACTCGTGGATCTGGTCCATATCTGCGCTGGCCCTTTTGAAATTCGACGACAGCGATGTGCAGCCTGCCCTGGCCCCGTCAACCTCTGCGGAACCGGCACCAGACATTCGGGCGTTACGCAAATCCCGCGAGCGGTCGTTCTGATCCCGGCATCCCAGCCATCAAGGCCGATGACCGCCGGGGAAAGCGAGGCCCCTTCCCTTCGCGCGCATTCTCCTGTATGCGCGCGGGTATCTGAGACGTTGTGCCCTGACCTCGGCACTCGAATGGAAGATAAACTGGGGTCGGCGGCAATGGGGCCGCCATGCAAACCGGAGACCCGCAGGGGCGGGAGTGCTCCGTTCTAGGATACGCATATGTTTGATGTAACGAAGAAATCAATGCAGTGGGGCGAAGAGACGCTGACACTGGAAACCGGCAAGGTTGCCCGTCAGGCCGACGGCAGCGTGATTGCCACGCTGGGCGAAACCAGCGTCATGGCAAACGTGACCTTTGCACGGGCGCAAAAACCCGGTCAGGACTTTTTCCCGCTGACCGTGCATTATCAGGAAAAATACTATGCCGCCGGTAAAGTTCCGGGCGGCTTCTTCAAGCGCGAGGCGCGCCCGACCGAGAAAGAGACGCTGACCGCGCGTCTGATCGACCGTCCGATCCGCCCGCTGTTCGTTGACGGATTCAAGAACGAAGTTCTGGTGATGTGCACCGTGCTGAGCCACGATCTGGTCAACGATCCCGACATCGTTGCGATGATCGCGGCCTCGGCTGCGCTGACCATTTCCGGCGCGCCGTTCATGGGCCCGATCGCCGGTGCCCGCGTTGGTTTCGAGGATGGCGAATACGTTCTGAACCCGACCGTCGACGACATGCAGGACCTGCGCCTGAACCCCGAACAGCGTCTGGATCTGGTTGTTGCCGGCACCAAAGACGCCGTGATGATGGTGGAATCGGAAGCCTATGAGCTGTCCGAGGCGGAAATGCTGGGCGCCGTGACCTTTGCGCACGAACAAATCCAGCCGGTCATCGACCTGATCATCTCGCTGGCCGAAGATGCCGCGAAAGAGCCGTTTGACTTCCAGGCGCCCGACTATTCGGACCTGTACGCCGCTGTCAAAGCCGCTGGTGAAGAGCAGATGCGCGCCGCCTTCGCGATCACCGACAAGCAAGAGCGCACCGCCGCTGTTGCCGCTGCGCGTGAAGCGATCAAGGAAGCGCTGACCGAGGAGCAGCTGGAAGACGGCAACCTCGGTTCGGCGATGAAAAAGCTGGAAGCTGGCATTCTGCGTGGTGACGTCGTCAAAGGTGGCAAGCGGATCGACGGTCGCTCGACCACCGATATCCGTTCGATCGTTGCAGAAACCTCGATGCTGCCGCGGACCCATGGTTCGGCCCTGTTCACCCGTGGTGAAACACAGGCGCTGGCCGTGACCACGCTGGGCACCGGTGACGACGAACAGTTCATCGACGCGCTGCATGGCAACTTCAAATCGAACTTCCTGCTGCACTACAACTTCCCCCCCTACTCGGTTGGTGAAGTTGGCCGCGTGGGTGGCCCGGGCCGTCGTGAAATCGGCCACGGCAAGCTGGCATGGCGCGCCCTGCAGGCGGTTCTGCCCGCGGCGACCGACTTCCCCTACACGATCCGCATCGTGTCCGAGATCACCGAATCCAATGGCTCCAGCTCGATGGCGTCGGTCTGCGGCGGCTCGCTGTCGATGATGGATGCGGGCGTTCCGCTGAAAGCACCGGTTGCCGGTGTGGCCATGGGTCTGATCCTGGAAGATGACGGCGAATACGCCATCCTGTCGGACATTCTGGGTGACGAAGATCACCTGGGCGACATGGACTTCAAAGTGGCTGGCACGGAAAACGGCATCACCTCGCTGCAGATGGACATCAAGGTTGCGGGCATCACACCCGAGATCATGGAGAAAGCCCTGGCGCAAGCCAAGGACGGCCGGATGCACATTCTGGGTGAGATGGGCAAAGCCCTGTCCGAGACCAACGAATTCTCGGTCCACGCCCCGCGCATCGAGACCATGAACATCCCCACCGACAAGATCCGCGAAGTGATCGGTTCGGGCGGCAAGGTCATCCGTGAAATCGTCGAGGTTTCGGGTGCCAAGGTCGACATCAACGACGACGGCGTCATCAAGATCGCCTCGCCCGATGGAGAATCGATCAAGAAGGCCTATGAGATGATCCACTCGATCGTTGCTGAGCCGGAAGAGGGTCAGATCTACACCGGTAAAGTGGTCAAGATCGTCGATTTCGGTGCCTTCGTGAACTTCTTTGGCAAGCGCGACGGTCTGGTGCACGTCTCGCAAATCGAAAACCGCCGCCTGAACCATCCGTCGGATGTTCTGAAGGAAGGTCAGGAAGTAAAGGTCAAGCTGCTGGGCTTTGACGACCGCGGCAAGGTCCGCCTGTCGATGAAAGTGGTCGATCAGGAAACCGGCGCAGAGATCGTGCCCGAGAAGAAAGAAAAGAAAGAGGAAAGCGCAGAGTAATCTGCCCTACCCTTACTCAACGCGAAAGACCCCGGTTTTGGCCGGGGTTTTTTTTGTCACAGCATCACGCATTTGTACGGGGCACCTTCGAGCCGACTATAAGTGTCAAGACCATGTTGCCTTAGAACCACTAGCTTTTCCGGGCTCAGATCCCCTTCGACGGTGACAGCAATCTCGAACATGTCCTCAACATAACGAACAATCACTCCGTCTATGAGAATTCTGTAGACCTTGTACTCATCACTTTCCAAAACGCTGTGCGGGATTGGCGGCGAAAACCTTGAAAAGAAGAGGCCCGGATCGACGACATGACCGCGTTGTGCGAACTTGGCGCGATATTTTTCCGCGAATTTGCGCAGGACGGGAATGCGACAAGGTTTTGCTACTTCCTCAATCTCTCTAAGATCATTTGGACTTTCATCCTCACGCATCAGCAACCAGCGTTTGCAGGAAAGAGTGGATATGCTCGTCCAAGATTTTACATCTAAGTCAAACGCCCACGTGGTCAGGTTTTCCACGACACGCCCCGTCGGTTGATGAGCGATCTGGCCTCCGGTGCATATGACTACGGGACGGTCATCCTCCAACCTTGCCTCGTGCTCGAAGAGCCAGCACGGAGCCTGTCCGTGCACGGCAACCGGATGGATCGAGAAATCGGACAGTCGAAGCCGATAGACCGGCGTGTTGGTGGGATTCCGGTATTTGAGAAGGCTCTGTCCGCCAATGATGAAGATGTCATCGCCAAACATAGTAGCCGAGTGAAAATCGAGCGGTGCGAATACATCCACCGGATATCCGTAGATTTCCACCGAGCCATCGGGGCGCACCACCACGACGTCATTATAGATGTAGAAATCAGGATCATAGCTATCCTCATGCTCACCCCCGATATAAATGATGGTTCCATCTGACAGCCGCGTTTCGGACTGGCCAAAGCGACTGAAACACCAGGTAGGTGCCTGTTCTTTTTTGATTCCGACAGCTTCATGCGCCGCATGAGGCCATGCCCGCGATTGCATGAGCCACGACCATACATCGTTGGTCTGATTTTCTGGGTTTGATATACCTCTTCTTGGCGAACACCAGTCAGAGAACTGCGCAGCCACCCCACCGGGTGCTTGAAGTTTCTTTTTCATTGATTTGCCGGCTAACCCGACTTTTGAAAGGAGATGAAACACCTGAATAGTTCACTCTCTGAACTATTCCAACCCATTCAGGGATGGTTTGCTCACAACACAACGTATCGGGCAAGCTCCACACCAACGAAGTAAACCAATTCTTAACACTTATAGGTTGAGTTGACACAAAATTAAGTAAACCGCGTCATTTACGGGGATGCTGTTCGACCGTGGCCTCGATAACCGTCTTTGAAATCAGCGCTGATCCTTTCTCCAACCGCTCCGTTGATGTCCAGAACGGCTATAGCGTCGAGATTACCGACAATGACGCGCTGTTGCAGAAATCCGACGGCGACGGGAGCCAGCAAATTGATCTGAGTGGGCTGCCCAATGCGCAGGGTTCAACCCAGTCGTTCAGCACCTTCGAAAGCTACAGTGGCGAGGTCAACGGTGCGCCGGTCACATTTATTCTGATCCAATTTTCGAACCCGCGCTACATCATCGTTACCTCGGGCGATGTCGCGCTGGGGGATACGATTTCCAACACCGGTTTCGTGGCCTCCAACGCCCCCGAAACGGGGTATAATACGATACCTTCTTTTGTCTGTTTCACCTCGGGGTCGATGATTCTGACGCCGTCGGGGGGGCGCCTGATCGACTCGCTGCGCTCCGGTGATCTTGCCCTCACCGCAGATGGCACCGCCCGCCCTGTGCGCTGGATCGGTCGGCGTCGCCTGTCGGCGCGAGAGTTGCGGCAGCAACCGCATCTGCGCCCTGTGCAAATCCAGGCGGCCTGCCTGGGCGCGAACAGCCCAGACCGTGATCTTCTGATCTCCCCCCAGCACCGGATCGCGGTGTCCTGCCCTCAGATGGAACTGATGTATTCCGAACCCGCGATGCTGGCCCCGGCCAAAGGGTTGATCGACGGGCATTCGGTAGTACAACTGACGCCCGATCAGGGCGTCGAATACATCCACATCCTGTTTGACCGGCACGAGTTGGTGAATGTGAACGGGTGCTGGTCTGAGTCCTTTTACCCCGGCGCATGCACCCTTGACGCCATGGCCCCGGCCACGCAACGCGAACTGTTTGCGCTTTTTCCCGAGTTGGCAGACAGCCCGAAAGGATATGGCCCCACAGCCCTGCCCGTCCTGAAAACACCCGAGGCCCGTCTGCTGCGCCAGCATCTGATTACCGAGCCGGGTCGCACCTACCCACACCCGGAAAGAGCCCGCGCCGCGTGACGCCCGAACGGCATAAACCTTGGTCCAATTCCCCTGTTTTCAACCGAAATCCAATCGCAACGGCGGGGCGGCCTCACCAGTTCGATCGTATCGAACCGCACAAAACAGGAGATGCGATATGGAAAACCTCAAACTGCTGACACTCGCTGGTCTGATTGCAACCGCACCCGTTCTGGCGTTGGCCAATGTCGGTATCGGCGAAACGCTAGGCACGACCGAAGCTGAAATCCGATCCGTGCTGGAAGCGCAGGGATACACCGTCGAAGAGATCGAGTTCGAAGACGGCGAGATCGAGGTTGAATTCACCAAGGATGGCGTGGAAACTGAACTGGTTCTGAACGATGAAAGCGGCGTGGTGACGGCCATCGAAATCGAGCAGGACGACGACTGATCCCGCGACCCTGAAGGAGCCTCATGAAGATATCTCAGACGTCTTTGCTGTGGCTCCTGCTGGTGGTGCAGGCCCTCTGCGCCGCCTTTTTCCTGACCGACGCGCTGATGGACTGGACCGGAGGCGACGGCGGCGGGTTCCGGCATCTGCATCAGTTTGAACTGGTCCTCGCGCTGGCCTTGATGGCCGGGCTGGGAACGACGATTGCGCTGATCCGGGCGCAGGCCCGGCGGGTGGGCGACCTGCAGCGCCAGCTTGGCGTGGCCCGTGGTGCGATGGCGCAATTCATAGAGCATCAGTTTGACGAATGGCGGCTCAGCGCTGCCGAACGCGATGTCGCCCTGCTGGCCATCAAGGGCCTGTCCATCGCCGAAATCGCCCGGCTGCGGCAGACCAAAGAGGGCACGATCAAGGCCCAAAGCGCCGCCGTCTACCGCAAAGCCGGGGTAACGGGCCGCCTGCAGCTTCTCAGCTTTTTCGTGGAGGAACTGCTGTCCGACCCCTTGCTGGAACCGTCTGCCATATCCGAACGCTGACCGGCATTTTCAATCGCGAAATCGTGCTCTCACACAGGTCCAAAAACCTGTGACCCGACGTGATGGCCGCGCCCCTTTCCTTTGTTCCGGATCTCCCCAAGTCTCAATTAGGAACCTCACGGATCGAAGGACAAAATCATGGTTAACCGTCTCACTCTGGTCGCCGCAGCCCTGACCCTGGCAGCTTCGGCCGCAAGTGCCCAAAGCCTGACCGATGGGGCTTATGTGCAGGGATTCATCGGCTACAGCCAGCTTCAGGACAGCGATTTTTCCGGCTCCATCGGAGGTGCGAACCAGACCGTCGATACCGATTTCGACTCGGGCTTCGGCCTCGGCGTGGCGATCGGCCGGGAAATCCCGCAATGGTCGACCGAAAACATCGGCACCCGGATCGAACTGGAACTGTCCTACCGCGACAATGACGTGGATGGCGTCAGCTTTTCCGGCAACGGCCCGGCCCCCGAAAACAATGTATCGGGCGACGTGACGCAAACGTCCCTGTTTGCCAATATTCTGTTTGATTTCAAGCGCGATGGCCCGCTGACCCCCTATGCCGGGTTTGGGCTGGGGGTGACCTATTCGGATTTCGACATTTCCTACGGGCCCGGTGTGCGGCTGGATGACAGCGACACCAATTTCGCAGCTCAGGCCATCGCCGGTGTTGCCTATGACATAAGCGCCAACACGGCGTTCACCGTCGACGCCCGCTATGCCCGCGCCTTTGACGTCTCAACCGACCGGCTGGCCCCCAACGGCGCGTCCACCGGATCAGTCGAGGATGATCTGGACACGTTCAGCCTGAATTTCGGACTGCGCTATAACTTCTGATGCCACAGGGCGAAGTGTTTCTCTCCGGTTTCGCTTCCCCCGCATGCCCCCGTGTTCTATGCACGGGGGCATGCGATCTTTCATCATCCATATGTCCTCCAGTACGGCCCGGCGTCCCAATGCCGAACAACTGTGCCAAGACCTGCCAAATGCCGAACTGTTCGAGGCCGTGAACGGGCGTGACCCGGACCAGATCGCCGATACCCGCGTTCATCTGGGAACATTGCACCGCCCCCAATACCCGTTTGCGCTGCGGCCTGCGGAAATAGGCGTGTTCGAAAGCCACCGCCGCATCTGGCGCAAAATGGTGGACGAAGATATCGACCTCGCGATCATCACCGAGGACGACCTGCGCATTGATCCCACCCGAATGGAACGGGTGCTGACCATGCTGCAGCCCATCGCCACCCCGGATCACTATATCCGCATTCCGGTCAAACAGCGCGAAATCGCATCCAAAACCATTGCCGAACAAAACGGGCTGCGCCTGATCCTGCCGATGGTCATCGGCCTGCAATGCGTCTGCCAAATGGTCGGACGCCGCGCCGCCGAACGCCTGCTGAAAGCCACGGATGAGATCGACCGCCCCGTGGACACCTTTCTGCAAATGCACTGGCTGACAGGCCAACCGATCCACGCCCTGCTGGGCAGCGGCAATCGGGAAGTGGCCGGAGAAATCGGCGGCTCAACCATTCAGACGCGCCCGCCTCTCAGCGACAAGCTCACGCGCGAATTCAAACGCGCCGCATATCGAAGCAAGCTGTACCTCTACCCACAGCGCCCGCCTGCTTCATCTGTCTGAAAATATCCTCGGGGGGAATCGCGCCCCCAGGGCGCGATGGGGGGCAGACAGCCCCCCTGACCCGGTCCGCCTTAAGACGGAGCCTTGGTCTTGCGCAGATAGGGGAATATCGTCTCGAACTCACCGAACTTCTCTTTAGCGTCTTCATTCGACACCGCAGGCGGAATGATCACATCCTCGCCCGGCACCCAGTTCGCAGGCGTTGCAACACCCTTGGACGACATCTGCAGCCCGTCCAGCGCGCGCAGGATCTCGGCAAAGTTGCGGCCCACGGTCATCGGGTAGGTCATCGACAGCTTCAGCTGCTTGTCCGGCCCGATGATGAACACCGACCGAACCGTGGCGCTGTCGGCGGGGGTGCGGCCGTCGGGCAGGTAGGCCTCGGCGGGCAGCATGTCGAAGGCCTTCGACACGGCCAGACCGTCATCGGCGATGATCGGGAAGCCGGGGTTGGCGTTGCCGTAAGCCTCGATGTCTTTCTTCCACTTCTTGTGATCCTCAACACCGTCAACCGAGACGCCGATCACCTTGGTGCCGCGCGCCGCCCATTCGTCGTTCAGCTGCGCAACAGCGGAAAACTCGGTGGTACAGACAGGGGTGAAATCCTTGGGATGCGAGAACAGAATGGCCCAGTTGTCCCCAATCCAGTCATGAAACTGAATGGTACCATGATCCGTTTCTGCTGTGAAATCTGGGACCGTGTCATTGATGCGCAAACCCATAGGGCATCTCCTCTCCTGATGAAAAACCGAGTCGGTTGCCGACAAGGTAAACACTTTGCGCCATTGTTAAAGCACCCGGGTGCGAAAAGGGCAGCCGATCATTATCACATTTCCGCCTCTTGCCTGGCCGATGGCCCGGTGACACATTGGCGCAAATTCCGGTTGGAGCCCTATTGGCGGGAGGAAACACCATGATCGACAAGCGCAATTTCTACATCAACGGCCAATGGGTCGCCCCTGCGGCGGCCCATGATTTTGACGTCATCAACCCCTCGACCGAGGAGCCCTGCGCGGTCATTTCCCTCGGGACCGAGCCCGACACCAACGCCGCCGTCGCCGCCGCCAAAGCCGCCCTGCCCGGCTGGATGGCGACGCCTGTGGCCGATCGCATCGCGCTGGTCGAAAAGCTGGTCGAGGTCTACAGCACCCGCACCGAAGATCTGGCGCAGGCCATGTCGCATGAGATGGGCGCGCCGATCGATATGTCGCGCACTCAGCAAGTCGGCGCAGGCATCTGGCACCTGAAAAACTTCATCCGCGCCGCCAAGGCGTTTGAATTCGAGCGCCCCTTGGGCGATCACGCCCCGAATGACCGGATCATCTATGAGGCCGTGGGTGTGGCCGCCCTGATCACGCCATGGAACTGGCCGATGAACCAGATCACGCTCAAGGTCGGTGCGGCGGCGATTGCGGGCTGCACGATGGTGCTGAAACCGTCGGAACAAAGCCCGCTGAACGCGATGATCTTTGCCGAGATGATGGATGAGGCGGGTTTCCCTGCGGGCGTGTTCAATCTGGTGAACGGCGATGGCGCGAGTGTCGGTTCGCAACTGTCCGGTCACAAGGATGTGGATATGGTCAGCTTCACCGGCTCGACCCGCGCGGGCACGGCGATTTCCAAGAATGCCGCCGAGACACTGAAGAAAGTGCATCTGGAGCTGGGCGGCAAGGGCGCGAATGTGGTCTTTGCCGATGCGGATGAAAAGGCGGTCAAGCGCGGTGTGCTGCACATGATGAACAACACCGGCCAAAGCTGTAACGCGCCCAGCCGGATGCTGGTGCAGCGCCCGATCTATGATCAGGCGGTGGAAACGGCGGCTGAGGTGGCGAACAAGGTCTCGGTCGGGCCCGCCATGGACGAAGGCCGCCATATCGGCCCGGTGGTGAACGAGGTCCAGTGGACCAAGATTCAGGACCTGATCCAGAAGGGTATCGACGAGGGCGCGCGTCTGGTCGCCGGCGGCACCGGGCGGCCCGAGGGTCTGAACAAGGGGTATTATGTCCGCCCCACGGTCTTTGCCGATGCCAACAACCAGATGACCATCGCGCGCGAGGAGATCTTTGGCCCGGTTCTGACCATGATCCCATTCGATACCGAGGACGAGGCCATCGAGATCGCCAATGACACGCCTTACGGGCTGACCAATTATGTACAGACACAGGACGGCGACCGCGCAAATCGGATGGCGCGGGCGTTGCGGTCCGGCATGGTCGAGATGAATGGCAAATCGCGCAGCGCGGGCTCTCCGTTCGGGGGGATGAAGCAATCCGGCAACGGGCGCGAGGGCGGTGTTTTCGGGCTGGAAGATTTCCTTGAGGTCAAGGCCGTCGGCGGCTGGGCTGCGGAATAGCCGCGTTCTGACGTGATCCAGTTGTGAGGCACCCTGTCGGGTGCCTCGCTTTATTCATTTCAGGCGGGGCGGACCACCAGCTGCGGCTCGCCATCCGAGGTGCGCCGGGTCGAGCGGCCATCCCAGCCGATCTCTCCGGTCACGCGCTGGCGCAGCGATGAGAAACTGTCGAACCGCACCACATCCACGGGCGTGTCGAACTGCAAAGTCACCCGGCGCTGTTCTCCGTCACCCAGCTTGGTCATTCCGCGCACTTCTGCCGTAAAGGGCTGACCCAGATAGCAGCCCGAAACCCGGTCGCCAACGCGCAGGTGCATCCGGTTTTCCGCCATCGCGTGCAGGGTATTCCAGTCGCGGACCCCGTTCTGGTGGGCCAGCAGTTCAAGCGCCTCGCTGTGCGACAGGGGAACGCCTTGGGCCTGCAATCGCGCGCGCAGCCGTTTCGCCTGCGTTTTCAGCTCCGTTACCGGAGCGATATCGTATGATTTGGTCATATTATGCCTCGTTTCCTTGAACGGGCGCGACATCAGGACGGGGTTCGCATTGCCATCCGCGCGCCTGGAAAGGGCAACAGATGTGGTGTCATCGGGTTTCACCAAAGCCAAAGGGCCGCGAACGGCAGGAGACCCGAACCTGTCGCGGCTTCTGCCACCAAGGGCCATCATTGTCAATCAGGCATCGGCCTGTGCCGCCTCATAGGCCAGCATCGCGCGCTTCACTGGCAAGCCCCAGTGGTAGCCGCCTAAACCACCGGATTTGCGAAGTGCGCGGTGGCACGGGATCAGCCAGCTGACCGGATTGCGGCCCACCGCCGTTCCAACGGCGCGCACGGCCTGCGGCGAGCCCACCCGCTGGGCAATCTCGGAATAGGTCGTGACCTGACCCGAGGGGATATGCATCAGCGCCTCCCACACTTTGATCTGCAGGGGCGAGCCGATCAGGTGCAGGGGGGTTTCGGACCGGTCGGTGCCAAACGCGCCTTGCACCCAAGGGTGCAGGCGCGCGGAATTTTCCAAAAATTCCGCTTTCGGCCAGCGTGAAACCATATCCTCCATCGCGGCCTCTTCGCCGGTTTCCGAGGTGAAGGCGATGCCGCAGATGCCTTTGTCGGTGCCCATGACCAACGCAGGGCCGAAGGGGCAATCGAACCAGCCCCAGTAGATCACCAGCCCTTCACCCTTGCGGGCGTATTCGCCGGGGCTCATGGATTCCCATTTCAGGAACAGATCATGCAGGCGACCACTGCCCGACAGACCCACGTTATGCGCGGTCTCCAGCGTCGTGAACCGCTCGCGCAGCAACGCCTTGGCGTGGCCCAGCGTCAGGTATTGCTGATACCGCTTCGGCGACACGCCGGTCCAGCGCGAGAACAGGCGTTGGAAATGGGCGGGGCTCATGTCCATCTGACAGGCCAGTTCCTCGAGGCTCAACCCCTCGCCCCCTTGATCGATCAGGTCGATAGCGCGGCGCATGACGTTATAGTGATATCCGCTTTCGGGTGTCTGGACATTCATGGCGTTCACCTCGGTTCGTTTTCAAAACCATAGCGCGCGCACCGGCCCCCTGCGACCCGGAACTTGCGCATTGGCTTTGGGCTTGTGTCACGGCCCCTTGGTCGGCATTAAGGCGCGGATGGCAAAGCAACTCGACTATCACACGATCCGCGAGATCTTTACGCGTTTCCACGACGCCGACCCCGAACCCAAGGGCGAGTTGGAGCATGTGAACGTCTATACTCTGGTCGTCGCCGTGGCGCTGTCGGCGCAGGCCACCGATGCGGGCGTCAACAAGGCCACGCGCGCGTTGTTCAAGATCGCCGACACCCCGCAAAAGATGCTGGATCTGGGCGAAGAAGGCCTGATCGAACATATCAAAACCATCGGCCTGTTCCGCCAGAAGGCGAAGAACGTCATCAAACTCAGCCGCATTCTGGTCGAGGACTACGGTGGCGAGGTGCCCAATTCCCGCGCAGCACTACAATCGCTGCCGGGTGTGGGGCGCAAGACGGCCAATGTGGTGCTGAATATGTGGTGGCGGCAGCCGGCGCAGGCGGTCGACACCCATATCTTTCGCGTCGGCAACCGCACCGGCATCTGCCCGGGCAAGGATGTGGACGCGGTGGAACGCGCCATCGAGGATAATATTCCAGCCGATTTTCAACTCCATGCGCATCACTGGCTGATTCTGCATGGCCGGTACCATTGCAAGGCGCGCAAGCCGCAATGCCCGACCTGCATCATCCGTGATCTCTGTCAATTCGAGGACAAGACCCAATGAAGACCTATCAACTCACCGGTATCGGAAACGCCGTTGTGGACGTGATTTCGCAGGCCGATGACAGTTTTCTGGAACTGATGGGCATCGAGAAGGGCATCATGCAGTTGATCGAGCAGGAGCGCGGCGAGCTGCTGTATGCCTCGATGGAAGGTCGGGTGCAGACGCCCGGCGGCTCGGTCGCCAATACGATTGCCGGGGCCGGTGCGCTGGGGCTTGAGGCCGCGTTCATCGGGCGGGTGCATGATGATGCTCTGGGCCGGTTCTATGCCGAGGCGATGAACGAGGATGGGGTCGATTTCGTGAACCCGCCGGTGCCGGGGGGCGAGCTGCCGACGTCGCGGTCGATGATCTTCGTCTCGCCCGATGGCGAGCGCTCGATGAACACCTATCTGGGGATTTCGTCCGAGCTGTCATCGCAGGACGTGTCTGCGGATGTGGCGGGCAACAGTCAGATCATGTTCCTTGAGGGCTATCTGTTCGACAAGGAAAAGGGCAAGGCCGCGTTTCTTGAGGCGGCGCGGAACTGTCACGCAGGCGGCGGCAAGGCGGGGATCGCGATTTCCGATCCGTTCTGTGTGGAACGTCACCGGGTCGATTTCCTGCTGCTGATCGAGAATGAGCTGGATTTCGTGATCGGCAACGAGGCCGAGATCAAATCGCTGTTCGAGACCGACGATCTGGAAGAGGCGCTGGCGAAAACCGCCGCGATCTGTCCGCTGATCGTGTGCACGCGGTCGGGCGACGGCGTGACCGTGTTGTCGGACGGGCAGCGTTTTGACGTGGCCGTCGAAAAGGTGGTGCCGGTGGATGCCACCGGCGCGGGCGATCAGTTCGCCGCCGGGTTCCTGTTCGGCATGGCCACGGGGCGCGATTACGAGACCTGCGCGAAGATCGGCAATGTCTGCGCCCGCGAGGTGATCAGCCATATCGGCCCACGCCCCGAGGCGAATATGCAAGAGTTGCTGCGCGCCGAAGGGCAGCTGTAAGCGCTGAGCCGCGTCAGCGCCGATCCGCGGGGTGGCGCATCCGAGGTTTGCGCGGGGCACTTTATGGTGCCACATACTGATACGCTGGTCCTGCGAGAGACGTTGAAAAAGCGCCGCCCCATGGGGGCGGCATCGTCCATTGGGCTTGAACCAATGGCGCTCAATGAACGACCGCTGGCGCGGCGGCCTGACGGCCTTGATTCCGCGCCGTTAGGAACCCGCTGCCGCGTCGTTTAGGGCCCAGTCGTATTCATAAGCACTCACGCGGGCTGTGTTCTGTAGGTGGGCGCGCAACTCCGGCTCGGCCGCCGTTTCCAGATAGGCAAGCACCGCCTTCTCATTCACCCCGAAATCCTCGCGGAACCAGATGTAGATTTTCGACAGGATCAGCCTGCCCCGCTCATCGAACCGCACGCCGCGCGGGTCGTTGACATAGGCGTGCTCGGCTGCGGCAAGGTCGCGTTCCAGCGTCTGCGCCTGCCATGCGCGGTCCATCAGGTTGGGGCAGCCCACGGCGGCGCAATTCAGTGCATAGTGGATGCGCGGTTCGTCAAAAGTGGGGCGGATGATGCGGTGTTCGATGTCGTTCAGGGTCAACGTTTGACCGGCTACCGTCGCCAGGGGCCGGCCCCACGGCCCGATTGACAGCGGCCCGTCCTTGATGTCGCGGATCGAGGCGACGGGATAATTCTCGAGCACCACATCCACGGTCAGCGCGTTATAGAGGTTGATCCAATAGGCCAGTTGCTGATCGCGGGTCAGCCCCGCGGGATCAACCGATTGCAGCTGCGTCAGATACCCGTCCAGCCGTGCGCGGTCGGCCTGCGAGACCTGCCCATAGGCCACCCGGTTCACCCCCTGCGCATCCGGCGCGACATAGCGGTTCAGGAACGTGGTCCAGTCGCGGTGATCCACCCGGTCGCCGGGGGGTGGCGCGGTGCGGGTCAGGGCCGTGTTCTCCAGCGGCGCGGCGGCGGGCAGGGCCAGACGTTCGACACTGGCGCAGGCGGCCAGAAGTGGCAGCAAGAGCAGGATCAGCACATATCTCATGACGCATCCTTTCGGGCTTTGCGCACCGCCCGCATCTGACCCTTGAGCCGCTTCAACGGCGCAAGCGCGGGGTCCGGTAACGCGGGCAGATCGGCGCTGGCGGACAGATCAGGAACTACCGCATTCCACCATTGCGGGCCCGAAGGCCCCTCGATCCGATCCGGGCGCGCCAGATGCTGATCGCGTTCGGCATTATGCGCGCACATCGACAGCGGGCCGTCAGCAGTGGCCACCATGAACACGCAAGACGCACAACGGTCTTCCTCCAAAGCGTCGGCAGCCATGAAGTTATGGATGAACACCGCCTGACGCCGCACAGGGCCACGCAGCAGCCCGGCACCCAGCCGCAACACGCAGCCTGCCAGATGCAGACCCGCGCGCAGTGCCAACAAAGGGTTTCTAAACACCAACCGCCCAACGGCATCGCCAATATCAAGATGCCCGCCCGTCGAGCGGTCAGAGCGCTGCAACGCGTCGATGACCGCATGCACCAGCCGGGGTTTCGACAGAACCGGCACGGCGCGCCCGCCCGCTGCGAACACGCTGGCATAGCGATTGCATTTCGAATGACCAACCGAGGCGGTGTCGAAATGCAGTGGCGTCTCATAGCCCTGTTCCACGGCGCGGATCACACTGTCCTGCGTGATCGCCTTGGGCCGTTCGCGTAACACCCCGCGCCCGGTATCAGCCTGCATCTGGAACGAGACAAACGCCACCTCAGGCCGGTCCCGGAAGAACCGCGCCAATGCGGGCAGTTCATCGAAATTACCCTCGAACACCGTTGTGTTGAACAGAATGCGCAACCCCAGCCCTCGTGCCCGGCGGATATAGGCACAGCGCACAGTGTTCAGCTCAGCCTCGGATGTGAAATCCGGCCGCTCCTGCGTCAGATCAATATGAAAGGCCACGTCGTCCAGCCCCGCCGCCGCAAGACGCGCCAGAGCCGCCCGGCTGGCGCGGATCCCGTTGGTCATCAGGCAGGAGCGCATCCCCAGACGGCGGATCTCGCGACACAGCGCCTCAAGGTCTGTGACCTTGCGCAGGGTGGGATCGCCGCCGGTCAGTTGCACTGAAACCCCCGTCCCGTAGTGGCTGTGGATCGTCGCCAACCGCGCGAACAGGACCGAGAGCGGGGGATCATAGGTCATCTCGGCCCGGTCCGAGAGATAACACAGCGTACAATCCAGATTGCAGCGCTGCGTCACCTCAAGCGCGACGCAGGCGATGGGATAGAACCGGCCCGCGGTTTGGCCGGGACCGTATTCCCCACACGCCTGCAGACCCTGCCGCAACGGCGCGCGGCGATCAGAGCCATGAAACCGACGACCGGCGGGGGCGCATCGCGGGTTGGTCGAGATTTGGGGGTCAACGGTGTCCTTCATGCCTCCGAGGCTAACCACGCCAAAAGCCCCGCGCCACGCCCCCTCACGGCGATTTGTCGCCAGGTGATTGTTCAGCAGACCCTGTTGCCTTTCTGTGCGCGCCCTGCACTCTGCAGGCAAAGTCAAAAAGTGAGACATACGGATGCAATGGCTGCTTCAGGAATTTGAGGACACCCAAAAACTCGCCGATGCGCTGGATCGGCTGGACATCCCATATTCGTGGCACAAAGTCGTGCCGTTTGTCGGAGACTTGACCCCCGAACCAGATATTGCAGACGGGAATTCCGTGGTTCTGTTCGGATCCTATACTCTTTGGCGGTTTGCAGCGTCTCGGGGCCTGAAGCCTGGAGTATTCAAGCTGCGGCCTTACGTGCACGAGCAAGCATGGCACCCGCATTTGTTAAATGGCGCGGGTTCGGTGTTCCTCACGCTGCGCGACATCCCTAACACGCTGTCCGATGACGGGCAGTTGTGGTTCTTTCGCCCTGTGGATGACAGCAAAGAAATCGCAGGAGCCGTCAAATCTGCTGACGAAATCATCGCAATTGCGCAAACCGTGCTTGCGTTGAATGAAGACGAGATACCAAATGGGTCGCTACGCCATGACATGCAACTGATGCTGAGCCGACCAGCCCGTATCCTCACAGAATGGCGGCTATGGGTGGTCGATGGGAAGGTGGTCACACATTCCCAGTATAAAGAGGGTACGCGCGTCGTGTACCGACATGAGATCGACGCCGACGCCTTGGCTTTTGCGCAACGGATGGTGGACCTCAATCCGGGTTACGCGCAGGCTTATGTCATCGACATCTGCCGCACGGGTGATGGGCTGAGAATGCTTGAGACAAACTGCATCAACGCAGCCGGGTTTTATGCGGCAGACCTGAAGCGGTTGGTTACGGCCATCGAAGCCTTGGGCGAGTAGCCTTCAGCCCAAGTGTTGCGCAAACACCGCCACCACCTGCGCATACACCTCGCGCTTAAACGGCACGATTTCTTCGACCAGTTGCGCGGGCTCCTGCCACTTCCAGCGGGTAAATTCGGGGTGATCGGTTTCGATATTGATGTGATCGTCACGGCCCGTGAAGCGCAGCAGGAACCATTTCTGTTCCTGCCCGCGATAGCGGCCTTTCCAGATTTTCGGCACGATGTCGTGGGGCAGGTCATAGGGCAGCCAGCCGGGGGTCTCGGCGATGATCTCGACCAGATCGGGGGTGATGCCGGTCTCTTCCCACAGCTCGCGCAGGGCGGCATCGCGGGGGTCTTCTCCCTTGTCCACGCCGCCCTGGGGCATCTGCCATGCGTCACGGGGGCCGTCGTTGCGCAGGCCCGTGAATATCCGGCCTTCGGCATTCATCAGCATCAGCCCGACGCAGGGGCGATAGGGCAGTTGGGCAATGTCTTCGGGGGTCATGCGCGGCCTCTTGGGTTGTTCGGGCCCTCTGTATCAAGCGCCATCCGGGGGGCAAAGGGGGTGACGTTAGGTTTCGCGTGACAAAGGTAACGCGCACGTCAATCTAAGCGCCGAAACAGGGAGAGTTCGTCATGACCGCGTACCCAAACATGCTGGCCCCGCTGGATCTGGGCTTTACCACCTTGAAAAACCGCGTGCTGATGGGCTCGATGCATACCGGGCTTGAGGAAACCGGTGACTGGAACCGGGTGGCCGAGTTCTATGCCGACCGGGCGCGCGGCGGCGTGGCGCTGATGGTGACGGGCGGGATTGGTCCGAACCTTGAGGGCTCGGTGCTGCCGGGGGCGGCGATGATGACCAATGATACCGAGGTCGCGAACCATTCCATCGTGACGCAGCGGGTGCACGAGGCGGGCGGCAAGATCGCGATGCAGATCCTGCATGCGGGGCGCTATGCCTATGGGCCGAAATGCGTGGCGCCCAGCCCGGTGAAATCGCCGATCTCTCCGTTCCCACCCAATGAGCTGGATGAGGATGGGATCGAGAAGCAGATCGGCGACATCGTGAATGCGGCCCGGCTGGCGCAGAAGGCAGGCTATGACGGGGTCGAGATCATGGGGTCTGAGGGGTATTTCCTGAACCAGTTCCTTGTGACCCATACCAACAAACGCGAGGACCGCTGGGGCGGGTCGTATGAGAACCGGATGCGCCTGCCGATCGAGGTTGTGCGGCGGGCGCGTGAGGCGGTGGGGACGGATTTCATCATCATCTATCGGCTGTCGATGATCGATCTGGTGCCCAATGGATCAACCCATGACGAAGTGGTCGAGCTGGCGCAGCGGATCGAGGCCGCGGGGGCCACGATCATCAACACCGGCATCGGCTGGCACGAGGCGCGGATACCGACGATTGCCACATCCGTTCCGCGTGCGGCCTTTGCGTGGGTGACGAAAAAGCTGATGGGCAAGGTTGGGATTCCGATCATCACATCGAACCGCATCAACACGCCCGAGGTCGCCGAAGAGGTTCTGTCGACCGGCTGCGCCGATATGGTGTCTCTGGCGCGGCCCATGCTGGCGGATGCGGATTTCGTGAACAAGGCGATGGCGGGTGAGGCGGCGCAGATCGCGCCTTGCATTGCCTGCAATCAGGCCTGTCTGGATCATACGTTCAGCGGCAAGCTGACCTCGTGCTTGGTCAATCCGCGCGCCTGCCATGAGACCGAGTTGGTGATCGGCGACGCCGAGACCGCAAAGAAAGTCGCGATTGTCGGCGCGGGTCCTGCGGGGCTGTCCACCGCAATGACCGCCGCCCAGCGCGGCCATGACGTGACCCTGTTCGACCGCGCGGCTGAAATTGGCGGCCAGTTGAACATGGCGAAACAGGTGCCGGGGAAAGAGGAATTCTGGGGCCTTGTCGACTGGTACCGCACCATGATGGACGATCTGGGTGTCAAGGTCGAACTGATCCGCGAGGTCAGCGCCGACGATCTGACCGGTTTTGACGAGGTGGTGATCGCCACCGGCGTCACCCCGCGCGATCCGCAGATACCGGGGCAGGATCGGGACAATGTGCTCAGCTATATCGACGTGCTGCGCGACAAGGCCGAGGTGGGCAAATCCGTGGCCGTGATCGGTGCAGGCGGGATCGGGTTCGATGTCTCGGAGTTTCTGCTGGAGGATGGTCACAGCCCGACCACCGACCTGCCCGCGTGGATGAAAGAATGGGGCGTGACGGACCCGGAACAGTATCGCTCGGGGCTGGCCCCGGAAGGGCCGCAGCCCGCAGCCCCGGCCCGTGAAGTCACGCTGCTGCAACGCAAGGCGCAGCGGCATGGCAAGGGGCTGGGCAAGACGACAGGCTGGATTCACCGCGCGACGCTGAAGATGAAGGGCGTCAATTTCGTGGGCGGCGTGAACTATGAACGCATCGACGACGCGGGCCTGCATATCAGTTTCGGCGAGACCCGCGCCGACCCCACCGTGATCGCCGCGGATACGATTGTGCTATGCTCCGGTCAGGTCTCCGAACGCAGCCTTGCGGATGCGCTGAGCGACCGCGGCATCCCCTGCCACGTGATCGGCGGCGCGGATGTGGCCGCCGAACTGGATGCCAAACGCGCGATCAATCAGGGGACGCGACTGGCGGCGGAACTGTAAAGAGACCAGCCCCGTTCACACCGAGTCGGTAGATCAGTTGGCGGGGTCAGTCAAAGACCCTGGCCGCTCACTCAACGGTAATCGTAATCACCTCTGACACAATCGGTGTCGCATGCGGTACGTGTCCCGCATCGCCCAGCACCAGTTGCAGCGTGTGTTCGCCGGGCGTCATCTCAAGCGTTACCTCGGTCTGGCCGCCGCCAAAATGGATGTGGTTGTCGTCGGCGGGCAACCCATAGGCCAGCTCATCCGCGCCGTCCTCGCCCTCACCCAGCGGCGGGCGGTCGATCAGCAGGTGGTGATGGCCAGTGTTCTCGGCCTCGGTCCCGGCGGGTGCGACGCCCATGCCGCTTAGGCCAAAGACGATTGTCACCGGCGATTGCACCGTGTCGCCATCTGCCAGATTCACGAAGTAGACCTTCGCGTCGGGGTTGGATGGCGTTTCTCCTCCGGCCAGCGCAAACGTGGCAGACAGGCACAGCGCGGCAACGGTTAAAATGGCTTTCATGATTTCCTCCCACGTCACAAAAATGCCATTCTGATGATAGCACGTCGTCCAGAATGTCCAGAAAACCTGTTGTGAACGGGCAGACTGGCCGGTTGCGCTCAAACTGTTTCCGCGTTTCCCATCTGCAAACGATCCACTTTAAATCCCTGATATTATCCCATGTCTGCCCCGTTTCCGCCCAGATTGGGGGCCAAAGTCGGGACAATAACCAATGCCTGGGGTATTAGAATGGATCGACTGACGGAAATGGAAGCCTTTGCCAACGTGGTGGACCAGGGTGGCTTCACCGATGCGGCAAAAAAGATGGGCATCTCCAAATCAGCCGTGTCCAAGCACGTGTCGAGCCTTGAGGCCCGACTTGGTGCAAGGCTGCTGAACCGCACCACACGCCGTGTTTCACCGACCGAGATCGGGCTGGCCTATTATGACCGCGCCCGCCGCGTGCTGAATGACGCGGGCGAGGCGGATTCGCTGGTGACCTCCATGCAATCGGCCCCGTCCGGCCTGCTGCGGATCAGCGTCGCGACCGATTTCGGCGTCAATCACCTGTCGCCGGTGCTGTCGGATTTCCTGTCGGCCTATCCCGAAATCACCGTCAATATGGTGCTGAACAACCGCTACGTGGAACTGATTTCCGAAGGTTTCGACGTGGCCGTGCGCATTGGCGAGCTGGAAGACAGCACCCTGCGCGCCCGCAAGCTGACCGAAACCGTCAAACGGATGGTCGTGGCCCCCAGCTATGTCGAGAAATTCGGCCGCCCGCAGAAGATCGACGATCTGAACGAACACAAGCTGCTGCATTATTCCAGCCAGTCTTCGGGCAATGTCTGGAAACTGACCGCGCCGTCGGGTGAAAAGCGGCAGGTCCGCACCGCCGGCTGGCTGAGCGTCAATGACGGCCAGTCCCTACTGAACGCGGCGATCTCGGGTCTGGGGATCGCGTATCTGCCCAGCTATCTCTACGCCTCGGCGATCAAATCCGGCGAGGTGGTGGACGCCATGCCCTCGCTCCCGGATGAGGTCCAGGGCGTCTACGCCGTCTACCCGCCCGGCCGTTTCACACAGCCCAAGGTACGCGCTTTCATAGATTTCCTGGCCGAGGCCTTCCACGACCGAGGCCCGATGGATTGGTAATTTCTCCCGGTGAACTCAGACGGCCCGCACTTTGTGCGGGTCTTTTTTTTACTGGGGCGGGGGAAACCTTCGCGCATTAAGGCTTTGAGCCGCTCGGTCGCGGATGCCACGGGACATATAGATAACAGGCTCACAATTCAGGAAAAACTGCGCAAACTCCCATCAAATTCTGCCATCCAGACGTGGCAAATGAGTTTCATAAAAGTTCACAGACGTTTCTGTGACCACACCTGAGAACTTTGGCGATCCGGACATGATTCACGATATAGCTACTTTCTGCTACTCAGCCTTTCTTATCTTCGCGTTAATCAGCCCATTTCTGCCCGCATTTCTTATGTGGAGGCTGGCGGGCCTTTCCGCCACTGCTTACATAGCAGGAAAGCTCTTGGAAGGACCTGTTCATTGGTCCGATCAAAACTTTGGCTACACTATCGGCACGGCGATAATTGTTCTTTTTACATTCGTTATCGCACTCGCAATACTCATAAGATTGGCGGTTTCTGCGATACGTAAAACGCTGAACGTCAACAACTTGGCTGGCCCCAAAAACCGCTTCATGGATTGCTTCGATATTGCCGCTTTGGCAGCCGTAGGGTGCTGTATTGGCCTGGCTCTGGCGATATCGCTTGCTTTTATGCTCTCGGGTGTGTCCGCGGGTGTGAAACTCGATATTGGTATCGCTATTCTGGCGTCTTCCGCCGCTGCCGTGATTCTTGCAATTTCAAGACGAAAACTGGCGATCACGCTGGCCGTCAGCTTTGTCGCTTTGGCGGTCGCCGCAACCATGGGTGCACAGCAACCCAACCGTATACTCACCGCCGCCGAAGCGCTTGCGGAAGGTGAGGCTTGGTGCTTGACAGCCTCAGATAGGTCAGGGCCTGTTTCTGAAATTCAACAGCTTGGTTTTTTCGCTCTGCCAAAGGGCCATACATACCCAAATCTCGGGCTTTTGAAACGCGTTGACAACCAGAGCTCGTTAACCGCGCATTGGTCAATACGGCGGCAAGAATTCGTCAAAAACGTCAAAGCAACCTGGGGCGTTCCAACCTGCTATCCTATCCAGAATTTCGCCGAAGCAATCAAAATCGGGGAGGTTGAGAACACCATCTACGGCGTGGGTCCAGATGTATACTCCATCGGGCCAGAGCTTCACCCAAGCGCCTACACGGATCGGCTTTCCATCCGCAGCAATAAACTGATCGGGTCAGACGGAACCTATTCTTCGATCACCGAAACAATGGAACTGATCTACAACCCACTTCAACCAGATGTGTTTGAAGATGCCATATCGCTGGAGATGATGCCCGACCCTGACGAGTTGAAAGCTGATGACTTGATGGGGAGAAACAGGATGATAGTCGATGGGTTTGACGAGAATACAGAACAACGCTTAATCCTGTATTGCCTAAGTGGGCCTTACACTGATCAGGTTTGCCGCGCTCAGGTCTTTGAAGGATCGCTGGGCTACAGCTTTTACCTTCCACTGGGTGAAATAGACCAATGGCGTGAGGCAGCGGGTCACGTGAAAGCTTTATTCGCATCACTGCGCATAAACTCGCGTCAGTAGTTTACCTCAAGCGTGGGCCGCAGTCGCTTTCGCACGTGAGATTCCCTTCAAATTAACGCGCAAGCGCCCCGCCAGCTGCACCCCGCTTCAATTGACCAGCAACACCGCCTCGACCCGGCGGTTCAGGTCGCGCCCCTCGGCGGTGGTGTTCGAGGTGAGGGGGGCCAGATAGCCCACGCCATCCGCCTCGATCCGATCCGCAGCGACGCCGTGCGCTTCGATCAGGCGGGCGCGGACGGATTGGGCGCGTTTGGTGCTGACATCGGTGTTGGCCTGCAGGGTGCCGGTGTCATCTGTATGCCCCACCAGCGCCAACCGCAGATCGGGGTTGTCGGACAGGAACCCCGCCAGCAATGACAACGAGGCAAACGGTCCCTCGCCCAGCGTCACCTCTCCGGTGCGGAAATGCAGATCGTCGAGGATAACGTGGCCGTTCTGTTGAAGGTCTTCCAGCAGGCCGCCCGCCTGATCCACGGTTTCCTCGATCACCACCGGGGCGGGATCGGGGGCGTCCACCGGCGTGACGCGGATCAGCTGGACATAGCCGTCGGGCGGGTTGCGGCTGACCAGCAGGCTCAGCACCTCGGGGCCTTTGGTGGCCGACAGGAACCGGTAATCCTGAATGGCCACATACATGTCGGGGGTCGGGACGACCTCGGTGCCGAAGCGGAAATCGAAACCGCCGCAGTTGCGGGCCTCGCATTCAAAGAGGATGTCAAAGCCCTGCGCCTCGATCTGGTCGCGCAAAGGGGCCAGCAATTGCAGCGTGGTGCTGGAGCCCGCCTGCAGCCGCCAGGTATAGCGCTCGACCCGGCCTTCGACGGTGCGGGCGGGCACTGCGCCATCGGCATAGGGGCCGGTGGGCAGGTCATAGCTGTCCAGCGGCGAGGTGCGGTCGCTGATCTGCCGGGCGCTGGACGGCAGGGCCAGGTCCTGCGCGGCGGCAGGACCCGCAAGCAACACGGCGCAAAGGGCAAGACGTCGGATCATCGAAATTGGGCGTGGTATTCGGGGTTCGGAACCATGCCCGTGGCGCTGGCCACACGGTTCGACATGTTGAAAAACCCGGTCACGTTGGCAATGTCCCAGATATCCCGGTTGCTGAACCCGGCATCGCGCAGACGCTGGCGATCAGGCTCTTCAATCTCGGCACTGGCGGTGGTCATCTTGGCCGCGAAATCCAGCATCGCGCGTTGCCGCGTGTCCAGAGGTGCAACGCGGTAATTCATCACCAACGCCTCACCCAGTTGCGGGTCGCCGGAAAGCTGCCGCACCGCCGCGCCATGTGCCACGAGGCAATAGAAGCATTTGTTGATCGCAGATACGACGACGGCAATCATTTCACGGTCCAGTTTCGACAGATCGCTGTCGGCCAGCATCAGGTCGTTATACATGGTGGTGAATGCGTTCAACTTGTCGATATCGAACGCATAGGCTTTCAGAACGTTCGGCACCATGCCCAGCTTTTCGACGCAGATATCGAAGTATTTCTGAGTCTCGGGCGGCAGCGGATCGACCATGGGCAGGTCCAGCGCGGTTGGCAGGTCTTTTGTGGTCACGTTGGTCCCTCTTGTCAGACACGCTGACGGTAGTGATATTCGCCCGCGATCTCCATCCCCAGAGCGCGGTACAGGCCGTTGGCCCCGGCATTGGCCTTGGTGCAGATCACGCTAAGGGTCTGCGCGCCATTGTCCAGAGCCCAGAAGGCCGCAGCGCGCATGCCCCATTGGCCGACGCCCTGACGGCGATGGGCGGGCAGGATTTCCAGCGCATGTACCATGGCGATGTCTTCGTGGATGGCCACAAATGCCGTGCCGACGGGGCGGTTGTCATGGCGCAAGAGCAGGCCGGTTTTCGGGCCGGGCGCGCGTTCCATCACGGCGACCCGCTCGGGCCCGATACCGCCCTGCGCCCAGATCTCACGCATGATTGCAAGGGGTTCCCAGATGTCGAAGGCCACCAGCGGCGGTACGGGAGTGTCGGTCAACTGGCGGACAGGACAGCGATAGATATTGACTGGATCGAGGATGTCATAGCCGCGTGCGGCCAGCTGTTCGTCCAGCGCATCATCCCCCGGGCGCAGGCAAAAGATCCGTTTCTGACCCATCGCCAGCATCGCGGCCTCGGCGGCGTCGATATCACCTTCGGTCGCTGGCCCCAGCGCGCTAGCGGCAGAGACGCGTGATCCGCCGCCCTGCCCCTGACGCAGTTGGAAGGGTCCGCAGGTGTCATACCGGGCTGCGGGCCAGGTGCCATCGACAACCTCGGCCCAGTTGACGTTCAAAGCTCAAGCTCCTTCGCCAACCGAGTCATGGCAGCGTCGATCTGAGCCCCGTCCGTGCCTCGCACCACCACATTGGCCCCGAACACGCCGTTGATCTGGAACGGGTAACAGCCGATCGAAAGCTGCTCGAACGCATCCGCCAGCGCGGAAAGGGTGGCGGCGATGTCGCCCTCGCCCCGATCCACCCGCAGGGTCTGCGACAACAGCGGGCTGCCGCCGGTCAAGGTGGGCAGAACGCTGGCCACCATGGCCTGAAACACCAAGGGCACCCCGGCCATCACATGCACATTGCCAAGGGTGAAGCCCGGCGCGGTCGAGACCGGGTTGTCGATCAGAGCCGCCCCGTCCGGGATACGCGCCATGCGCAAGCGGGCGGCGTTCAGCTCCAGCCCGGATTTGTCATAGTGGGCTTGCAGCAAGGCGCGGGCATCAGCGCGGATGTCGATGGGGGCACCAAAGGCGCGGGCGATGCAATCGGCGGTGATATCGTCATGGGTGGGCCCGATGCCGCCGCTGGTGAAGACATGGTCATGCGCCTCGGACAACGCCTTGACCGCCTCTTCGATCGCGGGGGCGTCATCGCTGACGATGCGGACCTCTTTCAGGTCGATGCCGTGTTTGGTCAGTTCCTGCGCCAGATAATGCATGTTGGCATCGCGGGTGCGGCCCGACAGGATCTCATCCCCGATCACAAGCATTGCTGCGGTTGGATTGGCCATGGCGCGCCCTCCCTCTTGATCGGCCCTTGGGGCAGGTATAGGCCCTTGGACATGCGATTTGAAACCCCCCTTGTCCCCGCCCGCCTGATCCGCCGCTATAAACGCTTTCTGGCCGATTGCACGTTGGAGGACGGGCGCGAGGTGACCGCCCATTGCGCCAATCCGGGCTCGATGATGAGGCTGGCGGAACCGGGAGAGCGGATATGGCTGGAGCCCAACGATGATCCGAAAAAAAAGCTGAAATACGGCTGGCGGCTGGTGGACCATGAGAACGGGCATTTCACCGGGGTCGATACCTCGCTGCCGAACCGGGCGCTGCGGGCGGCGCTGATGGCGCGCGAGATCCCGGAACTGGCCGCCTATGAAACCGTCCGCCCCGAGGTGAAATACGGCGAGAGCAGCCGCATCGATTTCCTGCTGACCCAGCCGGGCCTGCCGGATGCTTATGTCGAGGTCAAAAGCGTCACCCTGTCCCGCCAGCCCGGTCTGGCCGAGTTTCCCGACAGCGTGACGGCGCGCGGCACCAAGCATCTGGGCGAGTTGGCGGCCATGGCGGCGCAGGGGCACCGGGCGATGATGCTGTATCTGGTGCAGCGCACCGACTGCGACCGGTTCGCGCTGGCTGCGGATATCGATCCGGCCTATGCGGCGGCTTTTCAGGCGGCCAAGGGGGTTGAGCGGCTGATCGTCGGCACCAAGATCACCCCCGAGGGCGTTTGGGCCGACCCCACCCGCCAATGGCAGGTCAGCTAGGCGAGATCAGTCCTGAAATCGGAATGTTCCCAGAAACACCCCGGATTTCGGGCTTTGCCCGCGATAGGTCCCGTCGCGGGTTTGGCCAACCAAAGCACATAATTTGCGCCCCTGCCGGAAACTCGTCCAGCGGCTGCAAATCTGATTGTCTTCCAGCCACCACTCTCCGGTATCCTGACCCAGCCGGGGGATCGAAACCTCGAACGTCCTATTGGGGTGAAAATGGGCTGTGCCGCTGATGTGAAACCTGTCAAACGCGATCTGGCGGTCATCGGCCAGCAGGTTCGCCAGTTGAGGACCCGACAGCAAGGTGACTTCTTCCCGGCATCCGGTCAGGGCGACCATGATCAGGACAACGGCCCATTTTGGCATTGGTTTTCCCCGCTTCCTGCGTAGTGCTGGCTGCCACCCTAGCGCAATCCTGCGGCTACCAAAGCTTGATCTCGGCCCCTTCAACGCCATTTGAACGATTGAAAACAGCACCCTCTGGTACTTTCTGCACAAGCAGCGTAAAAGGGGCGCTGCGCGAAACATTTGGAGCCTAGCGTCGATGAAAGAACATCGTGGCCGTCTGACCAAGGACGGTATCCGCATCTACGAACAGGGAGACTTTGCTGGCATGCACGCCGCAGGGGCCTTGGCCGCGCGGATATTGGACGACATCGCGGAGCATGTTTTTCCGGGCCAGAGCACCGGCGTCATCGACGGGCTGATCACTCAGATGGTCGAGGATGCGGGCGCGACTTCGGCCACTATTGGCTACAAGGGCTATCAGCACGCAAGCTGCATCAGCGTGAACCACGTGGTCTGCCACGGCATTCCCGGCGACAAGAAGCTGAAGGATGGCGATATCCTGAACATCGACGTGACCGTCATCGTTGACGGCTGGTTCGGCGACACCTCGCGCATGTATGTGGCGGGCAAACTGCCACGCAAGGCGGAACGGTTGATTCAGGTCACCCATGACGCCCTGTTCAAGGGCATCGAGATGGTCAAGCCGGGCAACACCTTCGGCGATATCGGCCACGCCATTCAGGCCTATGTCGAGGCGCACCGGATGTCCGTTGTCCGCGATTTCTGCGGCCACGGGCTGGGCCGGGTATTCCACGCGCCGCCGAATGTGCTGCATTACGGGCGTCCGGGGACGGGCTCGGTTCTGGAAGAGGGTATGTTCTTCACCATCGAACCGATGGTCAATCTGGGCCGCCCCGAGACAAAGACGCTGGCCGATGACTGGACCGCCGTGACCCGCGACAAATCGCTGTCGGCGCAGTTTGAGCATTCGGTGGGAGTAACGGCAGACGGGGTCGAGATCTTCACCCTGTCACCGGGCGACAAGTTCCATCCGACCTATTCGTCCTGATCCTGCGCCTGATCGCGCAGAAGCTTCAGCAACATCGTCTCGGACCCCCATGGCATTACAGCGTCATGGATGAACACAGGCGCGCGCCGGGGTTTCGGCGGCGGGCCGGTCACGGTGTCGGTTTCCGGTTCGAAAACCCAGAGCGGCGGAGATAAAGCGCGGTCCATGATGCGGACCATAGCATGTTTTTGGGTCAGAGTCCCAAAAGCCGGGGAACCTCGGCCATGTCCCAAAACACTTCTGCGCCAATTTCCGTGAGTTTGGCACCGTCCCCGTGCGGTGCATAGGCCAGGCAGCGCATATCGGCACGGATCGCGGCGGTCACACCATTGTGGCTGTCCTCGATGACGACCGGCGCGGATGCGCCAAACTGTTCCGCCGCAAGCTGAAACATCTTGGGGTCCGGTTTCGCTGTCCCCAACTGATGCGCCGAAAACATGGCCCCCTGAAAACGATCCCACAGACCGTTCTGGCCCAATGTGATCTCCATCTTGTCCGGGCTGCCGTTCGAGGCGACGCAGAACGGGATGCCGTGGTAGTCCAGCGTGTCCAGCAGCACGCGAATTCCGGGCATCAGCGACACGCCCTGCCGCAGACGCGCATAGGTTTCCGCATAGACCTGATCGACCCAATCGTCTGGCAGGTCCGCCCCCAAATCGCGGGCCTTGTCGCGCACGCCGGTCATCGTGCCGCCCAGAAAGAAACCGACGCTGTCCTCCAGCGTCAGGTCCAGACCATAGCGGCCCAGGTTGTCGACAAGCACCTGATTGGACAGGGGTTCGCTATCGACCAGAACGCCGTCGCAATCGAAAATGACCAGATCGTGCATGAGGGTCCTTGCCTTCTTCAGTCTGAAATATCACGCCACATCAATGAGATATGGGTGTCTCCGTATTTCCGCGTGTCGTGCTGGGTGAACCCGCTCGGTGCGGCCATCGGGGTGCTTTCTTCCCAGACCAGCAGCGCGTCATCGGCGATCCATCCGCCCGCAAGAGCAGCGTCAACGGCCTTCTGGCCCAGCGCCTTGCCATACGGCGGGTCGAGGAAGATTAGGTCATAGGCCGCGCCGGGGTTTTCGCCCAGTTTAGTGGCATCCCGGCGGATCAGGCTCGTCCGGTCGGCGCTGCGGGTCAGGTCGATATTCTTGCGGATCAGACCCTGCGCCACCCGACCGTCATCGACAAATGTGGCATGATCCGCGCCGCGAGACAGCGCCTCGAGCCCCAACGCGCCGGTGCCTGCAAACAGGTCCAGAACCCGCAGGCCTTCGAAATCGATCAGATGGGTGAGCACGTTGAACAGGCTTTCGCGCACCCTGTCGGTGGTGGGGCGCAGATGCGCGCCTGCGTCCCCTTTGCCGACCGAGGTCAAGGCACGGCCCCGGAAGTCTCCGGCGATGATCCTCACGCCTTGAGCAGCGGCTTCAGGTCCGCATCCGGGTCAGCTACCACGTCGGGATCAGCGGTCTTGCCCGCGTCGATCAGGCGCTTGCCGACCATATAGGCACGCGGGTCGTTCATCGCGTCCACTGCGATCAGCTGGTCCCCCTTGTAATACCAGAAGGACACCGTCGCACCCTCGCCCTTGCGGGTCACGACGCGGTCATAGCCGGTGTTCAGGCCCGCGATCTGCAGCTTGACGTCATACTGATCCGACCAGAACCACGGTGTCGCGGTGTAACCCTTGGCCGCGCCCAGCATGTTCTGAGCCACGATCTCGGCCTGATCTATCGCGTTGGGCACGCTTTCCAGCCGGATACGCCCCTCGCCATGCGGAAAAGACGCGCAATCGCCTGCCGCCCAGATCGAGGGATCCGAGGTGCGGCCATGGGCGTCGGTCTTGATACCGTTGTCCAGCTCCAGCCCCGCCATCTCGGCCAGTTGGGTCGCGGGCGCGATGCCGACGCCGACAATGACGAAATCCACCGCCAGTTCCGCGCCATCCGTCAGAACGGCCCCCGTCACATAGCCATCTTCCCCGATCAAACGATCCAGCCCGACCCCTTCGCGGATATCTGCGCCGTATTCAGAATGCAGCGCGCGGAAATAATCGCTGGTCTCGGGGGCCGCGACCCGTTGCAGGATGCGATCCGCCATCTCGACCAGAGTGACCTTCACCCCGCGCTTGGCACAGACGGCGGCGGCCTCAAGCCCGATATATCCGCCCCCCACGATCAGTGCGCGGGCACCGTCGGTGACACGCGGCTCCATCTCGTCGATATGGGCCAGATCGCGGACCACATGCACACCGTCCAGATCGCCGCCTATCGCCGCAGGCAGGCGGCGCGGGTCGGACCCGGTGGTCAGGGCCAACTCGTCATAGGTGATGACCTCATCCCCCACCATCACGGTCTTGGCCTGCGGGTCGATGCCGGTGACGCGCTGGCCCAGACGCAGGGTGATGTTGTTGTCGGCATAAAAGCTCTCGGGGCGCAGGAACAGGCGTTCCAGCTCCATCTCGCCCAGCAGATAGGCCTTGGACAAAGGCGGGCGCTGATAGGGCAGATGCGGCTCGGCCCCGATCAGGGTAATGTCCCCCTCAAACCCGTCCTTGCGCAGCCTTGCGACAAGCGATGACCCCGCCTGCCCCGCACCGATCACGACAATATGGCTCATGCTCCTCCCACCCTGTCGAATTCCCGTGGTTAACTGTGTTCGCTCACCTATATTGCGGCTGAGCCCGACTCTGCAAATCCAAACGACAGGAGGTTAAAAATGATTTCAACAGGTGACACTCTGCCCGATGCAACGCTGACCCGGATCGGGGCCGAGGGCCCGGAAGAGGTGCGGTTGTCCGACAAGGTCAAAGGGCGCAAAGTCGTGATTTTTGCGGTGCCCGGCGCCTATACCCCAACCTGCAGTTCCGCCCATGTGCCCAGCTTCATGCGCACCAAGGGTCAGTTCGATGCCAAGGGCGTGGACGAGGTCATCTGCATCTCGGTCAACGACCCCTTCGTGATGAAAGCCTGGGGCGAGGCCACCGGCGCAACCGATGCTGGCCTGACCATGCTGGCAGATGCCGCGTCCGAGTTCACCAAGGCCATCGGCATGCAATTTGACGCCCCGCCTGCGGGCCTGATCGCACGGTCCAAGCGCTATGCGATGCTGGTTGACGATGGCAAGGTCGCGGCGCTGAATCTGGAAGAAAGCCCCGGCACCTGCGAGGTGTCCGCCGGTGAGACGTTGCTGGCCACCATGTAACCCGGCCCGGCCCCGGCAATACCGGGGCCGACCGAGCCGTATTTAACTTGCTAGAACGCCCCGATGCGCGAATACTCGGCGCAGATGAACCGGGGAGTTAATTTATGAAACTCAAGGCTTTTTCACTTATCCTGACCGGCGCGGGGCTGTTGGCAGCCTGCGGACCGGCACCCACCCCGCAACAACAAGCCGCCCGCCAGCACGAGATTGCCTGCCTTGGAGGAACGCTGGGCGGCGCATTGATCGGCGGGGCCATCGGCAACCAGTTCGGCGGCGGATCCGGCAAAACCATCCTGACCGCGGCCGGGGCCGCCGCGGGCGGCTTTGAAGGTCAGAGATTCGCATGCTGAGGAGTGCCGCCATGAAACGTCAGATCATCGTCATCGCAGCAACCCTGCTGGCCGGAGCCGCCAGTGCCGAAACCGTGGGCGAGCTGCATGAAAACGAACTGAAAGCCATCGACGCCAACAATGACGGCTTCCTGTCCAAGGACGAGTTCAACGCCTTTTCCGACTATGCCTTTCAGGCCATGGACGAGGACAAGAACGGCACGCTGGGTCTGGATGAAGCGAAACCGTTTCTGGACATCAATCAGTTCCAAAATGTTGACCGCAACAATGACAGCCTTATCTCCAGAGCAGAATATGATGCGCAGATGGACAGCGATTTCACCTCTGCGGATTTGGATGGCAACGGTCAGCTGGACTAGGAGCGAGCGATGAACAAATGGATCGGTCTGGGGGCTTTGGCTCTGGTCGCGGCCTGCGATGTGCCGCAAGCCCCGGTTGTCACCGGGCCGGACGGGCAGCAGCGCATCCAGATCAATACCAGCGGGCTGACCTGTTACAACACGCGCTGTCTGGACATCAATCCAGCGGCGCGCAGTGTCCGGTCCATCGGCAATCGGGTCACGGGTATCCCGGGCAATATCGATGTCAGCGATGGTACGGTGACGCCGGATGAGTTCCGGCAACTGGGCATCACGGCCTCGCTGGCCGGTGGTGAGGGCTCGCAAAGCGACCGGGGTTAGACCAGACCATCCATCTTGCGCGCCAGCTTGGCATCCAGCGCCGACAGCCCGCCTACGTCGTGGGTAGAGAGCACCACCTCGACCGTGCGGTAAACGTTCGACCATTCGGGGTGGTGGTTCCACTTCTCGGCCCAGATCGCCACCTGCGTCATCCAGCCGAATGCGGCGACAAAATTGTCAAAAATGAAGGTCTTGGTAATCGCGTCCCGGCCTTCAACCATGGTCCAGCCGTTCTTGAACAGCGGGTCCAGCAGCGGTCCGCGCGTCTCGGTCGACAAAAGTTCGGTCATTGGTGTTCCTCCGGGTTCGATTTTCTGAACGGTCCGTATTCGGTCAGAATCTCGATCTCTTCTCCCACCGCCCGGCCCTCGGCGTCCAGAAATTTCTGGACCGCATCGGCAAATCCGGGATCGGCAACCCAGTGCAGGCTATGCGTGCGCGTGGGCAGATACCCGCGCGCCAGCTTGTGTTCGCCCTGCGCACCGGCCTCGACCCGATTCAGGCCCTGGGCGATGGCAAAATCGATCGCCCTATAGTAGCACAGTTCGAAATGCAGGCAGGCATGGTGTTCGACGCAGCCCCAATAGCGGCCAAACAGCGTCTCGCGCCCGATAAAGTTCAAAGCGCCCGCGATGGGATAGCCGTTGCGTTCGGCCAGCACCAAGGCGATGTCATCGGTCATGGTTTCCTGAGCGATGTCAAAGAATTGCCGCGTCAGATAAGGAGAACCCCATTTGCGCGACCCGGTATCCTGATAGAACCGCCAGAACGCATCCCAATGTTCGGGGCGCAAGTCGTCGCCTGTGAACGTGCGGATCTCACCACCGAACCCACAGGCCTGCGCCCGTTCCTTGCGGATATTCTTGCGTTTTCGTGACGACAGAGCCGCCAGAAACCCGTCGAAATCAGCGTAATTGTCATTTAGCCAGTGAAACTGCTGCGAATGGCGCACCATCAGGCCCATCTGTTCCCCGGCCAGCGCCTCATCCTCGGTGCAGAAGGTGGCGTGCAGCGAGGAGACCTGATTGTCGGCCGCCAGTTGCACCGCGCCCTGCGTCAGCGCCGACATGCCAATCGCCTCATATCCCGGTCGCACCAGAAAACGGCGACCGGTTGCGGGGGTAAACGGCACCGCGATCTGCAGTTTGGGATAATACCGCCCGCCCGCGCTTTCATAGGCATGGGCCCAGCTATGGTCGAAGATGTATTCGCCCTGAGAATGCGATTTGGCGTACATCGGAGCCGCCGCGATCAGCATCCCGTCCAGATAGGCGGTCAGGTACTGCGGCTGCCAGCCCGTGCCGCGGCCGACCGAGCCGCTTTCCTCAAGCGCCAGCAGAAACCGATGCGTGGTGAAGGGATCAAGCGGTCGCCCGCCCTCTGCAACCTCGGGGCAGGCGCAGGCGTCCCACTCTGTCGCAGATATCTGCGACAGGGATGCCAGTACCTGAACCTCGATCTGTGCCTGATCCATGTGCCCTCCGCGCCCCGTCTTTATCTGTGGTCCAAGCGGGTGGGATCAAGCCGGATGCGCGGCCATGTAGCGTTCGAAGGTCACATTATCGGCAACCTGGCGGGCCTCTGCCTCTTGTTCGGGCGAGCGGACGGTCCAGCACAGGACCGGCACGCCGCGCGCTTTCAACTCGGCGACGCGGGGGCGGGTCAGATCATGCACCTCATGGCTGATGAAGCTGGCCCCCACCCGGTCGAAATCAGGAATGTCACGCAGATAGTCGCAAATGTCTGGCGCCAACAGCTCGGCCTTGGGCCTGTAAGAGCATGTCACCAGACCCCGTGGCAGATGCGGGGCCAGACGGGCCAGTTCGGCCACGCTGTTGGGGTTGAACGACATCACGGCCACGGGGCCGTCATAGCCCTGCAGCGCGCGGACGGCATCGGCCTCTAACGCGCCGATATCGGGGCCCATCGCGCCGTCCTGATCCTTGAACTCGATCAACAGGGGCACCTTGCCCGCCACCATCCCAAGCACCTCGTCCAGCGTCGGGATACCGTCATCCGCATGCAGCAGCGGCGTCGCCTGCGCCTGTGCCGATGAAACCTGCCGGATCGGTCCGGGCTGCCCGGTCAGTCGCCCCATGTCATAGTCGTGAAAGACCATCGCCCGGTTGTCTGACGTCAGTTGCAGGTCAATCTCAATCCCATAGCCTGCGTCAACAGCCGCACGAATGGCCGCGCGGCTGTTTTCCGGACGACCATCGGGGATATCGTGCAGAGCCCGATGCGCAATCGGGGCCTGCAGGAATTCAGAAGGCAGGGGCGGTGTCATTGGATCTCGAATATACCTTCGATTTCGACCGCCACACCCAAGGGCAGCGACGCGGCACTGACGGCCGAGCGGGAATGGCGACCCGCATCGCCCAGCGCCTCGACCAGAAAGTCCGACGCGCCGTTGATCACCTGTGGCTGGGCGGTGAAATCGGCGGTCGAGTTCACGAAACCGGTCAGCTTGATCACCCGCACCAGTTTCTCGATATCGCCGCCACACGCGGCCTTGACCTGCGCAAGCAGGTTGATGGCGCAGACCTTTGCAGCAGCAGCGCCTGCGTCAACATCCATGTCATCGCCCAGTTTGCCGGTGATCAGCTCATCCGCCTTCGAGATCTGGCCCGACACGTAGACGATATTACCCAGGCGCACGAAGGGCACATAGTTGGCCGCTGGCGCGGGCGCGTCCGGCAACGTGACGCCCAGGCTTTCCAGTTTTGCTGCGATGGTCATGTGATGCTCCTCACCCTGTGTTCGACTCGGGCGGACGCTAACCGGGAAGTGACGTTTGGAAAAGAAGGAAACCGTCATTTTGCCGAACGCCCGCGATCTGGGCATAACTTCTCTTATTGCGAACTGTTGAAGCTGTGTCACTTTACGGCGCGCCGACAGACAGGTTAAACGCTAGGTGTTTCATTCGAGGCGTGAACCATCTATGACTCGAAAACTTGTGCTCAACCGGCACAGGCGTATTGATTGAAAGCCCTGCATCCAAATCAAAGGGCAACTTTGGAGTAACGAGACCCGTGTCGAGCAGATTTGGCCTGAAGCACATTATTGTCCTGTCCCTGATGACCGTTTTGTCGGCCTGCGCGACCCGGCCCTCGGCAGACGCCCCCCCGGGCGAGGTTTTTGACCCCTATGAGGGCAACAACCGCGCGGTTCACAAGTTCAATCTTGGGGTTGACCGGTTCCTGTTCCGCCCGGCCTCGAAAGGCTATGTGAAGATCGTTCCCGACCCGATGGTGACAAGCTTCAGCACCTTCGCCGAGAATATTTCCCTTCCCGGTCAGGCGCTTGACTATCTGCTGCAGGGCAACCCGAAGCAGACCGGCAACGCTTTGTTGCGCTTTGTCATCAACATGACCGTGGGCGGGTTCGGCCTGTCTGCGCCCGCCGATGAGCTGAATCTGCCACCGGTGGACACCGATTTTGGCGAAACCCTACATGTCTGGGGCGTTGGCGAAGGGGCTTATGTCGAATTGCCCTTCTACGGCCCCTCGACGCAACGCGACGCGATCGGCGTTGTGGTCAACCTGTTCTCGAACCCGATCAATTTCAGCCCGACCCGTCCCGTGGACAACATCGGCGTTTACGCCGAGGTTGTGCGGCGCATGGGCGACCGGGGCCGGTTCTCGGACACGGTGGATTCGATTTTGTATGACAGCGCGGACAGTTATGCGCAGGCGCGGCTGATCTATCTTCAAAATCGCCGCTTCGAACTGGCAAGAGATGATGAGGACGCCTATCTGGGGCTGTATGACGATCCCTACGCAGAAATTGGGACTGACCCAGTCAGAGACCCCTTTCTTGACCCCTACGAGGACCCATATGCCGAGTAACGCATTGAACCGACGTGGATTTATCGCCGCAGGCCTGGCATTGGCCGCCCTGCCCCTGCCCGCCTTCGCCCAGACCGAGGCCAGCGCCAAGGCTCTGGTGGACAGCGTGGTTGCCGATATCAACCGGGTGATCGCCTCCGGCAAATCCGAAAACGCCATGCTGCGCGAATTTGAGAAGATTTTTGTGCAATATGCAGACGTGCCGATCATGGCCCGCTATGCTTTGGGCGCGGATGCCCGTACGGCCACCCCGGCACAGCTACGGCGCTTCACCAATGCGTTTCAGGGCTATATTTCCCGCAAATACGGTCGCCGGTTCCGCGAGTTTATCGGGGGTGAAGTGAATGTCCGCAACGCCCGCAAGATCAAAGCGGGTTACGAGGTCAGAACGTCGGTCAAACTGCGCGGGTCTTCGCCGTTCGATGTGACTTTTCTGGTCTCTGACAAATCCGGGCGCGACAAGTTCTACAACATGTTCATCGAAGGCGTGAACCTGCTGCTGACCGAGCGCACCGAGATCGGCGCGATGCTGGATGCGCGCAAGGGCAATCTGAACCAGTTGATCAAGGATCTGGACCGGACCAGCTGATCCGCTTGCACCGCGCTGGCCGAGGTCAGGTTGATTGCCTTTGAGCAGTGGTGCAGTTTTCGCACCAAATTCTCCGGGCTTACAGCATTTCGGATGCGCCGCTTTACTTTTGGACAGGCGCAATTCCTAGATTTCCACGCTTTGATGCGCCTGATCTGAATACGGATCAGGCGAGCACCGCGCTGAAGAACTGCCCCTCCGCTAACGTTGGAACCCGTCCAAACTCGACCCAACGCCCCTCCCCACGCTCAGCACGGCCTAAGGCATATAACTGCGCACCAACGCGCTGGCGATCAACGCCCACCCATCTGCAATGACGAAAAACGCCAGTTTGAACGGCAGGGATACGATGGCTGGGGGCACCATCATCATGCCCATCGACATCAGAACGGCAGCAACAACCAGGTCAATGATCAGGAAGGGCAGGAAAATCAGAAACCCGATCTGAAAGGCGCGGGCGATTTCTGACAGCATGAAAGACGGCATCAGAACCGACAGCGGGGCCTGCGGCGACAGGGCCAGCGCGTCGCCTTCGGGGCGCAGGGCTGCCATTGCATAGAACGTGTCCGCATCCAGCCTTGCGGCCATGAACTCCCGGAACGGGATCAGGGCGCGTTCCAACGCTGGTTCAACCTCCATCCGTTCTTCCAGCATTGGGCGGATGCCAGTGGTCCAGGCCTCGGTGAAGACGGGGTCCATTATGAAATAGGTCAGAAACAGCGCCAGGCTGACGATCAGCATATTGGGCGGCGATTGCTGCAGCCCGATCCCCTGCCGCAGGATAGCCAGAACGGTGATCAGAAACGGGAAGCAGGTGATCATGATCGCCAGCCCCGGCGCGAGGCTCAGCACCGTGATCAGTAGGATCAACTGAACCGTCCGGGCCGAGATCGACCCGCCCTCGCCCAGCGAAAGCGTCACATCCTGCGCCAGCGCCAGTGACGGCGTCAGGACGAGGACCGCGCATGCTAGCCAGATCAGAGGGCGCATCACCCGATCCCGTTTTGCAGGTCGGCTATTTCCGTCAGACGCACGGCAAGCTGACCCGCCTGCTCGCCCTCTATCTCTTCCAGCAGGCCGCGCGCGACCAGTTGATCCCCGACATACAGGTCAACCGGGTCCTCGATCCGTTTGTCCAGCGTCAGCACGGCATTCGCGCCCATGTTCAGCAAGTCCCGGATCAACGGGCGGGCGCGGCCGACCGAGACTGTCACTTCGATGGGAACCGAATCGAACGGGTTGGGTTTTTGCTGTGTCGGGGTCTGCGGGTCACTCATTTGCCAATGCCTCGTTTGCCTCAAATACGTACGCTTCAAATGCCCCGGCGATCGACGCCAGCAGGGCGCTGCAGTCAACCTCGCGCCGCGACATGCCCACCTGCAGCCGTGCCTGACCGACCTCAAGCGACTGGTCTTCAATCACGCTGGGGGGCGGAGAGATTTCGCCGGGGATCAGGGATTGCACCGCCTCGCCCTGCCCCTCGGGAACCAGGATTTGTATAGGCTGCCCGATCTGCTCGCGGGCCATGCTGCACAACTGTTCCACAACCCGTGTGCCAAGGCCCTTTTCGATACTCTCGGGCAGAACAACGCGGACCAGGCTTTGGAACATCGGCTCCAGGGAAAGCGTCACGCGCGACAGCGCCTCATGATGGGTGAAGGACATGTCCTGCAGGGTCTGCCCCAGCTCGGCAGAGATGTGGGTCCGGCTTTGCTCCTGCGCCTGAACCGCATCCTCCCACCCCGCGCCATAGCCTTGTTCAAAAGCCGCAAGCCGGTGTTCTTCCAGCGTGTCGTCGTTCAGAACGTGCACTCTGCCATCCGCCGATGCGGTCGCGAAATCCTCAAGAAGATGAGCAATGGTCATCACACGCGCTCCTCACCCTCTTCCAGCCAGCTACGCAGAATCTCGACCGTCTCTTCCTGCTTGTCGCCGATCATCGCCTGCAGACGTTGCACCGGGTCTTCTGCAACCGCTCCCAAGGTCGGAACATCGGCCTGAGCCGGCAATTGCGCAAAGCCGGACCCGTCATCCGTCGCGATCTCACCTGTAAGAACAGTGGTGTCCTCAGTGCCCGAGCCTGCTGGCAGCAAGGCCGGGGCCACAGCCGGTTTCATCAGGATCGGGCGGATTACGAACAAGGCCAAAACCAGCGAGACAACTGCCAGAACCGTCATCTGAATCAGCGACATCGCATCCAGATGGATATTCTGCCACGCAGAGGCCGAGATCAGCGTCCCCTTAGGCTCAACCACCGGCAGGTTCAGGGATTTCAACGTGATTACATCCCCCCGCGCCGCATCGAACCCGACTGCAGAGGCGACCAGTTCTTCTAGCGCCTCAAGCTCTGCCTGCGGCAACGGAGTGAAACTTTCCGCGCCCGTCGCATCCACCGCACGCGTTCCGTTGACCAGAACCGCAACGGTCAGCCGCTTGATGGCACCGGGGGCGTTGTGAACCTGCAACTCGGTTTCCGAGACCTCATAATTCACCCGTTCGCGGGTCTCTGTGGCGGTCGAATTGGACTCGTCCCCAACCGCGCCGTCCCCATCCGGCAGGTTCGAAGCCACCGTGACGTCGGATGACTGATTCCGGGCGCTGTCGGAACGTTCTTCAACATCGGTGCTGATCGCCACCCGCCCTTTCGGGTCAAAACGCCGCTCGCGGATGGATTCCGTTTTGGTCACCGTATCGACGCTGACCTCGACAACCGCATTGCCCGCGCCAACGCGCGCCTCAACCAGCCGCAGGACCCGTTCACGCAACTGGCGCGACTTGTCGTCGGCGGTATTAGCGGCCACGGCTGTTTCCTGACCGCCTATCACGGACCCGTTCGAATCAACCACCGTGACGTTTTCAGGTGCCAGACCGCTGACGGCAGAGGCCACCAGAAACCGAATGGCCTTGGCCTGATCCCCGGTGATCTGCCCCCCCGAGGGCACCAGATAGACCGAGGCCGTGGGGGCCACGCTGCGCTGAAACGGGTTGGCCGATCCGTTGGCGATGTGAACCCGCGCCTGGCTGACATGTGGGCTGCCGACGATAGTCCGCGCCAACTCCCCCTCTTTCGCGCGCCAATAGGCGGCATCGAACATCTGCGATGTTGTGCCAAAGCCGCTGAGGGAATCCAGCAGCTCGTACCCCCTGTTGCCATTCGCAGGCAACCCCTCACTGGCGAGGGTCATGCGCAACTCATCCCGTTGTCCGTCGGGAACATAGATCGACCCGCCGCGAATCTCATATGGAACTCCGCGCTGATCCAGCGACCGGACGATATCCCCGGCGGCACCGCTTTCCAGCCCCGCATATAACAAGGTCATCGACGGGGCCGTCGCCACACGCGACAACCCGAGAACCCCCAGAAACACCACCACAGCCGCACCGACAACGATGATTTGTTTTCGCCTGTCCAACCCAGCCCAGACAGTTCCGATCTGCTGCACGCTCACCTCCGACTCACCGGCGTTCTGCCCGGTGCACCTCTTGTTTGGACGATTGCCCTTAACAATCGGTTAGTCCCTGCGGGGTTATGACGGATGCACCAGAAACGGATGAGGACGTCATGACAGACGCAACTGCCGAACAGGCTGAGGCCCCTGAAAAAAAGGGCAAAAAAGGATTGGTCGTCGGAGTGATTCTTGCCCTGATCGGGGCGGCAAGCGGTTACGGGCTGACGTCATTCGGGCTGCTTCCCTTTGCGGGAAAGGGCAGTAAAACAGACACTTATGAGGCTGAAACAGACACGCCGCCCAAGGCGCTTGCGGATGTCGGCTTCGTCGATCTGCCCCCGGTCGTTGTATCGGTGAATGCGGGCGGGTCGCGCCATCTTAAGTTTCACGCACAGTTAGAAGTTAACGCCCCGTACATCGCTGATGTGGAAAAAATGATGCCGCGAATCATGGACGTTCTGAACGGCTATCTGCGGGCGATCGAGGTCTCGGATATCGAAGGACCTCTGGCGTTGATTCGCATCCGCGGGCACCTGTTGCGGCGCATCGCGATTGTTGTTGGCGAAGGCCGCGTGCGCGACGTGCTGGTCATGGAATTTGTACTGAATTAGGAGGCGGAATTGGAGCTGATTGCGGATATTTTGCTTGTCGCAGGCGCGCTGGGCGCGGGCCTTTACTGTTTTGTCCTGTCGCGGCGGCTCAGGCGGTTCACCGATCTGGAACAAGGGGTCGGCGGGGCGGTTGCAGTTCTGTCTTCGCAGGCGGACGAGTTGAAAAAATCCCTGGACAGCGCGCGATCTGCGTCGGACCGGTCGGGCGACACGTTGAAAGGTCTGACCGAACGGGCCGAGTCAGTGGCGCAGCGGTTGGAACTGATGATGGCGTCGATGCATGACGTCATTCCGGAGGAGGAACCGGGACCGGTGCAGCCTGAAAAAGTGGACGAGCCCGTGGAACCATCCGAAAGCCAAGACGAACAGGTGGAAACCCCGAAGGACTCTCAGGAAACCCCATCGGATACAGATGAACAAGCGGATGACCTCAGGACCGAGCCCACCGAACCGGTTGCACCGGAACCGCTCGCAAAAGCCCCCGAAGGGCTGATGTTCTTCCGTCACGACCGAAAACGGCAAGAGGCGGCGGAATGACGGGTCGCCGGATCGCCAACAAGCGTCCGCGCAGCGGCGTCCTGACGTTGATCTCATTGCTGATGATCGGCTCTGCGGCGATTCGGGTGGGGCTGGAAGCCGGTCCCGCGCTGGCAAAAACGACCGAGCCGCAAAAGGTCGTAAGCCCTCCGCCTGCGCAAGACAGCCGGGACCTTCAGGTGGTTCTGACGGAACTTTTGCGCCGCGAAGCGCAGGTAAAGCAACGCGAGGACGCGCTGCGCGACAAAGAAAAAGCGCTGAAAATTGCGGATCAGGCAATCGAAACCCGCCTGACTGCTCTGCAGGATGCGGAGGAGGCGCTGCGCGCGACGCTGGCCGTCGCCGACAAAGCTGCCGAAACCGATCTGACGCGGCTGACCGAGGTGTACCAGAGCATGAAGCCGAAAGATGCCGCCGAGTTGTTCGAAAACATGGACCCGACATTTGCGGCGGGCTTCCTGTCGCGCATGCCTGCGGATGCGGCGGCGGGCGTAATGGCGGGCCTCAGCCCCGAAGCCGCCTATACGATCAGCGTTGTCATGGCCGGGCGCAACGCCCTTGCCCCGCAGGAGTAGCCGCCTGTGCCATTCACATCTGAACTGCAAATCGCCGGAGATCACACATGATTGGACTTGTTGGGATTGTCGTCATTTTCGTAATGGTGTTCGGCGGTTATCTGGCCGCAGGCGGCAAGATGACCATCATTCTGAAATCCCTGCCCTTTGAGATGATGATGATCGGCGGCGCTGCGGTCGGCGCGTTTCTGATCAGCAACGACATGGGTGGCGTCAAACATACGATCAAGGATATGGGCAAAGTCTTCAAGGGCCCGAAATGGAAGCCCGAGGATTACCGCGACCTGCTCTGCCTGCTGTTCTCGCTAATCCGTATCGCCCGCGCCAACCCGGTCGAGGTTGAGCAGCATATCGAAGACCCGCAAACCTCGACCCTGTTCTCGGCCTATCCGAAGATTCAGGCGGATAAAGAGGCCGTGGATCTGATCTGCGACACCATGCGCTCCGCGTCTATGAACTACGACGATCCGCATCAGGTCGAGGAAGTTCTGGAAAAGCGGATGGAGGCGAATTTCCATCACGCCATGCATTCCAGCCACGCGCTGCAGACCGTGGCGGACGGCCTACCCGCATTGGGTATCGTCGCGGCAGTTCTGGGTGTGATCAAGACCATGGGCTCAATCGACCAGCCGCCGGAAGTGCTGGGAAAACTGATCGGCGGCGCGCTGGTTGGAACATTTCTCGGCGTGTTTCTGGCCTATGGGCTGGTCGGCCCCTTTGCGGGCAAGCTGAAAACCGTGGTCGAGGAAGACAACCATTTCTACCAGTTGATCAAAGAGGTTCTGGTCGCAAACCTGCACAACCACAACGCTGCCATGTGCATTGAGGTGGGTCGACAGAACACGCCAACCCATAACCGACCGGGCTTTTCCGAGTTGGAGGATGCGCTGAAAGAACTCAAGCAGGCGGCGGCATGACGCGGTTTGGCGCATTGGTGACGGTCCTGATCGCTGCGGCGACAGGTGCCATGTCGCAGGAGGTGACCGTTCGTTCCGGCGAACATGATGGTTTCACGCGACTGGTGGTAAACGTCCCTCCCGATACAGGCTGGACTTTGGCGCAACGAAAGAACGGGGCACGGCTGACGCTGGCGCTGGATGAGGTCACGTTCCGCACCGGTTCGGTCTTCAGTCGATTGACCACCGGTCGGCTGGATTCGGTATCGCAGACCCGGCCCGGAGCACCGCTTGAGCTGGAGTTCGGGTGCGACTGCGTGGCCTCTTCATTTCTGTTCCAGAACAGAATGATTGTGTTGGATATTGCACCGGGGAATCCGCTGCCACCAGTTGCGGCAGACATTCCCCCGCCGGTATTCTGGCAGGGCGTGCCGCGGCAAGTGTCACAAAAAACACCCGACCCAATGTCGCAATTTGATCTGCCGCTCTTGAACCGGACACGGCAGGGTTTTGTGGATCAGCTATCCGCCCGGCTACTGCAGGGGGTCGACCGGGAAATCCTCGATTTGAACCTCGCGCCCGTTGGGCCCCGGGCTTCCTTCGCGCCTGAAAACATCGCGGTGCCGGAGAAATTGGGGGGCAACATCAACATGTCCTCGATCCTAGATGAGCTTCCAGACCTGCTCGGCGCGGAGTTGCGGCAGCTCGACACCGAACCCGCCTGTATCGCGGACGCTGAGCTGGGAGTCGCAGGCTGGTCAGACAGGCGCCCCTTTCCCGATCAAGCCTCAGAATTGAGGGCTGGGCTGTATCAGGAATTTGATCGCGTCGATCAGGCGCGGGCCGAAAAGCTTGCCAAGCTTTACGCGTTTCATGGTTTTGGGGTCGAAGCTGTCCGAGTGCTGGATCTGTCGCGGGCTCCGGCGCAAGAAACGCAATGGGTTTCAGCGATTGCCCGGATTGTCGATGAGCAACCGGTAACCGGGCAGTCCCCGTTCATTGGAATGCAGAAATGCGAAGGCGATGTGGCGCTTTGGGCGGTACTGGCAGAGCAGTCGCTGGCATCGGACGCGCAAGTGCAAGCCATCGAACAGTCGTTTGCGCGTCTGCCGGATCATTTGCGCCGCGCCCTTGGGGCACGGCTGGCGTCGATCCTTGTGGACGGGCAGCAGACCGAGGCCGCGCGTCGCGTGCTGCGCTCAGTCGACCGCCTTGAGGGCGAGACCCGGCCTAATGTCCAACAGGTCAAGGCACAGGTCGCAGAGGTGGAGGGGCAGGATGAGCGGGCTGAGTCCCTTTTGACGGAGGTTGTTACAGCATCGGATGCGTCCGTCGAAGCACCTCTGGCGCTGGCCCGGCTGATTGAGAAACGTTGGGTCGATCGCGGTTCGGTCTCGGCGCAAGAGCTTGGTCTGGCCGCCGCCTATGGCACCGAGTATCGACGATCAGAGCTTGGCGCGATAACGGCCAGAACGCATGCGATTGCTCTGGGTCTTAGTCAGGAGTTTGATCAGGCGTTTGATCTGATCCAGACCCTGTCCAAAGATGCCGGTTTTCCGGGCACCTTGAATAGGCACCTGCAGATATTGGCCGAACGGTCGGATGATATCACCTTTTTGCGGCAGACATTTGCGGTGCAGGCAGAGTTCCCAAATGACCTGTCCACAGACACAGCGGTTGCCCTGTCCGACCGCCTTGCGACGCTTGGTTTCCCAACGCGGGCCTTTTCCCTTGCCAACAGGCCGCAAGACCGCAACAGACGATTTGAACGGGCGCGGTTGCGGGCGCGGGCCGCAATTTTGAACGGCCGCCCGCATCAGGCGATGCTGGAGCTTGCCGATGATCTTTCAGAGGATGCGGCGCGGCTACGGGCGCAGGCTATGGCCTCGGCCCAAGACTACACAGGGGCCGGAAATCTGCTGCGCGATCTGGGCGACATGCCGACTGCCGACCGTTACTTTTGGCTGAGCGATTTGCCGGATCAGGTGGGCACGGTTGGGAAGTATGCTGAGATAACCGAAACCACACAAGCCCTATCCGAACTGCCGACCCGCCTGCCGGACACGCCGCTGGCGGATGCAGCGGGTCTGTTAGAGGACAGCCGGGAGACACGGCAAAGGATTTTGGACCTGTTTGCGGGTATCCAGCAAGACTAAGACCGCGAAACAGTTCGGGTGGGTCGTGAAACCTGCTGCAAAGTCAAGGTGCAGGTGGGGCATATAAGTGTTTGGCGAGGTCTGCATAGCGAGACCCATTTTCGGTCCAGCCAAGGATTGCCGCGCGAATGGCGGCGGCGCGCTCGGTGCCGATAACTGGGGATGCGAATTGCATGTATTTTGCCACGATCTCGTCTTTGGTCAGCGGATCTTCCGATCCGCCTCGGGCGGGAATATCACCTGATGTCAGAACGCGCCCATCGGTTGTCTTGATCTCGACATCTGCCCAGCGGCCCTGCGGGAACCGCGCGTTGTGGCGTTCGCTTTCAGCGACGCTGATCTTTGTCATCAAGTCCGCAACGGCAGGGTCCGAAAGGCCCTTGCCCGAGATATGCTCGACACCAATCCGCCCATGCACCGCTTGAACGGCAACGGCGAAGGGCAGAGAATACTGCGCCTGAGACGTGGTTTCCGGCAGACCCGCAAACAGGCAGGCGGCTTGCCGGAAGCTGTTGATATGGATCGCACCGATCTGCGCCGCAGTCAGATCGTGATCACGCATCACAGCCCGAACACCGTCGATTGCCGCATGGGCCCAGCGGCAAATCGGATAGGGTTTGATGTACTGATCCTCGACCTGCCAGACCTGGCCTAGATCGGCCCAATACGGCGCGGCCTCTTCCGCCTCGATGGTGACGGCGGGTGCGCCGGTAAAGCCCTGTTCGGCCAGAATGGCGGCGGACATCCCGGCCAGAGCCCCCCAGCCGGACCCGTCATGCAGCATGGTGGGGTTGGCAATCTCGCGCATCATCTGGCTGCGGGGGCCGTGATATTCGGCGATGCCCATTGCCTGCCGCATCTGATCGGGCGTTTGCCCGCGCAACCGCGCCGCCATGGCCACCACGCCCAGCGCGTTCCAGGCACCGGATGTGTGATAGTCACTGACGCTGGCATGCAGCGACAGCCCAGCGCGCCCGGCGATCTCGTATCCGGTGACCACGGCCGCCAAAGCCTCGAAGCCGGTCAGATCGGGGCACTGCTCGGCCAGCGCGGCAAGGGCGGGCAGAACCACGACACCGATATGGCCTTTGACCGGATTGTACCCGTCATGCCCATCCAGATTGTCCGTTTGCGTGGCGGCGGCAAAAGCCGCGCCCGCCATGCTGACCGCGCGCCCGTCAAACAACATACGCGCGGTGAACGCTGGATCAGAACTGCCGTAAAGCAGCGCCGCCGTGTTGCGCGCGATCACCCCGGCCTGCATCGGGCCCGAGGCAATCAGGATACCCATCGTGTCCAGCATCAACAGCGCGGCGGCCTCGCGCACGCTTTCGGGTATGTCCTCCACCGCCCGATTGAGCGTAAACTCGGCAACGCGGGCGAAGGTGTCGGTCACTTAGCGGCCTCCATCACCGGCTGGACATCGCGCAGGCGCAGGCCCTTGGGATCGAACGGAGGCTCAGACAGTAGTCTGGCCATGTGCGGCTTGCCGAGGAGGAAAATCTCGACCGTGTCACCGGGGCCAGCCTCGTTCGGGTCGGCATATCCGATGGCCAGCGATTTTCCGACCGAATAGCCGAATGCGCCCGAGGTCACACGCCCGACAGGTTTACCATCCGGTGTGAAGATGGGCTCGCCCCCGGCGGCATCGGCATCCATCGCGTCAACCTCGAAGATCGACAGAACCTCGCGCGCGGGGTTGTCCTTGATGGACAGATAAGCGTCTTTGTGCAGGAAATCCTTGTCCAGCTTGATCAGGCCGGACAGACCAACCTCTTGCGGCCAGTATTCCTGCGAATACTCCCTACCCCACGAGCCATAGCCTTTTTCGATGCGCAGCGAACCCAGAGCACGGCCCCCGACCGGGCCACCACCCAGCGCATCGGCAGCGTCCAAAAGCGCGGAATAGAGCCTGATCTGGTCAGCTTCGGCGCAATGCAATTCCCACCCAAGATCGCCGGTGAAACTGACGCGGATGGCCAGACAGGTGACCCCGGCGACGTCGATGGTTTGCGAGCGCATGAAGCGGAACGCCTCGTTCGACAGGTCGGAATTGGTCAGCCTTTGCAACAGATCGCGGGACTTGGGACCGGCAACGTTGAAGCCTGCGATGCGGTCGGTTGCGACCTCGAACGAGGTGCCTTCGGGCAGGTCGACCATGTTGAAGAACCGTTGATGATAGCGCTCGGCCATGCCCGAGCCGATCATCATGAATTCGTCCTCGGCGGTCTTGGTGATGGTGAAATCACCCGCGACACCGCCGCGCACCGAGATCATCGGGGTCAAACAAGATCGCCCGACTTCGGTCGGCACATGGTTGGCGACAAGGCGATCCAGCCAGTCCCGCGCGCCGGGCCCCTTGATCACGTAGTTGGCGAAGTTCGAGATATCGATGACGCCGACAGTGCCGCGCAGCATGCGCACTTCACGACCCACTGGTTCCCACCAGTTCTGGCGGGTGAAGCCGTTGGTGTCGGTCACGCCGGGCTGATCGGCAAACCAAAGGGGGTGTTCCCAGCCGCAGTTCAGGCCAAAGACGCAGCCCATCTGCTTCTGCATCTCATAGGCCGGGCGCAGACGGGCGGGACGACCGGCGCTGCGTTCTTCGTTCGGGAAATGGATGGCGAAACGGTGGGTGTACTGATCCTCGACCCGCGCCTTGGTAAAGGCCTTGTCGGCCCAGTCACCGAACCGAGCCAGATCCCAGGCGAACATGTCATATTGTGGCTCGCCCTCAATCATCCATTGCGCCGCCAGAAGGCCGAGACCGCCGGATTGCGAAAACCCGGGGATGATCCCGGTGCAACAGAAATAGTTCTGCAACTCGGGCACCGGCCCCCACAGCGCGTTTGCATCCGGCGACCAGATCATCGGACCGTTGATCACCCGCTTCACTCCGGCGGTGGCGGCCACCGGCACGCGTTCGGTGGCGCGGATGACGTTTTCCATGATCCGGTCCAGATCGTCCGGGAACAGATCATGGGCAAAATCCAGTGGGGTGCCGTTTTCGGCCCAGAACCGCATGTCTTTTTCGTAAGCGCCGATCAGCAACCCGTTGCCTTCCTGCCGGAAGTAATACTCACCATCCCGATCAGCGATTGAGGGCAATCGGCGACCGATCGCGGCGACCTCCTCAATCGAATCCGTGACGAAATACTGGTGCTCGGTTGGTTGCAGGGGCAGTTCAAGGCCCGCCAGCGCCGCAACTTCGCGCCCCCACAGGCCCCCGGCATTCACCACCCATTGCGTGTGAATATCGCCCTTCTCCGTGCGCACGATCCAGCTGCCGTCGGGCTGCGGATCAGTGCCTATTACGGGGCAAAACCGCTCAATCGTTGCCCCCATCGCCCGCGCCCCGGCGGCATAGGCATGGGTCACGCCCGAAGGGTCCACATTGCCGCCATCGGGTTCGAACATGATACAGCGGATGTCGTCGAACTGCGCCAGCGGGTGCAGTTCCATGGCCTGTTCACGGCTGATTTCGTAGAAGTTCAAGCCATAAAACCGCGCCTTGGCCTCCTGCAGGCGCAGTTGCTGTTCGCGCTCTTCGGTCTGCGCCAGATACAGCGAGCCGGGCTGGAACACGCCGCAGCCCTGCCCGGTTTCCTGCTCGAGCTCTTTGTACAGGTTCATCGTATAGTGCTGGATGCGGGTGACGTTGTTGTTGTCGTGCAGCCCGTGGATACCGGCGGCGGCGTGCCAGGTAGAGCCGCTGGTCAACTCATCCCGCTCCAGCAGGACCACATCGGTCCAGCCAAGCTTGGCCAGATGGTACAGGATCGAGCAGCCGACCAGCCCCCCTCCGATCACAACGGCCTGAGCGTGGGTTTTCATGGGTTTGCTCTCCTCATGCGCAACATTGCCCTGTGGCAAAGTCAGCCACAGGCGTGCGGCGGCTTATGCTCTGTTCCCGACGTGAAATGTCGGTAAAGGCGCCTTGGGCAGCGGAAACAAGCGCAGCGTCGGCGGATCATCGCCTTTCACGACCCTGCGCACGCCGCGGTGAGCAGTTGTGAGTTGAAATGACCTGCGCTGATTCTTTCATTGACCTTAAGGCACGGAAAACCGTGTGGAACAGGTCGAAACGCGACGGGACAGGCTGGTTCAAAAAGCGGTGAAAATCGCCGGGATCAGTGGAAATCTTGAAAAAGTTCCTAAAATGTTCTATATTTGTTCCGCAAGGATGTCCAAGGCGGAACGGAGGTATCTGAGCCATGACCAACGCTGCCCGTCAAAGCTGGTATGACGCACCCAGCAACGATTATCATATGCTGCCTGTCACCGACCGGCAGATGCGCTATGCCCGCGCCATCGCGCAGCAATCGGCACTGGAGATTCCGGTTGAGGCGCAGCGCGACCGCCGCGCGCTGTCGAACTGGATTTCGGCGCACAAGCCCAGCGCCACCTCGCAATTCGACAATTACCCGACGGGCAAGCAGGTGGCCTTTGCCGAGCGGATTTCGCGCAGCAAGCGCCGCCCGGTCCCGTCCGAGTGCTTTCGCGACAAGCAGATGATGTCGCGCTGGATCGACCAGAATAAGTAAGGCGCTACTTGCCGTGGTTGCGCGCATAAAGCGCGACGGCGGCCGCCACGAACATGCCCAGCAGGATGTAGCCCGTCACCGCCTCGGATACCGCAAGCGCCCGGCACAGCCCGGTCGGGGCCATGTCGCCATAGCCCACGGTGGTAAAGGTGACGTAAGAAAAATACAAGATATCCGCCGGGCCACGCGCGCCGACGACGCAATTGTCGTTGTACCCGAAGGCTCCGTAGACGGCGGCGAACAGGAAGGGCACGACCTGAATGAAGGACACGCCCATCAGGAACAGCAGCCTGCGCGGGGATTTCACCTGAGTCATGTAGAACCAGGATTGCGACACGATCCACAGCACCAGCCCTACGGATGCGATGGTGCCGATTGTGTCGCCTGCGGCGGCCTCGCTCAGGCGCGACAGACCGAACCACGCCAGAAAACTGGCCACGATCATCCCGACCGCCGCCAGCAGCGTCGATTTCCATTCTTCCAAGGTTACCGGTTCGCGGGACATTCCTGCTCCATCTTGCTGACCTGCCCAGAATATTCCGGTTTCCGGAGCGGGCCCGCAAGCTGAATTCAGTCTGACCCCAGATGCTCCGAGCCGCGCGCACGGGCCAGCAGGATTTGCTTTTGCCGCTCGCGAAAGCGCATCTTGTCGGCCTCGGAGGTCTCGTTGACGCATTGGTGGCATGCCACGCCATGCTCGTATTCCGGGCGTTTCACATCCTCGGGCAAGATCGGGCGGCGGCAGCCGTGGCACAGCTTGTGCGGCCCCTCGACCAGCCCGTGTCCGACCGAAACCCGGTTGTCGAACACGAAACAGTCGCCCTGCCAGGTGCTGTCCTCGGCGGGCATTTCTTCAAGGTAGCGCAGAATGCCGCCTTTGAGGTGATAGACATCCTCGACCCCCTGCCCCAGCAGGTAGTTGGTGGATTTCTCGCAACGGATGCCGCCGGTGCAAAACATGGCAACGCGCTTGTTGTGGAAGCGGTCCTTGTTCTGTTCCCACCAAACTGGAAAATCGCGGAAGCTGGCTGTTTCAGGATCTATTGCGCCTTCAAACGTGCCAATCGCCACTTCGTAGTCGTTGCGGGTGTCGATCACCACCACATCGTCCTGACGGATCAAATCGTTCCAGTCCTGCGGTTCGACATAGTGACCGACGCTGGCGCGCGGATCGACGTCAGGCTGCCCCATGGTGACGATCTCTTTTTTCAGGCGAACCTTCATCTTGCCGAAGGGCGGGTGATCGGCGGTGGCCTCTTTCCACTCCAACCCGGCGCAGCCCGGCAGGGCGCGAATATGGGCCAGCACCGCGTCGATCCCCGCACGCGGGCCCGCGATGGTGCCGTTGATCCCTTCCTGCGCCAGCAGAAGTGTGCCCTTGACGCTCTGCGCGTGGCACAGGTTCAGCAGCGGGTCGCGCAACGCAGCGGGGTCCGGGAAGCGGGTAAAGTGATACAGGGCAGCGATGGTGTACATCCGCGCGGTCTAAACCCACCGGGCCAGAGTCGCAAGGCACCGCATTGACGCCCGGCCCGCAGCCCCCTACCGATACACCTGTGCAAGGAGGCCACCATGACCCACGCCCTGATCGTAATCGATGTCCAGAACGATTTCTGTCCCGGCGGTGCGCTGGCCGTGGCCGGAGGGGATGAGGTTGTCGCCCCGATCAACGCCATGATGGATGACTTCGACGCCGTGATCCTGACGCAGGACTGGCACCCGGCAGGCCATTCCTCTTTCGCCAGTTCACATGACGACAAAAACCCGTTCGAGATGACCGAGATGCCTTATGGCCCGCAGGTCCTGTGGCCCGATCACTGCGTGCAAGGCACGGAAGGGGCCGATTTTCATCCCGATCTGCGCACCCATGCCGATCTGGTCATCCGAAAGGGCTTTCGCCCGGGCATCGACAGCTATTCGGCGTTTTTTGAGAACGACCAGACAACGCCAACCGGGCTCAAAGGCTATCTGGATTCGCGCGGGATTACGGAATTGACCTTGGTCGGGCTCGCCACGGATTTCTGCGTGCATTTCTCAGCCGTTGATGCCGCAAAGCTTGGCTTCGACGTCACCGTCAGGATGGACGCCTGCCGGGCTATCGACATGGACGGCTCGCTCGAGGCCGCTAAACAGGCCATGCAAAAGGCCGGGGTGACACTGGCTTAGGGCGACGCCCCCGCTGCCGCCAGGTACTTCAGCAGCGCAAACAGCATAACAGCAATCCCGAGGGCGAACCCGATGCGCCCCGACAGAGGGCGGCGTTTTGGTTTTGCCTCGGCACGTTGCGGCGGAACCCGGCGGGGCGCAGGGCGGATGACCCCAGTTGCGGGGCGCGCACGCCTGACATGGTCCAGAAACTGCGACAGGTCGAAATCGCCGCAATACTCGCCTTGCAGGCCCTGGTGTCTGATGTTGTCAAAAAGATCGTATAGAACCCCAATCCGGTCCGTCAGATCCTCGGCCGGGTAAATGTCCGCTGCAATTCCGCTGCGCCGCGACTCCAGGCTGAACCCGGCATCCAGAAACATGGCCCGGATTTTCGGCGACGTTCCCCGCAACGCGTCCGCCGTCCGGATGTCGCGAAACACCGCGCGCACCGGGCGCTCCGTATCGGGTTGATCCCCCGCCTTTGCAGGATCGTTCTGGTCCTGTGCAACCTTTACAATGTCAAAATCGTACTCGAGACCCATTCACAAACTCAGTTCCGTCTTTCCATCCCCCACCTCACTAACCTGTGAAAACAACACACAATATGCCCGCTTTGTGACTGGACATTGGCATTGTCACCAAATCAGCGACTCTTGCCATTCACCGTGCCGATTGATCTAACAACGGAAATCGCAGGAGTTCCCCATGGTCGATATCGCGACCCGTGTCTACAATCACAAATGGAAGATCGACCCGATTGTCCGGTCTTTGATCGACACGGACTTCTACAAACTGCTGATGTGCCAGTCAGTGTTTCGAAACAAGCCCCAAACCGATGTGGTGTTCTCGTTGATCAACCGCTCGAATCACGTGCCATTGGCCCGTTTGATCGACGAAGGAGAGCTACGGGAACAACTGGATCACATCCGCTCGCTCAGCCTCAGCCGGGGCGAAAGCACCTGGCTGCGGGGCAATATGTTCTACGGCAAACGGCAGATGTTCCGGTCGGATTTCATGGAATGGTTCGAGGATCTGCGCCTGCCAGCCTATCATCTGGAACGCAAAGGCGATCAGTATGAACTGACGTTCGAGGGCAAATGGCACGAGGTCATGCTGTGGGAAATCCCGGCTTTGGCGGTGTTGATGGAACTGCGCTCGCGCGCGGTGTTGAACGACATGCGGCGGTTCGAGTTGCAGGTGCTTTATGCCCGCGCGATGACGCGGGTTTGGGAAAAGATCGAAACGCTGGGGCGCATCGACGGGCTTGGCATCGCCGATTTCGGCACGCGGCGGCGGCATTCGTTTCTGTGGCAAGACTGGTGCGTGCAGGCGATGATCGAGGGGCTGGGGCCCGCGTTCACCGGCACCTCGAACTGCCTGATCGCCATGCGGCGCGAAGTCGAGGCGATTGGCACCAACGCGCACGAACTGCCCATGGTCTATTCCGCGCTGGCCGATACCGATGAGGGGCTGGCGCAAGCGCCCTATGATGTTCTCAGCGACTGGCATGACGAACATGACGGCAACCTGCGCATCATTCTGCCCGATACTTACGGCACCAAGGGGTTTCTGGATCATGCCCCCGACTGGCTTGCGGGCTGGACCGGTATCCGTATCGACAGCGGCGACCCGGCGGCGGGGGCCGAGATTGCCATCGATTGGTGGAAATCGCGTGGCGAGGACCCGGCGCAGAAACGGATCATCTTCTCGGATGGGCTGGATGTTGAGAAAATCCGGGAATTGCACAGCCAGTTTGCGGGCCGTGCCAATATCTCGTTCGGGTGGGGCACCTTGCTGACCAACGATTTCCGGGGGCTTGTCCCGGATGATGCGCTGGCCCCGTTTTCGCTGGTGTGCAAAGCTGTTTCCGCCAATGGACGCCCGACCGTCAAACTGTCCGACAACCCGGAAAAGGCGATGGGTCCAGCAGACCAGATCAGCCGCTACAAACGGGTGTTCGGCGTGGGTGCCCAGGAACCGATCGAGGTCATCGTCTAAGCGGTGGATCAGCCGTGATAGGCGGCAACCGTTTTGAGCTGGGAGAAGCCATATAAGGCCTCAAACCCCTTTTCGCGGCCATGCCCCGATTTGCCCACGCCGCCAAAAGGCAGTTCCACGCCACCCCCGGCCCCGTAATTGTTGATGAATACCTGCCCCGACCGCAGTTGTTTCGCCAGCCGCATCTGCCGCGCGCCATCGCAGGTCCAAATGCTGGCGACAAGGCCGTACTCGGTGCTGTTGGCTATGGTTAGAGCCTGTTCTTCGGTCTCAAACGGGATCAAGACTTGCACCGGGCCAAAGATCTCCTGCTGCGCCAGAATGTGATCCGGAGGCACGTCTGCGAACAAGGTAGGTAGAACGTAAGCGCCGGTTTCGGGCGTGTAGCCCACGATCTGTCCCTGCGCCGCAAGGGTCAAGTCAGCCCCTTGCGCCAGATACCCAGCGACGATCTCTTTCTGCCGGTTGGAAATCAGCGGCCCAACGCGCAGGTCAGCGGTGGCAGGCCCTACTGTCAGTTCGGAATAAGACTCAGCCATACGCATTTTGACCAAATCGTAGATACCGCGCTGAACCAGAATGCGAGACGAAGCGGAACAGGTTTGACCCGCATTCTGAATGCCCGCATTCACCAGAAACGGCAACGCCGCATTCAAATCGGCATCGTCAAAAACCAACTGAGGCGACTTGCCGCCCAGTTCCAGCGTCACCGGCACCACATTGCGCCCCGCCGCCTGTTGCACCAGCGCCCCGGTCGCGACTGAGCCGGTGAAGGAGATATGGTCGACACCCGGATGCCCCGACAGCGCCGCGCCCGCCTCGGCCCCCAGACCGGGCACCACATTCAGCGCTCCTTCGGGCAGCCCGGCCTCCATCGCCAGATGGGCGAAGGCGAGCGCGGTCAGACAGGCCTCTTCCGCCGGTTTCAGAACGCAGGCATTGCCCATCGCCAGCGCTGCGCCGACCGAGCGACCGATGATCTGCATCGGGTAATTCCATGGCACGATATGCCCCGTCACCCCGTGTGGCTCACGTAGGGTGTAGACGGTGTAGCCCTCCAGATAGGGGATCGTCTGCCCCATCACCTTGTCCGCCGCACCGCCGTAGAATTCGCAATAACGGGCCAAGGCCACCGCATCCGCCCGCGCCTGTGTTAACGGCTTGCCCACATCCAACGCCTCAATCAGGGCGAGGTCGTCCAGCCGCTCCAGCACAAGCTGCCCGAGACGGGTCAGGATGCGCCCCCGTTCAAGCGCAGTCATACGCCCCCATGTCCCGTCCCGTGCCGAATGCGCTGCCGCAACCGCTGCGTCCACATCCGGCGCACCACCTCGGGCGATCCGGCACAGCTCAGTTCCGTCTGACGGGTTGATCAACGGCAAGGTTGCACCGGACGCGGGAGGCACCCACGCACCGCCGATCAGGCAGAGGCCGGGATCGAACCAAAGCGGGTCAGTCATGTGGTTCTCCTTTCAAAACAGGCTCTAAACAGGTGCTTTCATCGTTCACGCGGCTCCCAGAGTGTCAGGCAATACAGGCGCGGCGTCGATCAGGGATCGGGTGTAGGGATGCTGCGGGTCTGCGAAAACCTGCGCGGTCTCCCCCTGTTCGACGATCTGCCCGGCCTGCATCACCAGAACGCGGTCGGTGATCGTGCGGACAACGCTCAGGTCATGGCTGATGAACAGATAGGTCAGATCATAAGCCGCGCAGAGCTCGGCCAGCAAATCCAGAATCTGCGCCCGGACCGAGACATCAAGGGCCGAGACCGCCTCATCAAACAGGATCAGCTCGGGCTTGATGATCAAAGCCCGCGCGATGGCGATGCGTTGCCGCTGCCCGCCCGAGAACTCGTGGATGTATTTCCCCGCGTCATCGGGGCTGAGGCCCACGGCGGTCAGCATTTCACCCACGCGATCCGCTTTCTCGGACCCGGTCGGCGGGTTTTCCAGCAGATGAAACGGCTCGGTGATCAGGCGCGAGACCTTGTGGCGCGGGTTGAAGCTGCCGAACGGGTCCTGAAACACCACCTGCATCTTGCGGCGCACTTCAAGGTTGGGTTTATGACCAGTGAAAACCGGCTGTCCGTTCAGCAGAATCTGGCCCTGCTGCACTTCCTCAAGCCCCAAGATCGCTCGTGTTAGGGTCGATTTCCCGCATCCGGATTCACCCACCAGCCCCAGACGCTCGCCTTTGTTGAGCTTGAAGCTGACCTGATCGACGGCGCGGTGATGGCCGTGCGGGCCGAACAGACCCTGACGCGACAGGCGGTAGTCGCGCACCACATTTTTCACTTCAAGCAGAGGCACCGGCGGTGGCGTGGTGGGCAGCGCAACCTGATGGTCTGAGGCCTCGAACAGCATGCGGGTATAGGGGTGCTGCATATGGCGCAGCAGGTGATCCGTTGCGCCGGTTTCCACCACCTCGCCCCGGCGCATCACCACGATCCAGTCCGCCATATCGGCCACCACCGCCAGATCGTGTGTGATCATCAACAGGCCCATCCCATATTCCGACACCAGCCCTTTGAGCAGGTCCAGAATCCGCGCCTGCGTGGTGACATCCAGCGCCGTTGTCGGCTCATCCGCGATCAGCAGGCGGGGGCGCAGGGCGATGGCCATAGCGATAACCACGCGCTGCCGCTGACCGCCAGACAGTTCATGCGGATAGCGGGACAGGGGGAACCGGTCCGGCGGCAAACCGACACGGGTCAGCACCTCTGCCGCGCGGGTGCGGGCCTGTGCAGGTGGCATGGCTTTGTGGATCAGGATCGTCTCGGTCACCTGATCGCCGATGGTTTTGACCGGGTTCAGCGCGGTCATGGGCTCTTGAAACACCATACCGATGGAAGCGCCGCGTAGGTCGCACATGGCACCCTCGGGCGTGGTCAGCAGGTCCTTCCCGTCCAGCCGGATCGCGCCTGTCGCCTCAGCCCCATTCGGCAGCAATTGCATCACCGCCAGGGCGGTCATGGATTTGCCCGAGCCGCTTTCGCCCGTTACGGCCACGATCTGACCGGGCGCAATGGACAGGCTGACCTGTTTCAGGATCGGGGTGCCGTGGATCGACAACGACAGGTCTTTGACCTCAAGCAAACTCATGCGCGCGCCACCCGGATTCTTGGATCCAGCCAGTCGCGCAGGCCGTCGCCCAGCAGGTTCAGTCCCAGCACCGTGACGATGATCGCCAACCCCGGGATCAGAGCCAAATGCGGGGCAAAACTGACCATTGTCTGCGCGTCCGCCAGCATGCGGCCCCAGCTTGGCGTGGGCGGTTGTGCGCCCAGACCGACATAGGACAAGCCCGCCTCGGCCAGTATCCCCAATGAAAACTGGATGGTGCCCTGCACGATCAGCAGGTTGGCGACATTGGGCAGGATATGTTCGACCGATATCCGCGCGGCCCCTTTGCCTGCGACGCGGGCGGCGAGGATGAACTCGCGCTCCCACAGCGACAGCGCCGCGCCGCGGGTGATGCGGGCGAAGACAGGGATGTTGAAGATACCGATGGCGATGATGGCATTGATCGCCCCGGCCCCAAAAACGGCGGTGATCAGGATCGCGATGACCAGCGAGGGGAAGGCAAAGACCAGATCGTTGCCGCGCATGATGACCTCATCCAGCCACGAGCCCTTGCGCGCCGCCGCCGTCAGGCCCAGCGGCACGCCCAGCGCCATGCCGATGCCCACCGCCACCAGCGCCACGGCGATCGAGGTGCGCGCGCCCACCATGATCATCGAGAACATGTCGCGCCCAAAATGATCCGTTCCGAACCAGTTCTGCGCGTTTGGCGTCTGCAGCTTGGACGCAATATCCAGCGCCGCGTGATCAGCGGGGGTCCAGACAAAGGACACAAGGGCGGCCAGCAGAACCAGCGAGGACAGGAACCCGCCAAGGATCAGGTTCCGGCTCATGTGCGGCTCCTGAGGCGGGGATCAACGGCGGCATAGGCCAGATCGACCAGGAAATTCACTGTGATGACGGCAAAGACCAGTAGCATCACCACCGATTCCACCACGATCAGATCGCGGGCGGAAATAGCCTGAAACACCAGCCGGCCCAGACCGGGCAGGTAGAACACCTTTTCAATGATGATTGAGCCTGCCAGCAGGAAGGAAAACTGCAGCCCGATGATGGTCAGCACCGGGATCAGCGCATTGCGCACCCCGTGCCGCCACAGCGCCTGACGGCGGGTCAGACCCTTGGCGCGGGCGGTGCGCATGAAATCCTCGCCCAGAATATCCAGCAGGGACGATCGCATGACCCGCGCCAGAATCGCCGCTTGCGGCAAGGCCAGCGCTATGGCGGGCAGGGTTAGCGAATGCAGCCCGGTCCAAATGCCCTTGTCCCAGCCTGCGAACCCTCCGGCGTTGAACCAGCGCAGATTGATGGCGAAGATCAGAACCAGCATCATGGCAAACCAGAAATTGGGGACCGCGATGCCCAACTGCGTCGCTCCCATCACCGCTTGATCCCCCGCCTTGCCCCGGCGCGCGGCGGCGTAGATACCGGCTGGAAAAGCGATCAGGGTGGACAGGGTCAGCGCGAAAAGCGCCAGCGGCAGCGACACCCACAGCCGGTCCGCGATCATCTGCGACACCGGCGTGCGATAGGTGTAAGAGGTGCCGAAATCACCGGCCAGCATGCCGCCGACCCAGTCGAAATACCGCTGCACTTTGGGCACATCCAACCCAAGCTCGGCCCGCAGCGCGGCCAGCGTGTCAGCTTGCGCGTTCACACCCAGCATGAACGAGGCCGGATCGCCCGGCGCAATCTCGATCACGGCAAAGATCACCACCGAGGCGACCGCCAGGCTGAGGATCAATGAGATCAGGCGTTTGAGGGCGTAACGTAGCATCCCCGCCACGTTAGGGTCGCAGGCGGGGCGGGTCCAGCACCTAAGGCACCAGAAGATAGGCGAAAACCGCGTAGCCCACGATGGCCGCGTAGCCCAGCGGGTAGAACCACTTGATCGCGTAGTTGTCCAGCGTGCTGGCCAACCTCTCTCGCCCCGAAACCTTGAGCCTGCGCAGGGCTACGTTGAACACGATCAGCGCCCCGGTCATCAGGAACATCCATTGAAGGATGAAATCGAGGAAGGTCAGATAGCCCAGCTTGGGCAAATCCTCGGAAATCGCCCAGTTGAAGGCCACAAAGACCAGCAGGTTGGCCCCGGCAATCTCGATCCGCTTGCGGTATTCATCCAGAAAGAACAGCGCCCAGCCGACCGTGATCAGGACCAGCATCGGCAGGAACACCCGGATGACGTAGTAGGTCTGATGCCGATTGCCCTGAAACGCCAGCGCGACCTGATCGCTGTCCCGCCCCGACAGCCCTTTGACCATCGATGTCTCAAGCTGGGCGTTGCCGAGGATCCATTCTTCCTCACCCAACAGATTGCCAAGGCCCGAGTGATCTTCGAGCGGGTAGTAGGTTACGTAATCCGAGGGGAAAATCGAGACGACCTCAAAATAGAAATCCTGCGTGTCGAACGGGTATTTGCGGAAATTGAAATACGGGGCCTGCAGGGTGAGAGAGGATTTTTCGAGATAGACCACGCTCCCGTCAGATCGCAGCGAGGCTGCGGATTGGTGAATCCACTTGTTCGACTGCTGGTTCTGAATGACGAAGGCGGGCAGGACCGTCCCGATCTGCGCGGCATGATCGGCAAGGTCTTGTGGGTTGAAGACCCGGATGTCGCGGCCCAGCTCTTCAGCGTCGAAGGCCAGGGCGGGATCGGTCCATTCGACCCGCAGCACCACCACAGCCCCGTAGTTTTCGGCTTTTTGATCGACGCTGGTGATCTGGTCGATGCGGATGCCGATCCCGACCTCAAGCGGGTTTTCCGGCGTCCCGGTCAGAGCATCCAGTCGGGTCCCGAGCGCGTTCTGCGCGTCCGCCCGATCAGCCGATAGGGCTGTCAGACAGGCCGCAAAAACAATCAGACAAATGGCACGCAGAAAGAACATGGGCAATCCGGGTCAGGCAGGCTGGGGCCGGGGCCGCGCAAACGGCCCCGCAAGGGTCATTCGGACCAGCTGATCGCGGTCAGATCAACGGCGGCCGTTGGCGCGTTTTTCCACAGGCCCTGCACACCGGCCTTGGCAACGCCCAGCTTGGCCAGTTGGAACAGATAGCCGTTCACATAGTCGCTGGCGATCAGGCGCTGGGCCTCTCCCAATATCTTGGCGCGCTCATCCGGGTCGGTGGTGATGTTCAGCGTGTCCATTAGCGCCTGAAAATCGGTGCTGTCATACTGAAAGTAATATTCCGGGCGGGCGTAGATGCCGATATCCATCGGCTCGGTATGGCTGACGATGGTCAGGCCAAAATCCTTGCCCTTGAACACCGATTCCAGCCATTGCGCCCATTCCACATTGATGATCTCGGCGGTGATCCCGACCTCGGCCAATTGCGCGGCAATGATCTCACCCCCCCGGCGGGCATAGACGGGCGGCGGCAGGTGCAGCGTGGTCTCGAACCCGTTTTCAAAGCCCGCCTCGGCCAGCAGAGCTTTGGCTTTTTCCGGGTCATAGGCCGAGCCCGCCGTCAGATCGACATAGGCCGGGTTATGTGGCGCGAAATGGGTGCCGATGGGGGTGCCATAGCCGAACATCGCGCCGTCAATGATCGCCTGACGGTCGATGGCGTGGGCCAGCGCCTGACGGACGCGGATGTCGTCAAAGGGGGCCTGCTTGTTGTTGGTGGACAGGATCGTTTCCCCCTCGGTCGAGCCGACAAGCACCTGAAAGCGCGGATCAGCCTCGAACTGGGGCAGATTTTCCGGCGCGGGGAAGTTGTCGAACACGTCTACATCCTCGGCCATCATGGCGGCAAAGGCGGCCGTCGGGTCCGAGATGAACTTGAACGTCGCCGTCTCTAACGCGGGTTGTTCACCCCAGTAATTGGGGTTGCGGTTCAGCGTGATGCTGTCGCCCTGCACCCATTCGCCGAAGGTAAATGCTCCGGTGCCAACCGGATTGGTCTTGATGTCGTCGATGCTCTCGGGCCCGACGATCACCGCATCCCCCCAGGCCATGTTGAACAGGAAGTTGCCATTGGGCTCGGACAGGGTGACTTTGACGGTTAGCGGATCAATGACCTCGACGCTTTCGATCCCGGCAAACAGGGCCTTCTGTGCGTTTACGCTGTCTTCGGCGCGGGCGCGGTCGAGGCTGAATTTGACATCCTCGGCATCCATCGCATTGCCGTCGTGAAAGGTCACACCGTTATGCAGCTTGAAGGTATAGACCTTGCCGTCATCCGAAATCTCCCAGCTTTCCGCCAGCCCCGGCACGACCGAGCCATCGCCCATGAACCGGGTCAGACCTTCGAAGACATTGGTGTAAACCACCGAATCAATGGCCTGCGCGGCGGCGCTGGTCGGGTCCAGATGCGGCGGCTCAAGCTGCATCGCGATGGTGATATCCGACCGGGCCAGCGCCTGACTGGCCATCACACTGACCCCCAGCGCCAGGGCCGAGGCAAAGGACCGAAACATCTGCTTTGTCATAAAAATCTCTCCCCGCTGAACGTGTCGCGCCTGCTTCGGGCGCAGGCTTTTCAGCCCTCAATGTCGCCATAAACCCTAGGTCAATCAAGGAAATGTTCGCGCAACCGGGGTTTCTATCACCCTGCCCGATCTGCTATGCCGCGCTGCAAAATGAATGTCGCAGGAGCGAGCATGAGCGCCACCGCCCGCAAAAAAGCCCCGAATGCCGAGGATATTCGCGCCCGAAAAGGCAGCGATCCGCTGGTCTCGCTGACCGCTTACACAACCCCGATGGCGCGGCTGATGGATGCCCATTGCGACTTTGTTCTGGTCGGCGACAGCGTCGGCATGGTGCTGCACGGACTGGAATCGACCCTTGGCGTGACGATGGAGATGATGATCCTGCACGGCCAAGCCGTCGCGCGCGGGCTGGAAAGCGCCATGATGGTCATCGACATGCCCTTTGCCAGCTATGAACACGACCCGGCGCAGGCCTTCCGCAACGCCGCGCGGCTGATGTCAGAAACCAGCGCGGGCGCGGTGAAACTGGAAGGCGGGGTTGAAATGGCCGAGACCATCCGCTTTCTGGTCAAACGCGGCATCCCGGTGATGGCGCATATCGGCCTGACGCCGCAATCAATCAACACTTTGGGCGGCTACAAGGTACAGGGCCGCGACGAACAGGCCGAAGCGGTGCTGGCTGATGCCCGCGCCGTGGCCGAGGCAGGCGCGTTTTCGGTCGTGTTAGAGAAGGTTCCGCAAGGCCTGGCCAACCGGATCACGGCCGAGGTTGCGATCCCCACCATCGGCATCGGAGCCTCGGCCGGGTGCGACGGGCAAATCCTGGTGGTGGATGACATGCTGGGCTTTTTCACCGCTTTCAAACCGAAATTCGTCAAACGCTATGCCGATCTTGGGCCGCAGGCCGAGGCCGCCATCGCCGAATATGCCGCCGAGGTCCGCGCGCGCAGCTTCCCGACCGACGACCATGTCTTTGCCGATCAGGCCCCGGCCAAGGGGCCCCGGACATGACAGCCCCCATCCTGCGCCAGTTGGCAGAGCTGCGGGCGCTGACCTCGGAATGGCGCAACAGGGGCGAGGTCATCGGCGTGGTTCCCACAATGGGTGCACTGCATCAGGGCCACCTGTCGCTGGTCGAGGCGGCCCGTCGTGATTGCGACCGCGTCATTGTCACGATTTTCGTGAACCCCAAACAGTTCAACAATCCAGAAGACCTTGCCGAATACCCCCGCACCGAAAACGAGGACGCAGAGAAACTGGCCCCCTTTGGCGTGGACGCAATCTATGTACCGGACCCTGACCAGATTTACCCCGAAGGGTTCTCGACCACCGTCACGGTCTCGGGCCTGACCGATGTGATGGAGGGCCCTTTCCGCCCTGGGCATTTCGAGGGCGTCGCCACTGTGGTCGCCAAACTGTTCCTGCAAACGCAGGCGGATCGGGCCTATTTTGGGGAAAAGGACTATCAGCAACTGATGGTCGTCCGCCGGATGGCCCGCGATCTGGACATTCCGATCGAGGTGATTGGCTGCCCGACGGTGCGGGAACCTTCGGGGCTGGCAATGTCCTCGCGCAATTTGTTGCTATCGCCCGAAGGGCTGAAGATTGCCGCGAAGAAAAGTGAAATCATGCGGGGGGTCGCGGACCGCCTGGCTGCGGGCGACGCTTTTGCGCCGCTGGCGCAGCAGGCAAAGACAGACCTGATCTCCGCCGGGTTCACCGAGGTCGAATATATCGACCTGCGCTGCGCCGAGACGCTGGCGGCGCTGACCCATGCCACCTGCCCGGCCCGCCTGTTCATCACCGCCTGGGCCGACGGCGTTCGGCTGATCGACAATATCGCGGTTCCTGCGGCCTGATTTCCGCTCTGGCACCGGCGCGGTTGTTTGCGCTAAAGTCCCGCGAAACGACGCGGGCGGAGGAGCGCAGGCATGACCTATATTCTGGCAATCGATCAGGGCACAACGTCCTCACGCGCGATATTATTCGACGCGCAGATGCGGCCTGCGGGCACCGCTCAGCACGAGTTTCCGCAGCATTTCCCACAGGAAGGCTGGGTCGAACATGACCCAGAGGACATCTGGACCAGTGTCCTGACCGTCTGCCGAGAGGTGATGGAAACGACCGGTGTGTCTGCCAAGCAAATCGCCGGGATTGGCATCACCAACCAGCGTGAGACCACGGTGATCTGGGACAAGGCCACCGGCACACCCATTCACAATGCCATCGTCTGGCAAGACCGCCGCACTGCCGAGATTTGCGCCGGTCTGCGTCAGGCCGGGCACGAGGATGATGTCACTGCCCGGACCGGCCTGTTGCTGGACCCGTATTTCTCGGGTACCAAAGTCAAATGGCTGCTGGACACAGTCCCGGGTGCCCGCGACCGCGCTGAGGCCGGAGAGCTTTTGTTCGGAACCATCGACAGCTTTCTGATCTGGCGGCTGACCGAGGGCCGCAGCCACGTGACGGACGCCACCAACGCCGCCCGCACCCTGCTTTTCGACATCCACAAAGGCGCGTGGAGCGCCGAGATCTGCGATCTGCTGGATGTTCCTTTGAACATGCTGCCCGAGGTAAAGGATTGCGCGGCTGACTTCGGACATACGACGCTGTTTGGGGGAAATATTCCGATTCTGGGCGTCGCGGGCGATCAGCAGGCGGCCACTATCGGACAGGCCTGTTTCCAGCCCGGCATGATGAAATCCACCTACGGGACGGGATGTTTCGCGCTGCTCAACACGGGCGATAAACCGGTTGAATCCAAGAACCGCTTGCTGACCACCATCGCCTATCAGTTGGACGGCCAGCGCACCTATGCGCTGGAAGGCTCGATCTTTGTCGCCGGGGCGGCGGTGCAATGGCTGCGTGATGCGTTGAAAATCATTGATGCGGCCCCCGAAAGCGGTGATCTGGCGCAGCAGGCCGATCCGACCCAGCATGTGGTGCTGGTGCCTGCCTTTACCGGGCTTGGCGCGCCGTATTGGAAGCCTGACTGCCGCGGCGCGGTGTTTGGCCTGACCCGCAATTCGGGCCGGGCCGAGTTTGCCAAGGCGACGCTGGAAAGCATCGCCTTCCAGACCCGCGACCTGTGGCATGCAATGCAGGGCGACTGGGGCGCGGAAACCGGTGTCACGCTGCGGGTGGATGGCGGGGCCAGCGCCTCGGACTGGGCCATGCAGGGCCTGTCGGATTACCTGGGGGCCGAGGTCGACCGCCCGGTGATGCAGGAGACCACCGCCCTGGGCGCGGCCTGGCTGGCTGGGATGCGCGCAGGCGTCTACCCGGATCAGCAGGGGTTTTCGGACACATGGGCGCTGGATCGCCGTTTCAAACCAGAGATGTCGGCTGAGGACCGCGACGCCGCCTATGCCCGCTGGCAGCGGGCGGTTCAGGCGGCGATGGCGTTCTAGCTGTGATCCTTCATCAACCGTTGCTTCTGGCGTGACCAGTCGCGCTTGGCCTGCGTTTCCCGCTTGTCGTGCAGCTTTTTGCCTTTGGCGATGCCGATCTTCAGCTTCGCCCGGCCCTTGTGGTTGAAATACAGAACCAGCGGCACCAGCGTCATGCCCTTGCGCTGGGTCGCGTTCCAAAGGTTGGACAGTTCCTTGCGTGAGACCAGCAGCTTGCGGCGGCGACGTTCCTCGTGCCTGAAGACCTTGGCCTGCTCGTAGGGCGCGATGTAGCTGTTTATCAGCCACAGCTCTCCCTCATCGACCGAGGCATAGCTTTCGGCGATGTTCGAGCCGCCCGCGCGCAGGGATTTAACCTCAGACCCCTCCAACACGATGCCGCATTCGAGATCGTCCTCGATCGCGTAATCGAAGCGCGCCCGCCGGTTTTCGGCGATCACTTTGTAATTCGGGTCTGTTTTCTGCTTCTGCTTGGCCATGACGCGTTGATTTAGGCGCGTTGCGCCGCCCTTGCAAGCGCTTGCGCTCAGGTCTTGGCCGAGATGATCAGATCGGGGCCGAAAATCGTGTCAGCATGGCTGTGCAGATAAATCTTGAGCCAGGGCGTGAACCGGTCCGGGTGGCGGGCCACCTCGGCCAGCAGATCGTGGTAGTCGATCCAGCGGATATCCATCACTTCGCTTGGATTAGGCTCGATCTTCAGCGCTCCGCGCACATGGGCCAGAAACACGTCGACCACTTCGTTTTCGACCATGCTGTTGCCCACATCCGCGTGGTATTCCAGCCGATGCCGGTATTCCGGATAAAGACCGGTGATCCCCAGTTCTTCGCGCAGGCGGCGAACCGCGCAGGCGGATGAGCTTTCGTTCCAGTCGGGATGGGTGCAGCAGGTATTCGCCCAAAGCCCCGGCGTGTGATACTTGCCCAGCGCCCGGCGCTGCAACAGTATCTCGGTTCCCCGCACGACGAAGACAGACACGGCCTTGTGCCTCAGGCCTTTCTCATGCGCCTCAAGCTTGTCTACGGGGGCCAGTTCTCCGTCCACCCAGGCCGGGATCATGATTCCCATCTGTTGTCTCCTGCTGCCGATCCGCCTGCCCGGCGGGAATGTAGGATTGTGCTGCGGCCGGATCGGCTTGGCGTTGCGGCGCACGATCTGTCGCGCCGTCGGACCCAAAGTGGCCGCGATGCTGCATCAGATCAACCGCACGAAAGGCCGCAGGGGCTGCGGCCTTTCGTCCTTGTTCATAAGGGTCTTGAGGTCAGGCGTTATTCGCCGGACACGCTGACGATATAGGCGTACACGTCCGCGCCGCCTTTTTTCAGCTTGAACGTCATTTTCGACTTGGCCGATGTTTCGCCCAGATAGTCTTTCAAAAACGCTTTGGGGTCCTGCGAATAGGCGACAAAGGTTTCTTCGTCCCAGACCAGCCCGTTTTCGCCAGCCGCGACGATGCTGTCACCGTATTTGAACCCTTCATATGTACCTGCAGTGCGACCTTCGATCCCATAGAGGTTCGGGCCGGTCTTGCCGCCTTTGACAATCACTTCGCCAGCGGGATCAGCAATCATGTGGCAGGATTTGCACTTGTTAAAGGCTTTCTTGCCGGCTTCTGCGTCACCTTCGGCATAAGCGGGAACGGCCAACAGGCCGACAATGGCAGTAGCAAGGATGCGATTCATGGTCATAGCTCCGATACAATTTGGCTGCCAAGACAGGACCGCCGAGACAGCAGAGAGTCAACGCGCGGATTGCCGCGTGGTGGCATATGGTAGCGGCGGTGATTGCCCGATCCTTAACTTTTGTCATGTAAATCAGACCAGCAGGGCAAAAGATCGCCCGCCGCCGGGGACGCCAGATAGACCGCTCGCGCAATCGCCCGCGCCAGACAGAGCGAGGCGGCGTGTCCAACAAGGCCCAGTTGCACCTCGTCGGAGCAGGGCCGCTGCCCGGCACTGACCCCAAACACCAGATCGCCATCGCCGGGCGTGTGCGACGGCACAACCGATCGCGCGATGCCGTCATGGGCAGCGACGGCCATGCGGTGGCATTGGGCTTTGGTCAGCCGCGCGTCGGTGGCGACGATGGCGATTGTCGTGTTGCCGCGTTCGGCGCCCGACGGTCTGACAAGTTGCGCCTTGCGGCTGACATGGGGGCGGCCAAGGCCGGATGCGGGATCTGGCCCCAGCCCGCCGAATTCATCGCCGACCTCAAAGGGGGCGGCCCAGAAATGGCGGTCTCCGGGCGTTGTGACACTACCCAGAGGGTTTGCGGCCACCAGCGCGCCGACCGTTATGCCCGACGCCAGCACCAGCGAGGCCGAACCGAGCCCCCCTTTGTGCATCGCCGCAAGCGCCCCGGTTCCCGCGCCAACTGAACCCAGGGCGAAATCCTGAGCGGCGCTTTCAAATGCGGTTCGGCCCAGCGCGCGATAAGGGTTTTCGGACCAGGTCTTGTCGCCTCCGTTCAGCAGATCGAACAGGATCGCGCCCGGGACAATAGGCACTCGGACATCGCCAACCGGATAGCCCCGGCCATGCGCTCTGAGCGCATCCGACACCCCGGAACAGGCGTCCAGCCCAAAGGCCGATCCGCCGGACAGGCTGATCGCATCCACGTGTGAGACCGATTTGTCCGGGGCCAACAGGTCGGTTTCCCGCGTACCGGGCGCGCCGCCCATCACATGCACCGAGGCGGTGAACGGTTGATCCGCCGTCAGGACAGTTGTGCCTGATTTCAGCCTTGCGTCCTGTGCGTTACCGACCTTCAGGCCGGGGATATCGGTGATCAGGTTTCGCGGTCCGGGGGTCATGTCGGTCTTTGGCGTTGGCGGGGGAGCGCGCTGATGCGCGCTGCCTCCGGCGGGGATATTTTTGGACAGATGAAGAGGCGGATCAAATGCATCGGCCTCCGTCGACCTCCAATGCTGCGCCGGTGATCATGCTGGCTTCGTCCGAGCAGAGGAACAAGGCGGCGTTGGCCATGTCTTCGGGGGTGGAGAAGCGGCCCAGCGGGATGGTCGACAGGAATTTGGCGCGGATTTCGGGGGTGTCCTCGCCCATGAAGGATTTCAGCAGCGGGGTCTCGCCCGCCACCGGGCAGATGGCGTTGACGCGGACGCCGGATGGGGCGAGCTCGACGGCCATTGTTTTTGTCGCCGTGATCATCCAGCCTTTGGAGGCGTTATACCAGTTGAGGTTGGGACGCGGGGACAGGCCCGCCGTGGAGGCCACGTTCAGGATTGCTCCGGCGCCCCGCTGTTTCATGGCGGGTACGAAGGCGCGAGCGGTCAGGTAGACGGATTTCATGTTCACGGTGAAGACGCGGTCGAAATCGTCTTCGCTGACGTCTTCCAGCGGGCTTGGCAGGTGGGTGACGCCCGCGTTGTTGACCAGAATGTCGAGCTGTCCATAGGCCGCATGGGCTGCGTCGGCCATCGCCTGAACCGAGGCCCTGTCGCCCACATCCACCTGCTGCGCGATGGCGTTCGGGCCAAGCTGTGCGGCCATGTCTTGCGCAGCGTCGCCGTTGATATCGGCGATCATCACGCGGGCCCCTTCGGTCAGGAATTTCTGCACGATGCCTGCGCCAAAGCCGGACGCGCCGCCGGTGACGATTGCGGTTTTGCCCTCTAACCTCATGACCTTGCCCTCCCCTGCCCGGGTCAGACTAGCAAGGCCGTGCGAAGTTACCAGATTATTCTTCCGAGACTTTGCCCCGCAGGGCCTTGACGTCTCCGCGCGCCTTTTTGGCCGCCAGCCGCCGTTTGACCGAGCCATAGGTGGGTTTTGTTGCGATCCTGCGTTTGGGTTTCACCAACGCGCGGGTGATGAGTTCGGCCAGCCGGGCGCGAGCGATCTCGCGGTTGCGGGCCTGAGACCGGGTTTCTTCGCATTGGATGATGATCGCGCCGTCCTTGGTCCAGCGGCGACCGGCCAGACGTTTCAACCTGTTCTTGACGGGATCGGGCAAGGAAGGCGAGCGCGCGGCTTCGAACCGCAGCTCAACCGCTGTGGACACCTTGTTCACGTTCTGCCCGCCGGGACCGGACGATCGGACGAAGCTTTCCGTCATTTCCCAGTCTTGCAGGATGATATCGTCGGTGATGCGCAACATGAGGGCGACCTTACTTGGCTTGCGCAGAAACAAAAAGGGCCGCCCCGGCGGGACGGCCCTTCGAAAGTTCAGGAGGTCGGGTCGGTTAGATCAATCGACCAGCCGGAGCGAGCGCCCCACCAAGGGCTGCCCTAGCAGGCGATCCCCCCGGTTGTTCCGACACCTCTCTCCAATCTCTTTCTCGACACTGGATCACCTCCTTTTCTATCTGTTGCGGTTGATAAGGATGGTGACACAAGATGCGCCATTCTCAAAGAACTTTTTTATGCGGGCTGGGCGGCGGTCAGGCGGGCGACGATCACCTTGAAGGGGATCAGGGCAATCAGCGCCAGCGACAGTTTCACCAGCCAGTCGGCAAAGGCCAGCGTTACCCAGAGCGGCACCAACGGGCCAGACAGCATAAACGGCACCGGCTCCCACGCCCAGTTGATCGCGGCGTCGGCATTGGCCCCGAAGATCGTGACCGAGGCCGAGAAGGCCAGCGTGAAGAAAATCGCGGTATCCAGCGCCGACCCAACCAGAGTCGAGACCAGCGGCGCGCGCCACCAGCGGCCCCCACGCAGCGAATTGAACACGGTGACATCGGTCAGTTGCGCGATCAGGAAGGCAGTGCCCGATGCCACGGCGATGCGCAACGGCACGGCGGCATAGGTGAAGCCGTCGCCCTGCAGCATGATCTGGCTACCGATCAGCGAGCAGATGATGCCGGTGATGAAACCTGCAAACACCACCTTGCGGGCGGTCGCCACGCCATAGACGCGGTTCATGATGTCGGTGACCAGAAAGGCCAGCGGATAGGTGAAGGCACCCCAGGTCAACAGCCCGTCAAAGATCAGGAACTGGACCAGGATGTTCGAGGCCACGACGATGGCGGCCATGGCAAGAATGCCGGGAATAAAGCTGCGTTGCATGTTTTGATGCCCGTTTTGACAAGGTAGCGGCGACTTGGCCCCAGGCTCATCCCAAGGCAAGCCGTGCCTTTAGACCTTTGCCCAAGGCCTGTCAATCGGGCAGCAGATATTCGACCAACTCGGTGCGCTGCAGGGCCAGAAAGTTATCGTCCGAGATCATCGTGGCGCGCAACCGGCCCTGATCGTCGCGCCAGATCGACAGGCCTTCGAGGTTGTCATGGGTTCCGGTGGTGGTTTCAAACAGAACTTCTTCGGCGCTCGGGTGATCGTCGGTAAGGGTCCAGCGCCGCAGGCGGGAGCGGAAGCCGGGCACGGACACTGCGCGCTCCAGCACGTAGAACCGCCCGTCCGGGTCGAAATCGGCGGATACGGGCAGGAATTTGCCCCGTTGCGGCAGAACAAAGGGTGTGGACCATGTCTGCCCGTCCCAGCGGTACACGGGTATGTCGCCCTGCTCGGTGCGGCTTTTTTCGGTCAGGGTGTAAAGTCGGGCCTCGTCGTCGATGGCCAACCCCTCGAACGAGCCGTTGCCATCCAGCCGGTCAAACGCAGCGGGGCGTGGCAACACGCGGGCTTTTGCTCCCGGCTCCGCGTAGTAAGCCACGCGGTGGACGCCTTCAAACGAGATGTAAAAGCCGCCTTCGGGCGCAATCGCGATCCCTTCGGAATCGCCCACATAGCCTGGCAGTCTGCGCCCGGTGCTGGACAGAACCGGCCATTGGTCTGATATCCGAATGCCTGTGATCCGGTCCCCGTCACGTTCAATCTGCGCCGAGGCCAGCAGGGCGCGGTCGCTCAGCATCATCGCGTTGCGCCCGTCTGGTGAGAGATGCAGCGCCGAGAACCCTCCGAACCAGTCGGCGCTGTGGTGCCAGGTGAAGCTGTCCAGAAGGGTCGCGGTTTTGACCTCAACCGCCTGCACAGGCAGGGCCAGCAGCAGCGAGGCGATCAGTTGGACTGCAAGACGGCGGCGCATTGCTGGGGCAGATCGGCCAACCGGTACTCCCGGCGTTTCTTGGGTGGAGGCGCGTTCGGGTCGGGTGGCGGCGGGTTCAGGATATTCTGCACCCATTGCTGCGCATCGGCACAGCCATCACCCTTGGGCGGCGGGTCCTGATTGACGCAACCGCGCGAGCCCTTGGGGCATTTCAGACGCACGTGGAAATGATAGTGATGCCCCCACCACGGCCTGATCTTGCGCAAGTAAGCCTTGTTGCCTTTTTCATCGTTGCACATCTGCACTTTTGCGCCGGGAAAGACAAAGATCCGGGCGACGCGCTTGTCCTTTGCGGCCTCACGCAACACCGCATGATGCTGTTTGGTCCAGTTGCCGTTTACATAAGCCCCGTTCGCCCGGCGCAGGGAGATGGACGAGATATTCTCGCGCGCCTTGCGGCTGAGACGCATATTGTCGCCGGGCAGCATCCAGATATCAATGTCCAGCCCCAACTGATGCGACCGATGCCCCGAGGTCATCGGCCCACCCCGCGGCTGGCTGATATCCCCGACATAGAGACCGTTCCATCCCGGTTGCCTGGCCGCAAACCGGCTGAGGTCCTGCACATAGTCGATCGCCTGCGGATGCCCCCAGTTGCGGTTGCGCGACAGGCGCATGGCCTGCCACGTGGGCCCCGTCTCGGGCAATTGCACAGACCCCGCCGCACACCCGCGCGAATAACTGCCGAAAGCCGCCGGTTTTTGCTGTGAACTGACCTTTTGCGCCCCGAACAATTGCTTGGCCAGAGGTTGCGCCCCCGCCGTGCCTGCCAGTGTCAATGCGGCCAGAACGGCCAGAAAACGTAATAAAATCATCTGCTCTGATCCCCTTCCGGCCTCACCCAGCGCATCAGGATTAGCCCCAGAATAAACAACCCGATGATCGGTGACACCCCCAGACGCGCGTTGCCGGTAACAGTTGTTGCAATCCCGATCAGCAGCGGCGCGGCAAAGGCGGTGGCGCGGCCCGACAGGCCGTAAAGGCCAAAGCTTTCCACTGGCGCGGCGGGATCGGTATGGCGCACCATCAGCGACCGGCTGGCCGATTGCAGGATGCCGCCCATCCCTCCGATCAACACGCCGCAGCCGAAGAACACGATATCCGGCAGGCCGGACCCTTGGGGCAGCGAGATGCCATAAATCTGCGTCCGGTCCATCGATACAACGGTGAGGCAGACGAAGATCAGCACCCAGATCGCCACCAGAATGACCGGTTTAGGGCCGAATTTCTTGTCGGCCTTGCCTCCGATCCACGCGAAGACGGCCGAGGCCAGAACGCTGACAATCCCGAAGACGCCGATCTTGATCAGCCCCCATTCCAGCACCAGCCGCGCATAGACGCCGCCGAAACTGTAAAGCCCGTTCAGCGCATCGCGGTAGAACATGGACGAGCCCAGATAGCTGGCCAGACTGACCCGGTGCCGCAGGTCGGAAATGGATTTGCCCAGCAGCCGCAGCGCCTCACCCAGCGATCCATGCTTACCGCTGCCCGGATCATCCCGCACCCAAAGGAAATAGGGCACCATGAAAAGGACAAACCAACCGGCGGTGAATGGCCCGACGAACCGCGTGCCCTGCTGTTGCGCCGCGTCCAGCCCAAAGGCCGGATCAATCCCGATCAGGGTCTTGCCGTTGGGCTGTTCAACAAACAGTGTCAGCATGATCGCCAAGGAAATCAGCCCGCCGAAATAGCCAAAGGCAAAGCCCGAGCCGGAAATCTCGCCCACCTCATCGTCATCGCCCAGTTCGGGCAGTTGCGAGTTGATGAAGATCAGCGCGTATTCGGCACCCACAAAGCCCAGACCAAAGGCCGACAGCATCAGCCACATGTTCGACCCGTCCGGCATCGTGTACCACAACGCGGCAGAGCCCACGGCATACATCACCGAGAACGCGAAAATCCATGGAATGCGCCGCCCCGAGACGTCCGCCATTGCGCCCAGCAGGGGCGCTCCGAACGCGATGATCAGCCCTGTGATGGTCAGGCAGTTTGCCCAGACCGTCTGCGCCCGCGCAGCCGCGGCCTGCGCATCCAGTCCGGTGCCCGCGAAATATCCCGCAGCCACCCCGGCGAAATAGGGGCCGAACACAAAGGTCACCAGCAAAGTGTGAAAGGGTTGCGACGCCCAGTCGAAAAACCACCAGCCCCAAATGCGCCTGCGCCTGGAAATCTCAGCCATCTCTGCCCCTGTTATCGTTGTTTTCATAAGACGGGGCTTTGGGGCAATTCGCAAGCGTTCTGTTGGCGCGCACTTGCTCTTTGACGCGGGGGCGCTTAGGTCTCAGGGCAATTGACGACCGGAGGGCCCATGCTGTCGCTGATCCAAATCCTGCTGCTGATCCTGGACATTGTCTGGTTCATCATCCTTGCCCATGTGATCATGAGCTGGCTGATCAACTTTCAGGTGCTGAACCTGCACCAGCAATTGGTGGCGCAGATCTGGTACGGGCTGAACCGCTTGTTAGAGCCTATCTATGGTCCGATCCGCCGCATCCTGCCCAATATGGGCGGGCTGGATCTGACGCCGCTGGTGGTGCTGATCGCGGTCTACGCTTTGCGGATCATCCTGATCAACAATGCGGTCTATTTCGTCTGACCTCTTGTTCACCGAATCTTAGTATGTGATTGTCCTGTTTTAAGAGCAGATAATTCCTAATACAGGGCTTCCCGACGCATGTTCGACTCCGCACCCTTGTTGCGAGACGTCTTTGGATTCGACACCTTCCGCCCCGGGCAGGAGGAGATTGTCGATGCCGTCACGGCGGGCGAAAACGTGCTGGCGATCATGCCCACGGGCGGTGGCAAATCCCTGTGTTTTCAACTGCCTGCGCTGCTGCGCGACGGGGTGACGGTGGTGATCTCTCCGCTGATCGCTCTGATGCGCGATCAGGTGCGCGGACTGCAGGAGGCGGGGGTTGAGGCCGGTGCGCTGACCTCGGGCAACACGCCTGAGGAAACCGACGCTGTGTGGGAGGCGTTGGAGGCCGGGCGGCTGAAACTGCTTTACATGGCCCCCGAACGCCTGGCCGCCGGGTCCGCTTTGGGCATGCTGCGCCGGATCAATGTCAGCTTGATCGCCGTCGATGAGGCCCATTGCGTCAGCCAATGGGGCCATGATTTCCGCCCCGATTACCTGCGGATCGGAGAGCTGCGGCGCGCGTTGAATGTGCCTCTGGCGGCGTTTACAGCGACGGCAGACGCCGAAACGCAGGACGAGATCGTTCAGAAGCTGTTCGACGGCAGCGAACCCCGGAAATTCCTGCGTGGCTTTGACCGTCCCAATATCCATCTGGCCTTTGGTGCCAAGGATGGTCCGCGCAAGCAGATATTGGATTTCGCCGGGGCGCGTCAGGGCCAATCCGGCATCGTCTATTGCGGCACCCGCAACAAGACCGAGGTGCTGGCGCAAGCGCTGCGCGCCGAAGGGCACTCGGCCTGCCACTATCACGGCGGCATGGACCCCGAAGACCGGCGCATTGTTGAGACCCGCTTTGCGCGCGAGGATGGGCTGATCGTGGTCGCCACTGTCGCCTTCGGCATGGGCATCGACAAGCCCGATATCCGCTGGGTCGCCCATGCGGACCTGCCGAAATCGATCGAGGCGTATTATCAGGAAATCGGCCGCGCGGGCCGCGATGGTGGGCCCGCCGAGACGCTGACCCTGTTTGGCCCCGATGACATCCGCCTGCGCCGCTCGCAAATTGACGAGGGGTTGGCCCCACCGGAACGCCGCATGGCTGACCACGCCCGTCTGAATGCTCTGCTTGGATTGGCCGAGGCGCTGGTTTGCCGCCGTCAGACCCTACTGGGTTACTTCGGCGAACAGGCCGAGCCCTGCGGGAAATGCGATCTGTGCGATACGCCGCCCGAGGTGTTCGACGGCACCACACCGGTTCGCATGGCCCTGTCCGCAATCCTGCGCACCGAGGAATGGTTCGGCGCGGGGCACCTGATCGACATCCTGCTGGGCAATGAGACGGACAAAATCCGCGCCCGTCGCCATGATGCGCTGCCGACCTATGGCATCGGCAAGGACTGGTCGCGCGCGCAATGGCAAGCGATTTTTCGGCAGATGATGGGCCACGATCTTGTCCGCCCCGACCCCGACCGCCACGGCGCGCTGCGCATGACCGAGGCTGCCAAACCGATCCTGAAGGGTGAGGCGCAGATCGACCTGCGCAAGGACACGATCCGCAAGGCCACCCGCCGCCCCGCCGTCAAGGCGATGGTGTCCGAGGAAGACGCACCGTTGCTGAGCGCGCTGAAAGCCAAACGACGTGCGCTGGCGGAATCCCAGCGCGTCCCAGCCTATGTCATCTTCCCCGACCGCACCCTGATCGAAATGGCCGAGAAACGCCCGATGACGTTGGACGACATGGCCCGGATCGGCGGCGTGGGCGCGAAAAAGCTGGAGCGCTACGGCGACACCTTCCTCGAAGTGATCGCCGGAGAGGCCGAAGCGGTCCACCCCGCCCGCCGCAAACTTGCGGGCCGGGAACAGGGCGATATCTACGATCAGTTGCTGGCCGTGCAAAACAACTTGGCACGCGGGCCAGATGGCATCGACAAGCCGCTGACCTGCACCGCTTCGCAACTGGCCAAGGTGGCACAACTGCGCCCCGATGATCCGCGCGGGATGGAACAGGTGCTGGGCGATCGTCGTCACGAAAGGTTTGGCTCAGCCTTTCTGGACGTGCTGCGGCAAGCGAGCTAGATACGGCCCAACAGGCAAGGAACGAGGGCGGATATGCTGACAGTGATTTCCCCGGCCAAGCGGCTGGACTGGGCCGAGCGCGATGTTGAGCTGACGCAGCCCGATTTTCAGGACGACGCGATCCGGCTGTCGAAAACCGCCCGCAACCTGACCTTGGGCGATCTGAAAAAACTGATGGACCTAAGCGATGACCTCGCCCGCCTGAACCGCGACCGCTATCGCGCTTTTTCCGATGCGCCGTGCGCGGATACCACCCGGCCCGCCGCGTTGGGCTTTGCAGGTGACACTTATCAAGGGCTGGAAGCCGCCTCATTGGATACCGAGGAATTGGCCTGGGCGCAGGACCATCTGCGCATCCTGTCCGGCCTTTACGGTGTGCTCCGCCCGCTGGACGCCATTCAGCCCTATCGGCTTGAGATGGGCAGCAAACTGAAAACCCGGCGCGGCAAGAACCTGTACGAATACTGGCGCGATCAACTCAGCAAAGCCCTGAACGCGCAGGCCAGAGAGATTGGCAGCGACGTGCTGATCAACTGCGCCAGTCAGGAGTACTTTGGCGCGGTCGACCTCAAGGCCCTGAAGCTCCGCGTGATCACTCCGGTCTTTATGGAAGACAAGGCGGGCACGCCAAAGATCGTCAGCTTCTTTGCCAAGAAAGCGCGGGGCGCGATGGCGCGCTACATCATCCAGCACCGTCTGACAGACCCGAAAGGCCTGTTGGATTTCGACATCGGCGGCTATGCCTACCGCCCCGACCTGTCGGATGAGGACAAGCCGGTATTCCTGCGCCCCTATCAGGCCTGATCCAAGAGCGACGGATCGTAAGAGACCAGTTCGACCGTGTTGCCCTCGGGGTCCTCGGTGAATATCCCGCGCCAGCCGATCCAGCCGAAGGTTTCAACCCGATAGGGTTGCCCGAGTTCGTCATACCAGCGCATCACGGCCTGCTGTTCCGCAAACGGCAGGGACAGGGCGATGTGATGCAAGGATGATCCGCCGCCAGTCACAGGCTGCGTTTCGCTGGTCGGATGCAAACCGGGGCGCGGCCCTGTGTTGTGGTGAAACAGCGCCAGAACCTGCGTGTGCCCGCCAAACCCTTCGGCAATGCGAAAAAAGGTGATGGCGCTGTTGTGATCTCCGTGCAGACGCTCAAGTCCGATGACGTTTTCATAGAACGCAACCATCGCCTGCATATCGGCGCAGCGGATGGCAATTTCGCCCAAGGCACGGGGGCGGAATTCGCGGGTTTTTGACATTGGCTCAGCCTAGGGCGCTTTGCGTTTGATTTGAATCGAAATACGCTGCCTCTTCTTTCGGTCGAACGCGCATTTCGATGAGTTTGCCCCAGACAAAACGCAAAACGCCCTAATCCGCCTGCTCGGTTTCGGAAATCAAAGGGCTGGCGTCCTTGGGCACATGCTGCCGGATCATCTGATGGATCAGGGTCTTGTGCAGCGGCTTTGTCAGGTAGTGGTCCAGCCCGGCGGCCAATACGCCCTGATCATCCCCGGCCTGCGCGTGCGCGGTCAGGGCCACGATGGGCACGTGACGCCCCGTCTCAACCTCTTGCCGCCGGATTTCGACGGTGGCCTGCTTGCCATCCATGCCGGGCATCGAGATATCCATGAAGATCAGATCCGGGTCGAACTTCCGATAGGCCTCAACCGCTTCGATCCCGTTATCGGCAAAGCGCAATTCAATGGTCAGGTCTTTGACCATCTTCTTCAGGATCAACTGATTGGTCCGGTTGTCCTCGGCGGCCAGCACCCGCATCAGCCGCTGACCTGCGGGGGGCTCGCCCGGCGGTTTTGAGGGGATTCCGGCTTCGTCCTGCGCGCCCTGCTGCCCGGTCGGGCCTTTGAACGTTTTCAGCTTTGCATAGAGTTCGGCCCGCGAGATAGGTTTCTGCAGCACGCCTTCGATCAGGTGACGGGCCGAATTCGCGTGGATCAGAGCCGGATTTGCCGACATCACCACCACTGGCACCTCGCCCCATCCGCGCTCCTTAAGCAAGGTCGCCAACTCCAGCGCGTCCATGTCCGGCAGATCGTGATCGCAGAGCAGCAGTTCCACAGAAGCGCTCATCTGCGACAGAGCATCCCTGCCCGATGCACAGACCGTGACGCGGGCGCCAAGGCGGCCCAGTTGCTTGGCCAGGATGGCGCGATTCACCACCATATCCTCGACAATCATGACGTGGTTCAGGTGTCCGGCCAGATCGGGCGGCGCGGGCTGGGCCCCTTCGACAATAGGCAGCGACACGCGGAACCCGAAACATGAGCCCTGACCCGGTTCGCTTTCAACCCAGACCGTTCCATCCATCAGGGTGATCAGGCGTTTGGTGATGGCCAGTCCCAGCCCGGTGCCTTCAAAACGGCGGTTGCGTTCATCCTCGACCTGGTTGAACTCACCAAATATATGCCCGATCTTGTCCACCTCGATCCCAATGCCGGTGTCTTCGATCGCCACGTGAATATCACAGCTTTGCCGGTCGGGATGCGGCACGCCTGTGACCCGCACCAGAACGTGGCCCTTGGCGGTGAACTTGACCGCATTGCCCATCAAGTTGGTCAGAATCTGCCGAATGCGCCCGGGGTCGCCCATGAACAGCGTCGGCATGAACAGGTCGTAATCCACCAGCAGGTTCAACCCCTTGTCGCGCACGCTGGGCTGCATCAGCATCGCCACCTCAAGGATGCAGCGTTCAAGATCGAACCGTTCGGGGTGCAGGATCAGCTTGTCAGCCTCGATCTTGGAATAGTCCAGAACGTCGTTGATGATGACCAGCAGCGCCTCGCCCGAGTTGCGGATCGTGTTCACATAGAGCCGCTGTTCTTCGTCCATGGGCGTTTCGGTCAGCAGTTCGGTCATGCCGACAATGCCGTTCATCGGGGTCCGTATCTCATGACTCATATTGGCCAGAAAGGCCGATTTCGCCCGGTTTGCGGCCTCGGCCCGTTCGCGCGCGGCTTTCAACTCGGCCTCGTGCCGGACAGAGGCGGTGATGTTGAGCGCTAGGCTGACCACATCACCGCTGCTGCCGCGCTGGTCGATCAGGCGGATGTACTCGCCGTTCCACAGTTGGATCACCACCGGCGGCGGGTTCGGGCGCGCCCAGCGGTCGAGCATCGCTGCCTGCCAGTCCGCCGCCGGTTCATGGCCGATATCGACGATCCCCTCGGTCGTCAGCAGGTCCAGAATGCGGTTATAGGAAATACCCGGCGCGACCTCATCCAGCCCCTCAAACACGCTCAGGTAGGCCGCATTGGCGCTGATTAGTCGGCTGTTGCCGTCAAAGAACGCAAACCCGTCCTGTATGGTCTGGATTGAATGCCACAGCCGCCGTTCGGCCAGTTCGATCTTGGCATTGGCCTCGGTCAGGTCAGATTTGACCTTTTCATTCTCATCCCGGACGGTTTCCACCTCGGCCTGCGTTTCCCCGATGCGTTTGGTCAGGGCGATGGCGTGACGGCCCAGTTTGCGGTTGGCGGCGGACAGTTCCGCCTGTTTCAGATGCAACAACCGCTCAGCCGCCAGCCGCGCGCGTCGTTCCTGTGCCAGTTTGTTTGCAAGACTCATTTTTTGCGATTCCGGATCAGCCTGCTGTCACCATCGCGGCAGAGCGTGAAAAAGTGTTTAAGCCGTTGCGCAACCGGCGCGCGCCATGCAAGGCTGATGACAAAGAGGAGGCCGCAATGCACCGCTTTGCCCTGATTTCAACCACTTACGTTTTTCTGCATCTCATTCTTCCCGCTACCGTCTGGGCGCAAAACGCGGTGCCCGAGTTCCGCTATATCGCCACGCGGGATGCGGACTTTTATGGCTCGGACCTGGATGCACTGTTCGATACGGACCTGAAATCCTGCATTCAGGCCTGCTCGGCCAATAATCTGTGTACGGCCTTCACCTATAACGCCCGGTCCAACGCCTGCTTTCCCAAAAGCGGCGTGAACCGTGAGGAAGCCTATGAGGGCGCGGTGTCGGCCCGAAAGGTTCTGACCACTGAATCGACCCTAACATTGGGCAAAACGCATGCAGATGCGCTGGACATCCTGCGAGACGCCGATCTGATCCAGGCCGGAAAACAGTCGCGGGATTTGGGCTTTGTTCATCCCGCTGGTGGATACGATCTGAAAACCGTTCTGGATGCGGCGCGCAGTGCCGGAAACGTGACTCAGGCAATGCAGTGGACCGGGGTTGCGGTTTCGCTCAGCGATGCACCGGATTTGTGGGTCGAGTATGCGCGGCTGTTGCTGGCGATGAATTCCTCGGACTGGAACGAAAAGCGCGCGCTCCGCACCCGCGCGCTGAATGCGGCGGTGAACGGGTATCTTCGGGCCGAAGCCCCCGGCACTCAGATCGCCGCGTTGATGACGCTTGCACAAGCGCTGGAACAGGTAGAGCGTGGCCGCGACATGATCCCGGTTCTGCGGCTGGCCGAACAACTGCAACCGCGCGAGGATGTGCTGGCCGCGCTGAATGACGCTATCGGGAAATACGGCTTCCGGGTGCTGGACAGCACGGTGGAAAGCAATGCCGAGGCCCCGCGCATCTGCATCACATTCTCGGAACCACTGGTGAAGGCGGGGGTCGATTATGACCCCTTCGTGCAGCGCGGTGACGAAGGGTTGATCGTGCAAGTCGACGGTTCAGGCCTGTGTGTCGACGGCGTGGCGCATGGTGAACGGTACCGGCTGACCCTGCGCGCGGGCCTGCCTGCGGCCTCGGGCGAGGTGCTGAACCGCAATGTGGACCTGACCCATTACGTGCGCGACCGCGCGCCATCGGTCCGGTTTCCGGGGCGTAGCTATGTGTTGCCTAAATCCGCCGACGCTGCCCTGCCGGTGGAAACCGTCAACCTGTCGGAACTGGACCTGACCCTGCGGCGCGTCAGTGACCGCAACCTGCTGCGCGCGGTGCAACAGGATTTCTTTGGCCGCCCGCTCAGCCAGTGGCAAGAGCGCGAATTCTCGGACGAGATCGCCGAGGATATCTGGTCCGGCACCGCCGAGGTCCCAAGCCAGTTGAACCAGACCATGACCGCCCGCCTGCCGATGGCCGAGGCGATCAAGGACCAGCCCGCGGGCATCTATGCACTGACGGCGCGGGTTCCGGGGGCCGATCCTTATGACGAACCCGGCGCGACGCAGTGGTTCGTGCTGACCGATCTGGGTGTCAGCACGGCGCTGGGAACCGATGGTCTGCATGTGACGGTGCGCGGGTTGCACGATGCCCTGCCGCGCGCGGGGGTCGAGGTCTCTCTGGTCTCCAAGGCCAACGCGGTGATTGCCAATGCGCGGACCGATGCCACCGGCTATGCAAGGTTCGAACCCGGCCTGACCCGGGGCACCGGGGCCAGCGCGCCTGCGCTGGTTATGGCCGCCGATGGCGATCAGGATTTCAGCTTCCTGTCCCTGACCGACCCGGCCTTTGACCTGTCCGATCGCGGCGTCGAAGGGCGCGCGCCAGCGGGCCCGGTCGATGTGTTCCTGACCACCGACCGGGGCGCATACCGTGCCGGAGAGGTGATCCACCTCACCGCCCTTTCCCGCGATGCCGAGGCGCAGGCCATCGAAGGCCTACCACTAACCGCTATCCTGTATCGCCCGGATGGGGTGGAATACCGCCGCATCGTCTCGGATGGCGGCGTCGGCGGAGGGCATGTGTTTGCCCTGCCCGTTGCCGCAGATGCCCCGCGCGGGGCCTGGAAGATTGAGGTCAAATCCGATCCCAAAGGCAACGCTCTGGCCCGCCAAACCGTGCTGGTCGAAGATTTCCTGCCGGAGCGCATCGATTTCACCCTGTCCCTGCCCGACGCCCCCCTGCGCCCCGGCGACAGCCCGCCCTTGCAGATCGACGCGCGGTATCTGTTTGGCGCGCCGGGCGCGGATCTGAGCATCGACGGGCAGGTGATCGCCCGCGCTTCGGACACCGTTCCGGGGTTCGAAGGTTACCATTTTGGTCGCTACGACGCCGTCGTTCAGACCAAGAGCACTTATTTCGGCGATGCCCGCACGGATGCCGCTGGTCAGGCCACGGTCGCAGTGAAAGTCCCCGTGCTAGAGACCGAAGGCAGACCTGTTGAGGCGACCGTGATCGCACGATTGGCCGACGGATCTGGCCGCCCGGTCGAGCGCCGATTGGTCGCCCCCGTCCAACCCTCACAGCCGATGATCGGCGTCAAACGCCTGTTCGACGATGTGATCCCCGAAGGCACCGAGGCCGCGTTCCAGATCATCGGTCTGTCGCCCGATCTGACCCCCAGCCCGATGCGCCTGCGCTGGACCCTGAACCGGGTCGAGACGCGCTATCAGTGGTATCAACTGTACGGCAACTGGAACTGGGAACCCACCACGCGCCGCACGCGCATCGCCACGGGGGAGGTCGACTATACGTCAGACCCGCTGACACTGACGCAACCGGTCGATTGGGGCCGGTATGAGCTGGTGGTGCAAAGCGTGGATGGGGCCTATGCCGAAACGGCGGTGGATTTCTACGCGGGCTGGCATCAGGGCGGCGACGCCTCGACCACGCCGGACCGGTTGGAGATGTCGCTGGATCGCGACACCTATCGTGCGGGCGACACGGCGCAGTTGCGCATCGTTCCGCGCATGGCGGGCGTCGCGCAGATCGAGGTTCTGTCGAACCGCCTGATCCAGCGCCGGATGATCGATGTGCCCGAAGGCGAAACGGTCATCCCCATCGAGGTCACGCAAGATTGGGGCACCGGAGCCTATGTCACCGCGACCGTGATCCGGCCCATGGATGTGACCGCCGGGCAGAACCCCGCGCGGGCCCTGGGCGTGGCCCACGCCGCTGTTGATCCGGTGGGGCGCAAGCTGGACGTGACGATTGATGTCCCAGCCATCACGTCCCCGCGCCAGACGCAAAAGGCCCGTATCAGGGTCGAAAAGACGAACGAAGGCGACCCGGTCTGGCTGGCACTGGCCGCCGTGGATGTGGGTATCCTGAACCTGACAGGGTTCGAAAGCCCCGACCCGCAGGCGCATTACTTCGGCCAGCGACGGCTGGGTGTGGACCTGCGGGATGTCTATGGCCGCCTGATCGACGGCATGAACGGAGCGATGGGCAAGGTCCGTTCTGGTGGCGACGCCGATAACGGACTGCGGCGTGAGTCTCCGCCGCCGACGCAGGACCTGATGGCCGTGTTCCGCGGCCCCGTTCAGGTTGACGCCAACGGAGAGGCCGAGGTCGATATCCCACTGCCCGCATTCAACGGCACCGTGCGTCTGATGGCAGTGGCGTGGTCAAAGGCGGCGGTCGGACAGGCTGAGGCCGAGATGATCGTCCGCGACCCGGTGGTCGTCACTGCCAGCCTGCCGCGCTTTCTGGCCCCTGGTGATCAAAGCCGGATGCTGCTGGAAATCGTGCATGCCGATGGCCGCGCGGGTGAGATGGCGCTGAGGCTGGCCTCGTCAGGCGGACTGGAGCTGGGACAGGCCCCCACCAGCTTTACCCTAGAAGAGGGCGGCAAGGCCGTGTTCGACATCCCGCTCCGCGCCACTGCGGTTGGCGATCCCGAAATCAGCCTGTCCATCACTACGCCGGACGGGCGCGACCTGAGTCAAACTTTGCGGATGCCAATGCGCGAGAATGACCCGATTGTGGCTCTAACTCGACGGTTATCGCTGGGCTCCGGCGACAGTTTCTTGTTCTCGCAGGATGTCTTTGACGGGTTCCGGCCCGGTTCAGCCAAAGCGATCCTGTCTGCCGGACCGCTGGCTAAATTCAACACACCCGGCCTGCTGGACCGGCTGGACCGCTACCCCTATGGCTGCACCGAGCAGATCACCAGCCAAGCGCTGCCGCTCTTGTACCTGTCCTCGGTCGCTCAGGCCTCGGGGCTCGGCGACGGACCGGCGATGGATCAGCGCATCGGCACTTCGATCCGCAGCATCCTGTCGCGGCAGGCCTCGAACGGGGCATTTGGCCTCTGGCGCGCGGGCAGCGGTGATTTCTGGCTGGATGCTTACGTGACCGATTTCCTGTCGCGCGCGCGGGTGCAGGGACATACCGTCCCGGATCGCGCTTTTGCGCAGGCCATGGATAACCTGCGCAACCGCATCAACTATGCGCCTGATTTCGACGCGGGCGGGCAGGACATCGCCTATGCGCTGATGGTTCTGGCGCGCGAGGGCGCCGCCGCCATGGGCGATCTGCGCTATTATGCGGATGTGAAGGGTGAGGCTTTCGACACCCCCCTCGCCGCCGCCCAACTGGGCGCGGCGCTGGCCTCTTATGGCGATCAGAGGCGCGCGGATGCCATGTTCGCTCGCGCCGCTCAAATGCTGGCGCGACAACCCGATCAAGCCCAGACATACTGGCGCGCAGATTACGGCACCAACCTGCGCGATGCGGCGGGGCTGCTGACACTGGTCGTGGATGCCGGAAGCGAGGCGGTAGATCGCGACGCCCTGATCCAACGGGTCGCCGCAGGCGGCGCGTATCTGTCCACACAAGAATCCGCGTGGTCGCTGCTGGCAGCGCATGCGCTGGTCTCGGACCCCGCTGGCTCGGGCCTGCTGGTCAATGGCGCGCCAGTTGATGGCCCCTTCGTGCAGGTTCTGGGCAGCACAAACGCAGAGGAACTGAACATCACCGCCGTAAATGGAAGCCCCACGGACATCACCTTGACCGTCACCGGCATCCCGGAAACCGCGCCTCCGGCGGGGGGGACCGGTTATGCGATCCAGCGCGCCTATTACTCGATGGAAGGGGAACCGCTTGACCCGTCCGCCTTCGCAGTCGGCGACCGGTTCGTGACCGTTCTGACGGTCACACCGTTCGAGTCCGGTGGTGCACGGCTGATGGTGGACGACCCGCTGGCGGCGGGGATCGAGATCGACAACCCCAGCCTGCTGCGCTCGGGCGATGTGCGGTCGCTCGACTGGCTCGACCTGTCCGAGGCCACCCATACCGAGTTCCGCTCGGACCGGTTTCTGGCCGCCGTCGACCTGACCGATCGCCGCACGGTGACACTGGCCTATGTGGCCCGCGCGGTTACGCCCGGAGAGTTCCACCACCCGGCAGCCTCGGTCGAGGATATGTACCGCCCGCAAAACCGCGCCCGAACCGACACCGGCCGCGTCGAGGTCAGATGACTGGCAGAGCCCCCATAGCCACCGCCCATGGGCGACGTTTGGACCGGCAGGGCACTGACCGCCGCGCCGTGGGGCGGCTCGATCGGGTGTACACACGGTTGAGCGACGAAACGTTTCTCTGTACTTCGGCAAACCACCGGACGGAACTGACCATCCACATCTCAGGCCTTGGCACCCACTGCCCGGATTTGTGGGAGGGATGGGTCGATGCCTAGTCCCTCGCGCTGGCTACTGGCCCTTGCGGGGCTGCTTTACCTGGCCGGTTTCGCGCGGGACCGGGCAGAGGATTGGGTGGGTGCAACCGTTCTGCCGCCGGTTCTGGCCGAAACATCGGTCGAAATGCGCGACCGCAACGGGGCGCTACTGCGCGTTTTCCCGGTCGAGGACGGCATCTGGCGGCTGCGATCCGGCCCGGTCGATCCGTCCTTCACCGACATGCTGATCCGGTACGAGGATAAGCGGTTCCTGACCCACGCAGGTGTCGATCCGGTTGCGGTGTTGCGCGCCGCAGGGCAATCGCTTTGGAACGGGCGTGTGGTCTCCGGCGGATCGACCCTGACCATGCAGGTCGCGCGACTGATCGAGGATGGGTCAACCGGGCGGTGGAGCGGTAAAATCCGCCAGATTAGGGTCGCATTGGCGCTGGAGAGGCGGCTGAGCAAACAGCAGATTCTGAACCTCTATCTGACCCATGCGCCCTATGGCGGCAATCTCGAAGGCATCCGCGCCGGAACCCGCGCATGGTTCGGCAAAGACCCGGCGCGCCTGACCCCGGCGCAGGCCGCGCTGCTGATCGCACTGCCGCAATCGCCCGAGGCCCGGCGGCCCGACCGCAACCCTGACATAGCGCGCGACGCGCGGGATCGCGTGCTGAACCGGATGCAGCGCTACGGGGTTCTGTCGGCGTCCGAGACGCGCAGCGCGCTGACCGAAGCGATGTCCGCACAGATGACCCCCTTCTCGCGCCTCGCCCCACATCTGACCGAGCGCGCGCAACGCCAAAACCCCGAGGTCAGCACCCACGATCTGACCTTGAACGCGGACCTGCAGGCCCGGCTTGAACCATTGGTCGCCCAAGCGGCATCGCGCGCTGGCCCCCGTGTGTCCGGCGCGCTGATGGTGGTGGATCATCAAAGCGGAGAGATTCTGGCCTCGGTCGGGTCGGCGGGTTATCAGGATGCACGGCAAGGGTTCGTGGACATGACCCGCGCGCTTCGTTCGCCGGGATCGACGTTGAAACCGTTGATTTACGGACTGGCCTTCGATCAGGGGCTTGCGCATCCCGAAACGCTGATCAGCGACAGCCCGGTGATGTTTGGACGCTATGCACCGCGCAATTTCGATGGTGTGTTCCGAGGCGATTTGCGGGTGCGAGAAGCACTGCAAATGTCGCTGAACATCCCCGTCGTGCGCCTGACGCACGAGCTGGGACCGGCCCGCGTGATGGCCGCGCTGCGGGATGCCGGGACCGATCCGCGCCTGAGCGGCGGTGCGCCGGGGTTGGCTGTTTCGCTGGGCGGTGTGGGCCTGAGCCTGCACGATCTGGTCCAACTCTATGCGGCGCTGGCGGCGGGCGGGCAAAGTCCGATGCTGCACTCTGACATGCTGGCGGACACCGCAACGACCGAACGCATCCTGTCCGAAACCTCTGCCTGGCAGGTCGGGGATATCCTCGCGGGTCTCACACCGCCGCCAGGCGCGTCGTCCAACGGATTGGCCTATAAGACCGGCACCTCTTACGGGCACCGGGATGCCTGGGCGATTGGCTTCGACGGGCAGCACGTGATCGGTGTCTGGCTGGGCCGCGCCGATGGAACCCCGGTTCCGGGCGCGTTTGGAGGCGACCTTGCCGCCCCGCTGCTGTTTGAGGCGTTCGGACACCTGAAACCCACGCTGGACCCATTGCCGCCCCCGCCGCCATCGACCTTGATCGTGGGCGCGGCGCAATTGCCGCAGCCATTGCAGCGCTTCCGCCCGCGCGGGGCCGCGTTTGAGGCTGATCCTGCGGCCCCTGACCTGCTGTTTCCCCCGGATCGTGCGGTGTTAGAGACCAACGGCGCGCCCCTGACGGTCAAACTGCGCGGTGGCGTCGGGCCGTTTTCAGTTCTGGCCGATGGGGTTCCGGTGCTGACCGGCCAGCGCCAGCGCGAGTTTGAAATTCCCAATCCCGGGCCCGGATTTGCCGCACTGGTGGTGGTGGATGCACAGGGCCGGTCGGATCGAGTCTCGGTCCGGATCGAATAGGACGTTTTATTTGAACCAGCCTATCGAAATGCGCGGTCGACCGAAGGCAGAGGCAGCGCATTTCGATTCACATCAAACGCACAGCGCCCTAGCGACGCCCCTCGCGCAACCAGCCGCCCAGCAGGAAGCCACCCGCCAGCAGCAGGACCAGCCAGGGCGGCAACAGCCCGGCCTGCGTGACATCGCGCGTCTCATAAGCGTTGCGCGGCGTCAGGCCGATCCAGCCGCGCCCGGCCGCAGGCCGTCCGGCGCGGACGTTGCGGATCGACGGCAACCCGTCCTCCAGCCGAATGACACCGCCGCGCATCGCGGCCAGAACGGGTTCCAGAACCTCTCCCGTCGCTATGGTGCGCTCAAATTCCCGGGGGGCGGCGGGGCCGAGGCCGATCACCGCCATATGGTCGCCCTCTTGCAGGCGATACAGGCCGATCTCGGGCCCGAAATACTGCGCCTCGAACCGGCCCGGTGAGACCTCATCCAGCGTCACCTCAAGCGTTTCGCCGTTCGGACGGGTGATTGTCACGGGGCCGACCTCATCCTCAAGGGTCTGGCGGATGATGCGCATGGACTGGCCGTTGGCATCGGCCCACAGCGCCTCTTCCTCTAACTCGGGCTCTTTCATCATCCAGTGGGCCAGACGGCGCAGCAGTTCCAGTTGCGGCCCACCGCCCTCGAACCCTCGGCTCCACAGCCAGGCGTGATCCGAGGCCAGCATGGCAACGCGACCCTCACCCACGCGGTCCAGAACCAGCAGCGGGCGTTCGTCGACCCCGGTCATCAGAACCTCGCCCGAGCGATGTTTCACGTCGACTTGCCGCAGCCATGCGCCCCAATCCTCGGAATCGCCCAGATTGGTTGTCACAGGATGGCGATGGCCGAGGTCACTGACCATCGGCACATAGCGTTCTTCGATCACCCGCGCCGAAGGCTGGGCGGGCAGGATCGGGGCCAGAGGCGAGCGGAAGATGCTGTCCGCCGTCGCGAAATCGGGCCCGGCGGCGATCAGCACAGCGCCGCCGTCGTTGATATAGTTGGTGACGTTGTCCAGATAGATCGCGGGCAGGATGCCGCGGCGTTTGTAGCGGTCAAAGATGATCAGGTCGAAATCGTTGATCTTTTCCAGAAACAGCTCGCGCGTTGGGAAGGCGATCAGCGACAGTTCATCCACCGGCACACCGTCCTGCTTTTCAGGCGGGCGCAGGATGGTGAAATGCACCAAATCGACAGAACTGTCGGATTTCAGCAGATTGCGCCATGTCCGCCCGCCCGGATGCGGCTCGCCCGAGACCAGCAGCACGCGCAATCGGTCGCGGACCCCGTTCATCTGGATCAGCGCGGTGTTGTTGCGGTCGGTCAACTCGCCCTCGGCCTGCGGCACCGAGAACTGGATCACGTTGCGCCCGCCATGGGGCAGTGTGATCGGCAATTCGACATCCAGCCCGATGGGGATGCTGAATTGGTCGGGCTCACCCCCGTCGACCGAGATTTCCAGCGGCGCGGTTGTAGCCCCGGCCGGGGCGGCCCCGCTGTCCTCGACGCGCAGGGTCAGCGTCACCGGCTCGCCGATAATGGCAAAGGCCGGGGCGTTGCGCACGATCAGGCGGCGATCCCAGTCGCTGTCGCGCCCGGTTTGCAGCAGATGCATCGGCGCAGGCAGGTCTGGGGCCTGATCGACATCATGCACGATGCCGTCCGAGACCACGAGAATGCCCGCGATGCGTGCACGCGGTTCCTCGGCCAAGGCGGCGTTCAGCGTGGCCATGACCTGCGTGCCTTCATCCCCGTCGCTGTCGCCAACTCGAATGCGGCGCAGTTCGGTGTTGTCGCGGGATTCGATTTCAGCGGCCAAAGCCTCGGCTGCTTCAGCCGTCTGATCGGCGCGGTCGGCCAGCGTCTGGCTGGCGCTTTCATCCTCGATCATCAGGACGATGTCGGTCAGCGGCGCGCGGTCTTCGACCTGATAAACCGGGCCGGTCAAGGCCGCGATCACGACCAGCGCCGCCAGACCCCGCAAGGCCCAGCCGGACAGGCCGCGCCACAGGGCCAGAATAATGCCTGCAACCGCAATGGCCGCCACGATGGCCAGCACGGGCCATGGGATCAGCGGGTCAAAGATGACGGTTCCTGTCATTGTCCCAACCTGTCCAGAAGGGCGGGCACGTGCACCTGATCGGATTTGTAATTCCCGGTCAGCACGTGCATCACCAGATTGACGCCAAAACGATTGGCCAGTTCGCGTTGACGCTCGCCCGCATAACCACGCCCGACCGGCAGCAGCGCCTGCCCGTTGCGATCCACAGCCCAGGCCCCAGCCCAGTCATTGCCCCCGATCACCACAGGCGTCACGTTGTCGTTGAGATTTCGGAAAGGCATGCCCTCGATCTGTTCCGCATCCATCGGCGCGGCTTCGACCCAAACCTCGGTGCCTGCGTACCGGCCCGGGAAATCCTGCAGCAGGTAGAAGGTGCGGGTCAGCACGTGATCGCGCGGAATCGGCTCTAATGCAGGGATATTCAACGGTGCTGCCAGTTGCTGCAGCTTGCGCCCGTTCGGGCTGGAGGCCCCGAACCCGGCGATATCAGCGTCGCGTGTGTCGAACAGGATCATCCCGCCCGAGCGCAGATAGGCGTTCAGCTTAGCATAAGCCTCGGTCGAGGGTTGCGGCTGATCCGGGGTGATTGGCCAATAAAGCAGCGGGAAGAATGCCAACTCGTCACGTTCCAGATCGACGCCGATGGGGTCGGCGGGTTCGACCGAGGTGCGGTAAAACAGCGTCTGCGCCAGCCCGCGCAGCCCGGCCTGCGCGATGTCGTCCACCTGCGCGTCGCCGGTCAGCACATGGGCCAGAACCAGCTCATGCGTTGCCGCGAGTGCAAAATCTGTCTCATCCGGCGTTTGCGCCTGCGCCTCGGGCGCCAACATCACAGCACCCAAAGCCACCGCCGCCGCGCGCGCCAGACCCAGCCGTCCGGACAGAGCTAGCGAGGCGATCACATCCACTGTCAACAGGATCAGCGCCAGACTTAGAAGGATACCACCCAAGGGCGTTTCGGTCGTGACCTCCTGCCCCTTGATCGGCACGTCCGAAGGCCAGACCGCCGCTTGCAGCACCGCATCCTCAGCCAGGACATTCAACGCCAGTTTCTGCTTGCCGCTTTCATAGAGGCCCGGTCGCAGGTCCGGCCCAAGCTGGCCGGACACCAGTTCCACGCCATCCACGCCGGCCAGATTGCCCGCATCGGACAGGGTGCCGAACCCGTCCATGATCTGCACCGGCTCCCATGTGGTGCCCTGCAACTGTGCCACCTGCCGGGATTTCGCGGCAGAGGCCACGGCCAACCGGTCCAGCATTTCGACGAACAGCCCTGATAGCGGCAGGCTGGACCATTCCGCATCCGCGGTCACATGGAACAGCACCACCTGCCCCAGCCCCAGCGCCTTGCGCGTGACCAGAGGGGTGCCATCGGACAGCGACGCAATCACCCGATCCGCCAGATTAGGGTCTGGTTGCGCCATAACCTGCGTGGACACCACAACATCATCCGGGATCTGCAAGCCATAGAAAGGAGAGGTCTCGGGGAAGGGTGCAAGCGTCTTGGCCTCACCCCAGCTCATCGCGCCGCCAACCGTTCGGCCTCCGGTGCGCAGACGGGCGGGCAAAAGCGTGTCTTCTTCATCGCGCCCCAGATCGCTGGCGGCCATGCGCGGACCGGCGAAGCGCAGCAGCAGACCGCCCTGTTCGACCCATTCGATCAGCCCGGCCTCTTCGGTGTCGGACATCTGCGCCACATCGGACAGGACTATGACATCGGGGTTCGCGGGCAGTACGTCCAGCAACCCGCCTTCGACAAAATCCGCCGTGGGGATCAGGACCTGCGTCAGGTAGTGCAGCGGCGACAGCAGTTCCAGCCCTTCGCGGTTCAGGGTGCCCGCGATCAGCGCAACCTCACGCCGCCGCAGGCTGTCATCGGTCAGCGTCACGGCACCGGCAGAGCGCTGGCCGCTGATCTCGAACCGGGTGATCCGGGCGCGCAGTTCCGAGGGTAGGGCAAGGTCGATCTGCGCCTCGGTCGCGCCAGCCTCGAAACTCACCTCGGCCGATTGCAGCACACGGGCCGTGCCTGCCGGGTCGCGACCCTGCGCAAGCAGCGTAACCATGTCCATCGGCCCCGGTTCGGCGCGCAGAACGGTCAGCCGGATAACCCCGTCCTGATACACGGCGGGCAACACCGCCAATGCGGCTGAGGGCGCGCGGTACACCGTCACGCCGCCGCGCGATTGCAGGGCTGAAACCAACCGGTCATGTCCGTCGAAACTCAACCGGTCGCTGAACCAATGGGTGTCGAACCCGCCCTCAACCTCGTTCAATACGGTCAGCACCTGCGAGACCTGCGCCTCGGTCGGTTGCCATGGGTTCGGGGTCAGGCCCGGCAGGCGGCTGCGCCATGCCTCAGCCGCCTGAAACACCGGCGGTTCCGGTTCGGTCAGGCGCAGGATCGAGACCGGGCGACCCGCCCGACCAGCCTCGGTCAGTTGCGCGTCGATCTGATCCAGCGTCGCCGACCAGCGCGTGGCCCCGGCCCAGCTGGCATCCAGCACCAGCAAGAGCGACCCCGATCCGGTCTGATCGCGCGAGGGGTTCAGGACCGGCCCGGCCAGCCCGATGATGATCGCCGCCGCCGCCAGCATGCGCAGAAGCAACAGCCACCACGGGGTGCGGTCCGAGACGCTTTCGTCATCCTTCAAGCCCAGTAGCAAGGTGACCGCTGGAAACAGCCGCCGGATCGGCGCGGGTGGCACAGCGCGCAGGATCAACCACAGGATCGGCAGGGTCAGCAAACCCAGCAGCACCCACGGCGCGGTAAAGCCGATGCCCGCCAGAACCGTCATCGCGTGCCCCCATCCAGCGCGCGATAGAGCCACAACAGAGCCGCCTGCGCGCTGTCACCTGTATGATGCAGACCCAACCGCCAGCCTGTGGCCCGGCAGAGTTGCGTCAGGGCGTCTTTGCGTTCCGCAAGGCGGTCCAGATACCGCCCGCGCAATTCCCCCGCCTTGAGGGTTTCGTGCCGCAGGGTGCCGCCGACGCTTTCGAAGATGGTGCGCCCGCGATAGGGGAAATCTTCCTCTCTTGGGTCCAGTACCTGCAGAACAACCCCGCGCACCCCCCGGTCCGCGGCCTTGGTCAGCGCCAGTTCAACCTCACCCATCGGGCCGAGGAAATCCGATATGAAAACCGCCCGCGCATGTGGGATCATCGCGCGGTGCTCCGGGGGGGCATAATCTGTCTGCGCATCCTCGGACCACGCCTGCGCCAGCCGGATGATCTGCGCGTTGCCGCGCCGGGGCGGCAAGGTTGTGCCAGTCAGCCCGACGCGCTCACCGCCGCGCACCAGCAGGATAGCCGTGGCCAGCCCCAGCAACCGGGCGCGATCCGCCTTGGTCGGCAGGCTTTTGTCCGAGGCAAAGCGCATCGACGCGCCCTGATCGACCCACAGCATGATGGATTGCGCGATCTGCCATTCGCGCTCGCGCACAAATTGCTGATCCCCTCGCGCCGAGCGGCGGTGGTCTATCATCCGGCGGCTGTCGCCGATCTGAGCGGGGCGGTATTGCCAGAAATCATCGCCCATCCCCGAACGCCGCCGTCCGTGATCGCCCAGCAGCACTGTACCGGCCAGATGTTCGGCGCGCGCCAACAGGGGCGGCAGCCGGGACGCCTCGGCCTCGGACCGTTCGCGAAGGGTCAGCGCCGCATTCACGCCGCAGCCTCGGTGCGGATCAGACCGGCGGCGGTGGATTCGATTAGATCAGACAGGCTGTCGCCGCGCGCCCGCGCCGCGAAGTTCAGCGCCATCCGGTGGCTGAGCACTGGACGCGCCATGTCCAGCACATCCTCGGCATTGGGGGCCAGCCTCCCCTGCAACATCGCACGCGCCCGCACCGTCATCATCAGCGCCTGCGCCGCGCGGGGGCCAGGGCCCCAGGCCACGGTTTCGGCCACACGTTCGGACACACCTGCCTCTTCCGGGCGGAAGGCGCGAACCAGATCGAGGATCAGTTCAACCACCGACTCGCCGACCGGCATGCGCCGCAGCAGTACCTGCGCGTCCAGCAATTCCTCTTTGGTGAAAATCTGGTGGGCGTCTTCCTCTTCGACCCCGGTCGTGGCCAGCAGAATGTCCCGTTCGGTCTGCCGGTCGGGGTATTCCACATCGACCTGCACCAGGAACCGGTCCAACTGCGCCTCGGGCAGCGGATAGGTGCCCTCTTGCTCAATCGGGTTCTGCGTGGCGAGCACATGGAACGGCACGCCAAGCGAGCGATCCTCGCCCGCCACGGTCACCGTGCGTTCCTGCATCGCCTGCAGCAGCGCCGATTGCGTCCGTGGGCTGGCGCGGTTGATCTCATCCGCCATCAGCAATTCACAGAAGATCGGTCCGGAAATAAACCGGAAATGGCGGCTGCCATCGTCGGCAGTGTCCAAGACCTCGGACCCGAGAATATCGGCAGGCATCAGGTCGGGCGTGAACTGAATGCGGTTGCCATGCAGCCCCATCACCGTCGACAGTGTTTCCACCAGACGCGTCTTGCCCAGACCGGGCAGACCGATCAGCAACGCGTGCCCGCCACACAAAAGCGCGGTCAGGGTCAGATCGACAACCCGCTCCTGCCCGATAAAGCGGCGGGTGATCGAGGTCTTGGCCTCTTGCAGCTTGTTTTCCAGCGCTTCGATCTCGGACACGAGGTCGGCGGGTTCGGTCATGACTTTCCCTTCCGTGGACTATTATGTTTGAAGTGTATCGCGCTGAGAGGAAATGGCAAAAGCAATGAGCGGACAAAAACCTGTGAAACCTTCGCCTGATGGTCTGGCCGCATCAGTCAAAGCCGCCAAAACGCGAGGTTTGCCCCCTGTTCACCTGTGGAATCCTCCGTTTTGCGGCAATCTGGACATCCGGATCGCAAAAGATGGCACATGGAGTTATTTAGGCTCGCCCATCAACAGGTTCGAGCTGGTGAAGCTTTTTTCCTCAATTCTTAAGAAAGAAGACGGCAAGTTCTTTCTGGTTACGCCGGTCGAAAAGGTGGGAATCACCGTCGAGGACGCGCCGTTTGTGGCGGTGGATTTCGACCGGGATGGGGATGGTGAGGGCCAGACCCTGACTTTTACGACCCATGTGGGCGACACCGCTGATGCCGGATCGGATCACCCCATCCGCATTGTCACCCATCCTGAAACAGACGAGCCTGCGCCCTATATATTGATACGCGCCAACCTTGAGGCGCGCATCGACCGCAAAAGCTTTTACCGCCTAGTCGATATCGGAACCGAACATGACGGCTGGTTCGGTGCCTGGTCTGGCGGGCAGTTCTTTCCGTTGATTTCGGCTGAGGCGCTAAACGGGCTGTGACAATTTCCGGTCCTGCGCTACCACCACGGCCAGGGCCACAATCGCCGCACCCAGCGCCCGGGTCCAGTTCCACTCCTCGCCCAGCATCACCATGATCACCATCACGTAAAATGGCGCCACGTTGATGTGGAACGAGGCCAGCGCCACCCCCAGCTTGCTGACCGAGGCGATGAACAGAACCTGGCTCAGCGCCATGGCGATCAGCGCATAGATCGCCAGCATACCCATCTGCGAGCCGTCGATGGGCGCTGATGGCATAACGTCCATCCCCATCTGGCCCGCGATCAGGACCAGAAGCCCCGCCATCACAAAACCGCCAATGAAGGTGATCGTTGCCCGCCCGATCTGGCTAAGTTCCGGGAAATCGCGGGCCGTGGCCATGCTGGCCCAGCAGAACAACCCCGTCGAGGCAATCGCACAGGCCGCCCCCAACCCAAGCTGCGCAGGCGCAACAGCGCTGGTGGCAATCAACCCGCCAAAGATGGAAACCACAACACCCAGCGCAAAGTTCCACTGCAACCGGCGGGTGCGAGCCATCAGTTCCAGCAATGTGGCCACCAGCGGCGCGCAAGAGGCGATGATGGCCACCGTCACCGGATCGGTCAGCTTTTGCGCCAGAATAATCAGGAACATCCCAATCCCGAAGCCAACACCTCCGACAAACAGCGCATGCCCCCAGCGGGCGCGCAAGACCTTTGCTGGTCCATCGACCAGCAGCCAGAGCGGCACCAGAATCACAACGGCCAGCCCCACACGGGCCAGCAGCAGCGCGACCGGAGGCCAGGTTTGCAGCAAAACCTCAGCCGCCGGAAATCCGGCCGCCCATGCCAGCATCGAGGCCACCGCCAGACCGTTGCCGGTCAGGGCGGAACCGGGTCCATAGGGCACAGCAACAGCGGTGCCGCGCACGGGGTCAGGGCTCAGAGCCATCGGGATCAAACCTTTTGTTGGCACGGCGTCGTTAAAATGATTCGCCGCAGTGGCCCGATGCTGTCTGATCAGCACAAGGCGATCTGGCCGATTTTCGACAATCTGTCGTTTTCAGTCCCTTTCGCGAAACAGACCGGCCCGCTAAGCTTTGACCACCAGAAGACCGGGACCGCTCATGCCCAGATTTGCCGCCAATCTTTCGCTGCTCTTTACCGAGCAGCCCTATCTCGACCGCTTTGCCGCCGCTGCCGAGGCCGGTTTTGAGGCCGTCGAGATCCTGTTCCCCTACGATCTGGCCGCAAAGGAAACGCGCCGCGCTTTGTTGGCCAACGGGCTAGAACTGGTTCTGATCAACGCCCCGCCGCCGAATTATACCGGCGGCCAGCCGGGCTATGCCGCCGTTCCCGGCAGCGAGGATCGGTTTCGGTCCGACATCCGCCGGGTGCTGCGCTATGCCGGGGTGCTGCGCCCAAGGCTGATCCACATCATGTCCGGCTATGCCGCGGGGCCGCAGGCCATGGCCAGTTTCATTCAGAACCTGCAATGGGCCGCCGATTTCGCGCCGCAACAGCAGTTCACCATTGAACCGCTCAACCCGGTCTCACAACCCGATTACTTCCTGAATGACTATGATCTGGCCGCCGAGGTTCTGGACCAAGTCGATCGCCCCAATGTCGGTCTGCAATATGACAGCTTCCACGCCCATATGATCCACGGCGACGCGCTGGAGATTTGGCACCGTTTCCACCCAAGGGTCGTCCACGCCCAGATCGGAGCCGCCCCGGACCGATCCGAACCCGGTCGCGGGCCAACGGATTTCGCCTCGCTGTTCTCGGCCTTCGAAAATGCGGGCTATTCCGGCTGGGTCAGCGCCGAATACACACCCTCAACAGCCCGTACCCATGACAGTTTTGGCTGGATGCGTGTCTGAATGCTGGCCTTTTTGGCAAAAATCCCGCAGATGAAGACGTCCCTGCCTAAAGGATGCGTTTAATGATCCCAGCCCGTTACGCCCGCGCCGTGTTCAGCCTGATCATGTCGGGCCTGATGTCCTGTATCGTGACCGGCATCGCGACGGTGAAGGCCATCGGCTTTGGCCCTAATACGTTGGCTGACTGGATGGCATCCTGGGCCTTCTGCTGGCCCATCGCCTTCATCGTGATCCTTCTGTTCGGGCCCACGGTGCAACGGCTGGTCAACCGCATGGTCAGACCGCAGGACTGACCCGCTGCGAAGAGGGCCCGCTGGGCCTGATGAGCAGCGCCTTCAGTGCGCCTCGGCCCAGTTCGCGCCCTGGCCTGCATCCACGCTCAGCTTCACATCTAGCTTCACCGCCGGATCGGATGCGCCTTCCATCACATCCCCCGCGACGCCGATCACCTGATCCACTGAGTTTTCGGCCACTTCGAACAGCAATTCGTCATGCACCTGCAGCAGCATCTTGGCTGGCAGCCCGTTGATCGCCCCCGGCATCCGGACCATAGCGCGCCGGATCACATCCGCCGCCGTGCCTTGGATTGGCGCGTTGATCGCCGCCCGACGTGAGAACCCGGCATGGGGTCCTTTCGCGTTGATTTCGGGCGTATGGATTTTGCGACCGAACAGGGTTTGCACGTACCCGTTCTCTTTCGCAAAGGCGATTGTGTCGTCCATATAGGTCCGGATTCCCGGGAAGCGTTCGAAATAACGGTCGATGAAGCCCTGTGCCTCGGCCCGGGGGATACGCAGGTTGCGCGCCAGACCAAAGCCCGAGATGCCATAGATCACACCAAAGTTGATCGCCTTGGCCTGCCGCCGGATATCCGGCGTCATCTCGTCCAGCGGCACGTCGAACATCTCGGACGCCGTCATGGCGTGAATGTCCAACCCATCGGAAAACGCCTGTTTCAGGGTCGAAATATCGGCGATATGGGCCAGAATCCGCAACTCGATCTGGCTGTAGTCAAGGCTGACCAGCACGTTGCCCGGCTCGGCAATAAACGCCTCGCGAATGCGCCGCCCTTCCTCGGTCCGCACCGGGATGTTCTGCAGGTTCGGATCGGTTGAGGCCAGACGGCCGGTGTTCGCCCCGGTGATCGAATAAGACGTATGCACCCGCCCTGTATCCGGGTTGATATGGGTCTGCAGCGCGTCCGTATAGGTCGATTTCAGCTTGGAAAGCTGCCGCCAGTCCAGCACCCGGCGGGGCAATTCGTGCTCGGTGGCAAGGTCTTCCAGAATATCCGCCCCGGTCGAATATTTCCCGGTCTTGCCCTTCTTGCCGCCCTCAAGCCCCATCTTGTCGAACAGAATCTCGCCCAGTTGCGCAGGTGAGCCGACATTGAAATTCTCGCCCGCCAATTCGTGAATATCAGCCTCTAATCCGGCCATTTTCTGCGCAAAGGCGTTGGACATGCGGCTCAGCACATCGCGGTCGACCTTGATGCCATGCATCTCCATCTCGGCCAGCACCGGCACCAAGGGCCGTTCCAGCGTCTCATAGACTGTCGTCACCTGCACCTGATGCAGTTGCGGTTTGAACAGTTGCCACAGGCGCAGTGTGATATCCGCATCCTCGGCGGCATAAGCCGTGGCCTCGTCAATCGGCACCTTGTCGAAGGTGATCGCCGACTTGCCCGAGCCCAGCAGCGGTTTGATCGGAATCGGCGTGTGGTTCAGATAACGTTCCGAGAGCGTATCCATCCCATGTCCATGCTCACCCCCATGCATCGCGTAGGACATCAGCATCGTGTCGTCGATTGGGGCCACGTCGATGTCATATCGCGCGAAAATCTTGGCGTCATATTTCATGTTCTGCCCGATCTTCAGGATCGACGGGTCCTCGAACACAGGTTTCAGCATATTTAGAGCCTCATCCAGCGGCATCTGCCCCTCGGCCAGCGCGTCCGAGCCGAACAGATCATCGCTTGCGCCCTCGCGGTGGGTCAGAGGGATATAGCAGGCCTCGCCCGCTTCAACACACAGCGAAATGCCCACCAGATCGGCGATCATTTCGTTCAGACCCGTGGTCTCGGTATCGACAGCGATCCAGCCGCGCTCATAAGCCTGATCAATCCACTTTTGCAGCGCACCGGCGTCGCGCACGCAGTCGTATTTTTCGGCACCAAACGGAATATCCTCGGCCTGCGGCTCATCCACCGGCGCGGGCGCATCGGCGATCACCGGGGCCTCGGCGCCCAGCTTGTCGGCGATGCGTTTGGTGAGGGTGCGGAATTCCATTTCGGCGAGGAACCCCAGCAGGATATCCGGCTCGGGGTCCTTAACCTCCAGATCGTCCAGCGTGAAATCCAGAGGCGTTGCGGCATCCAGTTGCACCAGCTTTTTCGACAACTCGATCTGGTCGCGCTTTTCGATCAGGGTCTGGCGGCGCTTGGGCTGTTTGATCTCTTCGGCGCGGTCCAACAGCGTTTCCAGATCGCCATATTCGTTGATCAGCAGGGCGGCGGTCTTGATCCCGATCCCCGGCGCCCCCGGCACATTGTCCACCGAATCCCCAGCCAGCGCCTGCACATCGACCACACGTTCCGGGCCGACGCCGAACTTCTCGACCACCCCGTCGCGGTCGATGCGCTTGTTCTTCATCGCGTCCAGCATTTCGACACCGTCGCCGACCAGTTGCATCAGGTCCTTGTCGGAACTGACGATGGTCACGCGGCCCCCGGCGTCGCGCGCCTGAACGGCGAGGGTTGCGATGATGTCGTCGGCCTCGTACCCCTCGAGCTCCTTGCAGGCGATGTTGAAGGCTTTCGTCGCCTCGCGGGTCAGGGGCATCTGCGGGCGCAGGTCCTCGGGCATCGCCTCGCGGTTGGCTTTGTACAGGTCATAGAGGTCGTTGCGGAACGTGTGTGACCCCTTGTCGAAAATCACCGCAACATGGGTCGGCGCGTCCGGCCCGGCGTTTCCTTCGACATATTTCTGCAGCATGTTGCAGAACCCGGACACGGCCCCAATCGGCAACCCGTCGGATTTTCGCGTCAGAGGGGGCAGGGCGTGATAGGCCCTGAAGATAAAGGCCGATCCGTCGATCAGATGCAGGTGACAGCCTTTTCCGAATTCGCTCATGCGCGCGCTCCCCTGTGTTTGCCCATCCGTCCTGCCATGGAACGCAGATGGATACCAGTGGGAGAACGCGCCGATCAGGCCAGGCCGCGCGTTCCGGCGGACTTACGGATAGAACTCGCACCAGCCGGTGTGAATCCAGCCCCGGAACACCGATTCAACATTGTTGATCGCGCCGTTTTCCACATAGCACCATTTGCCATTGCAGGACCGGATATAGGCCGCGTCGCCATTCCGCAGGCTGCCGATCTGCTGGTAGTTCGAGCCCGGCCCGGTTCTGAGCGCCAGAAACCCGTCGCCATTGGGGTTCAGCCCCTTAACCAGACAGCCGGTATCGGTGATAACCGGGCCTGTGGGCGGAACGATCTGTTGAGAATAGGCCGCTGTTGCAAGGAAAACGCCAAAAGCTGCGCCAAGAAGTCGCTTCATTACACTTGTCTCCAAAATCATCGTTAAAAATATGTCGCACTGCGACCCTAACCCGCGGCGCGGCCTCCGTCTACAAGGCAGGCCATCGGGCGATTGCAGCGTCGGAAAAGGCCTAGCCGCCGAACAGCCCCGAGAAAAAGTCGGAAAAACTGTTCAGCAACGCCATGATCACCAGCACGCCCAAAAAGGCGAAAAAGGCCATGGCAAAGAACTGAAACAGGATCGCGCCGACGCCGATCGCAACACCCGCAATCGCCGGGCGCAACTGTTCGTGGCGCAGGATGCCGATTGCGGACAGGACAATCGCCACCCCGCCCAGCATGGCAACCCCGATCTGCAGAAAATCGTCCAGATCCCGCGTTGGCGCAACCGGCGCGGGCTGCTCCAGACCCGCCGCTGCGCGCAAGGTGGATTTGCCGATCTCGGCGGCAAGCTCGCCCAGCGACACGCCTGTCGACTGTTGCGGCGCGAAGGGTCCGGCCCAGAACACAAACAGCGCGGCAAAAAGCGCACCAGCCCCAGCGCAGAACCCGATCCAGCCGAAAACCGGGCTGTTGATGTGTGTTGCTGTTGCGTCTGTCATCGCACTCCCTCGGTCCGTCGTCCGGATATCACCGAAACTGGGCGAGACTGAGGCATCGGATCAGGTTCCCTCAGGTGGTGTTAAAAACCCTATGCGTTCTGTCCCAGATCAACCCGGTCTTTTCGGCAATACGCTGCATCTGTTTGTTCAGCGACCGGTCGTTCAGCCTGCGGCTGAGCGTGCGCAGGGGCACCAGATTGCGCTCTCCATACCCGTCGATCAGAAAGAACATCCGGGTGGGACCGCGACGCCCGTAGACGATATTGGTCTCGTGAATATCGCGCCCGACGATCTGAAGCTGAAACAGCTTCTGCACGAAGCTGTTGAGGTCGTTCAGAGCGTCATTGTTCAGGCCACCCTGTTCGCACAGGGCTGCAAGATGGTCAGCAAGCTGCCCGTCGTCCGCTTGTATCCGTTCCACAACCACGCCCGGCCCGGCATTGGTCTGAACAACGCCGAAGGATCGCGCCAAGGGCAGTTGTGCAATATCGGCCCCGATTTTCAGCGCCGCTTTCAACTCGCACTCGATCTCTTTCAGGGCATTGCGGTACACCGAATCCGGCAAAATGCGCCGGATCAGCCGCTTGGTGAAGGATCGGTTCGGGCGTTTGCGGGGCCGTGTCACCTTGATCAGCAGTTCTGGCTGACCCGGGCAAGCGTAGACGTTCCGGTGGCCACCGCTTGCGACCAGATCCTGATCTGAAAGCTGCAAAAGCCCTGTTGCAAATGGCGTCCTACCTGCGTCTTGCATCGAACAGACGGCGTCAGCTTTGCGCCTCGGTGCCCTTCAGAACATATTTGCAGTCGCAATAGGGGCATTCGACCCAACCGGTATCTTCCGGGATCTGCAGCCACACGCGCGGATGGCCCAACGCACCTTCGCCGCCGTCACAGGCGACACGGGTGGTTTCAACGATCCTGGTTTCCGGCGCTTCGATGGTCACGGCTGGCGATCCTTCTTCGGTTGTCGGCCTCGCGGGCATGTATTAGGTGCGTTTATGAGCGATGAGCAAACCGGGGGCAAGAGCCACATGAGCGATGCGGCAATCAGGATCGAAGGGCTGCGCAAGACCTATCGCGGCGGCAAGGGTCAGCCGGAAAAACAGGCGCTCAAGGGGATTGACCTGACGGTGCCGCGCGGCTCGGTCTTTGGGCTTCTGGGGCCGAACGGGGCCGGGAAATCGACCCTGATCAACATTCTGGCCGGTCTGGTGGTGAAATCGGCCGGGTCCGTGTCGATCTGGGGCTTCGATCAGGACCAGCACCCGCGCCAGTCGCGCGCCGCCATCGGAGTGATGCCGCAGGAACTGAACCTCGACCCGTTTTTCACCCCGCGCGGCGCGTTGGAGGTGCAGGCGGGCCTGTACGGTGTACCCAAGGCGCAGCGCCGCAGCGACCAGATTCTGGACCTGGTGGGCCTAAGCGACAAAGCCGAGGCTTATGCCCGCACTCTTTCCGGCGGGATGCGGCGGCGGCTGTTGCTGGCCAAGGCACTGGTGCATCATCCCAAGGTTCTGGTGCTGGACGAGCCCACCGCAGGCGTAGATATCGAGCTGCGCCAGATGCTTTGGACCAATGTGCGCAAGCTGAATGAACAGGGCATGACGATCATCCTGACCACACATTATCTGGAAGAAGCGCAGGAGATGTGCGACGAGATCGCGATCATCAACCACGGCGAAAAGATCGCGCAGGACAGCACCGCCAACCTGTTGGGTCGGATGGACAGCCGCACTATGGTGATCATCCCCGACAGCCCGGTGGCCAATTTGCCGGTGGCTGACGGTGTCGAAGCCACCCTGCGCGACGATGGCAGCCTTGTGCTGCAGTACCGCAGCGCCCAGACCAGTGCCGAGCAGGTGCTGGAGGCGGTTCGTGCCGTGGGCATCCGCATCCGCGATGTTCGGACCGAAGAGGCCGATCTTGAGGATGTGTTCCTCGCCCTGACCTCATCGCGCGAAGACGATACCCCGGCGGATGATCAGGATCAGCCGCGCCGGGGCATGCACCGGGTCAAGCTTTAAACCCGGTCGATCCGCGCCTGATAGCAATTGTTCCGCGCTGATCGCACATGGATATAGGCGATGTCCGGGCGGGCGAAGATGTCCCTTACCGCTGCGCCGATCTGATCCGTGGGCGTGATCGCCCCAGTGCCATAGACGATGCGGTCATCCGCCCCGTACCCCTTGATCAGATAGTCCGGAGAGGTGGTCAAAATCTCGGGCAAAACCGCGCCCTCATACCGCTCGCATGGGGCTGCACACAGGAAGATCGGCCCTGTTTCGGCATAAGGATGTGTCTCTGAAAAAGGGCGATGGGCCAATATCAGCATCTCTTCGCCTTCGGGAATGTTCTGCAGACAGTGACGGCAGGGGTTGCCAGCGCCCTTCGAAACGGCACGTTCGGGCGTGGCGCCATAGGCGTCCGGCCCTCCGGCTTGAAGGGCGCGGATTTCGGGTGTGGGTAAGGCGGTGATCTTGAACATCTCGGGTCTCCTTTTTCCTGACCCTGCCTGCCTGACCAGCCGCAAGCGACCCGTTTCCTGCGCAAAGGACTCGGAAAAAGAACAAAACGTGAATATAATATGGAATCGCCATGTATGCCGAGCTGTCGATCACATCGAACTTCACCTTCCTCACCGGGGCCTCGCACCCCGAGGAGTATATGGAGCGCGCCGTCACCCTGGGTCTGCCCGCCATCGCGATTGCCGATGATAACTCGGTCGCCGGGATCGTCCGCGCCCATACTCAAGGGCGCGAGATCGCCCGCAAGGTGCGTGAACGACTGGAGTGGGAGGCGCAGAACACCTCCATCGGCCCGCCCTGCCCCGATCACATCCTGAAACCGCTCTCATACCCCGTCCACGCGGTGCCCCGCCTGATCCCGGCGGCGCGGCTGATCTTTACCGACGCGCCCACCGTCACCGCACTGCCGCTGAACCGGCAGGGTTGGGGTAACCTGTGTCGTATCCTCTCCCGGGGTCGCCTGCGGGCCGAAAAGGGCGACTGCATCCTGCACCTGTCGGACCTGCTGGAATTCGCGGATGGTCTCCACCTGCTCCTCTGGCCACAGGCGAGTCGTTTGCAGGGCGGCGCGAGCCCTTGGCGGACACAGGCGCAACAGCTGACGCGCCGCTTTGGTGGGCGGATGCATCTGCTGATGCATCCCCGGTACGATGGGGCCGACAGCGCGTATTTCAATGAATTAGAGACTGAATCAAAGCACCTCAGCATCCCCACCCTCGCCAGCGCCGCACCGATGATGCATCACGGCACCCGCCGTAAACTGGGTGATGTGCTGACCGCCATCCGCCTGCGCCGCAAGGTCGACGATCTGGGCCGCGACGCGCTGGCCAATGGTGAACAACGCCTGCGGTCCGAGGCTGAGATGCTGCGCCTGTTCAAGGGTCATGAAGGGGCCGTCGCACGCGCACATGCGCTCAGCGAGGACCTGACATTCTCGCTGGACGAGTTGCGCTACGAATACCCCAATGAGGGCAGCGAACAGGAAACCCCGACCCAGCGCCTGCACCGGCTGGCGCATGAGGGGTTGAACTGGCGCTATCCGGCGGGCGCGCCCGAAAAGGCGAAACAGATGCTCGCCCATGAACTCACCCTGATCGGCAAGCTGAAATACGAACCCTATTTCCTGACCGTCCGCGACATCGTCCATTTCGCCCGCTCACGCGATATCCTGTGTCAGGGGCGCGGCTCGGCGGCCAATTCGGTGGTCTGCTTCTGCCTCGGCATTACCGAGGTCAGCCCCGAGATGGGCACCATGGTGTTCGAACGCTTCGTCTCGGAAGCCCGCGACGAGCCGCCCGATATCGACGTGGATTTCGAACATGAACGCCGCGAAGAGGTGATCCAGCACATCTATGACCGCTATGGCCGCGAACGCGCGGGCCTCTGCGCCACGGTTGTGCATTACCGCGGCAAGCGCGCCATCCGCGAGGTGGGTCGCGCCATGGGCCTGACCGAGGATACGATTGCGGGGCTCAGCTCCCAGCTTTGGGGGTTCTTCTCAGCTGGCGGGCTCGAAGCGCAGCGGATGCGCGAGATTGGCCTCGACCCGGAAGATCGACGCCTGAAACAGACCCTAATGCTGGTCTATGAGATCGACGGCTTCCCCCGCCATCTGTCCCAGCATGTCGGCGGTTTCATCATCACCGAGGGGCGTCTGGACGAGCTGGTCCCCATCGAAAACGCCACGATGGAGGGCCGCACGGTCATCTGCTGGGACAAGGACGACATCGACTCGCTGGGCATCCTCAAGGTCGATGTGCTCAGCCTCGGGATGCTGACCTGCATCCGAAAGGCCTTCGACCTGATCCAGCAGCACCACCGTACCGGCTATACGCTGGCGACCCTGCCGCCCGAGGACCCAGTGGTCTATGACATGCTGTGCAAGGCGGACTCAGTCGGCGTGTTTCAGGTGGAATCGCGTGCGCAGATGAACTTTCTGCCCCGGATGAAACCGCGCACCTTCTATGATCTGGTGATTGAGGTCGCCATCATCCGCCCCGGCCCGATTCAGGGCGACATGGTGCATCCTTACATCCGGCGGCGGAACGGCCAGGAGGAGGTCAGCTTCCCATCGGACGCGCTGGGCGACGTGCTGGGCAAAACGCTGGGCGTGCCGCTGTTTCAGGAACAGGCGATGCAGATCGCCATCGTGGGGGCGGGTTTCACCCCGGAACAGGCGGACCGGCTGCGGCGGTCGCTGGCGACCTTCAAGAAGCACGGCAATGTCAGCGAATTCCGCGCGCTCTTTTTACGCGGCATGAAAAACAACGGCTATGAGGATGACTTTGCCGAGCGCTGTTTCTCGCAGATCGAAGGCTTCGGCTCTTACGGCTTCCCCGAAAGTCATGCGGCCAGCTTTGCGCTGCTGGTCTATGCCTCGGCCTGGATCAAATGCCACCATCCGGGAATCTTTGCCTGCGCCCTGCTGAATTCGCAGCCGATGGGGTTTTACGCCCCCGCCCAAATCGTGCGGGATGCGCGCGAGCATGGGGTGCAGGTGCGCCCGGTCTGCATCAATGCCAGCTTCTGGGACAATGTGATGGAACCCGACGGGCGCGGTGGGCTGGCCCTGCGGCTGGGGTTCCGCCAGATCAAGGGCCTGAGCGAGGAAGATGCCAGTTGGTTAACGGCGGCGCGCGGCAACGGCTACCATCAGGTCGATGACGTGTGGCGGCGCGCCGGGCTGGGGCCGTCGGTGATCGAACGGCTGGCCGAGGCCGATGCCTTCGCCGCCTGCGACCTGATCCGGCGCGAGGCGTTGTGGCAAGCCAAGGCGATTGCCACCGCCGAGCCTCTGCCGCTGTTCTCGCAGGATCTGGAGGGCGAGGCGCTGGACGAGCCCGAAGCCCATCTGCCGCAAATGACGCTGGGCGAGCAGGTGGTCGAGGATTACGTGGCCACCCGCCTCAGCCTGCGGGCGCACCCCGTGGCCCTGCTGCGGCATCTGCTGACACCCGAGCCGCGCGACAAAACCACGCCTGCTGCCTGACGCCGAAACCGGATATGACCGCTGAACAAAGTCACATTCGGAACGCTCATGACCAGACCCGCCTTGCCCCCGCGCTTCCCCGCCACGCCCGCGCAGATCAACGCGCAGGTCCGCGCCTTTTACGCCCGCGTGCGCGAGGATACCGTCCTGGGACCGGTCTTCAACAAACACGTGCATGACTGGACTGCGCATGAGGCCAAGATCGCCGCATTCTGGCGCAACGCCATCCTGTACGAGCGCAGCTATGACGGCAATCCGCAGCGGGTCCATATCGAACGGCCCGACGTCAAACCGGAATTCTTCGCCCACTGGCTGGACCTGTTCGAAGAGGTTGCGACCCAGACCCTGCCCCCGGAAACCGCTATCCCGTGGGTCGCTCTGGCCCGGCGCATTGGCGTGGGAATGAAGGCAGGCGTGCAATCGGCGCGCCAGCCCAAGGATGCGCCGCCGATCCTGCGTTGACCGCATCACATGGCCGCTTTGCGATGTTAGCGGTAAAATAGGGGCTATGCGCCCTGCCAAAATGGGGGTAGTCAGAGGCAAGACGTCGCTGCGACGGCCCATACCCACCACACCGACATCGCCCGAGGCCATATCGATGAGCACTCAAAACACCACCCTCCGGGGACTTGGTTTCGCGTTTCTGGGATTCGCGGTCTTTGCCAGCCATGACGCGCTGATCAAGGTGCTGGGCGGGACCTATTCGGTGATGCAGATCATCTTTTTCGCGACACTGTTTTCCTTTGTGCCGATGACGGTGACCATCCTGACCGACCGGACCACCGGGAATTTCCTGCCCCGCCACCCTTGGCTGGTACTGCTGCGCTCGGCCCTGCTGGTGACGTCGATGGTCTGCGTGTTCTACGCCTTCTCGGTGCTGCCCCTGGCCGAGGTCTACTCGCTGCTGTTCTCGTTCCCGCTGATCGTCACCGTCCTGTCGATCCCGATCTTGGGTGAGGTCGTGCGCGCCCAACGCTGGGCCGCCGTGGGCGTCGGCCTGATCGGCGTGCTGATCGTTCTGCGCCCCGGCGCGACAGACATCACCCTCGGCCATCTTGCAGCCTTAACGGCGGCGTTTTGCAGTGCGTTTGGGTCTGTTCTGGTGCGCAAGATCGGGAATGAGGAACGATCCGCTGTGCTGATCCTCTACCCGATGCTGCTGGCCATCGCCGCCATGAGTGTGGCGCAACCGGCGGTCTATCAGCCGCCATCCCTGCCGCATCTGGGGATGATGGCGCTGGTGGGCGTGTTCTCGGTCATCGCCCAGCACCTGATCATTATGGCCTACCGCGCCGCGCCCGCCGGGGTCGTCGCCCCCAGCCAGTACAGCCAGATCATCTGGGCCACCCTGTTCGGCATGGTCTTTTTCGGCGAAAACCCCGACGGCTGGGTCGCCGTCGGAGCCAGCATCATCATCGCCTCGGGCGTCTTCGTGGTCTGGCGCGAGAGCCGGACAAACGCCTCGGCCAACACCCCGGTCCTGCGGGTGCGGTCCCCGAGGTCGGATACGGGGGCGACGCGGCCGGGGAAGTGATGCGCAGATTACTTCTCTGAACACCGCATCCGGAAGTTGCCGTGGACATCCGCTTCGTCGAAGCGGCCAAGACCTCGTACCAGATCGCTCAGTTTGCTGTAGCCATAGCTGCGCGGGTCAAAGTCTGGGTAAATCTTACCCAATTGCCGTTCAACAAAGGCCAGCGTCGCCCACCCATCGGGGTCGTTTGTTGTGTTGACCACATTTCTAAGCAGTTGAAATGCATGATTTAGGCTCTGCTTTTCTTTGACATCTCCACCTTTAACGACGGTCAAGGCGGGTACCGGCGTCCGCTTTATGTTTTCGATGTAAATGAAGCGATTGCAGGCCGCGACCAGCGATTCCGGTGCCTTGCGCTCGCCAATTCCAAACACGTCGAGCCCTTGTTCGCGAATGCGGTTTGCCAGACGGGTAAAATCGCTGTCCGAGGACACCAGAACAAAACCGCTGAACCGTTCGGTATGCAGAATATCCATCGCATCAATAACCAGGGCAATGTCGCTAGAGTTCTTGCCCGTCGTATTGGCAAACTGCTGATGCGCGACAATGGCATATTTGGCCAGAGATTTGGCGTCCCATCCCTGCGGAGCGCCATTCGAGAAATCCCCGTAAATACGGCGCAGGCTGGCCTCGCCCAAGGTCGCAGCTTCTTCAAAAATTTCCGCCGCGTATTTTGCCGGCACATTGTCCGCGTCAATCAGAACCGCAAGGCGATCCGTAGTCTTTAAAGTCAATTCCGTCCCTCAACTATGAGTTTTATTCTTGAATAGGAATGTAACAACGAAAAGGGCGAGCAAAAGCCCGCCCACACAACTTATTTTAGATTTCTTAGTAAACGACGACCGACCGGATGCTCTCACCCTTATGCATCAGATCGAAGCCGTGGTTGATGTCGTCCAGACCCATGGTGTGGGTGATCATCGGGTCGATCTCGATCTTGCCTTCCATGTACCAGTCGACGATCTTGGGCACATCGGTCCGGCCCCGCGCGCCGCCGAATGCGGTGCCGCGCCACGACCGGCCGGTGACCAGCTGGAACGGACGGGTCGAGATTTCGGCCCCGGCAGGGGCCACGCCGATGATGATCGATTCACCCCAGCCCTTATGCGCCGATTCAAGCGCATCGCGCATCACGCCCACATTGCCGGTGGCGTCAAAGGTGTAATCCGCGCCGCCATTGGTCAGGTCGACCAGATAGGGGACCAGATCGCCCTCGACCTCTTTGGGGTTCACGAAATCGGTCATGCCGAACTTGGTTGCCATCTCGACCTTGGCGGGGTTCAGATCAACGCCAACAATCTGATCGGCCCCGGCCAAACGCAGGCCCTGAATGACGTTCAGACCGATACCGCCCAGACCGAACACGATGGCACGGCTGCCGATTTCCACCTTGGCGGTGTTGATGACGGCTCCGATACCGGTGGTCACGCCGCAGCCGATATAGCAGATCTTGTCGAAGGGCGCGTCCTCGCGCACCTTGGCCAGCGCAATCTCGGGCAGAACAGTGTGGTTCGAGAAGGTCGAGCAGCCCATGTAGTGCAGGATCGGATCGCCATCCAGCGTCGAAAACCGCGAGGTCCCGTCGGGCATCAGCCCCTGCCCTTGCGTGGTGCGGATCGCCTGACACAGGTTGGTCTTGGGGTGCAGACAGTATTCGCATTCACGACATTCCGGCGTGTAGAGCGGGATTACGTGATCGCCCGGCTTCAGGCTGGTCACGCCGGGGCCGACCTCGACCACCACGCCCGCGCCTTCGTGGCCCAGAATGGCGGGAAACAGGCCCTCGGGGTCGGCACCTGACAGGGTGAATTCGTCCGTATGGCAAATGCCGGTGGCCTTGATTTCCACCAGAACCTCACCCGCTTTGGGGCCTTCGAGGTTCACCTCCATCACTTCCAAAGGTTTGCCCGCCTGAACGGCGACGGCGGCACGGGTACGCATGATCACTCTCTCCCTGTCTGTTTTGCCCGACCCTGCGTCAATTGCAGGGCGTTTTCAACTGCGCTTTGGTGACAGCTTGGCTAAACATCTGATATTGCAGAAGCGACATTGCCGGAAAGAGGAACGCCAATGCACCGCTTTATTCCCGCGCTGGCCCTGCTGGCCGCCTGCGCCGAGACATCGCCACCGCCCGAAGACGCCCGCCTTGCGCCCGAAGCCGCCCCTGTTGATCTGGCCTTTTGCGAGGGCGAGCCCTTTGCCAGTTCCATCGGCCAGCCGGTGTCGACCATCCAAGGTCAACTGCCGGAACGGTCGCGCGTTCTGGGGCCCGATGGGATCGCCACGCAGGATTACCGGATCGACCGGCTGAACGTGTTCGTGGATGGCAGCGGCATCATTCAGCGGCTGACCTGCGGCTAGGCGTGGACTCGGGGGCCGATTCTCATTTAAGAACAAAATGAGAACATTTTGATGTCTGCCGATGCCCAAACGCCGAATATTGTCCCTGTGGTTCCCCCGTCTGGGGGCTGAACGGCTGATCCGCGCCGCGCGGGGCCTGCAGGATGGGCCTTTGGCCGTGGTGGCCGAGCAGGCGAATATGCAGGTCGTCACCTCGCTGAACGCCGAAGCTCAGGCTGCGGGGCTGCGCGTCGGTCAGCCGGTGCGCGACGCCCATGCCATGTGCGCGGCGCTTGTCACCCGCCATCGCAATGCCCCGGCCGAGGCCGCGTTCCTGACCGCTTTGCGCCGCTGGGTGGGCAAGTTCAGCCCCTGGGTCGCCGAAGAAGCGCCGGACGGGCTGATCATCGACCTGTCCGGCTGCGCGCATCTGTTCGGCGGGGAAGAGGCGCTGCTGGGCGTGATCGAAACCGACTGTGCCGATATGGGCCTGACCGTGCAGATGGGCATCGCCGACACGCTGGGGGCCGCCTGGGCGCTGGCCCGCTATGCGGGGCAAGAGGCCACATCCGACCGCAACGGCGATGCCATCAGCCAAGAGGCCCGCGCCACCCGTGCCCGCGCCACCAAGCGGCGGCACTGGACCAAGGGCGGGGCCGCGCCGCAGGTGATGGCTTTGGGCGGCGGTGCCCGGATCGCCGCGCCGGGGCAGTCTTATGGCGCGCTCAGCCCCTTGCCCATCGCGGCGCTGCGGCTTGAGGATCAGGTGATGACCCAACTGAACCGTCTGGGCCTGCGCCGGATTGGCGATCTGCTGGGCCAGCCGCGCGCGTCGCTGGCGCGGCGCTTCGGACGCGGGCTGGTGCTGCGGCTGGATCAGGCGATGGGCAGCGCGCCCGAGCCGGTCTCGCCCGCCCGCCCGCCGCATCACTTTGCGGTGCGGATGACGCTGCCCAACCCGATCGGTCTGGTCGAGGATGTGATGGCCGCCATCGACCGGGTGCTGCCGACACTCTGCGCAAAGCTCGAGGAAAAGAGCCGCGGCGTGCGGGTGTTGCGGCTTGAAGCGCACCGCGCCGATCAGGCGGCTGAGGTCATCGAGGTTGGTCTGGCCCGCCCGACCTATGACAAACATCGCATTCGCCCTTTGTTAGAGATGAAAGTCGACCAGATCGACGCGGGCTATGGCATCGACATGCTACGGCTTGAGGCGATCCAGACCGAGCCCATTCACGCGCGCACCATGACCGGCCATGCCGAGGCCCGTCGTGCCGTGCGCAACCGGTTAGAAGGCAACACCGCCGTTGAAGACCTGATCGGCAAGCTGGGCGCGCGGGTCGGGTTGGATGCGATCACGCGGCGACACCCCGCAGCCTCGCACATCCCCGAGAAAACCGCGCAGGTGCTGGCGGCGGCCTGGTCGGAACCGGCGCGGGACTGGCCTGCCCCGCCGCGTCCGCGCCCTTTGCAGATGTGGCAGCCCGAGCCGGTGATGGCCCCGGAAAGCCCGGATGTGCCCGGTGCTTTCCGCTGGCGCGGGCGCGACTGGCAACTGGCGCAGGCCACCGGGCCAGAGCGGATCGCGCCGGAATGGTGGCTGGACGATCCCAACTGGCGCAGCGGCGTGCGCGATTACTGGGTGGTGGTGACGGAACAGGGCGAGCGGCTGTGGCTGTTCTACGGCCATGGCGGCACGATGTCGGCGGGCTGGTTCTGTCAGGGACAGTTTTGCTGAATTAGCCTGATCAGGGTCTATTTTCCGCGATAGACCAGCCAATCCGGCAGGTAATCAATCACGCGGATCACCCAGGACAGCGGAGCCGGGAAATCGGTGCGGAAACGGCGGCGCGACATGGCTTTGACCACGCGGTCCGCTGCATCCTCGGGCGTCATCAGCATCGGCATCTTGAAATTGTTCTTCGCAGTCAGGCGGGTCTTGATGAAACCGGGATTGACGATCCGCACGGTCACGCCGGTGCCTGCCAGATCATGCCGCATGGTCTCGGCCAGCGACACCAGCGCCGCCTTGCTGGCCCCGTATCCGACCGCTGCAGGCAAGCCGTGATAGCCCGACAGCGATCCGACCAGGGTGATATCCCCCCGCCCCTCGCGGATAAAACCGGGCACGGTCTCACCCAGAACCCGCAGCGCGCCTGTGTAATTTACATCGGTCATGGCAAGAACGGCCTGCGTGTCCCACTCTGCTGTCCGCATCGGCTCATAGGCTCCGGCGTTATAGACCAGCCCATCGACCGCGCCGGCCTCGGCCACGGCACGGCACACAGCTTCGGTATCGGTGACGTCAAAAGGAACGGCGCGGGCGTCGGGCAAGGCGGCGCACAGCTCGGCCAGCCGCTCGGCATTGCGGGCCGACAGGATCAGACGCGCGCCCTGACGGCTGAGCGCCTGCGCCAAAGCGCGGCCAAGCCCTTCGCTGGCCCCGATGATCCAATAGGTTTTTCCGTCAAAGCTGCTCATGATCCGACCGTTTCAATCTTGTTTCGTGTTTTACGGCCCCGCCATTGCGTTGGATCACGCCCCTGAAGGATGTGACGCGAAGTCACAATATAGTGCATGATCGAAAAACTTCTAATCCGATTGATCCACCCCCGCCTATCCTGCGTATCTTATTGTAAAATGTCACATAACGAGGCTGGAATGTTTGACGAAACCCGGGGCGTACGGAAGAAAATCGCAGTAGTAGGTGCAGGCATTTCGGGTCTCTCCGCCGCGTATTACCTTTCAGAAAATCACGATATCACATTGTTCGAGGCTGAGCCCCGGTTGGGCGGCCATGCCCGGACCGTGATGGCGGGCAAGAACGGGGATCAGCCGGTCGATACCGGGTTCATCGTGTTCAACTATGCCACCTACCCCTATCTGACCAAGCTGTTCGACGAACTGAACGTGCCCGTGATCAAGTCCGAGATGAGCTTTGGCGCCACCATCGACAATGGCCGCATCGAATATGGTCTGAACAACCTGCGCACGCTGACCGCGCAAAAGCGCAATCTGGCACGTCCCGCATATTACAAAATGATCGCCGACATCCTGCGGTTTTCGAAGGAAGCCCCGGATGCCGCCCGCGATGACGACACCACGATCGGAGAATTGGTCGATCAGATGCGCCTCGGCCACTGGTTCCGCCACAATTACCTGATGCCCATGTGCGGCGCGATCTGGTCCACTCCGGTTGAGTTCGTGGATCAGTTCCCGGCGCGCTCGTTGGTACAGTTCTTCCGCAACCATGCTTTGCTGGCCTCGGGCCGCGCCAAACAGCATCAATGGTGGACGGTCAAGGGCGGCAGCATCGAATATGTCCGCCGCATCGACGCCGCCCTGCGGGCCCGGGGCTGCGAGATCCGCCTTGGTGCACCGGTCGATCATATGCGCCGGGACGACGCAGGCGTAACACTCCACAGCCAGGGTCAAGCCGATCTGTTTGATGAGGTCATTCTGGCCACCCATTCCGATCAGTCCCTCGCCATTCTGGGTGAGTCTGCGACCCCTGCCGAAAAAGCCGCCCTGGGCGCGATCCGGTATCAGCCCAACTCTGCCATCCTGCATTGCGACCCGCGCCAGATGCCCCGGCGTCGCGCCTGCTGGTCCAGTTGGACCTATCGCTCGCAAGCCGGGAATGTGGGCGTGACCTATTGGATGAACCGGCTTCAGAACATTCCGGACAGCGATCCGCTGTTCGTGACGCTGAACGCGTCGTCAGAAATTCCCGTGGACAAAATCTATGATCAGGTCGAATTCGCCCATCCGGTGTTCGACAAGGCTGCCCTGAAAGCACAAGGGCAAATCCGCGAGATGCAGGGACAGAACCGAACATGGTTTGCCGGGGCGTATAACCGGCATGGATTTCACGAAGACGGGATTGCCAGCGCGATGCATGTCGTTGACCGGATCAAAGGCACCCCGCACACCATCGGAGCTGACAATGGCATTCCTGCAAAAGACCCGGCCATCCCGGCCGCGGCAGATATCTGAAATCCTGCGCAGCGCGCTGCTGTCAGCCGCGCTGCTGGTCCCGGTTGAATTGGCGGCCTCGTCAGGCCTGAACGCGCTGGACGATTCCCAGTTGCGCGGCACGGCCACCTTCCGGTATCTGGGCCTGCCCCTTTACGACGCGCAGCTGTTCACCCCCGGCGGTGCGCCGTTCAACTGGTCCGAGGATTTCGGGCTGGAACTGAAATACCGCCGCAAGGTGACGCAAAAAGCACTGATCAATTCGACACTGGACGAGATGGAGCGCATCGGCCTTGCCGCCCCGGTGCGCGATCAGCTTCAGACCTGTTTCAAACCCGTCAAGAAAGGCGACCGGTATCTGGCTGTCTCGGACGGGCCTGACACTGTTTCCTTCTGGCTGAACGGGCGCAAGACCTGCACGATGTCCTATCCGGGCATCAAACGCAGTTTCATGTCTGTGTTTCTGGGGGACAGGACCCGGTCCGCCGCCTTTACGCAGAAACTGCGCGGGCAATGATGCTGTACCCGCGAGTCAGCCTCTATGCGCTGATGCTCGCTGCGGCGGGTATTCCGCTTTATATCCACCTGCCGCGGTTTGCGGCGGTGAATCTGGGCATCGGCCTGGGCGTGATCGGGACCGTTTTGCTGGTGATCCGGCTGGTGGACCTGGTGCAGGACCCGGCGATTGGCTGGGCGATTGACCGCTGGCCTGGCGGGCAGGCCATGTTCGCAGCACTAGCGGCCATCGGTCTGGCCATTGGGTTCCCTTTGCTGTTTTCCCTGCCCCAAGGCGCAAGCGTCGCGGCGCTGGTTGCCATTCTGGTGCTGCTGTTTTCGGCCTATAGCCTCGGGACCATCCTGCTGTATGGCCGCAGCGCCACGCTGGCGAAACGCCCGGACCCGAAAGAGCTGATGACGCTGGCCGCCTATCGCGAGGGCGGGCAACTGACCGGTGTGATCATCGCCGCCAGCGCCCCCGCCCTGTTCGTGGCCTTTGGCGCGCAAGCGCAGGGCTATCCGGCCTTTGGGCTGTTTCTGGGCCTGCTCGCCGTTCTGACGCTGGTCCTGACCCGGCCGATCTGGCAGCGCACACCGATCACCGGGCAGGGCCTGACCTATGCCGAATTGGGTCAGGCCGGGGCGCTGCGCCTGCTGGCGCTGGCGCTGGTCAACAGCCTGCCGGTGGCGATCACCTCGACCCTGTTCCTGTTCTTCGTCGAAGACCGGCTGCAACTGCCCGGCAAAGCCGGACCTTTGCTGATCCTGTTCTTCCTCAGCGCCGGAGCCAGCGTACCGCTCTGGGCGCGGCTGAGCAACCGGATTGGCCCGAAACAGACCCTGATCATCGCCATGCCGCTGTCGATTGCGGGCTTTATCGGCGCGGCCACCCTGTCTGCCGGGAACCTTACAGGCTTCGCGGTGATCTGCCTTGCATCCGGGGCCGCACTTGGGGCGGATATGGTGGTTCTGCCCGCCATGTTCTCGGTGGTGCTGACGCGCGCAGGGCTGAACGCCTCGGCCGCGTTCGGCATCTGGTCTTTTGCAGGCAAGCTGGGCCTTGCGCTGGCTGCCTTTTTCACCCTGCCGCTGCTGGAACGCAGCGGCTTCACACCCGGTCAAACCAATTCCGCGCAAGCGCTAGAAACACTCAATCTGGCCTACGCGGTGCTGCCTTGCATCCTGAAACTGGGGGCGTTCGGGCTGGTTTTGACCCTGCCGACAGAGGTCACACGCACATGAACACCATCGTCCTTCTTCTGCTCGCCGTCCTTGCTGCCCTCATCGCCCGAAGCCGCCTGCTGAGCTTTCGCGCCCAGTCGCCGTCGGATTACACCGGCACCGGGCCGGAGTTTTCGCTCAGCACTCACCTGAACGGGGATATCCTGTCCGAGGGGCTGATCTATGGCCCCAATGGCAAGGTATCGAACAGCTTCGTGGCCCGCATGGTGGGCGAATGGGACGGCAACACAGGCACGCTGGCCGAGTATTTCACCTATTCCAACGGCAAGCAGATGACCCGCAAATGGTACCTGACCATGGGAACCGGCAACACGTTCATCGCCACTGCAGAGGATATCGTGGGCGAAGGCAGGGGCACGATTTCGGGCTCTACCGTCAAGCTGACCTACCGGATCATCCTGCCCAAGGATGCGGGCGGGCATACGCTGGATGTCACCGACTGGATGTACCTGACCGAAAACGGTGCGATCATGAACCGGTCCGAGATGCGGAAATTCGGCATCAAAGTGGCCGAACTGATCGCAACCATGCGCCCGGCCCCCGCCCCCAAAACGGCCCATCTGAACGGCGCAAACGGCTATGATGCCACCGCCGAGCAAAGACCGCTGCAATGAAAGCGCCCAGGTTCCTGATTGCCGCCGCAGCCATCGCGGGCCTTGCCCTTCTGGCGGCCTGTTCCGCCAAGCCGAAGGTGCCACAGACCTTTCTGTCCGACCGGCAACTGAACCTTGAAGAGTTCTTTGAGGGCCAAACCGTCGCCTACGGCCAGTTTCAGGACATCCTCGGCAATGTCCCGCGCCGCTTCACCGTCGAGATCGACGGCACCTGGGACGGCGAAACCCTGACGCTGGTCGAGGATTTCGTGTATGACGACGGCGCAACCGAACAGCGCATCTGGACGCTGACCAAAACCGGCGAGGATACCTGGACCGGCACCGCCCCCGGCGTTCTGGGCACGGCCACAGGGATCGAGCGTGGCGATACCTTCAACTGGACCTACAAGATCGACCTGCCAATCAAAGACGGCACCATGCGGGTGAATTTCGACGACTGGATGTGGCTGCTGTCCGACGACCGCCTGCTGAACCGCGCCTATGTCTCGCGCTATGGCATCCGTCTGGGTGAGGTCATTCTGTTCTTCGAAAAGAAATAGCGATCCGCCCTGGGCCGCCGATCCCGGTTACCGAAACACAAACTCGTCAATCGCCAAGGGCGGAGCATCGCCGGCCCCTGCAGCCGTGCTGGCCTCTGGCGTATCAACCGGATCGGACTGCCTTGGAAGCCCCAGACGCGCGCGCTCAAGCTCTGCCCACAGGAAAAAAAGACCGTCCCGCTTCCCTTTAAGGGGTTCGGGCACCGCTATCCGCACGACGCGCGGCGATCTTTTCAGGTTTGGCTCGATCTTCGCCTCCGGCGTTTTTGCTCTTTTTTTGGCATCCTATCAAACCCGCCGGGCGTAAACAAATTGATTGCGCCTTATGTTACTCGCCTTGCAATTGATTTGATTGCACTTTTCGTGCGCGCCGCACCGGCAGGTCGTTCTGTTTTTCGTCCAGCACGCTGCGAAACAGGGTCGTGAGTTCCGTTCTGCAAACCACCGGACGTTCGTCTGCAAGCTTGGGCTCACCCTGCGCCATTGGGCGGTCCGCTTTCGCGCCGTCAAAGCGTTTCAGGAATGATTTGATTTGCATCGTCATAGTCCTTCAACGTCAGAGTTAAGATTTTTGCCGCTGCGGACCCGATCCGAACCCGTGGTAAAGGGCTCGAGGATCAGTAAACCCGTGAGTGGTAATCCGCAGCGACAGCGCTCATTTAGGAGATGGTTCCGCGAGCGTTAGGGGGAAGAAAACCATAAAAAACGTCACATTTGACCGGGCAGTAAAAATTTCCGAGTTTATTCGGCACCCTACGGATCAGCTTTAAAGTGTGGGCGGTTTTTGGCGACGTGGCGTCACAACAAAAACGCCTGCCGAGGCACAGCCGATTTTTGCGGCCGACCGGGCCTGTACCTTGCGAATCCCCTTAACAAACGCTGAAAACCACTCGACCGGGATCTGCGCTATGCCCACACAGCAGCGCTGCTGTCCGAACAAGTCTTAATGTCTAGGAAGTGCCCCTTTCATCTCCGAACCCCACATTCCCGTCACAGCTTGTGCACGTAACGAACGGAGGTCCTGAGATGTCTTATGCAAACACCGGCGCCGGCAGCTTCTTCAAAGGTCTGTTCTCAACGTCGCCAGAAAAACGGGAGCGACGCAAGCATCGGGCCGAGCAGCGCAGGAAGAAAAGAGAAGCTGACCTTAAATCCGCAAAAGCCCTTCGGGATACCGGTTACTTCGACGACCACCTGCCCGATGCCGTGTTCTATCGCCACTATTATTTCTGAAGCACAGCCACCCGGCGCAAGAAAACCTTTCCAGACAAAAACGGGGCGCGCCACCACAAGCGCGCCCCAGTCACAGGGAGGATAATGAAATTCCGCGCCCAACAAACCAAACACGGGCGCAAACTAGTTAACAATTGCCACTCTGCCATGCTTTCGCACACGGTTCAGTGATGCGGATCACATAACTCACAAAAAACATACGGCGTTTTCCTTCGCGCCTGAACGCAAGCCGACTTTCACGCCTCCATCCTAGGGCCGTAACACGCCGATCTGGCCGCGCGTCTGGCTGTAAAAAACACACTCTGCTACGGGAATCCCCCAATTTCGCGCACCTGAATTGCCAGGTAGAGTTCAGATAACGGACCACTCAACTCAATCCGTTGCAACATGATAAGGGGCTGACAAACCTACCCCCTCACTCTCGTCAGCCCCTCACATCATCCACCGATTTTATTGGAACACTGTTGACGGTCTGGATTATCCACCCTCCGTTACAAACGCACGTTGCCCCGGGGACTATCAGTGCGACTTGTCAGGGCTTGCCTGCTCGCAGTTGGTCGCGCCACCAACAATAACCTGCCACGCGCCTGAATTTGCTAGGTGTAAGCCGCACGGAACCCGCAGTCTCCGTAGTCATGACGCAGTTCGAAGACAGGGATGGAAACGTGAACGAAGAAAAAATCTACCGTCTTCGCGCTTGTTAACTGGGGGCCGGGTCGATTTGCAAAAGTTGGCCGGGACGGAGGTGAAAGCAGTGTTGAGTTTGAAGCGAGACTAGACTGCTTCAAGCAATTCACCTGGGAGCAGGCAAGAGATCAACAGGGTTTGCAGAAATGGGTTAGATAAATGGCACCCAGTTCTATTGCTGGTTTCGCGCGGTCTTGAGTTGCATCACAACCTCCAAACACACTGTCTTTCCGCGCGCGCTGACAATTTTGGGGTTCAAACAGAAATCCAACGAATACCCTGCGATTACCACAGCGTCTCAGGCTTCGGCGATCATGGTTCCCCAACTGGAAAAACCACTGTCGGTCTCACAGATAATCGTTTCGGAACCAGTCACGGCATCGGTTCCGAAGTGGCAGTTCGCGAATGCCGGGGTGCTCAAGTAGGCTAAATTCAGGGCAACAAGACCCAAAGCAGCAATGTATTTCATGGTACTCACTCCTATTAGGTGAGCCTTATTTGGTTATGGATGCTAGCTGAGAAAATTGCGTGGGAATTAAGGTTACTTAATCCAGAAACTACATCTGCCGAGGAGGTGCCCCATAGTCCTGTGCCGGATCAGCGCCGCCCTGAATGCTCGTAGGTCAATCACCCGGATTCAACTTCATCACGCTCAGTGATTTTGTTCACTGAATCCAGCAAAGCCAATACCTACAACGATCCCCGCAATGTAGTTCCAACGAGGAAAAAGAAATGTCTGATGGGTCCGACAAGAAAGTCGAAGAGGCAAAAAAGAAAGTGCAAGCTGAGTTGCTTGCTTACCATAAATCACAAGCCGAACTGGAAAAGGCCAACAAGGAACTGAACAAGGTCGAGAAAGAACTCAAGAGCAGCGACGTGTCGAAGCTGCAGGCTGCGATGAACAAAATGGAGAGGATGAGCAAACAGATTGTTGCCCTCCAAAAGAAAGCGGCAGAAAAAAAGAAGAAAGTAACTGACGCCATGAAATCGCTCACCAAAACACTAAAGGGTAAATGAACCAGAGAAGGTTTAGGTACTCTCAAGTTCCCAGCCGGCGCTGGGTGCGGCCCCGCCAACGCGGGGCTTTTACTATTTGGGCGGGTCAAAGAAATGCTGATGAAGCATCTCGCCAATGCGACTAATGCAAAATGTCCCCCATGCGTCCCCAAGAACACGCTCGGGAGGCGACACCATCGATGCAAAACGGGCCCGACACAGGCAAACTTGCTACATCTAAGGATAAAAAGTGGTGAGCCGTGCAGGATTCGAACCTGCGACCCACTGATTAAAAGTCAGTTCTATAGATTTATATGATTTCTTAGGGTTGGTTTGCTTCATTATATAAAACAATAGTTTATGCTGATTTTCAAACGATAATCAGTTGGTTGATAGTTTGCCTTTCTCTGTGTAAGCGTTGTTGTGCGTTTGAAAAAGCGTTTGAAAATTAGCGTGTGGAGACCGAAGCATGACGACGGCGATCAACTTCGACAGTGTGCCTCAGGTACGCAAAGCAGCAGCCAATGCGCCCAGCGCAGGAACGGCTTGGTTTTCGCACGATGGCGACAAATACCCGTGCCTCTACCTTGGCGTCGGTAAGCGTGGCGCGACTTGGTATTTCAAGGGTCGATTAAACGGCAAGTCGCAACAAAAGTCTCTCAAGGCGACCTTCCCTCAAACATCAGCAGCGCAAGCAAAACAAAAGATCGAGGCGCTCACCAAACATCATAGCAACGAGGCGAACGCGGATATCCGCACCGTACGAGACGCTTGGTTGCATCACTGCAAGTCTTCCAAATCGGACGGGCGTATGAGCGGTAAGAACGAGATCGACATGACCTCGAAACTTGAACGCTGGGCCTCGGACATTCTCGACTGCGCGCCTACCGATGTTTCGACCGTGATGGTCCAGAACGCAATCAACGCTATCGACACAGGCCGCGGCAACAACTCGGCTGCAACCAAGCGTCATGTTCGCGCGGCATTATCAGCGGCTTTCCGTCGTCTCGGCGGAGAGAACCCAGTACGCAATGTTACCGTGCCGAAGGCAAACGAAAGCAACGCGCTTTGGTATGACCTTTGTGACACGAACCGCGATCTCGATCCCGAGGACCTATCCACCGTTTGGCAAGCGATCATGGCGAAGCGTGAGCAAAACGTAATCATGGGTACAGCTTGGATCGTGATGCTTTTCACGGGCATCCGTACAAGCAACATCTGCTCGCTGCGCTGGGAACGCGATGACGAGCATGGTTGGGTTGATCTACAGCGGAAGACGATCACGTTCCCTAAGCTGAAGTCAGGTGCGAAAAACCGAGAAATCCCAATTTGCGATACCGTCGCAAACGCACTGCTGGCAATCCGTGCAGGCGGCTCGGAATGGGTGTTCCCGGCGTCGTCTAAAACCGGCTACCTCGGCGGCGGTGATGGTCTTGACCGCCTTAGGGCCGAGATCGATGGTAGGATGGTCGACGTTATCAAGCCGCACGATACTCGTCGCTTCTTTCAAGAAGCTGCGAACGAGGCATTGCTGCCAGAACACGTCATGTGGTTCTTGCGCGGGGACACGAAGGGCGATGGTTCGATGCTCGCGAAGTACACAAAGCGTGTGGGCAAATCGGCTCCTGCGATGTTGGAAAGCGTCATGTTCGAACGAATTAAGGTAGAACCTTCTTTCGCCCATTGAACGAACTCGGGTGGCACACTACGTTGAAGTCGCCCAATGCCCGTCGCGAGACGCGCGCACTATTCAGGTGGGGCACAGAAATGCCTGCTCTGCGCCGCGCTGGAAGTGAGAGCAACGTAAAGGTCCCGCCCCAGCGTTTAGCAACTGAGGGTCCGTCTGTCTGAAAAAGACAATGACGAAAGGTTGCTCAACCATGTCAGACGACCGTATTTGCGCGCTCGAGTCGCGCCTAAACGAACTCGAAACCAAACTCTCGCTTCCGCACTGCATGACCACTCGCCAAGTGTGCGAGTTTGTCGGCATTTCAGAAGTTCAGTTCTATGAATGGAAGAAGCAAGGCGACGTGCCCCCGGCCATGTACTGGTCGGCACGTACCGTACGCTATGATCGGGAAGATGTAATGGCGTGGGCGAAAGCTCACAAAGTTGGAGGGGCAGGATGACCCACCCCTCCAGAGTTTTCTCACACGAGCCAAAAGAGCAGGCGTTGCCCACAGCGGCATCATACGTCGTGCGTCAGTGTGACTAAAACCGGAGATGTGGGTCCCTGAGTAGATCATGGACCAAACATTTATCGAACTCTTCCAAGGCAATCAGGAACGTTTCCTGACCTACACAACCACCGGGCGGAAACGCGACGACGGCAAGTTGGTCGCGAAGTATCGCACGGTGTCTACACCCGTAACAGACGACGTCTGGAAAAAGCACCTCAACGGCAAGCAATCGCTAGGCCTGTCGCCCTTGCGCGACGGCAAAGTAAAATGGGGCGCTGTGGACGTCGATTATTACCCCCTCGAACTGTCAGACGACGACCTCGTGGGCCTATTGCGCAACTGGGGCGACCCGTGCGTTATCAGTCGTTCCAAATCAGGCGGTATCCATATCATCGCCTTTGCCGACGATTGGGTGGACGCGGACACGATGCGGCAATATCTGACGGCGAAACGGGATGCCATTTTTGAGGGTGAATTGCTCGACGCCGCGCAAGAGATTTTCCCAAAGCAAGATGACGGCGACGGGTCGCAAATGAACCTGCCAAGCTTTGGAGAAGAACGCGCGCCGCTCGCCTACAGTTATGACGGCACGGCATGTATCGGATGCAATTGGGACGAGGTTGGGCGCGTATCGGAAGGTGACATGGCAAAGACGATCCTCGCCGCCATGACACCGAAACCGAAGAAGCGTGGACGCCCCACACGCGAGCGCAAATCATCGGGCGGGTTCAAACGCCCGACCAGCGGCAAAGGTATGGAGGGGCGCAATTCGTTCCTTTACTCCTGCGGCGCGTCAGCACGCGAACGGGGCGCGGACGACGACCAAGTCGAAGAGATCATTCGCGCAGTCAACGAGGAGTTCGCGGATGAGTCATCGGAATTCGGGCACAAGGGTCCTATCACCGACGAACGCCGCCTGACCACGATTATCCAGCAGGTCAAAAAGCTCGAACGCGGATCGGTGTTGGACATCGCCTATGACGCGGTCGAACAAATGAACCGCGACTGGGCAATTGTCGTGATCAACGGCAAGTTGGAGTTCATGCAATATTCCACGGGCATGTGCTTCCCGCGCGGCGACTTCATGACCTACGCCCAAAAGTTCACAACCATGGTCAACGGCAAACGAACGCCCATCGCGCCGCTCTGGATCGCCGATCCTGACCGCGCAGAATATTTAGGCCTCGTGATCGAACAGCCTGAATATGACGGACCAGGGTTCAACCTGTTTGAAGGTTGGGCGGTCGAACCAAGACACGGCGACGTCTCAATGTGGGTGGATTACGTCGAACGCATCCTTGCCCGTGGCGACAAAGAATTGGCGCGCTGGATCATGTCTTGGGTTGCGGATGGTGTTCAACGACCTTGGTCATTGCATCCCGGCACAGCTCTCGCGCTGCGCGGGCGTCAAGGCGGCGGCAAGTCGTTCTTGGGAAAGATGATCGCTAAACTGCTTAAACCGACACAGGCGCAGGAAATCGCGGACTCTGGGCGCATGTTCCAGCAGTTTAATCGGTCAATGTACGGCGCGACCTTTGTCCTTGCGGAAGAGTCGATCTTCACGGGCGACAAGCGGCAGGCGAACCAGCTAAAGGTTTTCATCACTTCGAACGTTTGGACGTATGAACAAAAACACCTCGCGTCCTTCGAGGGCAAGAATGTTCACCGCCTGATCGCCACAACCAATGACGAGCACGCGGTTCATTTGGAAGATGATGACCGCCGCTGGACTGTTATTGAGGTTGAACCGATGTTTGACGACATGACGACCGACGAGGCCCGCGCGGCATGGCAACCTTATTATGATTTGGACCCCGCCGCTGTCCTTGCATACTTGCTCGAGTATGAGGTGGATCATGACTTCATCGCGCGGCCATTCATCACGCAAGCAAAGCGGGAGGATAAAGTGTCGTCTGACCCTGTGTTGGAGGTGTTGCACAATATCGCCATGTCAGGCGTCGTTCCGGACAACTCGCGGGATAATGGGATCATTGCCTCTGGTGTGCTTCATCGGGAGGCGCGCAAACTTGGCGCGTCACCTTATGATAAACCCATTGCACTCGCGAAACGGGCACGCAAACTTTTAGGCATCACGGGTTCCGTTCGCAACGCGAAGCATATTACCGATCTTGTGCGCACGGTCGACGGTGATGGGTACCCGATGATCCACCCAGTCTATGACAACGCAGGACAGGCGCGTGGGTTCGATTTGGGACCGCTGCCCGAGTTTCGGGAAAAGATGTCGCGCATCACGGGCGAGACGTACCCAGACGGGGATTGGGAGCCTTATGCAGTGCCGCAACCGAACGCGGATAGCGAACCACCAGCGACTGCCGAGGACATTGAACGTATGGTCGCCGAGAGGGAGACACGAAAATATGGGGGTGAGGCACCTTTCTGAGTATGTCGGTATGTCGGATGTCGCTGAGAAAAACTTTGTTTAGCGAGTTAATTCGACGGCTGCTGCGGCTACAGCAAAATATTCATTCATACGACATAAGTGACATAAGCGACATCTGTCCAAGCAAAACAAGCGTTTGGGCGGATGTCGGTTTTTGGGGAAGTGACATAGGCGACATATGGAATGCAGTATGCGCGTGCTGCTGGCATCCAAGGCACGTGCGCTTTCTCCATGACTGATCATTTCGGAAACGCCTGACTGATATGCTGTCAGTTGGTCAATCGCCTGTTACCACTTACAAATCTGGCGGTTGCAGATTTCGCTGATTGATTTTCAAACGCGCTTTCAAACAGCACCTTAATTTGCGCCGAAAAGACCTCAAAGAAATGACATCTCAACCCAGCGCTGTGCGATGCGTTGAACGTCACTTCCAACGCCCTGCACGCACTGAGGCAAAGTTGGTGTGACTGACCGTGCGATCTCCTCAGCACAGTGCAATGATGAAACCTCGGTGCGTGCGCTTATTGATAAGGACATAGACGCATGACATCGCAATTGCTGCCGACGCAATCGGCTAAGTACACAGTCGAAGTGTTCGACGACATTGCTCACGTCACCAAGGTCGATAACACCTCCTCGGTCGTCGTGGACATCATGGGCGCAGCCGAGCTGGCCGACGTGCTGGAGACAATGTTCGAACCCGCGACCATCCCCTATCTTGGAGCAACGTTCAACGCCAACCCACTCGCTGATGGCGTCCGGATTGAAAGTCCCCCGTATTCTGGAAAACGCATTGACTTCCCGTGGCAATGGCTAACGACCATCATCCGCGAACTGCACGCTCAATGACCGGCAACGCACTGATCCTCCAGCCCGGACGCAAGCTATCGCCGGAGCAAAGTCTTGCTGCTGCAATCCTCATACAGGCGTTCAATGACATGTCGCCCGGCAATTCAAACATCGACCACCAAGCGACGCGGGATCGCAATGACGCGCGAACGGCCATGGTGTTCCTGACCACGACATACGGCGAGATGGCGAGATGGCGGAATGAACTTTGCGACTACCTCCACCTCGACGGCAATGTACTCGCGGAACGCGTTCGCATGATCCTAAACGGTGACCTCCCCTGGCCTGACGTGCGTGAAACAAAGAAGCGGGCGAACGATGATTACGCGGACGCCGCTCGCTCTGTCTGGCGAGACCTTAAAAAGGCCGCGTAGACCTTATTCCGGCGGTCAAACATGCAACCCATGGTTGTTATGTTGTTGGCGTGCGCGGCGCGCTCGTCATGTCTTGATCAAATCGACGGGCGCGGGCTTAGCAACCTCCGCGCCCGTTTTGATTAAAGGACAAGGACATGACGACCGACACAAATGCCGCTCTACAGGCTCTAATCCAACAGGTTTCGAAACTGACCGAGACAGTTGAGGCGCAGCAATCCACCATCGCCGGAATGAAGAAGCACAACGACCGACTTCTGGACAAGATCAAGGACGGCAAACGCGCGTCTTCGCCCGAAGTGAAGGCCCAAATGGAAAACGCGGGCATGGTTCAAGGCGACGACGGCAATTGGTACCCGAACGGTGCGCAACCCGATCATGAGCACACGCTGTCTCGCGCGGACGCCCGCGATCCAGCGAAGTATCAGGCGGCGAAAAAGGCCGCGGAGAATGCTGGTGCAACGCTTCGCATCCGAGACGACAACCCAACGGAAGATAATCACCGCCGCACGTCGCGAACCGAAACCGACACGACCTTAAAGACCCGCCTCGTCAAAGACGAGGATCGGAAGGTCGCATACTTGCGGCGTGACGACATGCGGGACACGCGCCAATACCAGACGCTGCGTTCGGAAGGGTTCACCGTGCAGTCTTGGGATCTAGCGACCGATTTGCCGGATCACATGCAGCGCAAACTTCAGCTGATGGAGAAGGCACATGAAAGCAATTGACCGAGCCTGCCTGCAATACGCAACGCAAGTGGCGACCGGGCGAGACGCGTTCTACGTCGCGTCTGATGGGCGTTTACTTGATGGGGATCGACTGACCGCGCTTGATCCGTCAGGCAGCGTCTTGGACGCCGTTATCGCGATGCTCGCGGCCACCATGAAACTGCACCTTCTCGGCTGCACTGTGGGTCAACTTCTCAATGACCTTTTGGGGATGGGCGTTGGGAAAAATTTGGCTAATCGCGTTCATGACCATCTTGCTGATGTCTCCGATGCTGAGTGGTCGGCCCTCCGGGCACGTATCCGTTGGTACGCGGACGAACATAAACAGTCGCACGATGCCACCCAACCGGAGACATAGGTAATGGCTGGCAACAAGAAATCCGGACGTCCAAGCGTCATCCTGAACCACCCAGACAAGAACTCGATCATCCGGCAGATCGTCGAACGGGAGTTAGGTGTTCCCGGTGCGCCAACGTTCGAGCGCATCGCGAAAAAAGTCGGGTTGAACGTCAACACGCTCCACACGTTTAAACGCCGCCACATCACGGAAGAGATGCGTCGCGAGATTGCAGCGAAGATCAAACGCGAGCCGATTGAAGAGGCAACAAATGTTCTGAACAAGGAACGGATGGACGTCGCCCAGACGTATGAGGCGCTTGCCCACCGCGTGGAAAAACTCGTGACCAAGGCTGAAAACAACGAGGACGACGGGTTCGCGCTCGCGGCCATGGAGGGGCTGCGGAAGGTACTGAAAGACATCGCGACGATGCACGGGAAGATGGCAACAAACCTAACCGTGGATGTCAAACTATCGGAGTCGCCCGAGTGGGTAACCATGAAGCAAATCATTCAGGCGGTGTGCGCGGAAGTGCCGGAGGCACGCGAACCGTTCCTTCGTCATATGCGCAAAAACGTCCTGTCTGTCACCGAGGAGCAAGGTGATGCCATTTGATGCGCTTGTCCCTTGGTGCGAGGACCTAGAACGCTCGCTCGACCCGAGCGCGCGGCTGGCACACTGGATTGGTCATAGGCCCGACCAGTGGCAGTTGGATGCTTTTCTGTCCAAGAGCAGTGAGGTGGCTTTGCGAGTGTGCCGCCAAGCTGGGAAGACGTCCGTGCTAGCCGCGCGTGCGGTCGAGGAATTGCACGTTCCGGAATCGTTGACCATCTGCATCGCGCCCGCCGAGCGTCAGTCGAAAATTATCGCCCGCGAAATCTCGCGACAACTGCGCAAAACAGATCTCAACGTTATTCGACCGAACCAAACCGAGATTGAAATGTCGAACGGCGCGCGGGTGGTTGCGTTGCCTGGGTCGTCGGACACCATTCGAGGTTATTCCGCTGTGTCATGCCTGATCATTGACGAGTGCGCGTTCTTGAAGGCGGAGATGGGCGATGATGAGGGACTAATCGCCTCCGTGCTGCCTATGCTCACGAAGGACGGGCAAGTGTTCTTTTCGTCCACGCCTGCGGGTCGGGACAATTACTTCGCCCGCCTGTTCATCGACGACGACGGACGCCCCCGCAAAGGCGACGACGTTCACCGGATCGTTGTTCGCGGGACCGACATCCCTCGCATGTCGGACAAGGTCCAACGGATGCGGCGCATCATGTCGGCAACGAAATTCCGCCAAGAGATCGAATGCGAATTGCTGGCCGATGGTCAGGCGTATTTCGCAATGGACGTGATTGAGGCGGCGACATCCAAGGAGGCAGCAGTATGCCCGATTTTGTGAGCTACAGGGTCGATAAACTAGACCTGATCTTCAAAGATGACGGGACGGTCATCAACGAGACAGGCCAGGACCCAGCAATCCCTCGCGTTGAGGGGTATCAAAGGTTTTGGTTAGCCGCCGATCTCGGACAGGCAAACGACTTCACGGCGATTGTGGGCATTAAGGACGAATGCTTGCCGATTTTGGATGCCGATGGCGTGATCCTTGGTCCTCGGCAGCGGACGGTCGTTTATGCGGACAAGTTTCGCGGTGTGTCCTATGTCGATGTCTGCGACCACCTCATTCGACTGACCGAGGCAAAGCCGTTCGCGGGCAAAGCAGAATTAATCATCGACGGCACGTCGCTCGGGCGCGTTGTTTCCGACATGCTTTGGAACCAAAGCATCGACCACCGCGCCGTTCAGATGACAGGCGGGCAATCTTGGTCGACTGATCATGGGCGGTACATCAACGCGGGCAAGACGTTCATGATCGAGAACACATCAGTTCTCTTCTCGTCTGGCGACCTCAAGTTCGCGCATGACCTGCCCCTGCGTGACGAGATCGAAGCCGACTTGGCATCGTTCTCGCTGACAACGACGCACGCGGGCAATCAGATCATCACACAGAAGCGGTCGTCGGCGGGACACGGCGACCTCGGCATTGCGCTGATCGTCGGCGCGTTCGCGTCGCAGTACGTGTCCGCGCAAAAAATTATTGTCTCTCATCTTCAAGGCTGGGCATAGGAAAGGAAACGACATGGCCAAACAAGCGACTTACGACGTTCAAGTAGTCAAAACTCCTGAACCAAACCCAAACGCAACGACGGGTGATCCTGTCGAACGCACCGAGCTTTCGGTTCAGTGGATTGGATACCCCACAGAGCGCCAGATCGAAGTCTTTGAACGTGAGTATCCACCAGAGCGCTATGATGCGTTTCACTACATCGAAGGCGTCGGCAAGGTTCACCAAAGTATGAGATAGGCCCGTATCCTGTCGTGCAACACGAGCGCGCCTCAGCGGCTTCTTTCAGAGAGCAAACGTTCAAGTTCGGCATCTGCTTGCCTTTGTTTTGCATGCCGGTTGCGCGCCTTTTCATAGGCTTTTCGGATGCCATTGGGCGAACTGTTGAAAAGTCGTTTTTCCTCGCGATATTCACGGGCTGTGCGTGAGACGTTGATCTTTTTGCCTATCTTCAGGTCGGCCATCATTCGATCCGTGAACCATTCAAAGATGTCGTCGAGATCATAGTTGCCTCCGGGTCGAACGTTTTTCTCACGATAAAACCCAAGCATCTGCGCAAGTTTGGATTGATCCCCGTCTTCTAGGTTGAACTCGGCGACAACTGCAGCCGATCTACGAACATAGTCCTTGACCCACGTAGGTAATTCGCTGTCACCAATGCTCTTTGACAGCAAGCGCCATGCCTTCTTTGCGTCGCCGGGTTCAAGCTCTGCCGCTTCTGAAATCTCATCAAAAATCTTGGAGTTTTTGCCCATGTCTGCCGCTCCAGCATTTTGGTTCACGTTCTGAAATTCTCAGGATGCATCGCAATTGCGGGCAATCCTGTAACTTCATCATAGGGGAAAACCCAAATGAAACATCAATCTCAAAGCCGTTTTCATCCTGTTACTCTGGCAGGTAACCTTCCGGCAAAAGTCCAAAACCTTAAAACGGTTTTGGAACACGAAATCGCCCACCACTGCCATCGCAAGGTGACCAAGCGCTTAGCGCTACGCCTTGCTCACGCTGTGATATCTGATGATCGCGACGGTATGTTTCTTGCTGAAAAACTCGTCGACGAACTTCGGCCACGCGTCAGGCACGAAGCGGCACTTCGTGAGATTTATCTCGACCGAGAGGGGACGTCATGAGCCCGCGCGTGCGAGAACGGCTGCGTCTGATCAGCCGCGGTCTTGACAGTAGCTGCCATGTTCGACTGCGGTATTTGGGGCGTACCTACATCTTTATGGAAGGCCGGTGGTGGACCGCGCCCGACCTTTGAAATCGCGACGGGCGACCTTCAGGTCGCCCGCTGCTATTTGAACAATACTTCCGGACACCCGAGATAGGTGCAGTCGTCTGGGCCCATTAACCATGAGATTTGAGTGCGGCGGCCAAGACATAAGGCATTGGATAATAGCAAATGTTCGTTGCAAAGCCCGAAAATCAAAGCGAACAAGAACAAAAAGTGAACTTTTTTTGATTGTCACACCCGTGCAGATGACGTTACAAAGTGTAAAACAATCAAGAAAAACAGGGAAAACCAGCGTCTATGAGCAGTACCGAAGTCCTCGATCGAGCATCGGGCAGTAAACAGAACCCGACTTTGGGGGTAACTTTCAGGGATAGCAAGAAGCTACCCATACACCGGTGGTACCCGTATGTTGAAGGGTTCGCGTCCGAATATATAGAGAACCTACTGGACAATGCGCCATGCGCTGGAATTGTGTATGATCCATTTGGCGGTAGCGGCACTGTAAACGTCTTGGCTTCCCGGCGTGGGAGACGAAGCGCCTTCTCTGAAGCGAACCCTCTAATGCAATTCATTGCCAAGACAAAAGTGAACGGTGTTATCGATTCCTACAAGGTAAAGGATGAAATAAACGACCAACTCAGCGATGTCGTCAAATGGTCCTATTCCGAAGATTTCAATTCTGAAAAATTGAAATTGTCATTGCAAGAATACGAACTTGCCTTCAGTGGTCGAGACTTTTTTGCAGTGAATGATCTCAGAGAACTGCTGGCGCTTAAGTTCCGTATTGAGCAGTCAAAATACAGCTCTTTGGCAGTGGATTTTATGCGATTGGGACTAGCTTCCATTACAGTAGCTTGTTCCCATATGACCCGCCGCGCTGACCTTAGAAGGCGGCGCGAAGGTGAGTATCTTAGCCGCGTCGTTGACGTCCGCAGGGCGTTCTCAGAGAAAATAAACCAAATCATTTCGGATCTATCGACGCAGAGCGACCTAAGGGAAAGAACACGGTTTGTTTCTGAGGATGCAAGGCATTTGGACGACTCCTTGAAGTCTGAGGTAAGTCTCATTCTCACATCGCCGCCTTATCTCAATGGCACCAACTATATCCGCAACACTAAATTAGAGCTCTGGCTATTGGACTTTATTTCTTCCGAGAAGGAACTTTCAAAAATCAATCAAGTCTGCATGGTGTGTGGAATAAACAATGTTCAAAAGAACCGCATTCTGGAGCATGAGTTTTCGGAAGTTGAGTCAGTTGCCTGTAAGTTGGATGAGGTGAGTCCTGACAAACGGATTCCTGCAATGGTTCGTGGATACTTCTCTGATATGAAGTCGATATTGTCGAACTGCAGCGAGTACCTGACCGACGAAGGAAAAATGGTCTTGGACATTGGGGATTCGAGATTCTACGGAGTAAATGTTGAAACAGATAATCTTTTGGTCAATGTGGCTGAAGACGCTGGGTTAAGGTTGGTGGAACAGAAAACGCTGGCTAGACGATTGTCGAAAGACAAAACGCCATTGAAACAGGTCGAACTCACATTCGTTAGAGCGTGAGCCAATGCCGAGCAACTTACTGGAAATCGCGTCGAACTATTCTGCGCGTTTGCCCCATACTAAGATCCCATACTCGCGTCGATCGTGGGGCAACGACCTACATTCGCTTTGCTCCTATCAGGGGAAGTTCAAACCAGCAATGGCACACTGGCTTGTTCGAAGTTTCTCCAGTGAAGGTGACGTTGTTTTAGATCCTCTTGGTGGCGTCGGTACGATCGCATTTGAAGCCAAGCTTTCCGGCCGCGTTGGTTTGACTTGTGACCTGAGCCCATTTGCCTCGACAGTGGCAACAGCGAAGGTTATGACCCCGAAGTTCGACGACATAAGTGCCGCAGTAGCCAAGCTTGAAGAATCTCTGGACTCAATTGATCTTACAGATGAGGATTTTGTTGCTGCCGACTTCGGATTGAATGCAAGCGTCAGAGACTATTATCACCCAGATACACTGATTGAGGTCCTAAAGGCGAAGAGGTGGGCAACGAAAGTAACAAGCTTGGCAGATGCCTTCTTGGTCGCGAACATCTTGCACATTCTTCATGGCAACAGACCCTATGCGCTTTCACGCAACTCTCATCCAATAACTCCATTTAGTCCGACAGGTGACTACGAGTATCGCGGACTGATTGAGAGGCTTAAGCGGCGTTTGGAGCGACTGGAGCCAGTAATTCGCGAACTTCCTTCTGACGCGTCGCAATCTTGGAATGAAGATTTTAGGAGTCTACCTAAGCTGATTGATCAGGAAGTGGACGCAATCATCTGTTCGCCTCCGTTTCCTGGAATGCGTTTTGATAGACCAAATTGGCTTAGAATGTGGTTTTGCGGATGGACCGCACAAAGTTTCCATACTGAGAACCAGAAATTTCTCGAGTACCAGCAGCGGAAATCCTTCGATGTGTATCGAGAATTTTTTGATGTTTGTGACACCGTACTGGGCGCGCAAAGGCCGTTGGTTCTGCATGTAGGCGGCTCGAAGTCATACGACATGGCGAATACGCTCAGGAGTATCGGTGAAGAACGATTCAATTACATCGACACCATAACGGAAGATGTTGAGCATATTGAAAAGCATGGAATTGCCGACAAAGGTACGACAAACTCCCACCTACTTGTGGTGTTTGAGAGCCGACCTAAATGACGGGTTCTGGTCGATCTTCCAATGCGGATCTGATCGCGTTAGCTACGTCGGGCGCAACGCTTTCCAGTCTCTGAAACAAGTCAACGTCAGTTAGCTCGCCAACTTTTCGCGCTATTGCATTGAAAGACCTTGGATCGACTTCCATTGCAAAGGATTCTAGGTTCTCTAGAATGTTGTTTAGTTGCTCTTGGCAAACTGATTTTTCGGAAAGCTGATCCACTGAAAGCCCAGTGATCTCTGATAGTCTTTCAATCTGCGCTTCACTATAGAAATCGACCGGAAATAGGTCCTTCTTGTGGTTATTGTGTTCCGCGCAAAGACAAGTTGCGTGCTCATCTATTGGCCAAAGGTATGCCAATGGTCGAGTATGATCTAGTTGCACCTCTTTTAGCTTTAACGGCTTGTCACAGTAGAAGCATTTTTGTCCAAATTTCTCCCAAACTATGCTTTTTAGGCCGCGTCCCTCACGCTCTTTTATCCGCTGAAGCACCTCTGGTTCCCGCAAGAGTAGCTTACGTTCTCTAGTGATGATCGAGCTTTCGTTCAGCTGATCAACCGTTCTGGTTGGATTGAAGGAATCGTTTATCCGCCATTTCTTGCATGCTCGGCACTCGTTCTGATGCCCACTTACTTTCGCGTTGTGTTTATGGAAGCTCAACAGGCTGGGACGTTTTGGGTCCAAAGGCAGTTGACGTGCACAATACGAACACTTCTTCAAATGAATCTTAGAGCCGCGACCTTGATCAACCGAACAACCAATAAGCGCGGCTTCGAACTCTTCTGAATGTTCGAGATAAAGTGTTTCGGGGACAAGGTGGTCTTGGTTGAGTTGCGCAATCGGATCTTGGTCTGGGTCGACGAAAGACAAAACGTCGATCTCGGCAACGGAGAACCCCCAGACATCAACGAATTGTAGCTGTGGGTCAAAATTCATCGTCACTCGAACTTCTCCGTCGTCGGGAGTGTTGAATGCCGCTCCTAGTCGCGACCAACTTCCGTTCAGCGCCCTCGAGAATTCTAAACTTCCAGTTGCGGTCTCAATCGTGACAATGACTGTCGCTGCTCGTTCAGGTTTTATAAAACACCCAAATCCAGAGATTTCCGACGGTTCATCTCTTTCCAAGAGCGCCTCAGCAATCAAAATTGAATCACCAGAATCGAAACTGATCCGCGAAGTTGCGGCTTCTACAATCGTCTGATAGTCCCGCTGACTGGCGTATTTGTCTTCTCGGTCTTGTTTGGCTAATCGACGCATTTTCTGCTCTATTTTTCTTTTGAAAACAGATACCAGCCCCAGGCGGCGAAGTCACCCTTATCTAACCTTGAAGGTGTCGAGGAAACGCGTTCTCTGGCCTCTGAGGGCATCTAATCAAGAAACACGAAATATGTAACATATTGTCTTGACTGTCTCCTGAGGTATGTTACATATTTCCTAGATCAGCAATTTGGAGACCGCCATGATGCCCGTAATCAGAATCAGCGACGGAACCTTCGTCGACCTCAAGTCCATTTCGACTTGGCTTGGTACGGACACGCCGTCAAAGACGATAGAGAGTCTGGTTCGCGAAAAGATGGATGCGCTCGATCTTGAGCGCGACGTGAGCGAAGAGGAGACCGATGTCGTTTCAAGCGAGAGTGAGGCGACAGTTTTTGAACGGACGCCTGGCCTAACCTTCACGCGAATTCTGTCAGCCAACATGGAAGGGAACTCACTCGGTAAGCCGAATTGGGCCGGTTTGCTGATCGAAATAGCCAAGCAAGTTAAGGCAAAAGGCTTCGTTGCGGAGCGGCTGACCACCGAACTGCAAATTCCTACAAAGCCAATGGCCTATGAGGAAGAAGGCTATCGGTTCTATCCTGAACTCGGAATCTCGGTCCAAGGTCAATCTGCACAGGATGCTTGGAGAGAGGTAAGCCGCTTGGCAGACAAGCACCAAATTCCGGTTGAGGTCGAGTTCCAATGGCGGGAAAATGAGAAAGCCCAGCATCCCGGTCGTGTGGGCATTATTCGCGCCGGAATGTAAGCCGAGATTCCGCTGCGTTTGAAAAACGTTTGAAAAAACCGAAAACCGCCAAGCTATCGCTCGGCGGTTTTTCGTTTCCGATCAATCGGTTAAAGTGGTGAGCCGTGCAGGATTCGAACCTGCGACCCACTGATTAAAAGTCAGTTGCTCTACCAACTGAGCTAACGGCCCACTCTTTTGATGGATCTTGTCGATCCGTGGCGCTGTCTAAGGCATTTTCCCGATCAGGTTCAAGACCTTATTTTGCACCTCGTTTCGCCGGTCATCAGCTTGTACCCGGCGTCCCGATAGGCGGCCTAATTAGGCAGGTGGCGCGGGGGGGTCAAGACCTTTTTTCCGGAATCTGCGCTACAGGGTGGATTCATTCAAACGGCAGCGTTATATGCCCGCCATGCAACGAATACCGAACTCTGGTTTGCCCTTCATGAAGATGCACGGGCTGGGCAATGACTTTGTCATTGTGGATGCGCGCGCGCAGCCTGTTGGGGTTACGCCCGCCTTAGCGAAGGGAATCGGCCACCGGCAGTTCGGGGTCGGGTTCGACCAGCTTGCGGTGATCGAAAACGGCGAATCGGATGCGCATCTTGTGTTTTATAACGCGGACGGATCGACCTCGGCTGCTTGCGGCAATGCCACGCGTTGCATCGCGCGGTTTCTGATGGATGAGACCGGTAAATCCGACCTGACCCTGACCACCGAACGCGGTACGCTTTATGCGCGCGATGCGGGCGAGGGGCTGACCTCGGTCAATATGGGGCAGCCGCAGACCGATTGGCGCGAGATTCCGCTGGCAGAAGAGGTCGATACGCTGGAACTGCCGATCGAAGGCGGCCCAACCGCGACCGGCATGGGCAACCCGCATTGTACGTTTTTCGTCGAGGATGCCGAGGCGATCCCTCTGGCCGAGTTCGGCGCGCGGTATGAGTACCATCCGCTTTATCCGGAACGGACCAATGTGCAGGTCGCGCAGATGATCGGCGCGGATCATATCCGCATGCGGGTTTGGGAGCGCGGCGTGGGGATCACTCTGGCATCCGGCTCGTCGTCCTGCGCGACCGCTGTGGCCGCCGCCCGGCGCGGTTTGACCGGGCGCAAGGTACAGATCGAACTGGATGGTGGCACGATCTGGATTGACTGGCGCGACGATGGTGTCTGGATGACGGGGCCCACGGCGCATGTGTTTTCTGGCACGCTGACGCCCGGATTTCTGGAGTCGCTGGGATGAACCCGCCCAAGTTTACCACGCTGGGCTGCCGCCTGAACGCCTATGAGACCGAGGCGATGAAAGAGCTGTCGCAGCAGGCCGGGCTCAGCAATGCGGTGGTGGTCAATACCTGCGCCGTCACGGCCGAGGCTGTCCGCAAGGCGAGGCAGGAGATCCGCAAGCTGCGCCGCGAAAACCCCGATGCGCGCCTGATCGTCACCGGTTGCGCCGCCCAGACCGAACCCGACACCTTTGCCCGAATGGACGAGGTCGACGCGGTCATCGGCAACACCGAGAAGATGCGCCCCGAGACGTGGCGGGGCATGGCCGCCGATTTTATTGGCCAGACCGAGGCCGTACAGGTTGACGACATCATGTCCGTGACCGAAACCGCCGGCCACCTGATCGACGGCTTCGGCACCCGCTCGCGCGCTTATGTGCAGGTCCAGAACGGCTGTGATCACCGTTGCACCTTCTGCATCATCCCCTATGGCCGTGGTAACTCGCGCAGCGTTCCGGCGGGCGTCGTGGTGGATCAGATCAAGCGGCTGGTGGACCGGGGCTACAATGAGGTTGTGCTGACCGGCGTTGACCTGACCTCATGGGGCGCGGACCTGCCCGCTCAGCCCAAGCTTGGCGATCTGGTGATGCGCATCCTCAAGCTGGTGCCGGACCTGCCGCGCCTGCGGATCAGTTCCATCGACTCCATCGAGGTGGATGAAAACCTGATGCAGGCCATCGCGACCGAGCCGCGCCTGATGCCTCATCTGCACCTGTCGCTGCAACATGGCGATGACCTGATCCTGAAACGCATGAAACGCCGCCATCTGCGCGACGACGCGATCCGCTTTACCGAAGAGGCGCGCAAGCTGCGCCCCGACATGACCTTTGGCGCGGATATCATCGCGGGCTTTCCGACCGAGACCGAGGCGCATTTCCAGAACTCGCTGAAGCTGGTCACCGATTGCGACCTGACCTGGCTGCACGTGTTCCCTTATTCCAAGCGCAACGGCACGCCCGCCGCGCGTATCCCGCAGCAGGTCAACGGGACCATCATAAAAGACCGCGCCGCCCGCTTGCGCGCTGCTGGTGAGGCGCAGGTAAGAAAACACCTGTCCGCCCAGATCGGCAAAACCCATCATATCCTTATGGAAAACCCGCATATGGGCCGCACCGAACAATTTACCGAGGTGCGTTTCACGGCCCCTCAGACCGAAGGGCGGATCGTGCGAGCCGAGGTCTCGGGCCACGCCAACGGGCAGTTGCTCGCTTAACCATCGGGTCTTAGCTGACAGCAGCGGCGACGGCGGCGGTGTCGTATAACTCTTCGTATTCGCAGACCAGACCATCCCGGAAGCGACAAATGACGACCACGCGTGTCTCGGCCAGTTTTCCGGTGGTTTTGTGGGTCCAGGCCGTGGTTCCGATTCCAACCACCCGGTCGCCTTGCTCGACCGTTTCCATCAGGGTCCAGTGCTGCATTTCGAACGCATCGGTCAGGTCTTTCAAATAGGCGTGCATCTGCGCGCGGCCCTGTCGGCGGCAACTGAAGTCCAGACCGTAATCCCCCTCGCCCAACGAGCACATGCACAGATCTTCGGTTGTATACTGGTCCCACATCGTCAAATCCGCGCCCTTGCTGTCGTTCCATTTGGCATAGGCTTCGCGCAGTTTGTCCGCATTCGATTGAACGCTCATAATTCCCCCTCCTGAAATGTACTTGTTCAAAACGGCCCGACCACAGGTGGGCGGGCTGAGGGTACTATAGCACCGATCGGTGCAGACAAAAAAAGCCCGGCGCTAGTGGCCGGGCTTTTGCGTTTTGTTGTGTACCGCGTCGTCAGGCCGATTTCTTGCCTTTGACAGGCGCCCACAGGCGCTTGTTGACCAGGTACAGCAGCACCGACAGAACGGTCAGGAACAGAACACCGACAAAGCCTGCATTCTTGCGATCCATCATCTTGGGCTCGGCGGCCCACATCAGGAAAGCGGAAACGTCTTTCGACATCTCTTCAACCGTCGCCGCGTGGCCATCGGCGAATTCGACCTGATCATCCGACAGCGGCGGAGCCATCGAAATCCAGCCGCCGGGGAAGGCTTTGTTTTCGTACAGCGTCGCACCCGCTTCGGTTTTTTCTTCACCGGTATAGCCGTCCAACAGCGAGGCGATGTATTCCGCGCCACCCATGCCCTTGACCAGCTGGTTGATGCCCAGACCGTAGGGCCCGTGGAAGCCCGCGCGGGCCTTGGCCATCAGGCTCAGATCCGGTGCGCCGACGCCGGTATTGGCCGGGAAGTGGTCGGTCGGGATGGCCGGGCGGAAATCGTCCAGCTCGGGGTCGAACACTTCGAAATTGGCCGCCGCATAGGCGATGACTTCTTCTTCGGAATAGCCCAGCGCCTCAAGATCACGCAGGGGGACATATTGCAGGCCGTGGCAGGCTGCGCAGACCTCGGTATAGACCTGAAGGCCACGCTGCAGCTGATGCTCGTCCCAGGTGCCAAAAGGCCCTTCGAACGAGAAGGCGAAGTCTTCGATGTGCTGCTCGCCGCCACCTGCCGCGAAGGACGCAGCAGGGGTAAAGGCCAGGGCAAACGCGGCACCGATTGCAAGTTTCTTGAACATGTTTCCGGTCCCTCTTCTTACTCGGCCGGCGTGGCGTCGGCGTTTGCCTTGCCATAATGCGCGTTGAAGTCTTCTTCGATGGTTTCCGGCGGAAGCTCGGGCTTTTCGATGACACCCAGGATCGGCAGGATCACGAAGAAATAGGCGAACCAGTAGGCCGACGCGATCAGCGAGAAGGTCGCATAAGGCTCTTCCGCAGGCATCGCCCCCAGCCACATCAGGGCAAAGAAGTCGATGATCAGCAGGTAGAACCACCATTTGAACATCGGGCGGTACTTGCCCGACCGCACGCTGGATGTGTCCAGCCAGGGCGCCAGAGCCATGGCCAGGATCGCACCGAACATCGCGATCACACCAAAGAACTTGGCGTCGATGATGCCGCCGGTGATGAAGCTGGCGAATTGCACCACCCAGACCTCACCGGTGAAGGCGCGCAGGATCGCGTAGAACGGCAGGAAGTACCATTCGGGCACGATGTGCGCAGGCGTGACCAGCGGGTTGGCCTCGATATAGTTATCGGGGTGGCCCAGATAGTTCGGCATGTAGCCGACGATGGCCCAGAACACGACCAGAATGACCGCCAGCGCGAACAGGTCCTTGATCACGAAGTACGGCCAGAAGGGCAGCGTGTCTTTCTCCGCCTCGGCTTTCGAGCCACGGCGCACTTCAACACCTGTCGGGTTGTTGTTGCCGGTGGTGTGGAAGGCCCAGATATGCACGATCACCAGCGCCGCAATCACGAACGGCAGCAGGTAGTGCAGCGAGAAGAAGCGGTTCAGCGTGGCATTGTCCACCGCCGGTCCGCCCAGCAGCCAGGTCTGGATCGCGTCGCCAACGAAGGGGATCGCGCCGAACAGGCCGGTGATCACGGTCGCACCCCAGAAGGACATCTGACCCCAAGGCAGAACGTAGCCCATGAAAGCGGTGCCCATCATCATCAGGTAAATCAGCATCCCGATGATCCACGTGATTTCACGCGGGGCTTTGTACGAGCCATAGAACAGGCCGCGGAAGATGTGGATGTAAACCGCAACAAAGAACAGCGATGCGCCGTTCATGTGCAGATAGCGCAGCATATAGCCGCCGTTCACGTTGCGCATGATGTGTTCGATGCTGGCAAAGGCCAGATCGACATGCGGGGTGTAGTGCATCACCAGAACGATACCGGTGACGATTTGCAGCGCCAGGCAGAACGCCAGAACGATGCCCCAGATCCACCACCAGTTCAGGTTCTTTGGCGTTGGGATCATGAGGGTGTCATACAGAAGGCCGACAATCGGCAGGCGGCTGTTCAGCCACTTTTCGCCATTTGTCTTCGGCTCGTAATGATCGTGGGGAATTCCGGACATCAGGCTCTCCCTTAGCCGAGTTTGATGGTGCTGTTGTCGACCCACTCAGCGGGCGGGACAGGCAGGTTTTCAGGCGCGGGGCCTTTGCGGATACGACCGGCAAGGTCATAGTGCGAGCCGTGGCAGGGGCAGAACCAACCGCCAAAATCGCCAGCATCGCCCAGCGGCACACAGCCAAGGTGCGTACACACACCCATCTGAACGATCCAAGCACCCGGCGCTTCGCCTTCGGGCGAGGGCATCACGCGGTTGGCGTCGGTCGCGGGCGCATCAGCGCTCAGGTTGAGGTTGCGGGCCAGCGGGTCCGGCAGGGCGTCCACGCCTTCTGCGTCCTGATCCTTGGCTTCCTGAATCTCGGCACCGGTGCGGTGACGAATGAACACTGGCTTACCCAGCCATTTCACGGTCAGCTGCGTGCCCGGCTCGACCCCGCTCACGTCCACGCGAATCGAGGACAGCGCCTGCACATCCGCCGAGGGGTTCATTTGATTCACCAGGGGCCATACGGCTGCCCCCGTCGCAACGACACCTGCGCCGCCAGCGACGTAGTACAGGAAATCTCTGCGGGTGCCTTCGTGGTCTTCTGCGTGGGACACGAGGTTATCTCCGATTCTCTGGCGCCCGCGGACGGGCAAATAGCTCGCGCACCGCACGAATGCGGTGTCTTAACCGCGCTTACTATCGGGGAGAATAGAATTCGTCTAGCGGTCATAAACGCGCAATACGCCGCATCTGCGTATAATGTCACAAGGTCAGGGGCTTTTTTGATGATTCCGCGCCGCAAGTTTTGGCGCTTTCCCAGGATCGGGCTGGCTTGATTCGGTCCCGAACCCCGGCACAGCCCAAAGGGGGCAGAGCGCCGTCAACAGGACGGTGTGCACAGCAGCCAAACCGACCCGATTGATGCGCAATCTTGTAATATGCACCCGGCCAACGCGGCTTTGTTCGTCCATAAATCATTACCGGAAAATAGATTTTTTCACACGACAGGCGAGCGCACGTTTTCGGTTGCACTTTATACGCGAATGCCGGAAATCCCCGAATGCACGAATGCCAGCCCGGAGACCCCGATGTTCAAGACCCCTTTGGCCGCCATGCTTTTGCTGACCGCATTGTCCACCCAAGCCATCGCCGCCGGTGATCCTGCAAAAGGTGAAAAACTGTATAACCGCTGCTCGTCCTGCCACGCGATCATCAAAGATGGCGAGGTGCTGGTGAAAGGCGGAATCACCGGCCCGAATCTCTATGGTGTTGTGGGCCGTGTCGCCGGGACCGAAAACGACTACCGTTATGGCAGCGAACGCCTGCCCATCGGCATGTTCACCGACGACATGATCCGCGCAGGTGACCAAGGCCTGATCTGGACCGAAGAGAACATAGCCACCTATTCCAAAGACCCGATCGGCTTCATCAAGGCGTTTCTGGATGACGAAACCGCCCGCCCGAACATGAGCGTCAAGCTAAAGAAAGGCGCAGACGATATCGCCGCCTATCTGGCCACGTTCACTGCGCCTTAAGCGGCGTTGATCACGCGGGCGGGCGCGTTGCCACCATGCTGGGCCGCTCGCCGAACTCTGCATACCATGCGGCAAGGGCGTCGTTGCCCTTGCGCCAGCCCCGCGCATCGTGGCGGAAGTCAACGTAACCCAGCGCACAGCCGACCGCCACCTGCCCCATATCCAACGTGCCGGACAAATGCGCCATCCAGCGCTGGTTCAAAGCGGCACAGGCCCGTTCGATCTTGACCCACTGCGCCTCAACCCACTCGTCCCACTGCTTGTCTGCGGGCCGCAACCGGTCTTCATAGGTCATCAGCAGGGCGGCATCCAGAATGCCATCGGCCAGCGCCTCCAACGTCAGCACATCCCAGCGCCCCGGCCCGTCGGGATACAGGCCAGCGCCCCGGCCCGTCGGGATACAGGCCAGCCTGCGCTCGCGCATCCAGAAAGGCACAGATCACCCGGCTGTCGAACAGGGTTGGCCCATCGGGCCGCTCCAGCGCCGGAACTTTGGTCAGCGGAGCTTTGCTGATCAGCGGCTCCGCCGGTGACACGGGTGTGCTGGCCACGGTCTGCAGTTCGACATCCTGCAACTGATCCGTTTCGTGCAGCAAAACCATAACTTTGCGGACATAGGGCGAGGTCGGGCTGTGATAAAGCTTCATATCCGGTCTCCTTGGTTATCGGGACCATGACAGCAGCCGGGGCAAAACAAAACCCGTCAGTTGTCTGACGAACCCGGCGCTCGCATCAAATCTCCGAGCGTATCAAGTTCAGCCCCGATCCCATCTGCGATCCGTTCCGCCGCACGCATCCGAACCGGGCCGGGCTTGTTCTGATTTAGCTTCCAGGTCCCCTGAATATCATCCACCCGCAGACGGCAAGGCACGATCATGCGCATCATCCTCGGCAACGCATCGTCAGACATCTTCCCGGTCGTCCATGGGGGTTTGGGCAGCAACCTAGCCTCATAGAACGCAGACTGCCGATCCAGCACATCCAGCAGTGCTTCCTGCGGCAACCTCTCAAGCTGCCCGATCAGATGCACGGCAACATAGTTCCATGTGGGCACCTGATCCTCGACCTCATACCAGTCCGGTGACACATACCCGTCGGGCCCGGAAACGGCGATGGTCGCGCGGCAAGGCTGCTGCAACATCCGAACAATGGGGTTCGAGCGCACAAGGTGCAGGTCCGCCGTAGCACCATCCTCCTCCAGCAGAAAAGGCACATGGCTCAACGCCGGAGCTTCTGGGGCCGACAGTGCCAGAACCCCAAAGGCGCGGTCACGGGCAAAAGCAATGTGGCGCGCGCGGTCTTCGGCACGGAAGGCGGGGTTGGGGTGCATGGCGATCCTCCTACGTTTCTCTTGCAGAACCGCCCGCAGCTTGGCAAGGTCACCGCGTTCTCAGGGCGGGGCGAAATTCCCCACCGGCGGTATGCGGGCCATGACCCGTAAGCCCGCGAGCGGCCCCGGATCATCCGGGGTGACAAGCAGATCTGGTTAGAGGCCAGAGCCGACGGTTACAGTCCGGATGAAAGAGAACGTGCAGCGTGCCCCTCAGGCGCGGCTGCTCGTGATCGCCTTGGGTGACGTGTCTGTAACTCAGGAGGTCCAAATGACACACACCCGCTACGCTTTCATCAAAGCCAACTGGCATGCCGATATCGTCGACCGCGCGCTGGACGGGTTCCAGCAGCTCATCCCCGCCGAGCAAATCGATATCTTCGACGTCCCCGGCGCGTTCGAGATGCCCCTGCTGGCCCGCGATCTGGCCCAAACCGGGCGCTACGAAGCGGTGGCCTGCGCCGCCTTCGTGGTGGATGGCGGCATCTACCGGCACGATTTCGTGGCCCAAGCCGTGGTCGATGGACTGATGCGCGCCGGAATGGACACAGGCGTGCCAGTCCTGTCCGTCTCGCTGACCCCGCACCAATATCATGAAACCGACCACCACAACGCCATCTACCGCGACCACTTCGTGCAAAAAGGCCGCGAAGCCGCACAGGCCGCCCTTGCAATCACAAAAACCCGTCAGGCCCTGAAAGCGGCCTGATCCTTCTTCTGTTCGAAAATACCTCGGGGGAGTCGCGCCTGCGCGACGGGGGCAGCGCCCCCGCCCCCGCTCTCCACCTGCAAATCCGCTTGAGGCCACAGGAACTCCCCGCTAAGCACAACCGGCAAAGGAGCACGCCCCATGTCGATGAATAGCTTTGGACACCTCTTCCGCGTCACCACCTGGGGTGAAAGCCACGGCCCCGCCTTGGGCGCAACGGTGGACGGTTGCCCGCCGGGCGTCGCCATCGACGAGGCGATGATCCAGCACTGGTTAGACAAGCGCAAACCGGGGCAAAACAAGTTCACCACCCAGCGGCGTGAGCCAGATCAGGTCAAGATCATGTCCGGCGTGTTCGAGGGCCAAACAACTGGCACCCCGGTCCAGTTGATGATCGAGAACACCGATCAACGCTCGAAAGACTACGGCGATATCAAAGACAAGTTCCGTCCGGGCCATGCCGATATCACCTACTGGCAGAAATACGGCATCCGCGACTATCGCGGTGGCGGGCGTAGCTCGGCGCGCGAAACTGCATCCCGCGTCGCCGCCGGAGGCTTGGCGCGCGAGGCGATCAAGCAGATCGCACCCAATGTGCAGATCACTGGTTATATGACCCAGATCGGCCCCCACAAGATCGACCGCAACAATTTCGACTGGTCGCAGATCGAACAAAACCCGTTCTGGACCCCCGATGCGCAAGCTGCCGAGGGCTGGGCCACCTATCTGGATGACCTGCGTAAATCCGGCAACTCGGTCGGCGCGGTGGTCGAGGTTGTGGCGCGTGGCGTCCCCGCAGGGCTGGGTGCACCGGTTTACGCCAAGTTAGACACTGATCTAGCCGCCGCGATGATGTCGATCAACGCCGTCAAAGGCGTCGAGATCGGCGAGGGCATGGCCGCCGCCGAACTGACCGGCGAGGCCAACGCTGATGAGATTTTCATGGGCCAGAACGGCCCGCAATACAGTTCGAACCATGCGGGCGGCATTCTGGGTGGTATCTCGACCGGGCAGGACGTTGTCGTGCGCTTTGCGGTCAAACCGACCTCGTCGATCCTGACCACCCGCAAGACCATCACCAAGTCGGGTGAAGAAACCGAAATCATCACCAAAGGCCGCCACGACCCCTGCGTCGGTATCCGCGCCGTGCCGGTGGGTGAGGCGATGATGGCCTGCGTGATCCTCGACCACCTGCTGCTGCATCGCGGCCAGATCGGAGAGAACCGTGGACGGATCGGCTGATCTGCGCAGCCGGTTGCGCGGCATCGTCGCGCAGCGGATGGAGACGGACCCCGCCCATGATCTGGCCCATCTGGACCGGGTCTGGGTCAACGCGCAGGCCATCGCGGATGACCGGACTGATATGCCGGTGCTGCTGGCCGCAAGCTATCTGCACGATCTGGTAAACCTGCCCAAGGACGATCCCGACCGGCATCTGGCGTCCCGCAAGTCGGCAGAGAAATCAGAGCCTATTCTGTGCGATCTGGGGTATAACTCCGACCAGATCCAAGCTATCCGCCACGCGATCGAGGCGCACAGCTTTTCGGCCAATATCACGCCCGAAACGGCTGAGGCCCGCATCCTGCGCGATGCCGACCGGCTGGATGCGCTGGGGGCCATCGGCATCGCGCGCAATTTCTCGGTCTCCGGCGCTTTGGGGCGCACGCTGTATGACGCGGCGGACCCGTTCGCTCGAAGCCGGCCTCTGGACGATCTGCATTTCTCGCTCGACCACTGGAAGGTCAAGCTGCTTGGCCTGCCTAGCGACATGCTGACCGAAACCGGCAAACAGATCGCCGAACAGCGCACCGCGCGCATGATCCGCTTTCTCGAAGACTTCGCCGAGGAAATCGGCAGCCCGCTGCCTCAAACCTGGGTGACTGGCTGAGCCCAGCCGTTGATCTTTGCCCCGCAAAAGCGCAGGGTCGCGCCGATGGCAAAATCGTTAACATCGCATCGACCTGTTCTGGCCGTGACGCTGAAACTCGGCGCGCTGTTCCTGTTCACGGCGATGGCCGCGCTGGTAAAAGCGCTGTCCGAGGATTTCCCGCCGGGGGAGCTGGTGTTCTTCCGCTCGCTCTTTGCCATTCCCGTCATCCTCATCTGGCTGATTTCACGCGGGGAACTGGCGCAGGGCTTTGTCGTCAAAAAACCCATGGGCCATTTCTGGCGCGGTGTTTTGGGCACCAGCGCCATGGGCCTGACCTTCACCGGCCTAAGCCTGCTGCCCCTGCCCGAGGTCACCGCCATCGGCTATGCCACCCCCATCTTCACGCTGATTCTGGCCGCAGTGATGCTGGGCGAGCGCATTCGCATGATCCGCATCGGCGCGGTGGCACTGGGTCTGCTGGGCGTTCTGATCATGATCTGGCCGCGCCTTGGCAGCACCGATATCGAAGTCGCCGCCACGCTCGGCGCGCTCTGCGTGCTGGCGGCCACCTTTGCCCGGGCCTTTGTGCAAATCCATATCCGGCAACTGGTTCAGGTCGATCATCCGGCAGCCATCGTATTTTATTTTTGCTTAACGGGCACGCTGCTGTCGGGCCTGACCGCCTTTTGGGGCTGGACCCTACCCACGTGGGAACAGGCAGCGATTCTGGTCGGGATGGGGCTGACCGGAGGGGTGGCGCAAATCCTTGTGACCTCATCCTATCGCTTCGGGCAGGCCTCGATGCTGGCGCCTTACGATTATACCAGCATGCTGTTCGCGATTGTCATCGGTTATGTCTGGTTTGACGAATGGCCAACGCTGGCCATCCTGATCGGGGCCGCGCTGGTGATCGCAGGCAATGTGGTGGTGATCTGGCGCGAACACCAACTGGGGCTGGAACGCGGCAAGGCCCGCTCGGTCACGGACCCCAAAGGGTGACTTTACCTTTCGCCAACTTCCCCTAGGTTGGGCCGGACAGAGACAGAGGGTGCCCCCATGAGCGACGCGCAGGATCACAAGGAAAAGATGCAAAAGGTGCAGGCCAAGCACCGCAAGAAAGTGTCCGAGGCGGTCGATCCGGGGCGCGGTCTGGTTCTGATCAATACCGGCAAGGGCAAAGGCAAATCCTCAGCCGCGTTTGGCGTGGTGATCCGGGCTTTGGGCTGGGGCCAGAAGGTTGCCGTGGTGCAGTTCATCAAGGGCAAATGGAAAACCGGCGAGCGGCGGTTCTTTCAAGAACGCGATCTGGTGACATGGCATACAATGGGCGAAGGGTTCACCTGGGATACACAGGACCGCGAACGCGACATTGCGGCGGCCACCTCGGCCTTTGGCAAGGCCTGCGATCTGATGGCAAGCGGAGAGTATGATCTGGTGGTGTTGGACGAGATCAACATCGCCCTGCGCTATGAATACCTATCCGTTGATCAGGTGATCGACGGCCTGAACGCGCGGTCGGACAAAACCAGCGTCTTCCTGACGGGCCGTGATGCGCCGCAAGCGTTGCGGGACTATGCGGATCTGGTGACAGAAATGACCGAGGAAAAACACCCGTTCCAAGCCGGGATCAAAGCCCAGCGCGGGGTCGATTTTTGACCCCTCAGGGCCTTAGCGCCTGTTGATGCTCAAACTGATAGCGCAGCGATTTGCGTTGGCTCGCTGCGCTTCCGGGCAGCGTTTCGCCTGCCTGCCCCGCGTCCCGCAACGCCTGACGTTTCTGCCGTTCGACATAGGCGCAGTAGTCATTGTCGCAGCAATTGCACCCGCAGGCCGTGGCGGCATCGTGCCGCGCCATGATTTCGTCCAGCGAGTCGCTCATCTCGGATCTCATCAATCTTGTAACTTCCTCAGCCGGTTTCGTTTCCGGGGCGGTGGCTGGCCCTCGCACGACCATATGCTCAGCCAGCAGACCGCCCCGAAAGAAAGTGCTGGATGATCTGGCATCTGGCATCTGGCGTTTCCATATATCTGATGATTTTTATCGGATATTTCAAGTGGGGAATACTGTTGCTCTGCATGCTTCGGTTAACGCCGACAAACCCTGTATAGAGACAAAAAAGTGAGCCGCGCGTGGGCAACGCGCGGCTCGAAACAACGACAGCTTGATATTTTGGGATGCTCACGCCGCCGCTGTTTGCTCAGGCGCGCTTAGCGAGATGACGGCCACCACCGCCGCGCCGTTCAGCCAGTAGAACCACGCATCCAGGCCAGTGAACCCCAGCAGGCTGGGGGCCAGCAGGAACACGATGCCGACGGTCAGGTCCACCGCCAGATGGAACTTGTAGGGCAGCACCCGCCAGATCCCCAGATGATGATCGGTCAGCACCGTCAGCACAAAAGCGGCGACACCGGTGACAACAGACAGCCACAGCGCCAGCGGGTTGGACTGGCCCAGACCCAGCACAAAGGGCAGCGTCATCAGAGCAATGGCGACGGGGTAGTCGAGATAGGCGTGGATGTTACGGGTGATGAAACGGGCAGACATGGGACTTCCTTTCCTTGCTTGGCATGGCTCTAAGCTAGGGGAGGATCACCGAACGCATCAGCCCGGATCGTTCGGGATACATTGCAGATCGTTCGGATTGGTCGTCGGATCAGTGCATTGCCCGATACGCAGCCGGGGACAACCCGACCTGTTTCTTGAACACGCGCGAAAACGCGGCTTCGGATGCATATCCAACCTCGGCGGCGGCATCGGCAACATTCCAGCGGCTTTCGGTCAGCCCGTGACAGGCGATCTGCATCCGCCAGTCGGTCAAGTATTGCATTGGCGTGGTGCCCATCTTCTCGGCAAAAAGCTGCGCGAAGGCGGTGCGGGACATGCCGGCCTCACGCGCCAGCCCTTCAACGCTCCAATCCTGCGCCGGGGCCTGATGGAAGGCGGTCAGGGCGCGCGATACGCGCCGGTCCGCGAACCCGGCCAGCGCGGATTCGCTGGGGCTTTGATGTTCCAGATGCGCCCGGATGGCCTGCGCGAACAGCACTTCGGACAGTTTCAGCGCGATCAGATCGCCGCCAATCCGCGCGCCGCTGACCTCGGACCCGATCATGCGTAGGGTGGACTCGATCCATGCCCCGGCTTCTTCGCCGTAATTCTCGATCAGGATATAGGGCGGCAAACGGTCGATCAGCATATGCCCGGTGCCTTGTCGCCCCGGCGGACCTGTGAACGAGAAATGGCCGCAGATCAATTGCGTATCGCGGCTTTTGTCCTCGCCGCCATAGATCAGGACGCCGTCGCCGGTATACCCGGCCTCGTCCAGCACCTGCTCGAGCGGCAATGCGTCCAGCGGTTTGACCTCGTTGCACAGCAGCGCATGGGCCGAGCCATGCGGGATCAGGATCAGATCGCCCTGCTTCAGACGCAGTGTTTCGCCCGTGTTAGAGACGTAGACCTTCAGCTCACCGCGCTGGACGAAGTGAAACCGGGCGACGTTTTCAAAGGCCGGAACCTGGATGCCGAAGGGCGGCGTGAAGGACGTGCGGAAGTAAAACGTGCCGCGCAGGGACAGGCGGGTAAGGATATCGCTGAGAAGGTCTAACATGGCCATAATCTACACCCGAACGCGCACCCGTCCAGCAGGCTGAACGATCTGCAAGGTATTGCGGACGCTTGGCACAAAAAAACCCCCGCGAAAACGCGGAGGTTTCGTTTGTTGGTTGAGAATGATCAGGCGCGGACCAGCGCCTCATATTCTTCGGCAATCTCGCGGGTGATATCGCCGACCTCGAAGGTGTAGTCGCCGATCTGACCGACGGGCGTGACCTCGGCAGCGGTGCCGGTCAGCCAGCATTGTTCGAAATCGGCCATTTCCTCGGGCATGATATGGCGCTCAATCACGTTGATGCCCTTGTCTTTCAGCATCTGGATCACGGTCTGACGGGTGATGCCGTTCAGGAAGCAATCGGCCAGCGGCGTATGCACTTCACCATCCTTGACGAAGAACACATTCGCGCCGGTCGCTTCGGCCACATAGCCGCGATAGTCCATGAAAAGCGCGTCCGAGCATCCTTTGGCCTCGGCCTTGTGCTTCGAGATGGTGCAGATCATGTAGAGACCCGCCGCCTTGGCATGGACCGGGATTGTTTCGGGGCTGGGGCGTTTCCACTCGGCGATGTCCAGCTTGGCCCCCTGCATCTTGGCGTCACCGTAATAGGCACCCCAGGGCCAGACCGCGACGGCCATGCGCACCGGGTTCTTGGCCGAGGCCACGCCCATATCCTCACCCGAGCCGCGCCAGACCAGCACACGCACATAGGCGTCCTGCAGCCCGCTGGCTTTCAGGGCTTCTTCCTTTGCCGCCTCGATCTCGTCAATCGAATAGGGCATCGGCATGTCCAGCGCCTCGGCCGAGGCAATCAGACGCTCGGAATGTGCCCGGCTTTTGAAGATCTTGCCGTTATAGGCGCGCTCGCCCTCGAACACCGATGAGGCATAGTGCATTGCGTGCGACAGAATATGCACATTGGCCTCGCGCCAGGGCACCAGCGTGCCGTCCAACCAGATGACACCATCACGATCGTCATACCCAGCCATGCGAAACCTCCTGATCCGGGTTGATTTTCCGATTGTTGCGCTAGTTAGGTCCGAAGCGGACATAATGTTGCGCAAAAACTGAGAATCGATACCTGTCCACCCTTGGAATGTCAATAACGCTGACATAAACTCGGCCCGGTGTAATGAATGAGGCATGATATGTCCGAAATCCGCCCCGCCCCGCTATTTGGCGGCGAGAGCCTGTTGTTTCTGACCGACGAGCAATTGCGACAAGGGATCGAGGCCATGTTTTTCGCCTATCGCGGCTTCACCGCCGACCCGGACCGCATTCTGTCGGAAATGGCCTATGGGCGGGCCCATCACCGGGCAATTCACTTTATCAATCGCGCGCCCGGCACCACGGTCAACAATCTGCTGGCCATTCTGGGGGTGACAAAACAGTCTCTGAACCGGGTGCTTCGGACCTTGATCGATGACGGGCTGGTACAAAGCCGGGTTGGCACCGTGGACAAGCGTGAACGCCACCTGTTTCTGACCGAACAGGGCCGCGCGCTAGAGGCGAAACTGTCAGACGCCCAGCGCTCGCGCATGCGGGCCGCGTACAAGGATGCGGGGCCCGAAGCGGTGGCGGGGTTTCGTAAAGTGCTTGAAGCGATGATGGATGCTGATATGCGTCATGCCTACACCAAACTGCGGGATAGCACCTCATGAGCGATATGGACGCCCATCTTCTGATTGTCGACGATGACGAGCGCATTCGCGACCTGCTCAAGAAGTTTTTGATGCGGAACGGGTTTCTTGTGACCTCGGCCCGCGATGCGGCCCATGCGCGGCGGGTGCTGTCGGGGCTGGATTTTGACTTGATCGTTCTGGATGTGATGATGCCGGGCGAGGATGGGGTCAGCCTGACCAAGGCGCTGCGGGAAACGCACAGCACGCCGATCCTGCTGCTGACCGCCCGGGGCGAGACCGAGCATCGGATTGCCGGGCTTGAGGCCGGGGCGGATGATTATCTGGCCAAGCCATTCGAGCCCAAGGAATTGCTGCTGCGCATCAACGCCATCCTGCGGCGGATGCCGGAAACGCCGGCGCAGGATACGGCGGCGAAGATCCTGACACTTGGGCCGATCCGCTATGACATCGAGCGCGGAGAGATGTGGCAGGGCGAGGATCCGGTGCGTCTGACCGCGACGGAAAGCCAGTTGATGAAGATCTTCTCGGCCCAGCCGGGCGAGCCGATCAGCCGCGCCAAGCTGGTCGAGGATCTGGGCCGCGACAAGGGGCAGGCGCAGGAACGGGCGGTGGACGTGCAGATCACCCGCCTGCGCCGGAAGATCGAACAGGACCCGAAGCAGCCTCGGTATTTGCAGACCGTGCGCGGCGCGGGCTATATGTTGGCGCCGGATTGATTTGGCCGCTGCGCGGCGGTTTTTTGCCTTCGGCGAGGATATTTTTAGACAGATGAAGATGGGATCCCGATGAAGACTGCGCTTTTGACCCATGCCGATTGTCTTGGGCATGTGACGCCGGACGGACACCCGGAGCGGGTGGCGCGGCTGGAGCATATCCTGCATGCGTTAGAGTCTTTGGACCTGAACCGGGTGACGGCCCCTTTGGCGGCGGATGACGATCTGCAGCGGGTTCATCCGGAAAGCTACATTCGGGATATCAAGGCCGCGCGGCCTGCGAACGGGTTTGCGCAGATTGATGGGGATACCTTCATGTCCCCCGGTTCCGTCGATGCCGCTTACCGCGCGGCGGGGGCTGTCGTGCGTGCGGTCGATCTGGTGTTGGGGGGCGAGGCCCCGAACGCGTTCTGCGCTGTGCGCCCGCCAGGTCACCACGCTGAAACAGACACGGCAATGGGATTCTGCCTGTTCGGCAATGCGGCTTTGGCCGCGAAACACGCGCTGGAGCATCATGGGCTCAGCCGCGTGGCGGTGGTGGATTTCGATGTGCATCATGGCAACGGCACGCAGGACCTGCTTTGGGACGAAAAGCGCGCTCTGGTGATCACCAGCCAGCAGATGCCCTTGTGGCCCGGCTCGGGCCGCCCGGATGAGACCGGGGCGTATGACACCGTTCTGAATCTGCCTCTGGCCCCCGGCACTGGCGGGGCCGAGATGCGGGCGGCCTATGAAAGCCATGCCTTTCCGCGCTTGCGGGCGTTCCGGCCGGAACTGATCATCATTTCCGCCGGGTTCGACGCCCATCAGGACGACCCGTTGGCCAATCTCAACTGGTCCACCGGCGATTTCGCCTGGATCACGGCTGAGCTGTGCAAGATCGCCGATGAGGTGTGTGAGGGTCGTATCGTCTCGACTCTGGAAGGCGGGTATGATCTGAACGCACTGGCCGAGGCGTCCCGCGCCCATGTGGAAGAACTGATGAAGGCAGCCCGATGACTGACACCCCCGTTGACCAGATGACATTCGAACAGGCGATGAAAGAGCTTGAGGCCGTGGTCGGCCAGCTGGAACGCGGCGACGTGGCGCTGGATCAGTCGATTGCTTTGTACGAACGCGGCGCGGCGCTGAAGAAACGTTGTGAAGATGAGTTGAAGCGGGCCGAGGAAAAAGTGGCCGCGATCACTCTGGACGCCAATGGTCAGCCGACCGGGACCACGCCTGTCGAAGGGCTGTAGATGTTTCGCCAAAAGCTTGCGCAGGATGCGGCGCGGATTCAGGGCCAGTTCGATCTGGTTCTGGGCGCGCTGGACGATCTGGATGTGACCCGTGCGATGGCCTATGCCACCGAAGGCGGCAAGCGGCTGCGCGGGTTTTTGGTGCTGGAAAGCGCCCGACTGCACGGCGTCAATCCGGCCCGCGCGATCTGGCCCGCCACGGCGATTGAGGCGCTGCACGCCTATTCGCTGGTGCATGATGACCTACCCTGCATGGATGACGACGATCTGCGCCGGGGGCGTCCGACCGTGCATGTGAAATGGGATCAGGGCACTGCCGTGCTGGCCGGGGATGCGTTGCAGACGCTGGCTTTTGAACTCTGCGCCCGGCCCGAGGTTGGGAATGCAGAAATCCGAGCGGAATTGACCCTAACACTGGCCAAAGCCAGTGGTGCACAAGGGATGGTGCTGGGGCAGGCGCTGGATATTGCAGCGGAAACGGCAGCGCCTTTGACGCTGGCCGAAATCACTCGCTTGCAGGCCGGGAAAACCGGCGCTCTGATCGAATGGTCCGCCTGTGCGGGTGCGCGTCTGGCTCAGGCCGACCCGGAGCCCTTGCGCCAATATGCCCAAACCCTTGGCCTTGCTTTTCAGATCGCCGATGACATTCTGGATGTTGAGGGGGATGCCGAAAAGGCCGGTAAACGTCTGCAAAAGGATGCCGATGCGGGCAAAGCCACCTTCGTCTCGCTGCTGGGTCTTGATGCCGCCCGCGCCCGCGCTGCGGAACTGGTGGATCAGGCCTGCGATGCGCTGGCTGGGTACCGCGCGCAAGCGGAAACCTTGAAGGACGCCGCCCGCTTCGTTATTGCCCGGGACAGCTAAGCCAGGAACGCGCCAAATGTCTGACCGCCCGAAAACGCCCCTGCTGGACCTTGTGAACCGCCCTGCGGACCTCAAGCAGTTCTCGGACGCGCAACTGCATCAGCTAGCACAGGAATTGCGGGCCGAGACGATCTCGGCCGTGTCCGTTACCGGCGGGCATCTGGGCGCGGGGCTGGGCGTAGTGGAACTGACTACTGCCTTGCATGCCGTCTTTGACACGCCGCGCGACAAAATCATCTGGGACGTGGGCCACCAGTGTTATCCCCATAAGATCCTGACCGAGCGGCGCGACCGCATTCGCACTTTGCGCATGAAGGATGGCCTGAGCGGGTTCACCAAACGCAGTGAGAGCCCCTATGATCCTTTCGGTGCCGCGCATAGCTCGACCTCGATCAGCGCCGCGCTGGGGTTTGCCGTTGCGCGCGATCTGGGAGGCGTGACACCCGAAGGGCTGGGCGACGCGATTGCGGTGATCGGCGATGGCTCAATGTCCGCAGGCATGGCCTTTGAGGCGATGAACAACGCGGGCCACCTGAAAAAGCGGCTGATCGTCATTCTGAACGACAATGAGATGAGCATCGCGCCGCCCGTGGGTGCTCTGTCCAACTATCTGTCACGCATCTATGCCGAGGAACCTTTCCACGATCTGAAAGCCGCCGCCAAAGGCGTGGTGTCGCTGCTGCCCGAACCGTTCCGCGAAGGTGCCAAGCGCGCCAAGGAAATGCTGAAAGGCATGGCCGTGGGCGGGACTTTGTTCGAAGAGCTGGGCTTTTCCTATCTCGGCCCCATCGACGGCCACGATCTGGACCAGTTGCTGCCGGTTCTGCGCACAGTCAAGGCGCGCGCCACCGGGCCGATCCTGATCCATGTGCTCACCAAAAAGGGCAAAGGCTACGCCCCCGCCGAACAAGCCCGCGACAAGGGCCACGCAACGGCGAAATTCGATGTGGTGACGGGGGAACAGAAAAAGGCCCCGTCAAACGCGCCCTCCTACACCTCGGTCTTCGGCAAAACGCTGGTGGAGGAAGCCGCCCGCGACGACAAGATCGTCGCCGTTACCGCCGCGATGCCCGATGGCACGGGGCTGAACCTGTTTGCAGAATGCTACCCCTCGCGCTGTTTCGACGTGGCAATTGCCGAGCAGCACGGGGTCACGTTTTCTGCGGCCCTTGCGGCGGGCGGGATGAAACCGTTCTGCGCGATGTATTCGACATTCCTGCAGCGCGGCTACGATCAAGTGGTGCATGACGTCGCCATCCAACGCCTCCCGGTGCGGTTTGCCATCGACCGGGCCGGATTGGTCGGCGCGGACGGGGCGACCCATGCGGGGTCGTTCGACATCGCGTATCTGTCGAACCTGCCCGGCATGGTGGTGATGGCCGCCGCGGATGAGGCCGAACTGATGCACATGGTCGCCACCGCCGCCGCCCATAACGATGGCCCTATCGCCTTTCGCTATCCACGCGGTGAAGGCGTGGGCGTCGATCTGCCCGAGCGCGGAGAGGTCCTGGAAATCGGCAAAGGCCGCCTGATCCAGCAAGGGGCTCGCGTGGCACTGCTGTCTTTCGGCACCCGTCTGGCCGAGGTGCAGAAAGCCGCCGAGGCGCTGTCGGCCAAAGGCATAACCCCCACCATCGCCGACGCCCGTTTCGCCAAACCGCTGGACCGCGACCTGATTCTGGATCTGGCCGCAAACCACGAAGCGCTGATCACCATCGAAGAAGGCTCCATCGGCGGCTTCGGCAGCCACGTCGCGCAGCTTTTGGCAGAAGAAGGCGTGTTCGATTCCGGGCTCAAGTATCGCTCGATGGTGTTGCCGGACGCGTTCATCGACCAGGCCAGCCCTGCCGATATGTATGCGGTCGCTGGCATGACTGCGGACCAGATCGAGGCCAGGGTGCTGGACGTTCTGGGCGTCACCTCAATCGGCGAAAAACGCGCGTAAGTCCCGGTTTTCAGGCCAAAGGTCGGTGTTCGGATCGGTGGAAACTGGTGCCGCTGAAGGGCATCTAATACTTGTTTCAGGGTGCTTCACCATGCCCCAAGAATTTACTGAATGATTGATTTACAGTGATTTAGCTGTACCACTGTGTTCCACTATGCCCCACTGTATACTATATATAGAGGGTGGATAGAGAGGTGGTTGAGTGTCACGCCCTTTGAACAAGCTCAGTGCAGTTACCCTGAAGGCTTCCGCTCCCGGAAAGTACTCCGACGGAGGCGGGTTGTGGTTCCACCGCCGCGAAGATGGCGGGGCACAATGGTTCCTTCGTGTTACTGTGCACGGTCGCAGGCGTGAAATGGGTCTGGGGCCTTATCCCGAGGTATCGCTCAAAGAAGTTCGTCACCAGGCTGAGAGCTGGCGTGCCATCGCTCGTAAAGGCATAGACCCAATCAAAGAACGCGAACGTCTAAAGCGTGAGGAAGCCAGTAAGCTGCATCTGTTGAAGGACGTTGCCCTGGATGCGTTCGAAAGCCGCAAAGCCGAACTGAAAGGCGATGGCAAGGCCGGTCGGTGGTATTCACCGCTTGAACTGCATGTGCTGCCTAAGCTCGGGAAGGTTCCAGTCGTTGAACTGGACCAAAAGGATATCCGGGATACGCTTGCCCCGATTTGGCATGAGAAAGCGGACACAGCCCGGAAAGCCATGAACCGGCTATCAATCGTGATGCGCCACGCTGCGGCCCTCGGCTTGGATGTGGACCTGCAAGCCACCGACAAAGCGAAGGCCCTGTTAGGCAAACAGCGCCATAAGGCCAAGAACATTCCCGCGATGCCGTGGCAGGGCGTCCCAGCCTTCTATCAAAGCTTGGACGGTGGAACGACAACCGAGCTTGCGCTGCGTTTGCTGATACTTACAGCAGTGCGGTCTTATCCATTGCGAAACCTGCACCTGGATCAGATTGACGGTGAAGTTTGGACGATACCGGCAGAAGCGATGAAGGGACGCAGGGACGCGACCGAAGAATTCCGGGTGCCACTATCCACTGAAGCCCTTTCTGTAATCGAGAGAGCCAAGCCCATGGCTCGGGACGGCTACCTTTTCCCAAGCGTTCGGCGAGGTGTGATTTCTGATATGACAATGAGCGCGTACATGAAACGCCGTGGCCTGATTGAGCGCCCGCACGGCTTCCGGTCATCGTTCCGAGATTGGGTAGCGGAGACACAGAGCGTTCCATTTGAGGTTGCTGAAACCTGCTTGGGTCACGTTGTAGGTGGTGCAGTCGAGCGTTCTTATAAACGGACTGATTTTCTGGAACAAAGGCGCGCGCTGATGGAAATGTGGGCCAGCCATCTTTTAGGAGATGTCGCGAAGGTAGTACCGCTCCATGGCTAAACCGAAACCACCGAGAATCGAGCCGAGTGAGATACCACGCCGCCCGAATGATGAACTCGAGGTTTTTCTCGAAAGACTCTACTTTCGAACACTAAACAGCACACGCCAACTAGAGAATGGCAATCTAAACAGAGAGTGGATAGCCCTCGAAACTTTGGGTGCAATATTTCCACTGTTAGACGGCGACTTGGGGCACGAGGACGTAAAGAGCGCTTACCCATTTCCTAACTGGCGGGATCACACGGTCGAAATTCCGATTGGGATGCTTAGAGCTATCGTTGATGGATGGCAGAAGTATCGGTCATCTGAGAGCCTTACGCTTGGCCAGAGTTTTGGGTTCGAGCATCTAAACCGGCAGGGCAAATCTCCGATGAAAACAGTTTCGCAGCGGATCGATAAACAGCTGAGACTCGCTTCGTCAGTTGATGTTCTCTATCGGCAAATCGGGGATGAGCAACCGAGGAGTCTGGCAAGTGTTGTGGCAGATGTGGCTGAGAAATTTGGCGTTTCTGAAAAAACCGTAGAAAGAGCGTACTCGGAATATAGAGAGCAAATTCAGGAGAACCTTGAGAGAGTTAAGGGAATGCGAGATTGACGTCAAAACCTCTCGTTTCCCTGTCGTGGATGATTTAGTCGCCGCAATCCAAGTTTGTTTCATGAGCAATCATGGAGCAGCATAATGACCCTTCTTTCGTTCCAAGACCTTCAGAAGAAACTCGGCGGACGCAGTCGGTCAAGCGTTTACCGCGACGTTGATCTGGGTCGTCTCCCTCAACCTATTAAATTCGGTTCCCGCCTTTACTGGAACGAGGCCGATATCGACGCTGCAATCGAGAAACAGGTTGCCGCCTAAAAGAAACCCCCACCCGAGACACGGGCGGAGGCGCATTCTTTTAGGTGGTACTGAGAGAATAGCCGAAAGCCCGATGTCTTTCAACAAAAGAAGGACAATAGATGGTTACTTTCGAGCAAAACCAAACAATCAAAACCGAAGTCCCCCCGTCAAACGCATTGCGCGTGTATCGCTGGGCAGACCTTCCCAATCTGACGGCCCCAGCGCTGTATCGGGTCACCGATCCGGGTCAAGAACCGCGCGAAATCTACGCATCCAAGCACAAGCGCCAAGTCCTTGAGGGTTTGATGCGGTCGCCATTGTTCGCAGCCAGCTACTGTCGCCTCTCGGACCAAGTGCTGCCGCTGCGGCGCGATGACGGCGTGAACATCGAGTGCAAGATGTACCGTGGCGATGCAGACACCGGACGTCAGAAATTCGGCATCTACTTCCTTGTCAGCAAGGTGGAGTTGATTGAGACCGGCGGGGTAGCGGCATGAGAACCGTAGACCTCCAAGTCCGCACTATTCGCCGCAAGCATGGCCTTACTGAAGCCGCTGCTCGCATTATCGCAACCCTATACTATGGGGAGGGCCGCTAATGGCCCTCATCACCCAAATCCCCAAGAACAGCCGCGAGGAATTCCGTATCAGCCGGGATGACTTCCAAGGACATGACCTCATCAACATACGCGTGTTCTTCGTCTCCAAAGACGGAGAGATGCTACCCGGCAAGCAGGGTGTAGCCTTCAAGGCTGAATTGCTGCCGGAGTTCATTGACGCGCTCAGGAAGGCGGAGGCTGCTTAGATGGGGCGCGACAAGAAGAACGAGCGCCGTGGTGAACACTGGACCAAGATGGCGCGAAACATGATGGAGGAGCCCGCTTGGCGGGCTCTCTCATCTACCGCGCAGGCCCTGTACCCGTGGCTCAAGCTGGAATGGAAAGGCCCGGACAGCAACAACAACGGTAGGATCAGCATGAGTGTCCGGCAGGCCGCAGAGTGCCTAGGTGTGACCCGCAACACAACTTCGAACGCCTTCCGCGAGCTACAGGCCAAGGGCTTTATCGCAGTCACCCAACCACCCAAACTGGGCGATAGTGGAGTGGCGTCTTCACCGCTGTTCGAGCTGACAGAGATTTCTCTGCCAACAGCGAGTGGGAACAGTGGTCGCAGATTGTACAAGCAGTGGTCCGAAGGCGCAGATTTCCCGGTCGTCAAAGCCCCGACTCACAATCCCAAAGGGACCAACGGAAAAGAAAAACCCCGTCATCAAAACCGTGACGGGACCGTCGTAAAATTTGTGCCGGGAACAGCCGAGGCGGCACAAAAATGATGACGGCCCGTCCCAAAAACTGTGCCGAGAACACCCCATTTCGGCAGGGCTCCCGTCCCAAAAATGATGACATCCTTAATCTACCAGGGGGTCTGGGGGAAACGGACACCTTCTGCACCAACAATCCAACACAGCGAGGCATGAGCAATGGCGGATGAAACTGACCGCAAAAGCGGAACGAATACGGACGAGAGAAACCCGGACGGCACCTTTGCCACCGGCAACCCCGGCAAGCCCAGAGGTACCCGGCACAGGGTCACACGCGCGGTTGAGGAACTGCTTGAGGGCCAATCCGAGGCAATCACACAGAAAGCGGTTGAGATGGCACTTGAGGGCGACAGCACGGCCCTGCGTCTTTGCCTGGAACGGATAGCTCCCACGAGGAAGGACGCACCGGTCAGTTTCGACCTTCCACCCATCAAATCCGCCGAGGACGCGTCAGAGGCCGCTCAGGCAGTGCTACAGGCCGTTTCTCAAGGTGAGGTGACCCCGCTGGAAGGGGCAACCGTCATGGGGCTGGTGGAGCAGTACAGGCGGGTGTTGGAAACGACCGAATTGGAAAAACGCATTACGGCATTGGAGGCAGCAAAATGAGATTAAGCAGGCGCATCATCAAACTTGAGCAAAGTCAGTCATCGGACCTTGGGCAGACCGCCATTTTCCGGACCATCGTCAGTCGGAAACCAGACGGACAAGTCACAGAGCAGCTAACCACAATCCGGCACTCTGGCGTCCTGTTTCGCCGGGAAGAAGGCGAGACGGAGAATGCGTTCATTCATCGTGCAAACGGGACATTGGAGATATAGAAATGAGCCTGAAATCGAGAGTAGAGAAAGTCGAAAGAAAATCTGGTCATCAGGGCGGTGAGGAAGTGGACAGCATTATTGTGTGTTCGATGCCTCCCAAGCACCGGGAAGACGGAACGGTCATTCCGCGTCAGCCCGACGACAAGGAAGGCCGCACACCAGCATTTGCATACATCCTGCAAGGACCAAAGGCAGGTCAACAGGCGGTCAGCTTTGACGGGGAAACGCTGGATGAATTCAAGGCGAGAGTTAATCGCATTGTGGAGGGCGAGGAATGAGCATTCGTTCGAGATTGGGAAAGCTGGAAAAGACATTCCAAGGCAGCGGTGCGGGGCTGAGCCCAACATTTTTGACCAGCGCATCCGGCAGGATAATTGCCGCTGAGCTACCGCAACTCGGATTGCCACAGGTGTTCCGCTTCGATGGCGAGACCGAGCGCGACTTTCGACAACGTGTCCACCTTGAGTTGGTCAAAGCAAATTCCAGTCGGTCTGGTCCGTTTTACGAACTGCTGGACGCACCGACGTTGGAAGACTGCATGACGGCGTTGGCCGCAGAAATTGCAAAATTGGTAGGCTCAACACGTGAGGAAGTTAAGGAATGAAAACCTGCGCAAAGTGCGTACGTTGTAGAGCTTCATTGACCATTCCAACGGACTTGTTGCTGACGGTCATGCTCTTTAGCCATTCTGACACCGGCGGCAAAAATAACAAACAATTTGGCAAAGTTTCACAATCCCAATTTACCCTGCGCTATCACAATCCGCGCAGGAGAAGCTGCATGCCCGGACCTAAAAAACCAAAAGGATATTGGAATAAGAAGAGGTGCCACACGGTTGCCCTCACGTACGCCACCAGAGCAGAGTTCGCGCGAGGTGACAAAACCGCATACAACGTAGCAGCAGACGCGAGTTGGTTGGATGAAATCTGTTCCCATATGCCTAAAAACGCCAAAAGCTGCGGTAACGTCAGCCAAGGAAACTAGGTGTTTGAGACAAAGCCAAAAATGGCTGACTCTTGGCAGACCGGGGTGCGACGCGCCAAACTCATACCCCCTCTTGGAAATCGTTAACCCCCTAAAGACGCGCCGCACCGCTTTGGTACCAGAGCAGAATGTTGGAATTGTGTCTGGGACAAGAAAATAGAGGGTCTAAGGGAAACCCCCAATTTCGGAAACATGAATCAGAGGTTAGGGTTTTATCAACGGACCACTTGACCCAATCCGTAACACCCCCTCCGGATGAGGGGCTGGCCAAAACCCCCTCGTCCAGCCCCTCACACCACCCATCACTTTCTATTCATTTGTGACAGGCAGTTGTGGTTGTCCCTGGCGGCATGAAGCAAGTGCATCCTGTTAGCCGCTCCGCGTACATTCACTATTTTGGGGGAAGAGGAGATAAGCTGGCAAACTAATTGTCTAGGCGACGTTAAGTAACGCTGTCATTTCTGTTCCGGCCACCGTTTGCCTTTGCCGGGATATGGCAGGAGTCCCGCTACGAGGGTAAAGAAGGTCCCGAGGCCGTCGAGACATACACTGTGGTTACGACCACAGCGAATGAGATTGTGAAGCCCATACATCCTCAGAGAATGCCGGTGATCCTAAGTCCCAGCGACTATGAGCAGTGGATGGATGGCAGTCCTGACGACGCTTTCGAGCTTCTGCAGCCGTATGACGCCGACGGCATCCAAGTCGTTCTTAGCGGTGAGGGTGAGAAATCGGACAAGTTAATTTGACTTTTTTGGCACTATTTTTCAATCAGTATGGCCGTCTATTTCGCTAAGAGTTCTTTTTAATCGATTTCGGATTTGTTGGATTTCTGTCAGTCTAGATTCGTATTGATCCTGTGTGAGGCTTTGACCTTCAAGTTGACTTCGCAGTGCTTTCAACTCTTTGTCTTGGTTCGCATTTGTGTCGCTCAAATTTGCTTCACTCTTTATTGTACTCTTTGCAGTTGCCCGCTGCTTCGAGGCCAGTTCCCTTTTCCATTCTAAGACCATTGCGTCAGTGACTTGCCGACGCAATTCGGCAACAAAAGCATGGTCAATTCTTCCGTTACCGGTAAGGCCGTAAGCAACTGAAAACTCACCAGCGGCACCGACAGTTCGATTACCTAAGATACCATCCACTTGGCCTGGACTGTAACCACCTGCGTTCAGGCGTTCCTGTATTTCGTGAACCAGTTCTTTCGTCATTAAGAAAGGTACTTCGTCAAGTTTCTGAGTATCCGATGCTGAGGTTTCTTCATCTTTGGACAAGCTGGGTACTTGACTATCGAGTTTTGCCAAACGGCGTTCCGCTATCGAACGGAACTTGCCTTCCGGGAACTGTGAAAGGTAATCGCGATAATCCGCGTCCGTTCCGCCTCGTTCGGTCGCCTGCCAAAAGGCAAGCTCCAAAGCCTCAGAGGACGAGCTTTGAATTCTGTCGTCTTCGCTCTTTGGCTGAATGGGTTTTTGGTTTAAGAACACTTGCCGCGAAGACAACGTGCCGTAGAAGAAAGGTTCCTGCACGTGACTTGTCGCTTCCAGAACGTCATCCCGGACGCGCCGGACAAGCTGCCCAACCTCGAGGTTCGGCTCATTGAGTGCTGCCAACAAAGCTCTGGCAAATGGGCTATTGCGTCCGACACCATCATTGGCCACAGTGCCATGGCGAGCGGCATAGAAGATAAGACTGCTTCCCGAAGGCTCAATGTCAGCCAGTCCTCTACCGATTGACCGACTTGTGCCGTTCGAGAATGCCATCGTATTCAAAAACGGATTATCGCGGCAAGCGTCCAGCAAAATCAGTTGGAGCTCTGTTGCACCTTGAACCGAGCGCTCCAGCAAGCTCAAAGGGACAGTTTCGAATTCAATATCGAGGTCCGATTTCAGAGATGCGTCGGTTGGAATAAGGTAGTTTTTGCGCTCAATCTCAACACCGTGCCCCGCAAAGTAGATTATGGCGTGTTTGGCACCAGCGCTCTCGTTTCGAAACTCTCGTAGCGCCTGCTCCATCGCATGTTTTTCCAAGTCGACATGTCGAGTTACAGCATATCCCAGACTGGATAGAGTCGATGCGATATCACTGGCGTCGTTCAGTGGGTTGTTAAGGTCACTGAAGTCTCCGTAACTAGCATTGCCAATGACCAAGGCAAACCTATCTGATGCTGCGGCAGAAAATGGCAGGGATAATGCCAAAATAATCCAAGAAATAGTCTTAAACAAATACGCCAAAAGTCCACTCCCGTGGTTTGCTGCTAGAGTATCTCACAAAGCTCTTGCCGGTCAAATTCCCACAGAAAAAAGTAATCTTTTTACAGTAGCTTCAAGAATTCCATAATCCTAATCGCAAAACAAATGTGCATTAACTCCGACTGTAGCACCCAGTCTGTTTGAGCCGGAACTTTGTCTCTGGGAAATCCAAACCCTGTATCGATCCTTCGGGAATATCACTTCTTGGGCCGTGAACCGGAACGCAATTTGCGTATGGCAAGCGAGGCGTCTTTGTTCAGAGCCTTCTCATCTTGATCCAACAGCTTGATGTATTTTTTGGCGAGCGCTTGTGCTTCTCGGCGCGCTCCATCCGTGAGCTTGGGGCTTTTTAGCAATGCTGGTAGTTCTGTATTCACAAAGATTTTCAGCGCATTGAGGTTTTTGAAATTCTTGTCCTTAGGGTCTGGCATTATGCCTTCCATGACATGTATTTCGCCCTCGGCCCCCTTGGCATACCAATGGCTCATGGTTTTCCAAACAATGTCCTTTTTCAGTTGCTTTTCAGGAAATAGCGCATTCGTCTTCTTAGAGACGGCATTTGCGTAGTCCAGCAAGGATTTAAACTTCAGCGGCTTTCCGAGTTGCTTCCCCTGGGTTCCGACCACTCCCGGATGCTTACCGATTTCACGCACAACATCGTTCAGAATTTGAATCTTTGTCAGGCCCAAAGATGCCCGAATTTTGTTTCTTTCTTCCAGCACCTTATAGGCTCGCTTCATCAGCGCACCGAACTTCTTTTCGAAGCCATCTTCCAAGTCTTTCTTGTCGGCCTTGATCCCTTTTGAGTTGGTAACCCATCCACCCGCATAAAACCCGGCGGCGTTGGGTTCTGGTCGAATGTTCGGCCCGTACTTATTCATGAACTTTCCGAAGCTCCGAAAATTCTCGAGCTGGATGGTTTCGATATCGTCAAACTTTGGCATGAAAAAACCTCACTATACCCTTTAGAGCTAACACCCCCGGATCAGCACGCAAACAAATTCATGATTGGTCTCTTCCTCGGAAGGCCAAACCTCGTCTGAAACATTGAGGATTTTTGGGAAGCAAGATGTAGTGGATTAGTTCTTCGCTAAGAACCGCTGTTTGCCCGGTGCATCCACGCCTCAAATCGGCTGAATGTTCACGCCCCGTTCTTGCTTTTATAGTGGTATTATGTTACCCCATATGTGAAGGCAAAGCAAAAAGAAGCAGGCGGGCGAAATGATTGGTTGCAGCGAGGAATTTCAAGACGGTTCAGGGGCAGTTGTGTCCACCTACCCCTTGGCCCTGCAGTCCAACCAACAAATGCTGACGGCGCGAATAACCGCCATCCTGAGTGTAAATCCAAACCAGTTTATTGAGACGCTTTAAGCTGACCGAGCGGCCATCCATGACTACCTAACGCGCTTGGATGAGGTCATTGAGGCTCACGAACAGACAAGGAAGGGGCTTAACTAATATGCCTAGCAGCGGACCAGATGAAGTAACACAAACCAACAAGTCCGAGCCTTGGGGTCCTTCGCACGGAAACCTTATTTTCGGCATGGATGAAGTCCGGAAACTGTACGAGTCCGGCGGATTGTCCCCCGCACCCTTTGAAGGCCCTAGGGTTGCTGGGTTCGGAGACGCCACTACGGCGGCACAGCAAGGCATAATCGATATAGCGGGCACGCAGGGCGCTGGACTGAGCACAGCGACCGGAACCGTCATTGATATGGCGCAGGGCGATGACGGCATTTATCGGGATATGGACGCGGTTCGCCAGTCCACGCTTGAGGGCGTCATGCCAAGCGTCATGAATGCCTTTGGCGGGGCAGGGATGGCGGATAGCTCTGTGGCCCGTCAGGAGGCCGCTACAGCCGCTACAACGGCGTTAGCCCCAATTGAGTACGGAGCCTACAATCAGGCCAAGGACAGGTCTCTGCGCGCCGCTTCCATGGTTCCCGGCATGATGCAGGCGCAATACATTCCGCAGCAAATGATTGGGCAGGTCGGCGCGGCGCAGGATGCGATGGATCAGGCCAACATCAACGCAGATATGAGTGCGTACTACGAGGGCCAGAACCAAGACCTTACCGCGCTGCAGAATTACACCAACATGATGTTGGGTTATGGCGGTCAGGGCGGCACAGTAACATCGACAGGGCCGGGTACAGGTCCTAGCGGGTTTGGGCAGTTTGTGGGCGCGGGGCTTGCTGGTCTCGGTACTTATGGCGCGCTGGCAGGTATTGGCCCGATGGCTGTGCCCTTGGGAATCTTAGCTGGATTGGGGAGCTTATAAGGTGCAAATGGGCTCATACACAAACGCGGCAACACTCAATGGTGAAAAAAGCCTCGCTCCGCCCCTTGGCATCGGCCCTGCGCTTCAACACGCGTCACCTCTTTTGATGGCTATGTCTCAAGGTTTGCTTTCAGGGCAGGGTGCCGGGGCATTTCTTTCTCAAAGCAAACTCCCGAGTCCCCAGTCCAGACACGAGGCACAAGATGTCAAGCAAAACCAAGTTTTGCGGAGCCAAGACAAAGAACGGTGTTTGCATGGCGGCACCTGTGGAAGGCAAGGCCCGCTGCCGCCTGCATGGTGGTCTTTCAACCGGCGCAAAGACACCAGAGGGCCGTAAGCGTATCTCGGAGGCCAATATCGCCCTATGGGCTGAGCGCAATCGTCTGCTTGAGTTGGCGCGCAAACTAGAACCGGCATCGTAGCATGGTTGTGAGGATTAATGGCAGGCAGGTCGCAAAACCGATGGTTTCTTGCCTAGCAGTTCAGCATCAATTTCATTGGGCGGTTCTCAAGGTGATTAGCCCCTTTGTCCGGGACTTCGATTGAAACCACACCGCTCGAATTCGAAAACTCGCCTGTTCCTCCAATCACTGCCCAATCTATTACTTCCTGTGCATTGCCCGAACTCAATGTGTCAGTTGCATCGCCAAGAGACGTACTGGTAGCTACAAAGATGCTTCCATTGGGCAGGTTAATTGACCCGTCCACTCGAACGTAATGACCCATTTCCGAAGTTCCGCCCAGGACCGTTGTAACAACATCAAAGGAACCGACGTAAAGCCCGCTCAAGTCCTCAAGAAACCAGTGCAGAATGCGTCTATCCCCGACTTCAGCTTCGGCTGGATTGGCCCCGACGAACCTTATGGAGGTGTTGCTGTGCAGCAATTCAGTAATGCCGCATCCAACGTGCGACTCCCCGGCGTAGCCGTTTGAAGTTATCGCCAGCATTGCTCCAACGGATAACGCAAGGCACCGGTTCCTATCCATCGCTCCACTCCCGCTCAGGCTGACAGAAAATCGCTGACCATGTCCGGTCGATGTTTCTAACGCACAGGCCAATACGATAACGGGCAAACATTAAGCGGGGTCCAAGTTCTGGTTAAGTTGAAGCTACCTCGAAGACGAAATGCTCAGCCTTGGGGGCCAAGTATTGCAAGGAAGGCTGTCGAAAGATGGCGGCGCGCAAACGGCGTCAAAAGTAGAGCGAAATAGACAATTTCCTTTCCTCAATACAGGAAAGCAACTAGCTTTTAGGGGTTTCTGAAATCGAATAACATACGACTGCCTGAAAGAGTTTTGCTTGGTTCGAGGGAGATTGATTGTGTTTAAGGCTGTTGTTGTTTGTTCCGGAGTCATCATTTCGGCTTCCCTGAGCCCATTTGTTGTGTCTGCGCAGACGACCGGTTCAGACTGCGTCGAAATTGAGAGTGACATTGCACGGCTGGAGTGTTTTGATAAGGCTTTTTCCAATACGGCTGCCCCGGTCAGGTCCCTGACACCTTTCGAAGCTGCATTGAAGTTCACCGAATTCTCTCCCATCACCGGAGGGATATCCACGGACGGTGTTGGAAATACTGGTTCTGACTTGAAAGCGAGAGCTACCAACGTTTACCCCACAGAAGACGTCTGCAAAGTGAACATTGTAGAAGGTGGATTTCGGCCAGGATTTTATCACGGCACGTACCTTTTAGAATACACAGCGTATTCCATCGATTTATCGAAGGTACAAAGCTACCAGCGAGACTATCGGGTTAACGGTTTTGCTATTTCAATGCAACGGGATGCAACCATCGCTTTTGACTTCAAGCAATTTGAAGGAATTGGCGGCAATACATTTACGATGTTTGGAGACCAGGTCGGTCAGCAAACCCCAAATTCCAGGTCTCTGCAGCAGCGCACGCTTTTGGTGCCCTTTGTTTCTGAACCAGAGGACGTGCCGATGGGGGCGGAACACTTCTCGCAATGGATTGATGCATGCACAGGTAACTAGTCTGTAGCGGTTGAAAAATTAGTCCCCGACAACTCTGCCACCGAGATGGCCCCATTTTTGAATCCTTCGCTAATGTCTCGCATTCAGTCGTTTGGCTTTGGTGTAAATATTGATTTTGCCAGACCTAGACCGAACAACAATATTCCAACGCCGATTAACGCAAAACTGACAGTTCTCAGCGTTGAGAGCAGGGAAAACGCCTCCTGTGGACCTGCGGATAGGACTAGCTCACCGGCCAGTTGTACGTCGTTAATTGCGTAGTTCAGAACACCTCCGCCACCACAAAAGAGTATTCCCCATCCTGTCCAAAACGATGGCGAAAGCTCGTACATTGTCGAGGTTGAGTTTTCTCTGGCTCTTTGCCGTGCCGGTTTGACTTGTAGCCAATAGATTACATACAGGATCACGCCTAGGAGCAGAAAAGGCATCAGGCCAATATTGTTTAACATTGTATTTCCTCGTTAATAATAAGTGTAGCAGGTACTGTCTTTTCGTTTTTCGATGTCAAATTGATACAGAAAAGTTTCCGATCCGGCCAATTACCATTTTTGTCAGCGCGCTTGGTTTACGACTTAAAGTCCTACAACGAGTGTTTCGGTGATGGGGATTATCCTTGTCTGGTTCAAAGTTGGTCCGCGCACGACTAATCTGAGAACACTACGCCGCCCGCGCGGTTGTTGCCGGGCCTTCCGTTCAGAAATGAGCAAAACTACGGATGATCCGGCACAATCGGGATTCCCACTTAATAGCGGAAATTGGCCGGATTAGCGGTTTTTGTAGGCCCCGACCGCCGAGCACACTTCCCCTCCGAGGGGAACAAAATACCTCACCGAAGCGGGGTCGCTGACCCAATTTTCCGGCCACAAGCGTCAATCCCAAGGCGCTAAGGCACCTTGCCGCTTAATGGCGCTGGCGAAAGAACAAGAAGTTTGCATCCGAAACCGCCGAGACTGCGCGCGTTCGGGTTAAACGAAAGGCTATAAGCGCAGACTAATAGCAACTACCGTCAGGATTCTGGGGCCAGCGTCTGAAGTACGCAGGTCTTGGCTGGTCGTTATTTGACCTTATCCGCATGTAGGATGGAAACGGAAAGCCGCGAGCCTCCCATTGTTGGAAGTTCATCCACCCCCTGAAGACGCTGGTGTTCATGACTTCGAGTGAAAAATCAAATGGTTCACCATTCTTCCAAACGGAGTTTTTCCCGTTTAAGGCCCAGCAAATAGCAGTTGCTCTGCTCATATCAACCAGCAAAAATGAAGGGCTGTTCTTAGGGGGAGCTTCTGCACAAACCCATCCATCTGCGAGCTCACTATAATCCATGCAAACTGCGTTCTCTCCTGATTTTTTGATGTTAGGATCAGATGGTGCCGAATTGAGGCTATCATATTCAGAAACAAACAACGCACTTACCGGGGGCATTGGTGGAAATCCAAAGTGACTTAAATCCCATGCGAGTTTGAAGGCCGTATGTTTAAGCTGTAGGGTGCGAAGGGGGTCATTGGGCTCACTTACACGCAAAGTTGCGGTCAAAATCTCACCGCCGTGGATATTGGGTCGGGCGTCTATCTCAACGCGATAAAAAAGCTGCTCAGTTTCACCGGCTTGAAATACAACTCCACCGAATTGACTATCAGTTAAGAACTCGGTTTGACATTTAACTACATAACCAAAGAGGTTGGTTGAATTTCCGAAACCTGTCAGATGATCGATATCACCGAAATCTGATACTGCCACTTCACCGCAGCTTGATGTCAGTAAGCGTTCATTTGAAGCAGCATTGCCGAAAGACACCGTAAACGAACTTCCAAGGACGGCGTTCTTTGTCGATTCAAGCAGCAAGTATCTGCGTTGCAATGCGCGAATTTCATCTTGAGTTCTCTGACTCCTTCTATCAACAATCCTGTCAATGTAGTTATGCCAATCACGAGACATAGCGATGAATGAATTCGGCGGGAACAAAAACTGGGGCGTCCCAGAGGCTTGGATGTTTGATATTCTGCCAGAGAAACCAAACCCATCAACCTTTTTTCGATATATTAGTTCTGCTTCGAATTGAACCAGAGAACCAGGTTCACCTATCAACACCCATTCTACAAAAGCACCAACGCGGAGCGAGTAGCCCATTTCATCCAAAAAATCCTGATGGCTAAACCCGCGGCTTAGAAATTCATTTCTTGCTAATTCCCCCGATGTCTTAGAGTACATTGGAACAGTTCGCGAGAGAGTGCCAGAAATAGCTATGCGCCCCTGGCTTGGCTTGTCTTCAAATACTTCATAGTCGAAATCAACCAATGCGAAGCGACTTTGATCGATTGTAGTGGCAAGAAAATTCAGGATTTCTGATTTTTTTGGTGATTGAGCGAGTACTTCACTGCCGCTCAAGTACACAAGAAACACTATGGTTACGATGAGCTTACGAAAGAAATCGAAGACAAAAATACGAAGTTTTTGGGGAAAAACGCTATCCATACCGACTAACCTGATCTGATACTTATCTTGGAGTCGAGTATGCTCGAAACGAGATTAATATCAAATATCATAAAATATGATCCTCTGCGTGAGGGAAACCGATGATGTCCGTCGATTCACTCGGTAGCTCTGAACGTGTGCGCAAGGTCGAGCGATTGATATTGTTTATCGGCTCTCATTCACCGGTCGTCTAGTTTGACCAGAACCACCCCAACCCCATTGGCCGTGTCTCCTTCGTCCAGGAACTGGATGCCTTGGGCTTCGAAGGCGGCGCGGATCGCTTTGGCCGTTTCCTTTCTGCCGCCCACAGGACCGTCTTTTGTCTCAAGACGGGCTATCGTGGGGTAAGACACACCCGAACGCTCAGCCAAATCCACCTGAGACCAGGCCAATAGTGCTCTTGCAGCCTTGATTTGCCTAATTGATAGAATTTCTATTGACATTCTCACTGCTCGTTATGATATGATTTCTATCAATACCACAACCGGAGGACATAGCAATGCCAGAACAACGCGCCAGCGCGAACGAAGAAGTTGTGCCTAAGGCCAGAGACGAAATCGTAACCGACGCGTTGACCCTGAAAGGCCTGACGAAGGCACTGGATGCCCTGACTTGGGAAGGCGTCCCTGAGGATTGGGGGCCTACTGCCGCCCTAATCCGCACCATCAACAAGAAGGCAATTGAGCTATCCGAAGAGCTTACCCGCCTGCCAGACCAACCCTGAAAGGAGCCATCATGATTGACCGTCGCACCTTTATCAAATCCGCCCCTGTCACTATGGCGGCAACGGCTTCCATCGCTGATGGAAGTGAGCAAGGCGACTACAGCGGCGCAACAGAGCGCGCTGAATATTTCGCGAGTATCATTGGCCGTGAGGCACCAACGCCTTTGACGAGCGATGACGGCGCACCGTCGCCTGAGTTGCTGGCCTTCTGTTCCGAAACCGGCATGTCATTGGATTGGGTCTTTCTGGACGACCTGAAACCGATGGTGCTTGCCTCTTACCGCGACCGCAACAGCGTACCTGCGGACGGGACACCGATTGAGGCCCTGTTTTCGCGCTGGGAAGCGGTAAACGCCGAATACAACCAACTGTCTGAACAAAGCCCCGACCGGGACCATGAACGCGAGTTTGTCGATCCCGCCTATCTCGCATTGGTGGAAATCGAAGATGAGATAATGGAGCAGCCCATCGAAGGCCGACGCGACTTGGCAATCAAGGTTGTTATCGCCCTGCGCGTCGAAGGTGCCCACGACGACGAACAGTACCGCACACTGAACGCAGACGCGTTGCGCCTGCTGAGCGCCTGACGAACGAAAGGGAGTGAGCCAATGAAAGACTTTCCAACCAACCTGACGGACATGAACTCCCGCCACAAGGAACTGTGGGATACCTTCTGCGAACTGAATGACCTGTGGCGCGAAAAGAAGCTGAGCGACGCAGCAATGGAGATTGCCAACGAGTTCCTCTTTGGTGAGCGTCAGAAGGTATATGAAGCCACGGCCCTCAAGGTAGCCGCCAATACCGAGGAACTGACTGCACAGGTTGATACCTTCGTGCGTGAGGCAACGGGGGATCACGTCCACATCAGCTTGGCGGAGGACTATCACGGGCAAATGCTGCGTTCGATCCGCGCGGGCATCAAGGCCCAGCCCGGCCCCGAACGGAACGAAGAACGGCCAGAACAGTTTTTCGACGACTTCGCGTCCCTAAGCCAAAGAGACAAAGACCTTGTTCTTGCCTTCTCGGGCACACTGCGCGGTATCCAGCCAGCGCTCAAGGCCACGGGGTAACTGTCCGCCCAGCAGCTACACCAAGGGCCACCCTTTGAACCGGGCGCGGCATTTCCTGCGCCCTTTTTCTTTGTGAGATTTGATATGAGTTATTACACCGTCAACCGGCATTGGTCGGATCAGTTCCTGCCGGAGATAAAGCGCATCATCGGCGGTCATATTCTGCAGACCGCGCCTGACCCGCTGGACCACTTCCAAGCCACTGACCTGTTGATGCTGGACGCTAAAGACATGCGCATTGCAGCTAGGGTCAGGCGGTACGGATTTGCCACCAGATACCCGCACCAGTTCACCATCAGAGCGAAGCTGCCAACGGGCGCAGAGACGGAGTTATCCAAGATTGTGAACGGCCACGGGGATTGGATGTTCTATGGCCATGCTGGGCCTGATGGGCAGGTGATTGATAGCTGGTGGCTGATTGACCTACGGGCGTTCAGGGCGGCGCTGATACGGCATAGGACGGCAGGCACGCACCTTCTAATGGGCGACAAGCGCAACGCAGATGGCACGTGCTTCAAATGGTTCGACATCAGGTCGTTTCCGAAGGAGCCGCCATTGGTGGTGGCTAGAGGGTAGAGCAACGCATTCTTATTCTAGTTGTGATTCACATGGCTCTGGAATTTTCTCCATACTCAAGTGACACTTGATTATAGATGTGATTGCTGGCAGCTAGTGAATCCAAACTTGAATAAAACAATCCTGAGAAGAAAGAACCGTCGAACATGTCGCGACTGTCCGGGCGAAATATACAACAAATTGAAGGTTACTCAGCATTTGTTCCTTTTGACCTCCCGCCCGACCCACCAGTTGAATTCGACGACGAGATTCAGGGATTACTTTCTCGTGCAGATAGGGCGTTGGGAAGACTAGACGGCTCGATTCAGTCGCTACCCAACCCAGATTTGTTTGTTTTCATGTATGTCAGAAAAGAAGCTGTGCTTTCGTCCCAAATTGAAGGAACTCAAGCCTCATTGGGGGACATTCTAGAAGTTGAAGCTCAAATATTTGACCCTACCAGGCCTAACGATACAGACGAGATTCTTAACTACGTGGGCGCGATGAACTACGGATTACAGAGGCTCAGCGAACTCCCAATGTCACTCCGCCTCATACGCGAAATTCATGCGCTTCTGATGCAAGGAGTAAGGGGGCAGCATGCTACCCCAGGTGAGTTCAGGAAAACACAAAACTGGATTGGTCCAGAAGGTGCCACCCTCAAGAGTGCTACCTTCGTTCCGCCGCCACCTTCAGAGCTTCCTAGGTTATTGGGAAACTTGGAGACGTACTTTCACCAAGAAAGTTCTACCCCCCTTTTGATCCGCGTCGGACTTATTCATGCACACTTCGAAACACTTCATCCGTTCCTTGATGGAAACGGCAGGATGGGGCGGCTGTTAATCGCTTTCACCCTATGCGAGCAAGAGGTTCTTCTGCGCCCCGTCCTCTACCTGTCGCACTACTTGAAAAGAAACAGAGCCGAATACTACGACAGGCTTCAGGCTACTCGAACGGCGGGTGACTGGGAGGGGTGGTTGAAATTTTTCCTCAAAGGCGTTGCTCAAGTGGCGAACGAAGCCACCGAAACGGCTCGAGATATTGTTCAAATGCGTGAAACTCATCGTCAGATGATTATTGACGACCTCGGTCGTGGTGCTGCTAATGGCCTCAAACTCCTGGAATCTCTTTATCGTCGGCCTATTTTTATGGTTAACAATGTAGCCGAACTTCTACAGATTTCACCTCAAGCAGCCAACAACCTTACTGACCGCTTCCTTGGAATGGGATTGGTCGTAGAAACGACTGGACAAAAAAGGAATCGAGTTTTTTGGTACGACCCCTACGTATCGCTGTTTGCAGACTAGAGCGCGAACTAATGCATCGAAAATTTAGCCGGTTTTGACGGTACGGATTGTTGTTTTGTCCCCATTTGCCCCCCCAAGAGCGGGGAGCTCCGCAAAGCAAAGTAGGTGGACAAAAGGGTGGATCGAATCGACAACATAAAGTCTAACTACCTAATAATAAATTGATTTACTAAAAAATCTGGTGCCGCTGAAGGGACTCGAACCCCCGACCCCATCATTACGAATGACGTGCTCTACCAGCTGAGCTACAGCGGCACCGTTTTGTCACCCGAAGCTGGCGCTGACCGGGTGCGAAAGCTCGTTTAAACCGTCAATCCTGCGCCTGCAAGTCCGGATGCGCGCATTTCAGCCACGATACGCATCGCGGGCTTTCCGCGTTCTAGCCCCGAGCCTTGGTTTGTGAATTTTTTGTAACGGCGTCCGGGTCGAATTGACTCAATATTCATATTTCCGTATTTCATGAAATATGATAGAAGAGATCACCAACCAACTCGCCATCCTGGGTCATCCGCAGCGTATCACCGTGTTTCGCATGTTAATGCGACGGTTTCCTGACACTGTTCCGGCCGGAGAACTGGCATCGGAACTGGGGATCAAGCCCAGCACGATGTCCAATTATCTGAACGCGCTGCAGCGATCGGGGTTGGTCAGCCAGACGCGGTCGGGGACGTCTCTGCTCTATTCGATTGAGATGAAAAACGTGCAGCAGATGCTCGATTTCCTGATCGTGGATTGCTGCCGGGGACGTCCTGATCTTTGCCTGCCTTTTGACCAAGGGAAGGACATCATGACGGACCGGAAGTTCAATGTGCTGTTCATTTGCGTGGGCAACTCTGCCCGCTCGATTTTCGCCGAATCCCTGCTGCGGCAGATCGCGGGGGATCGGTTCAACGTGTATTCGGCGGGGACGATACCCTCTTCTGAATTGAACCCCTTTGCGCTGCAGGTGCTGCAGGACAAGGGGCACGATACCTCGGTCCTGCGTTCCAAGAACATTGCCGAGTTTTCGGGGCCGGACGCGCCCGATCTGGATTTCGTTTTCACCGTCTGCAACAGCGCCGCCAATGAGGACTGCCCCGCCTGGGAGGGCCAGCCGATCAGCGGCCATTGGGGCATGGTCGACCCTGTCAAGGCCACGGGGACGGATGCTGAAAAAAGCCTCGCGTTCCAAAACGCCTATGGCGCGCTGAAGCGCCGGATCGAGGCGTTCACATCGCTGCCGGTCGAAAGCCTCGACCGGATCGCACTGCAAACTGCCGTGGATGACATCGGCAGAACGTCTGATGAGGACCTGACATGACTACTTACGCCGTCAATGGGCTGGGCCGGATGGGCAAGCTGGCCCTGAAACCGCTGCTGGAAAAGGGCGCAAAGATCGCCTGGATCAACGATGCGGTGGGCGATCCAGAGATGCACGCGCATCTGCTGGAGTTCGACACGGTACACGGGCGCTGGGATGCCGCGTTCGAACATGACGCGGACAGCGTGACGATTGACGGCACGCGCCTGCCATTTATCGGCGCGCGGGACCTGTCCAATCTGCCGCTGGACGGGGTGGATGTGGTGATCGACTGCACCGGCGTGTTCAAGACCGAGGCCAAGCTGGCCCCCTATTTCGACGCCGGTGTGAAAAAGGTCGTCGTGTCGGCCCCGGTCAAGGATGGCCCCACCGCCAATATCGTCATGGGCGTGAATGAAGCCACCTATGACCCCGCTAGACATCACATCGTCACGGCGGCCTCCTGCACCACCAACTGTCTGGCCCCGGTGGTGAAGGTCATCCATGAGAATCTGGGCATCCGCCATGGCTCTATGACCACGATCCATGACGTGACCAATACGCAAACCATCGTGGACCGCCCGGCCAAGGACCTGCGCCGCGCACGCTCGGCTTTGAATTCGTTGATCCCGACCACGACCGGCTCGGCCACTGCGATCACGTTGATATACCCGGAACTCACGGGCCGGTTGAACGGCCACGCGGTGCGGGTGCCGCTGCTGAACGCCTCGCTGACCGATTGTGTGTTCGAGGTGGAACGCGACACCAAGGCTGATGAGGTTAACAGCTATTTCAAAGCCGCCGCCGAGGGCGAGTTGAAGGGCATTCTGGGCTATGAGACCCGGCCCTTGGTCTCGACCGATTACACCAATGACGCGCGGTCCTCGATCGTCGATGCACCGTCGACCATGGTGGTGAACGGGACGCAGGTGAAGATTTACGCGTGGTACGACAACGAGATGGGCTATGCCCACCGGCTGGTCGATGTCGCGATGATGGTCGGGCAATCGCTGTGACGGACCGGCCCGAGGGCCTTTCGGCCTATATCGCGGTCACGGCGGCCTATTGGGCGTTCATGCTGACCGACGGAGCCCTGCGGATGCTGGTGCTGCTGCACTTTCATACAATGGGGTTCTCGCCGGTACAGTTGGCCTATCTGTTCGTTCTCTATGAGATCGCCGGGATGGGCACAAACCTTGCCGCCGGGTGGATTGCGGCGCGGTTCGGGTTGACTTCAACCCTTTATGCCGGGCTGGGGCTGCAGGTCGGCGCGTTGCTGGTTCTTACACAACTAGACCCTAATTGGGCGATTCCGGACAAGGTTGTCTTTGTAATGATCGTGCAGGGGGCCAGCGGAGTGGCCAAGGATCTGGCCAAGATGTCCTCGAAATCGGCCGTGAAACTGTTGGCCCCCACCACGGGCGGCGGGCTGTTTCGCTGGGTTGCCCTGCTGACCGGGTCAAAGAACGCGGTGAAGGGCTTGGGCTTTCTGCTGGGGGCCGGGCTGCTGGCGACGCTTGGTTTTGTCTGGGCCACGCTGGCCATGGCAATTGTGCTGGCGATCATTCTAGTGGCTGTTTTCCTGCTGATGCCGCCCGGTCTGCCCAAAGGCCGCAAGGGTGCCAAATTCTCCGAGGTGTTTTCGAAATCCGCCAACGTGAACTGGCTGTCAGCGGCGCGCGTCTTCCTGTTCGGCGCGCGGGATGTGTGGTTTGTGGTCGGCATCCCGATCTATTTCTACGCGGTCCTGTCGGATGGCACCGAGGAAGGCAACCGCGCGGCGTTTTTCATGATCGGCACCTTCATGGCGGTCTGGGTGATCCTCTATGGTGCGGTGCAGGCCAGCGCGCCGAAAATCCTGCGCGCCTCGGACCGGGCCGAGGGCGACCTGATCCGCGCTGCCCGCAATTGGGCCGCTGCGCTGTTTTGCGTGCCTGCGGCTCTGACATTGGCGGTTTTGATCTCAAACGGCCCCGAGACATGGCTGACCGTCACGCTGGTTCTGGGCCTGCTGGTGTTCGGCGCGATCTTTGCGGTCAATTCCGCGCTGCATTCCTATCTGATCCTTGCCTTCACCAAATCCGAACGGGTCACGATGGATGTGGGCTTTTACTACATGGCCAACGCAACGGGTCGACTGGTTGGCACCGTCCTGTCGGGCCTGACCTATCAGCTTGGCGGGCTGGCGCTGGTGCTGGGCACGGCGGCTGCCATGGTCGCGCTGGCGGCGCTGACCTCGGGCAAACTGACCGATCAGACACGCCAGGCCTATACATGAGCCTTATGGCAGGCTGATACGCGCCACGATGCCCAGATGATCCGAGCCCATGAACGGGCGCAACTCGGTCGTGCCAGTTGTGCCCTTGGGCAGAAGAAGGTTGTCGATGGGCATCGGCATCATCCAACTGCCCAGATTATGGGTGTTCAGGACCGAGCCAAAGACGTGGTTGCCCGCCGCCAGCCCGATGCGGCGCACGCTGGCCCCCCAGGACGCCATGTTGAAATCCCCGGCGATCACGACCGGGCCCTTCAACTGCTCAATGCGTTCGGCGATGCGTTTGCTCTGTTCAAACTGGTTGTAAGGATAGGGCCAGCGCAGGTGAACCGAGACGATCCAGACCGCCTCCCCCTTCGGGGTGATCAACTGAGCGCCGACCAACCCGTCGCCCGGAACACAGAACTCGGACCCATCGACAACCGGCAGCGTAGTCAGAATCGCCACGTTCTGTTCAGGCCGGAATTCACACATCGCCGAGTTCGGGTAATGTGCGAACACATTGCTCATGTATTTCTGATTGTGACGCGAGACCTCTTGCAGCGTCACGATATCCGCGTTTGACAGCAGGATGTCATCGGCCAGCCCATAGCGCGGCCAGGCCTGTGACATCAGGTTTTTCTGATAAAGGGTCAGGCACCCGTCCTCGCACTCCTTCGGGGCCGGAACCAGCCCCGCCGCAACCGAGCCTACCGCAACCAGCGCAAACACCAGCGAGGCCAGCGCGTAGCCCCAGGCACGCGCCACCAGCAGGATCAGGCCGAACAAAAGCAGCAGCAACCCGACCTGGGGCCGTAGCAGGGCGATGGAATCTCCGGCCGCAAAGAAGTGACCGGTGAACCCAAGGATCACCAATCCCATCAAAAGGGTTGCGCAAACCAGAATCGAGGTTCGCACAAGCCCGCTGCCGGTCAGGTAACGCACGCTCTGCCTCTGTTCCTGTTTGGGGCGCATAATGTGAAATTAGGTGCAGCCCCGCAAGATACAAGAAAGGGCCGCTTCTTGCGAAGCGGCCCTCGCAATATTCAGCGCAGGGCCGATCAGCCCTTCTTCAGAACCTCGCGGCCCAGAAGCTCGGCGATCTGCACCGCGTTCAGCGCGGCACCCTTGCGCAGGTTGTCGCTGACGCACCACAGGTTCAGACCGTTTTCGAGGGTCGAATCCTGACGGATGCGGCTGATGAAGGTGGCGAAATCGCCGACACATTCAACGGGCGTCACATAGCCACCGGCCTCGCGCTTGTCGATCACCATGATACCGGGGCTCTCGCGTAGGATATCGCGGGCCTCGTCTTCGTCGAGGAATTCTTCGAACTCGATATTCACCGCCTCGGAATGGCCGACGAAAACCGGAACGCGGACGCAGGTGGCCGTGACCTTGATCGACGGATCGACGATCTTTTTGGTCTCGGCGACCATCTTCCACTCCTCCTTGGTCGAGCCATCTTCCATGAACACGTCAATATGCGGAATGACGTTAAAAGCGATCTGCTTTTGGAACTTCTTCGGCTCAACCTCGTTGATCGGGTTGTAGACGGCCTTGGTCTGATCCCAAAGCTCATCCATGCCGTCTTTGCCCGCACCGGACACCGACTGATAGGTCGAGACAACAACGCGCTTGATTTTCGCCCGGTCATGCAGCGGCTTCAGCGCCACAACCATCTGCGCGGTCGAGCAGTTGGGGTTGGCGATGATGTTCTTGTTCTTATAGTCGTGGATCGCCTGCGGATTGCACTCGGGCACGATCAGCGGGATATCCGGGTCATAGCGATAGAGCGACGAGTTGTCGATCACCACACAACCAGCCGCTGCCGCCTTAGGCGCGTAATCCTTGGTCGCGGCCGAGCCCACGGCAAACAGCGCCATGTCCCACCCGGTGAAATCGAAGGTGGCCAGATCCTGGGTTGTCAGTGTCTTGTCCCCAAAGCTGACTTCTGTGCCCAGCGAACGGCGGCTTGCCAGCACGGCAAGTTCGTCCACGGGGAACTGGCGTTCCGCCAGAATGTTCAGCATTTCGCGGCCCACGTTACCCGTGGCGCCGACGACAACGACGCGATAGCCCATTTCCTAGTCTCCTGAATAAAGGACGCGCGTTCATAGCCGCGTTGCAGAAAAGAAAAAAGAGGGGTTTCGGTTTATTTCGCGCCGTCACACCGATTTGACACGGTTCAATACCGTTCAGGGCTGTTTCAGCAAGGATCGGTAAACGCCGACAATGGCCTGCGCCTCGCCTTCGATTCGAAAATTTTGCTCCACATGGGCGCGGGCGGCCTGCCCTGCAGCGGCCAGCGCGACGCGGTCCTGCAACGTGCTGTCCAGCGCTTCGGCCAGTGCGGCGGCGTTGTCTTTTTCGACCAGGCGCCCGGTTTCCCCGTCCCTGATCTGCGCACTGAAAGCCCCGACCCCGTGACAGGCAATGGCCGGCACGCCCGAGGCCATCGCCTCGAGCGGGGTCAGGCCAAAGCCTTCGTGCCGCGCCGGGGCGACGAACAGGTCGAGCGCGCGGTAGGTCTCGACAATTTCCTCCCACGGGCGCTCTCCAAGGAACTGCACCCGATCCGCCAGACCGGCCTCTTTCAGTTTTTGCTCCTGCTCACGCTGGAAGGCTTCGAACTCAGAGGTCGCACGGCCGGTGAAGATAATGCTGGTGTCGGGATGCGCGGGCAGCACCTTGATCGCGGCCTCGACCAGCAGATCGACGCCTTTCTGCGGGCGGATGCGGCCAAAACAGCCGATCAGCGTTCCGCCGGGCAGACCTAGCTTTTGCCGCAGCGCAGGTTTGTCCTCTGCGGGATGAAACAGCTCGGTGTTTACCCCATGCATGATGACCGTTGAGGGATGTTCAAGGAACGAGGCCGCCTGCGGTGTCGTGGCGATCAGCGCGTCCATCTGCGCGATCAGCCATTTCGTGAACCCCGAATGATCCCGCTGCGCGGCCGAGGTGAACAGAAGCTTGAAGTTCCGCCGCAGGATCTTGCGCAGAAACAGCCCCATCAGCATCTCGGTATTGCGGCGCGCATGCCAGACGCGACGCGTTCGGTTCGGCAGGAACGGAACCCGGATCAGCGGGATATGCGGCAGATCGTCGGGCAGGCCAGGGCCGGTGGCCACGATCCCGATCATGGTCTTCTGAATCGGCAACAGACGGATGACCGTTGTGGTCACGCCGGACAGGCTGTGTTTCAGGTTGGGTGCGATCACCTCGATCTCTGGCACGGCGCTCTCCGTTGTCCAAGTCAGTCCACGCTGTTCGGGCTGAATAGATAGATCACCCGGTCGATGGCAAGGGCGCAAGCCGAATATCACCCGGCACGGCGCGACGCACAAGCGCGTGTGGATCGTTGCAGAGCGCGACATTTGAACTATCGTCTTACCAAAGAGATTTTTTGAGAGAGATAATGAAAGACATTCATTCCGGGTTTTATGAAAACCTGCCTTTGCTGACCGAATTTAACCGGCTGGCAAATCCGGCGGAATTTGCCGCCGTGCCGGATGACTGGCTGTTGGGCGTGGCCGATATCGTCGATTCCACCGGCCAGATCGCACAGGGCCGCTATAAGACCGTGAACACAGTGGGCGCGGCGGTGATTTCCGCCATGATTAACGCACTGGACGGCACACTGTTTCCCTACGTGTTCGGCGGCGACGGGGCGGGTTTTGCCGTGCCCCCAAGCGCCGCCGATGCCGCCCGCACAACGCTTGCGGATTTGCGACGCTGGGCGGAAGAGGAATTCGCGATGCCCCTACGCGCGGCACTGGTCCCGGTGGCCGAGATTCGCAAGGCGGGCAAGGATTTGCGCGTTGCGCGCTATGCGCCCTCGACCGGCGTGGACTATGCCATGTTCTCGGGCGGTGGCCTTGCCTGGGCCGAGGCGCAGATGAAAGCGGGCACGTTCGAAGTACCCGCCTCGGCCCCCGGCGCGCTGCCCGACCTGACCGGCCTGTCCTGCCGCTGGTCCAACAGCAAGGCGCAGCATGGCCGGATCGTGTCGGTCGTGGTGCAGCCGACATCAACCGCAACCGAAAGCGACTTTGCCGATCTGGCGCAATCCGTTCTGTCGGCCTCGGACGGGTTGGACCGCGCGGGCCATCCGGTGCCCGATAACGGCCCGCCGATGAACTGGCCGCCACCGGGCCTTGGCATCGACGCCCATGTCTCGCGCACAGGGCGCAGCCTGTGGCTGCAAAAGCTGCTGCTTCTGGGCCAGAACCTGCTGATCGCGCTGCTGTTTAAAACCGGCAAACGTCTAGGACAGTTCGAGCCGGAACACTACAGGCGTATGGTCAGTCGCAACGCCGATTTCCGGAAATTCGACGACGGGCTGAAAATGACGCTGGATTGCGATCCGGCGACCCAGTCCCAGATCGAACAGCTTCTGGAACAGGCCCGCACGCGCGGCAAAATCCGCTATGGCCTGCATGCGCAGGACGAGGCGATGATGACCTGCTTCGTCCCGTCGGCCACGCGCGACGACCATGTGCATTTCGTCGATGGGGCCTCGGGCGGTTACGCGCAGGCGGCGGCCGCCATGCGGGGCTGAGGAGTTATGCCCCTTTCCACTTGGTCGACAGCGCGCGCGCTGCATTGACCAGCACCATCACATCAATGCCGACCGCCATAAACTGCGCGTCCATGTCCAGATAGGCCTGAATCGCTTCGTCACTTGTGCCCAGAATGCCCGGCGCCTTGCCCGCCGCGCGGATCCGGGCCAGCGCGTCGGCGATCACGCGGCGCACCTCTGGTGCGGCGCTGTTGCCTTGATAGCCCATATCGGTGGACAGGTCCGCAGGTCCGATAAAGACGCCATCAACGCCTTCGACAGCCAGAATATCGTCCAGCGCAGCGATCCCGGCGCGGTTTTCGACCTGAACCAACAGGCAGATTTCCTGATCCGCAGTCTGGATATACTCGCCCACGGTTCCGTATGTGGTGGCCCGCGATGCAGCCGCGCCAACCCCGCGCACGCCCTCGGGCGGGTAGCGGCAAGCGCGAACAAGCTCGCGCGCCTGTTCTGCAGTTTCGACCATGGGCACCAGGATGGTCTGCGCCCCGGCGTCCAGCACCATCTTGATCAGCCAGGTCTCACCCACCGGAACCCGCACCACCGGATGAGACGGGCTGTTCGCCAGCGCCATCAACTGATCCCGGATCGAGCGGATGTCGTTCGGCGCGTGTTCGCCATCGATCACCAGCCAGTCGAACCCTGCGGTGCCCATGACCTCGGCCGTGACCGCCTCGGCAAAACTCATCCAGCAGCCGATCTGCCGTTTGCCCTGTTTCAGAGCCTGTTTGAACGTGTTTGTCGGGGCGGCCATCGGTGGTCTCCTGTACTGATGCATCTGCGGGCGGACGATATCGGGTTCTGCGGCCACCAGTGATAGGTAAACCGCTGGCAAGGTCAATTCCGATTGTTCCGACACCTCTGCAAGTCCGGTTTCCAACATGTAACAAACCGGCGTCACCGATAAACTATCCGTGCGTTTGCTTGCACAAAACCTTGTTTTGAGCGAAAATTCCTCATGTCTAAGGACCTTCCCCTGACGTCGCGATCTTTACCCATTGCGCTGTTAAGGGCGCGGGAAAAGGTTATGGGACCCATACGTGCGCTGCTTGCGGACGCCGGTGTGACCGAGCAGCAGTGGCGTGTTTTGCGTGTGTTGAACGAAGAAGGCCCCCAGGAACCCACCCATATCGCCCAACGCGCTTGCCTGCTGTTGCCAAGCCTGACGCGCATTTTGCAGAAGCTGGAACATAAGGGGTTGATCGCGCGCAAATTGCACCCGGCGGACCGGCGGCGGCAGATCGTGGAAATCAACCAGCAAGGCGTGCAGATCATCCATGACAATCTGGCCGTCAGCGTCGCGCAGGCGGAGCGGATCAAGACCCGTTTGGGGTCCAAGAAGCATGAACTTCTTTTGGACCTTCTGAATGAGCTGAGCGAGAACGAGAGTTAACCCCAGTTGCATGACCGCCTTTTGCGCAGGGTCCCGCCGGAGCGTTCGGGGGGAACCCCCGGCGGGATGGCCAGACTGAAGACTGGATTAGGTGCCTGGCCCGGGGCCGGTTGCGCCTCGTCTTGTCAGACGGTCCGACCCGCGCTTCGGAGCATCGCGGAACCCGAAATTGGGTTCGGTCTCAGGGCTGGAAGGGTTCAAGGGGGATGGACCCTCCCGCCTGCGCTCTCCGAACTTGTGCGACCCGTTTCCCAACTGGTTTGTGCGTGAAAAGGCCGGGTTTGGGTCTATTTGGTCTTGATGTTCTCTTCGGGCATTCTGCAGCGCCGAGGGGGTGTTTTGGGCCCAATTCACCGCGTTGCGCGGCGGGCCTGTCTGTTCACGTATCGCAGGACATAGTGCAACCTGCGATTAAGCCAAGGCGATCCGATGCAATATTTGCGAGTGGTTCGGTCCTGACCTTCGCCTGCTGACCGTTTTTATGCGGGTCCGGGCACGGCAGAAAACGGGCCATGCCAGCCCAAAGGAAATTCAGCGACTTCGCGCCGAAACACGGCGCAGCCATGGGCAGAAACTGGCGTGGAGGTCCGGCTTGTGGGCAGCGCTGCGTTCACTAAGATGCACCTGGTCAACAGGGGGAACGCGATGCAGGACAGTCTTTTCACACTTGCCGAGCCCGTCCTTATTCCGGTTGCAGGCGCGCAGGCGGGGTATCCGGTGGGCCGGATCTTCTGCGTTGGGCGCAATTATGCCGCCCATGCCGCCGAAATGGGCCATGAGGTCGATCGCGAGGCCCCGTTTTACTTCACCAAATCCGCCCCGAATGCGATCCTGTCCGGGGCCACTGTGCCCTACCCGCCGGGTACCGAGAATTACCATTACGAGATGGAACTGGCCGTCGCCCTTGGACAGCCGGTGTTTCGCGCAACCCCTGATCAGGCCTGGGACGCGGTCTATGCCTATGGCTGCGCGCTGGACATGACACGCCGCGACCTGCAGATCCGCGAGCGCAACAAACAGCGCCCTTGGGATTTGGGCAAGGATGTCGAGAACGGCGCGGTTTTCGCCCCTTTGACCCGCGCAACGGACTGGTCGCCCGAAGATCGCAGACGCATCCACCTAAGCGTCAACGGCGAGGTCCGGCAAGATGCGACCCTGTCGGAACTGATCTGGAAGATCGATGAGATCATCTGCCACCTGTCCGGCTTCTACCATCTACGGCCCGGCGACCTGATCCTGACGGGAACGCCCTCAGGAGTTGGGCCAGTTGGTCCGGGCGATGTCATCGAAGGCGGAATTGACGGGCTGAACCCGATCCGGCTGACGCTGTCGGATCCGGAATAGACCCTATTTAGGGTCTTTCAGCCAGTCCTTGGCGAACTCCACCTGATACAGACCAGCAAAGCGACGCACCCGATCCAGCTCGGCCTGCAAGCGGCGACTACGCGCCTCGGACCAGCGCACCGTGCGTTCCCGCCACAGCGCCCGAACCCGCAATGCGCCACTGTCGCGATGGGCTTTCATGTCGATGCGCCCGATCAGCTTGTCACCTTCCAGCAGGGGAAAGACGTAATAGCCATAGGTCCGCTTGGGTTCCGGAACAAAAACCTCGATCCGGTAGTGGAACCCGAACAGCCGTTCGGCCCGCTTGCGGTCGCGCAGCATCGGGTCAAACGGGCTGAGCACCCGGATACGCCCGGGCGCGGGCGGCAGTGTCTGCGCCTCATTCGCCAGACCCGGGCGGGCCATGACCTTGCGCGCGCGGCCATCGGCGCAAGTGACTTCGATTTCTTCCAAATCGCCTGTATCCAAAGCTCGCGCGCACCACGCTTTTGCCTCCGCCGGGCTGACCGTGTCCCAGAACGCCGACAACTCGCCCGAGGTGGCAAAGCCCAGCCGGTCCAGCGCGGCGTTGCACAGCCAGTCCACCGTCGCCTCCGCATCGCAGGGGGACTGGCCGGGGCACAGATGCGTCTCGATCACCCGCTCGGTCAGGTCATAGCGTTTCTGAAACCCGTCACGGCCCGTGACCGTCAGGGCCCCAGAGCGCCAAAGAAACTCCAGCGCGGTTTTCGACGGGTGCCAGTCCCACCAGCCGCCCGAGCCTTTCTGTTCGTCCTTGCCCACGTCCGAGGACGACACCGGACCGTGATCGCGAATATGCTGCAAAACGGTTGCGAACCGCTGCTCGTACCCGTCGCGCCGCCAGTTCTTCCACCGCGCTTTCAGCAGGTCCGCGTCGCGTAAAAACCGCAGATGCCAGTGGCGGTAGAATTCCATCGGGATGACCGCTGCGTCATGGGTCCAGTGTTCGAACAGCGCGCGATCGCGTTCGTACAGGCGTTTGAGGTTCTGGCTGCGATACGAGGGCCTGCGCGAAAACAGGATCATGTCATGGGCGCGCGCCACGGTGTTGATGCTGTCCAGTTGCACAAAGCCCAGCCGCCGGATCAGATCCAGAAGGTCCTCGCCCTTCGCCCCGCCCGCAGGCTGTTCAGAAAGTGCATGACGGTGCATGAACACCGCCCGGGCCGCCCGGTTGTCAAGCTGCGGCAACGCCACCCGTCAGCGCCGTTTCAGCGTATCGCCAAAGCTGATTTTCGGGGTCAGAGTGACCCGGGTCTCGATCTCGGAATTGGGGTCGTTCAGCCGTTCGGTGATGATCTCGGCGGCCTTGCGGCCAATCTCCAATCGGCAGGCGTCCATCGTTGCCAGCTTGCGCGGCAGGCCCTGCAAAAGTTCCACATTGTTGAACCCGGCCAGCCCGATCTGGCCCGGAACATTAATACCCTGCTCCAACAGATAAAGCAGCCCACCCGCCCCGATCATGTCGTTGGAATAATACAGAAAATCCAGCTCGGGCGAGCGTTCCAACATTGTCTGCGTCATCTCGCGGCCCTTGGCCAGCGCCGATCCGCCGGAATAAAACTCGCGGTCCTCGATTTCGATCCCGTGCTTGCCCAGCACTTCCGTAAACCCTTCGAACCGCTTCCGTGCCCGATGATCCAGCGGCATTTTGGTGCCCATGAACCCGATATGCTCATACCCGGCCTTCAGGATCGCCTGCGCCATTTCACGCCCGGCGCGGCGGTGCGATATACCGACCATCGCATCCACCGGCTTGCCATCGGTATCCATGATCTCGACCACCGGAATCCCCGCCGAATCCAGCATGGCGCGGGCCGCATCTGTATGTTCCAGCCCGGCGATGATCACGCCCGAGGGCCGCCACGAGAGCATCTCGTACAGCACCTTCTCTTCTTTTTCGGGCAGATAGTCGGTGACGCCGACAACCGGCTGCAATTCGGTGTCTTCCAGAACCTGATTGACGCCGGTCAGCACCTCGGGGAAGACCATGTTCGACAGCGAGGGGATGATCACTGCCACCAGATTCACCCGGCTTGACGCCAAGGCGCCAGCGATCTTGTTGGGCACATATCCAAGCTCTTTCGCCGCCGCCAGAACCCGGGTGCGGGTTGCGTCGGACACATCGCCCCGGTTGCGAAGAACCCGGCTGACCGTCATCTCGGACACCCCCGAGGCCTCGGACACATCGCGAAGGGTTAGGGGGCGTTTGGTTTCTGTGTTCACGGGGGGCACCTGCGTTGTTGTTTGGCCGGATGGTAGCGTGAACAGGGCTGCGAGTACAACAATTGTGCAAAGCCCATGACAACCCGAAAAATCCGCGATACAGAGAGCCTTGCGCGGCCCCGTGGCTCAACTGGATAGAGCAGCCCCCTCCTAAGGGGCAGGTTGCAGGTTCGAATCCTGCCGGGGTCGCCAGAAAAGCCCGGTTTCACAGGCACCTACCCTCACCCCTGCGCTTCGACCAGCGCCTTCAGATTGTCCAGCCCGCGCTCATAATCGCCGCCGACCCAGCCATCCATCATCAGCCCCATCCAGCGGGCCATGGGGTTCAGCCCGAGGTCGGAGTCAAACCCCCACGTGACCTCTGTCTGCGCGCCCTCGGGTTGCAGGGTGAAAAATGCGGTTGCCGTGCCCATCGAGCCAAAATCCAGCGCGGTTATGACGGATTGGTTTTCCACACTTTCGATAATTTCCTGCGTCCCGGATCCGACCTGATCATTGTCGGAACTCCAGTTCAGCGTGTTGCCGACGCCCGCCTCGGGGCCGGAATAGCTCAGCTTGGTTTCGGGATCACGCTCCAGCCAGGGCGACCATTTTTCAGTCTCCTGCATGGAGTTTACATAGGGAAAGATGGCCTCGGACGGGGCGTCGATCAGGACGCTGCGCGAGACCTCGGCTTTGCCGGGCAGCAGGTACGAGACGCAGACCAGAATCAGAAGAATGACGATCAGACCGCCGAAAATGCGTTTTAACCAAGTCATGGGAAGCTCCGAACATAAACCAATGTTCAGAGCTTACATCAAAACCGCAGGGCAAAGGACCCCAAATGGCGTGGGGTCAGACCGGGACGAACTTCTTTTGATGCGGGTCGAAACATTCCAACCCGCCCTCGCCGATATCCGTCCACAATCCATGCAGGCTCAGCGCATCCTGTTCCACCGCCGCCGACACAAATGGGAAGGTCATCAGGTTCTCGAGCGAGGCCACAACCGCCTGACGTTCAAACAGACGCGCTTGTTCTACGCTGTCTTCCACATCCGCGACCAATTCGTATTTGGGTTTCAGGATGTCCATCCAGCGGCCCACAAAGCTTTCTTTCGCTTCCAGTTGCGGGGCCTGACCCTTGCACATGTCGATACAGCCCTGCACGCCGCCGCATTGCGAATGCCCCAGCACGATCAGATGCGCCACTTTCAGCGCTGTGACCGCATATTCGATTGTGGCGCTGGTGCCGTGGTGGTCGCCATCGGGCGCGTAAGGGGGCACGAGGTTGGCGATATTGCGGTGAATAAAGAAATCGCCCTGATCCGCGCCGAACATCGACGTCACATGCACCCGGCTGTCGCAGCAGGAAATTACCATTGCGCGCGGGCGTTGGCCTTCGGTCGCAAGCCGCCGGTACCAGACCTGATTTTCGGAATATGTGGTGGCCTTCCAGCCGTGATACCGTTTCACCAGATAGGTCGGTAGAGGTTTGGCTAAGTCCATTTCGGCGTCCCTGTTCTTTGTGCTGCCGGATGCTCTATACCGAATTCGCGAAAAATTCGAGCCATTATCCAAATTCGGCGCAAGGTTTTGCAAAGGAATTGCGCCGCATGATCGGGCTGCGCCGTGGGGGCGTGACGATTGGGGTAAATGTGGTGGACAAGATACTCACACTGGAACACACGGAATCCGTGCGTCTGGATTCCGAGCAGCTGAACGGGCTGTACCGGCAACTGGGCGACAAGAACGCGCTGGACGTGTTGTGCCGCACGGTCGAGGAACTGGCGGTGCGCCTGTCGAATTGCGAACGCTTCTGGCGGCAGCGCGACTGGGTCGGCCTGCGCAAATGCGCCAGATCGCTGGTGGCCATATCGGACCAGATCGGCATGACCGCGCTGGCCCGTGTTGCGGGCGACGTGGCACAGGCGGTGGATGCCGGGGATGCGGTGGCGACAGGTGCCACGCTGGGTCGGCTGATCCGCGTGGGCGAACGGTCGTTGACGGCGGTCTGGGATCAGCAGGATATGTCGGTCTGACGGGGGTTGCGGGCAGGCGGTGGGCCGTTAGTCTGGGGGCGATTTGAACTAGCCCGAGACGTCTGATGACCTTGTCCTTTGCCCCGCCCTCTGACCCATCCCTGCCGCTTCAAGTGATCGCGCAGCCCGAGCTTGAGGCGTGGCTGCAGGCTCAGCCGGATCATGTGCAAAGCTGGGTGGCCAGCAACGGGTTCACCGGCGCGCTGGGGCAAACGCTATTGGTGCCCGGCCCGGATGGCGCGTCGCAGATGGCGCTGGCCGGATACGGGACAAGCGCCAAGCGGGCGCGTAAACGGTTCCCTCTGGCCGCAGCGGCTGAGGCTTTACCCAAGGGTACCTACCACATCGCATCAGGCGTGCCCTCCGACCGGTTGGAGATGGAGTGTTTCGGCTGGCTGATGACCGGTTACGCCTATGACCGCTATGCCGGGCAATCGCCCTCGGGGGCAGCCTTGATCGCGCCCGACGGCGTCGATGCCGCCCGGATCGAGGTCATGGCGCAGGCCGAGGCGCTGACCCGCGATCTGGTCAACACACCTGCCTCGGATATGGGACCCGAGCAGTTGCAGGCAGCCGCCGAAGGCTTGGCGCAGGAGTTCGGCGCGACCTGCGACGTGACCCTCGGCACCCCACTGAAACAGGATTTCCCAATGATCCACGCGGTCGGCCGCGCGGCGGCGCAAGCGCCCCGGCTGATCGACATGAACTGGGGCAGCAGCGGGCCGAAGCTGACGCTGGTGGGCAAGGGCGTGTGTTTCGACACCGGCGGCCTGAACCTGAAACCAGGCAGTTCCATGGGCCTGATGAAAAAGGACATGGGCGGGGCCGCCAATGTGCTGGGACTGGCGCGGATGATCATGGCGCTGGACCTGCCGCTGCAATTGCGGGTGCTGATCCCAGCGGTTGAAAACGCGGTCTCGGGCAATGCCTTCCGGCCCGGAGACATCCTGACCTCGCGCAAGGGCCTGACGGTCGAGATCAACAACACCGATGCCGAGGGGCGGCTGGTGCTGGCCGATGCGCTGGCGCTGGCGGATGAGGGGCGGCCCGATCTGGTGATCTCGATGGCCACCCTGACCGGCGCGGCGCGGGTGGCCGTGGGCCCCGATCTGGCCCCGTTCTACACCGATGACGACCGCACTGCAGCGGCGCTGGTGGCCAGCGCCCCTCAGGCCGCCGATCCGGTCTGGCGGATGCCGTTTCACGAACCCTACGAGGCGATGATCGAACCCGGCATCGCCGATCTGGACAACGCACCGTCGGGCGGATTTGCCGGGTCGATCACCGCCGCGCTTTTCCTGCGGCGCTTTGTTGAACACAGCGCCTATATGCATTTCGACATTTACGCGTGGCAGCCCAGCAAAGCCCCGGGCCGCAGCAAAGGAGGCCTCGGCCAAGGGCCCCGCGCGATCCTGACTGCCCTGCCCGAGGTTTTGGGCCTGTGACCCGCAAGCGCATCCTCGAACCGGTCGTTGACCTGTGGCGCAGCCCGGACGGGCCGCGCGACCGGCAGGTGATCTTTGGCGATACGGTGCAGGTCGCGCAGGAACGCGACGGGTGGAGTCGGATCACCGCAGACAAGGACGGCTATCCGGGATGGGTTCGGTCCGAGCATTTGGGTGAAGACACCGAGGCGACCCACTGGATCACCGCGCCCTCAACCCACGCCTACACGCAGGCGGATATCAAAAGCCCCGATCTGGCCGCGCTGAGTTTTGGCAGCAAGGTTCGGGCCACCTCGGAACAGGGCAAGTTCCTGGAAACTGAACGCGGGTTCATTCCAACTGTTCACACCACGCCCATCGCAAACAGAATGAGCGACCCGGTCGCGGTGGCCGAGTTGTTTCTGGGCACGCCCTACCTGTGGGGCGGCAACAGCCGGTTCGGCGTCGACTGCTCCGGCCTGGTGCAGGCCGCGTTGTTGGCCTGTGGTATCACCTGCCCTGGCGACAGCGGCGATCAGGAACGCGCTGTGGGCAAGGCCCAGCCCGAAGGCGCAAAAGCCCAACGCGGCGATCTTCTGTTCTGGAAAGGGCATGTGGCGTGGGTCTCTGGCGACAACATGATCCTGCATGCCAATGCCCACCATATGGCTGTTTCATATGAGCCGATGGATCAGGCCATTGCGCGTATTTTGGCGCAGGGCGACGGGCCCGTGACTGCGCATAAACGGCTCTAATCCGGGTTAACCGCCCGGATCAGCTTGCGTTCCAGCACCCGCAGCACCGTGCGCAGATCCTGCCCGCGTTTCAGGATGCGCCCGTCCATGCCGACGACTGAATACATGCCCTGTTTCGACCGCAGCCGCGGGTCCTTTTCGACCCGGTAGATCGGGTGCTCTGCGGTGCGTCGGAAAATGGAAAACACCGCCATGTCGCGCAGGTTGGAAATGCCGTAATCGCGCCATTCTCCGGCGGCGACCATCCGGCCGTAAACGGACATGATCTGGGACATCTCGCGCCGGTCGAACGCGACGGGCATCTGGGCCGAGTTGGCAGAGAACCGGCTGGGAGGCTGCATGTTCATGCCCCAAGCCTTGCCGGAAATCGCATTCGAATCAAGCCCGATGCGCGTTTGGTCGCGAATTGCGGCGCGAGTGTTACCTGCGCCCGACCTGACGGCAGATCAGGATCACCGGCAGCAAACCCACCGCCAGAATGACCAGCGAAGGCACGGCGGCACCCTCCAACCGCTCGTCCGAGGCGAGCCGATAGGCTTGTACCGCCAGCGTGTCAAAATTGAAGGGCCGCATGATCAGGGTGGCGGGCAGTTCCTTCATCACGTCGACAAACACGATCAGCAGCGCGGTCAGCAACGATGGCGTCAGGATCGGCAGATGCACCCGTCGCAACGTCCCCAGCGGCGTCTGGCCCAAAGACCGGGCAGCAGCGTCCATATTGGCGTGCACCGTGCTCTGCCCGCCTTCATAGGCGCTGAGGGCGGCGGCGAGGAACCGCACCATATAGGCCGCCACCAGCAGCCAGATTGAGCCCGTCACCAGCAGCCCGGTCGAGACATCGAAGGTCTCGCGCATCCACGCGTCCAGCGCGTTGTCGAACCCCGCGAAGGGCACGATCAGCCCCACCGCAATCACTCCGCCCGGCACCGCATAGCCCAACCGCGCAATATAGGCGGTGGAAGACGAGGCGCGCCCGGGCCGGAGCCGTTGGAAAAATCCGACGCTGATGGCCGCGCAGACGGTGATGACCGCTGCCGTGCCCGCAAGGATCAGCGAATTCTGGATGAAATCGAGATACCGCTGCGACAGCAGATTCTGTTCCGATTCCAGCCCCATCTCGACCAGAATGATCACCGGCAGCAGAAACCCGAACAGAACCGGAATAGCGCACAGCAAGAACGCCCCGACCGCCTTCCAGCCGGTCAAAATCGCCGCCGGCTGCGCCGCGTGTTGCTTGCCCGCCTGATAGTATTTTGCCTTGCCGCGCTGGGTGCGTTCGGCCACGGCCATGACCAGTGCAAAGACCAGCAGGCACAGCGCCAACTGCGCTGCCGCCGCCCGGTCGGCCATGGAAAACCAGCTGGTATAGATGCCGGTGGCAAAAGTCTGCACGCCGAAATAGGACACGGTTCCGAAATCGGCGATAGTCTCCATGATCGCCAACAGCACCCCTCCGGCAATCGCCGGGCGCGCCATGGGCAATGAGACACGCCGGAAGGCCAGCCACGGGTTGTTGCCCAACGCCCGCGCGGCCAGAAAGGCGGTGGCGCTTTGCTGCAGGAACGCCGCCCGCGCCAGCAGGTAGACATACGGATAAAGGACAAGGATCAGCATCACCGCCGCGCCTTCGGTCGAGCGGATTTCGGGGAACCAGTAATCGCGCGGCCCCCACCCGGTCACATCGCGCAGGGTGGACTGAACGATGCCGGGGTGATCCAGAATGAACGTATAGGCATAGGCCAGCACATAGGCCGGAAAGGCCAGCGGCAGAACCAGCGCGATCTCCAGCAACCGCGCGCCGGGAAAACGCGTCATCGTCACCAGCCACGCCGCCCCGGTTCCGATGGAGAACGTCCCCGCCGCGACCAGTACCACAAGGATCAGCGTGGTCGCGGTGTAGCGCGGCAGCACCGTGTCCATCAGATGCGAGATCGTATCCGTCCCACCGGTCAGCGCCGCCAGAACAACCGCCACCATCGGCAACAGACAGGCCGCCGACACGAAATACGCAACCCCGGCCAGCAGCCGGGTGCCGCGCACGCCGCGATTTCGCGATCCGTTCTGAGAATAGTCGATCTGGGCCATCATCCCGGCTTGTGACTGGCAAAGGCAAAAAGGCCCGCCTTTAATCGACCAAAACGCTAAGAAACACCAGTGGGCCGAGCAACAAATCTGCGGCACTTACTGCCGCAGAGATGGGTTTTGTCACTCGTAGACCCGCTGATCCTCGATCACCAGACCGTCCTTGGGCAGGGAACCGGGGGCGACGATCTCGATCGCGCCTTTCAGTTTCAACACCTCGGCCACGGATTTGGCATAAGCGCTGTCATTGCTGCAGGGGCTTTCGATCTGGACAGTCATGGTGTCCATTTCCCCCTGACGCGCGGCGATGACGCGGGCCTTGACGATCTCATCATGCTTGTCGACCAGCGCGGCCACCTGTTCGGGGCGCACGAACATGCCTTTGATCTTGGTGGTCTGATCGGCGCGGCCCATCCAGCCCTTGATCCGCAGGTTGGTGCGACCACAGGACGACACGCCTGGCATGATCGCCGACAGATCGCCGGTGGCAAACCGGATCAGCGGATAGTCGGGGTTTAATGAGGTCACAACGACCTCGCCCACCTCACCGGGTGCGACCGGGGTTCCGGTGCCGGGGGTGACGATCTCGACGATCACGTGTTCGTCGATGATCATTCCATCCATCGCCGGGCTTTCATAAGCGATATTGCCCAGATCGGCAGTGGCATAACATTGCAGGCAGGAAATCCCGCGATCCGCATAGTCCTGACGCAGGGATGGGAACAGCGCGCCGCCGCCCACAACGGCTGTCGAGAAATTCAGGGCGACGCCCATCGCGTCGGCCTTGTCCAGAATAACCTTCAGGTAATCCGGCGTCCCGGCATAGGCGGTGCAGCCCACATCGCGCGCAGCGGTCACCTGCAGTTCAGTCTGGCCGGTGCCCGCAGGCAGGACCGAGGCCCCCACCGCCCGCGCGCCGCTTTCAAAGATCATGCCCGCCGGGGTCAGGTGATAGCCGAAACAGTTATGCACGATATCGCCCGGACCAACCCCTGCCGCATGCAGGAACCGCCCCATGCGCCACCAGTCGGGGTCAGTACTGCCCGGTTCATAGATCGGACCCGGAGACTGAAACACATGATGAAAATGCCGCGCCGGTTTCACGGTGAACCCGCCGAACGGAGGGCGCGACGCCTGCGCCTGTGCCAGATCGGATTTGCGCAGCACCGGCAGTTTCGGCAGATCCTCGACCGAGACAACGGCACCGACATCGACCCCGGCCAGATGCGCCTGGAACCCCGGGGCGGATTTCGCCCGGTCGATCTGAACGCGCAATGCCTGCGACTGATCAGCGGCACGCTGGTCGGCGGACCGGGTTTCGAGCGTGTCGTAATATGTCGTCATCACCTGATCCTCCATCCGTTTACAGCCACCGTTTGCGGCGGCGGTACGAACGCACGTCTCGGAAGCTCTTGCGCCCCTCTTCGGACATGCCGAGATAGAATTCCTTTACGTCCGGGTTCTCGCGCAGTTCGGCGGCGGGGCCGTCCATCACCACGCGCCCGGATTCCAGAATATAGCCGTAATGGGCAAACCTGAGAGCCACATTGGTATTCTGTTCGGCCAGCAGGAAGGACACGCCCTCTTTCTCGTTCAGGTCCTTTACAATGCCGAAAATCTCTTCGACCAGCTGCGGGGCCAGACCCATCGAGGGTTCGTCCAGCAGGATCGTCTCGGGCCGCGACATCAGCGCCCGGCCCATCGCCACCATCTGCTGTTCCCCGCCCGAGGTATAGCCCGCCTGGCTCCGGCGGCGTTCCTTCAGACGCGGGAAATAATTGTAAACCAGTTCCAGATCCTGCTGGATCGCGGCCGAGCCATCCTTGCGGGTATAGGCCCCTGTCAGCAGGTTTTCCTCGACCGTGAGGTGTTCGAAACAGTGACGGCCCTCCATCACCTGGATCACACCTTTTTGCACCAAATCGGCAGGGTCGCTTTCATGCACGCTGGAGCCGCGATAGGTGATCGTTCCCTTCGTGACCTCGCCCCGTTCCGAATGCAGCAGGTTCGACACCGCCTTGAGTGTCGTCGTCTTGCCCGCCCCGTTACCGCCCAGCAGCGCGGTGATGCCGCCCTTGGGGACCGTCAGGCTGACACCTTTCAGCACGAGGATCACGTGGTTGTAGATCACCTCGATATTGTTCACTTCAAGCAGGGTTTCGGCCTGCACTTCGGTGGATTGTGCCGCATCCAGCATCTGCGCGTGTCCTTGTGCGAGTGTGGGGTTCGGGGCGGCCGCGAACAGCCGCCCCGGTTTTGTCAAAGCGCCTTAGCTGCAGCGCCCTTCGATGTTGTTTTCAGACGCATAAGCAGACGAATCCGCATCAATCAGAGGCTGAATGACGTCCTGATCCGACTGTTTGAAGTCGGAAATCAGCGACCATGTTTTTGATGCCGCATCCCACTGGGTCACGCCCACAAGGCCATCACCGCCATGGTTGTCACAGGCCACTGCGAAGCTTGGGCCGAAATTCGGCAGGCCCAGTTCGGCCATCAGCGCCTCGTCAATCACCAGTGCCTCCATGCCGTCGCGCATCATGGTCGAGTCGATATCGGCCACGCCATGAATCTCCTGCGCCTTTTTGGCGGCTTCGGCGACCAGCATCGCGGCATAGACACCGCGGTTGTACAGAACCGTACCGGTCTGATCCCCGGCCCCGGCCGACAGCCCCTTGTCATATACATGTGTCTTCAGGTCGTCATAGATCGGATAGTCGGACCCGACATTGTGGAAGGTTAGCGCCTTATAGCCATTGGCGGCCTCACCCGCAGGCAGCACGTCATTTTCCGAACCGGACCACCAGACACCGATGAAGTTCTCCATCGGGTAGCGGATGTTCGCGGCCTCTTGCACGGCCACCTGGTTCATCACGCCCCAGCCCCACATCAGGACATAATCGGGACGGTCGCGGCGGATCTGCAGCCATTGCGACTTCTGCTCCTGACCTGGGTGGTCGACCGGCAGGGCCACCAGTTCAAAGCCGTGCTTCTCGGACAGCTCCTCCAGCGTGCGGATCGGCTCCTTGCCATAGGCCGAGTTGTGATAGACCAGAGCAATCTTCTTGCCCGAAATGTCGCCGTCGTTCAGGTCCAGAATGTGGTTGATCGCACCGGATGCGCCATCCCAGTAGTTGGCCGGGAAGTTGAACACCCATTCGAACACCGACCCGTTCTTGGCCGAGGTCCGGCCCAGACCCGAGGTCAGCATCGGGATCTTGTCGACCGCCAGTTTGGGGATCAGCTGATAGGTGATCCCGGTCGAAAGCGGCTGATACACCAGCGCGCCGCTGTCCTTGGTCGCCTCATAGCATTCAACACCTTTTTCGGTGTTATAGGCCGTTTCGCATTCCGGGACGCTGACGCTGACGCCACCGATGCCACCGTCGCGTTCGTTCAGCAAAGTGAAATAGTCGGCGTAGCCATCCGCAAAGGGGATGCCACCCGCTGCGTATGGACCGGTCCGGTAGCTGAGCGACGGGAATACCAGGTCGGCCATGACCGGGCCTGCCGCCATTACGGCGCCCAGCGCCAAGGTTGCCAGTTTCAATTTCATCGGGTGTCTCCTCCCTTGGTTAGTCCGATGTTGGATTCGGGCTTTGCACCCGTTTTTTGATTGGGCCGGCCCGCCTAGTGCGGGAACGGCCAGAGTCTGAGTTTCTCTTTCGCGAGACGCCACAGCTGCGCCAGCCCGTGTGGTTCCAGGATCAGGAACATAACGATCAGCCCGCCGACGATCACCAACTGCAGATGCGCCACGATATCGGTGGGCCAGCCCAGCCAGTCCGCGCCCAGCAGTTTCAGCACGACCGGCAGCGCCACAAGGAACGCCGCCCCGGCAAATGAGCCAAATATCGATCCCAGCCCGCCAATGATGATCATGAACAGCACCAGGAAGGATTTCTGAATGCCGAACACCTCGCCCACTTCGACCGCGCCCAGATAGACCGCAAAGAACAGCGCACCCGAGACACCGACAAAGAACGAACTGACGGCAAAGGCGGTCAGTTTGGCCTTTAGCGGGTTCACGCCGATGATTTCGGCCGCGATGTCCATATCGCGGATCGCCATCCATTTCCGGCCCGTGGTGCCGCGCGTCAGGTTGCGCGCGATCACGGCGCAGAGCGTCAGGAAAATCAGGCAGAACAGATAGGTGGCCCACGCGGGTGCGTTGGGCCCGGTGATGATGATGCCGAACACGTCCCGCTCGGGCGCGTTGATCTGGCCCGAGGCCGAATAGTTGTAAAACCACGGCACCCGGTTGAACAGCCACACAAGGAAGAACTGCGCCGCCAGCGTGGCCACCGCCAGATAGAACCCCTTGATCCGCAAGCTCGGCAGGCCGAACAGCACGCCGACAATCGCCGTAACCCCTCCGGCGAGAATAATGTGGATGAACATGGAAACATCCGGAAAGGCGGTCATCAGTTTGTAACAGGCATAAGCCCCCACAGCCATGAACCCGCCGGTGCCCAGGCTGACCTGCCCGCAATAGCCCACCAGAATATTCAAGCCGATCGCCGCGATGGCGTAGATCAGAAAGGGCAGCAGCAGCGCGTTGGCCCAGTAATCGTTGATGATGAAGGGGATGATCCCGAACGCCACCGCCAGCACCACATAATACCGATACCGGTCAAACTTGATCGGGAAGGTCTGGCTGTCATCCACGTAAGAGACTTTGAAGTCCCCGGCCTCACGATAGAACATGTCTTACTTTCCCCATTCTTCCTGCGCCCGATTGCGGGCAACGGCATCCAGTTGGTTGGACCCTTTGGCGTACCCGGTCGCCTCGGACGCGCGCACCAGTTTCAGATAGGCCAGAACGCCCATGATCAGCCCGGCAAAGGCCAGGATCGCGGCAATGGTCAGCTGGCCTTCGGTCAGATCGTCCGAGGTGAGCGCGATATAGCCAAAAGCCCAGAACCCCGCCCATGCGATCACGTTGATGATGGCGAGCAGCTTGGTCATGCCCTACACCCTTTCAATGATCTTCTCCCCAAACAGGCCCTGCGGCCGGAACACGAGGAAGATCAGCGCCAGCACATAGGCAAACCAGTTCTCGGTCGCGCCGCCGACCATCGGGCCGATGGCAAACTCGAACAGCTTCTCGCCCACACCGATGATCAGACCGCCGACGATGGCCCCGGGGATTGAGGTGAACCCGCCCAGCATCAGCACCGGCAACGCCTTGAGCGCGATCAGCGACAGCGAGAACTGAACACCCGACTTGGTGCCCCACATGATGCCCGCGACCAGCGCGACGAACCCGGCCACCGACCAGACCATTATCCAGATGAAGTTCAGCGAAATCCCGACCGACAAAGCCGCCTGGTGGTCATCGGCCACGGCGCGCATGGCCCGGCCCTGTTTGGTGTACTGGCTGAACGCCACCAGTGCCGCCACCAGCAATGCCGCTATCACGGTCGCCACGATGTCCAGATTGTCGATGAAGAAGCCGTAGCCGAAGATGTTGAACGTGCTTTCATCGATCCACAGGTTGATGCCCTGCGGTAGACCCACATCCAGCGTCTTGATCTCGGACCCCCACATCAGGTCAGCCACGCCTTCCAGGAAATAGGCCAGACCGATGGTGGCCATGAACAGGATGATCGGCTCTTGCCCGACCAGATGGCGCATCACGAACCGCTGCACCGCCCAGGCCAGCAGAACCATGACGGCCATGGTCAGGATGATCGCCAGAACCGCCGGAACGTTCCAGCCGAAATAATGGATATGCGTGCCGAAAATCGCGTTGATCAGATGTGAAAACGGCACCTGCCCTTTCATGATTCCGACCAGAGTCATCGCCGCAAACAAGGCCATAACCCCTTGCGCATAGTTGAAAATCCCGGACGCCTTGTAGATCAGCACAAAGCCCAGCGCGACCAGCGCATAAAGCACCCCGGCCATCAGACCGTTGAGGATGACCTCCATCGCGAATACGAGTTGTTCAGGCATTGGTGCCCCCCCAGATTTCTGCCCAGATATCAGTCATGGCTGACCCCCAGATAGGCGTCGATGACCTCTTGGTTGCTGCGCACCTCGTCCGGTGTGCCGTCGCCGATCTTCTTGCCGTAATCCATCACGACCACCCGGTCGCTCAGGTCCATCACCACACCCATATCGTGTTCGATAAGGGCAATCGTAGTGCCGAACTCATCATTCACGTCGAGGATAAAGCGGCTCATGTCCTCTTTTTCTTCGACATTCATCCCCGCCATCGGTTCATCCAACAGCAGCAGCTTGGGCTCTGCCGCCAAGGCGCGGGCCAGTTCGACGCGCTTTTTCAACCCGTAGGGCAAACGTGACACGGGGGTCTTGCGGATGTGCTGAATCTCAAGGAAATCAATAATCTTCTCGACCGCCTCGCGGTTCTCGGTCTCTTCCGCCTCGGCCTTCCCCTTCCACAGCGCCTGCTGCAGAATGTTGGTTTTCATATATCCCAGCCGCCCGGTCATCACGTTGTCCAACACGCTCATCCCTTCGAACAAGGCGATATTCTGGAACGTCCGCGCAATCCCCTGCTGCGCCACCTCAAAGGGTCGCATCGGCGGGCGTTTCGACCCATGAAACCAGACCTCGCCCTCCTGCGGAACATAGAACCCCGAGATCACATTCAGCATCGAGGACTTACCGGCACCGTTCGGCCCGATAATGGCGCGAATCTCACCCTCTCGAATGTCGAACGAGATATCCTTGATCGCCACCACACCGCCAAAACGCAGGGTGATGTTCTTCATCTCCATCACCACACCGCCGATCTTTCGGCCGTCTTCGGTGACATATCCTTCGGAATTATCCAGCATCAGCCTCTCCCAGACTTACGCAAAAACGGGACGGCGGGCGGGGCGATGACCGCAAGGTCGAGCGGCGCTCGGACGGCCCTCATTCTGCCGCCACCTTATGCGGCGTAACCGACACAACCGGCGCATCGACAATCTCAAGCGTCGCCGAGATCGAGCCCTTGCGACCATCCTCATAGGTCACTTCGGTCGTGGTCGAGACGCTTGGCGACCCATCATAAAGCGCGTCGATGATGTCGTGGAATTTCTCCTCGACAAAGCCGCGGCGCACCTTTCGCGTCCGGGTCATCTCGCCATCATCCGCGTCCAGTTCCTTGTGCAGCACCACAAAGCGATGCACCTGACAGCCCGACAGCATTTCATCCGCTGCAACCGATTTGTTCACCTCTTCCACATGCGACTTGATTGTCTCTAACACGCGGGGATTCGCGGTTAATTCCTGATACGAGGCATAGGCTACATTGTTACGCTCGGCCCAGTTGCCCACCGCCGTCAGGTCGATATTGATGAAGGCCACGCAGCGATCCTTGCCGTTGCCGAACAGCACGACCTCAAGGATATCCGGATAGAATTTCAGTTTGTTCTCGACATATTTGGGCGCAAACATCGACCCGTCCGCCATTTTGCCCACATCCTTGGCGCGGTCGATGATCCGCAGATGGCCCGAGCTTTCCTCGATGAACCCGGCATCGCCTGTGGCCACCCAGCCCTCAGAATCCTTGGTCGAGGCGGTGGAATCCGGGTTGTTGTAATACTCGACAAACACACCGGGCGATCGGTAGTGAATCTCACCTGTGTCGTCGATCTTCAACTCCACATCCGGCGCGGGCACGCCGACTGTATCGGCCCGCACCTCACCATCGGGCTGCACAGTGATGAACACGGTCGCTTCGGTCTGGCCGTAAAGCTGCTTCAGGTTGATGCCCAAAGAGCGATAGAAATCGAATATCTCCGGCCCGATCGCTTCCCCCGCCGTATAGCCCACGCGGAACCGGCCATAGCCCAGCGTATCCTTGAGCGGGCCGTAGACCAGCATGTTGCCCAGCGCGTATTTCAGCTTGTCGCCAAAACCCACCGGCTTACCGTCCAGCAGCAGACCTCCGACTTTCTTGGCATGGGCCATGAAGTGGTGGAACATGTTGCGCTTCAGCTTACCTGCGTCCTCCATGCGGATCATCACATTGGTCAGCTGAGTCTCGAACACGCGCGGCGGGGCAAAGAAATAGGTCGGCCCGATCTCGCGCAGGTCGGTCATCATCGTGTCGGCGCTTTCGGGGCAGTTCACGCAGAAGCCGCACCAATAGGCCTGACCGATGGAGAAGATGAAATCCCCCACCCAGGCCATCGGCAAGTAGGATAGAATATCCTCGTTCCGGGTCAGGTGGTCGAATTCCGCCGAATTCTTAGCGCTTTCAATGACATTGCGGTTCGACAGCACCACGCCCTTGGGCTTGCCCGTCGTGCCCGAAGTATAGAGCATCACACAGGTATCGTCATAGGTGATCGCCGCGATGCGCTTGTCCAGCTCGGTGTCGAACCGCGCGTGACCGGCGCTGCCCTCTGCCATGATGTCTTCCAGCGCGTTCATCTGGCTGTGGTCGTATTTCCGCATGCCGCGCTTGTCGGTATAGAGGATGTGCTTGACCTGATGCAGATTCTGCTGAATCTCGATGACCTTGTCGACCTGTTCCTGATCGCCGCAGACCACATATTTCGCGCCGCAATGTTCCAGCACATAGGCCATCTCTTCGGCGACCGAGTCCTGATACAGCGGCACCGGAACCGCGCCCACCATCTGCGCCGCCACCATCGACCAATAATGCGCCGGACGGTTGCGGCCTATGACGGCGATATGATCGCCTTTTTCGACGCCCAGTTCCAGAAACCCAAGCGCGATTGCGCGGATTTCCTTGGCCGTTTCAGCCCAGGACCAGCATTGCCAGATCCCGAATTCCTTTTCCCGATACGCCGGAGCATCTCCGAACTGAGTCGCATTGCGATGTAACAGCGCCGGAAGGGACTGCATCCCGTCGGCGCCCGACTGCGTCTGAGCCAATCTTTCTCTCCTCCCCACCCGACCCCTCCCTTGGGCCGGAAATGGCGGGTCCAAGCCATCGCCCGGGCGCCATGCCCCAATAAGGGGCGAAGGCACGATCAGTGCCAAGTTTTGCCTGATGTTTTCTCAATTCTTACGAATTGTTACAGGAGGTCGGGCGCTACTGAACAAAGGTGTAATTCAAAATGAGTGGATGGCTCAGTGGCGCGAGTGCATCTTCCTCAATACCACAATTCTTGTCGTGATTTGTTCTAAATGTTTTGCTGTCCAATCGTTTTGCATGCTCTATTCAAGGCAATTCTTGATGCCTTTTGGAGAAATTGATGAACAGAATTTTCTATGCATTCTTCGCCGTTGTATGCGTGTTTATCGGATCAGGGGCGCAGGCCTCATCGGTACAGATTCAGGGACACGTCAAAATTGAAAATGATGAAGTGGCTTTTCGTCTTACTTGCGAAAAGATGGAAGCTTGCAGGATCGCGATGGAAGATTTCGAGGTCATTATGACGCCATCAGAAAGCTTTGTACTGTTTCAGATCGTAGGCGGCGCTAGCAATTTTAAGTTCTACGATGAAACCCGGCACGCAATGGTTAGATACGGAAGGGCTGCCAGGACCAGTCCGCTTTATGATACCGCAGACGAGGCCTATGTTAGAAATGGCGTCAATAAATCGGTTGGGTTTGTCAAACTGTCGGCGGCACACATCGAATAGATTGCAAAATATGAGCAACGGATCGCCGTTTTGTTGTGTGTGCAATTCCCATACAGACCCGGCAAAGATAACTCGCGATACTCTACAACCAATCCCGTAAAATCGGAATCAACGGCACATCCGCCGCAGGCATCGGATAGTTCCGCAGGTCATTCGCGCGCACCCATTTCAGCGCCTGACCCTCTTTCGACTGCGGAATACCCTCCCATTTGCGACACGCAAACAGCGGCATCAGCAGGTGGAAATCATCATAGCTATGGCTGGCGAAGGTCAGCGGCGCGAGACAGGAGGCCCAGGTATCGATGCCCAGTTCCTCGTGCAGTTCGCGGATCAGGGCGGCCTCGGGGGTTTCGCCGCGTTCGATTTTGCCGCCGGGGAATTCCCAGAGGCCGGCCATGGATTTGCCTTCGGGGCGTTGGGCCAGCAGGACGCGGCCCTCGATGTCGATCAGGGCGACGGCAGATACCAGAACTGTTTTCACGAGCGATAATCCGCGTTGATCTCGATATAACCGTGGGTCAGATCGCAGGTCCAGACGGTGGATTTTCCCTCGGCCAAGCCCAGATCGACGGCGATCACCAAGTCTTGGCCTTTCATATAGGCGGCAGCGTCTTCTTCGCTGTAATCGGGACTAACCCAGCCTTTTTCGGCCACAAGGATGTCTCCGAAGGAGATGCTCAGACGGTCGCGGTCGGCGGCGGCTCCGGATTTGCCGATGGCCATGACCACGCGGCCCCAGTTGGGGTCTTCGCCCGCAATCGCCGTTTTCACCAGCGGCGAGTTGGCAATCGCCAGACCATGCACCTTGGCATCCGCGTCCGTGGCCGCCCCGGTCACACGAATTTCTACGAATTTCGTGGCCCCTTCACCGTCGCGCACCACTTGCTGCGCGAGGTTCAGCATCACCGTTTCCAAAGCGTCCGCAAAAGCGGCGTTGCCGGTGACATCGACGCCCGAGGCTCCGGTAGCGCAGAGCAGCAGCGTGTCCGAGGTCGAGGTATCGCTGTCCACCGTGATGCAGTTGAAGGTGCGGTCGGTCTGGGCGCTCAGCATCGCCTGCAGCGCCGATTGTTCGACCTGCGCGTCGGTGAAGATATAGACCAGCATCGTCGCCATGTCAGGAGCGATCATGCCGGACCCCTTCGCAATCCCGGCAATAGAGACTGTTTTACCGTCAATCTCGACCTGCGCCGAGGCTCCTTTCGGGAAGGTATCCGTGGTCATGATGGCGCGCGCCGCGTCTTCGATGGCGTGGCGGCTGAGGCCCGATTTCAGCGCCTCAAGCTGCGATACGATCTTCTCATGCGGCAACGGTTCGCCGATCACGCCGGTTGATGAGGTAAAGACACGGTCGACGGGCACGCCGGTCGCCGTGGCGACGGCCTGCGTCACCTCAGCCACCGAGGTCTGCCCGTAGTGGCCCGTAAACGCATTGGCATTGCCCGAGTTCACAAGGATCGCCGCAGGCCCGTCGCTGGGGCCGCCGATCTTGTCCTGACAATCCAGCACCGGGGCCGCGCGGGTGGCGGAGCGGGTGAAAACTCCGGCCACCGAAGTGCCGGGGTCCAGCACGGCCAGCATGACATCGGTTCGGCCCTGATACCGCACGCCGGCTTCGACGGTGGCGAAACGTACGCCGTCGATGGCGGGCAGTTCGGGAAAAGCCGCCGGGGCCAGCGGGGAAACCTTGGTGATCGTGGCCACGGGGTTACTCCTGAATCAGGTCCAGTTGCCGCATAACCTCGGGGCCTGCACCTTCCAAAGCCGGGCGTTCGATCTGCGATTGCTGAGTCAACTCGTCGATGCGGGCCTGAACCGCCTCTTGCTGCAGGGTCTGAACCAGCTCACCTTGCACCTCGGCCAACTCGGGCGCTTCGGTTTTGCGGGTGTCGTTCAGGATGACGAGGTGCCAACCGAACTGGGTCTGCACCGGGTCCGAGACCTGACCCTTTTCAAGCCCCAGCACAGCCGCTTCAAACTCCGGCACCATCTGGCCCTTGCCGAACCAGCCCAGCGCGCCACCATTGGGGCCGGACGGGCCGGTAGATTTCTCGCGCGCCAGTTCGGCAAAATCCGCGCCGTCATCCAGTTGCGTCTTGATGTCTTTGGCCTCTTCTTCGCTCTCGACCAGAATATGGCTGGCGTCGAATTCATCCTCGCCCGCGAAATCGGCGAATTGCGCGTCATAGGCGGCCTGCACCGCTTCGTCCGTCACAGCCTCAGCCGTCAGGGTGTTGACGGTCTGAACCGCCAGAAGTGAGCGTTTTTCGTTATCCAGTGTCAGCGCGCCGCGTGTCGACAGACCCACCTGCTGCTGGCTCAGCAACTCCTGCTGGATCAGTTGTTCCAGAATGAAATCGAACAGAACCGCATCTTCCAGCTGCTGATACTGCGCCGGCAGGTTCGATGCGGTGGCGATGATGTGACCCAATGTGATCTCTTCCCCGTTCACGCGGGCGACAACAGTACCAGCATCGGGCGCGGTCTGGGCGGCCAGCGGCAGCGCCATCACGGCGGTCAGGGCCAGCGATGGCAGAAAAGTGAGGCCTTTGGGCATGGAATCATCCTATTTCTTTGCCGCGGCAGGGCGCGGCGTTGACACTCAGGAACCTGCCGCTTACATCGCCTTGAAGCCTTGGACAGGGCCGCCTTTCACCCCCCGTATCTATGGGTTGCGCGCAAGGTGGGCAAGCCTGTCGCAACCAAGACAAGAACAGATCCGCTGGAGTGAACATGCTGGGACTCGGAACGCTCGCCAAAAAGGTGTTCGGAACACCGAACGACCGCAAGATCAAGGCGACCCGCCCCCTGATCGAAAAGATCAACGCGCTGGAGCCCGAGTTCGAGAAAATGCCGGATGAGGCGCTGGTGGAAAAGACCGCCGAGCTGCGCCAGCGGGCGCTGGATGGCGAGAACCTGGATACCCTGCTGCCCGAAGCGTTTGCCAATGTGCGCGAAGGCGCCCGCCGCGCGCTGGGTCTGCGCGCCTTTGACGTGCAGCTGATGGGTGGCGTGTTCCTGCATCAGGGCAATATCTCGGAAATGAAAACCGGTGAGGGCAAAACGCTGGTCGCCACCTTCCCCGCCTATCTGAACGCACTGACCGGCAAGGGCGTGCATATCGTCACGGTCAACGAATACCTGGCCAAGCGCGACGCGGAATGGATGGGTAAGGTGTTCGGTGCGGTGGGCATGACCACCGGGGTGATCTGGTCCGGTCAGGCGGATGCCGAGAAGATGGCCGCCTATAAATGCGACATCACCTATGCCACCAATAACGAACTTGGGTTCGATTACCTGCGCGACAACATGAAGGCCGATCTGGAGCAGCTCTATCAGAAGCACCACAATTTTGCGATTGTGGACGAGGTGGACTCGATCCTGATTGATGAGGCGCGGACGCCTCTGATCATCTCGGGTCCCTCGCAGGACCGGTCCGAACTGTACACCGCCATCGACGCGCTGATCCCGACGCTGGGCGAGGATCACTATTCCATCGACGAGAAATCGCGCAACGTAACCTTCACCGACGAAGGCAACGAGTTTCTTGAACAGCAATTGCTGTCCAACGGTCTGATCCCCGAAGGCCATTCGCTGTATGATCCCGAAAGCACCACCGTGGTGCATCACGTCAATCAGGGCCTGCGCGCGCATAAGCTGTTCCAGCGTGACAAGGACTATATCGTCCGCGACGGCAACGTTGTCCTGATCGACGAATTCACCGGCCGCATGATGCCTGGCCGCCGCCTGTCCGAAGGTCTGCATCAGGCGATTGAGGCCAAGGAAGGCGTGCAAATTCAGCCGGAAAACGTGACGCTGGCCAGCGTGACCTTCCAGAACTACTTCCGACTGTACAGCAAGCTGGGCGGCATGACCGGCACCGCGCTGACCGAGGCCGAGGAATTTGCCGAGATTTACGGCCTCGGCGTGGTCGAAGTTCCGACCAACAAGCCGATTGCCCGCGAAGACAAGGACGATCAGGTCTATCGCACCGCGGTCGAGAAATACGGCGCGATGATCGAACAGACCAAAAAGGCGCAGGAAACCGGTCAGCCGGTTCTGCTGGGCACCACCTCGATCGAAAAATCCGAACTGCTGAGCCAGATGCTGACCAAGGAAGGCATCGAACATAACGTTCTGAACGCCCGCCAGCACGAGCAGGAAGCGCAGATCGTGGCCGATGCGGGCCGTTTGGGGGCGGTGACCATCGCCACAAACATGGCCGGGCGCGGCACCGACATTCAGTTGGGCGGCAACGTCGAAATGAAAGTGCTGCAGGCGCTGGCCGAAAACCCCGAGGCAGACCCCGCCGAACTGCGCGCCGCGCAAGAGGCGCGCCATGCGGAAGAAAAGCAAAAGGTGCTCGAGGCCGGTGGTCTTTATGTCATGGCCTCGGAACGGCACGAAAGCCGCCGCATCGACAACCAGTTGCGGGGCCGCTCGGGCCGTCAGGGCGACCCGGGCCGCACGGTGTTCTACCTGAGCCTCGAAGACGACCTGATGCGCATCTTCGGCTCGGAACGTCTGGACAAGGTGCTGACCACGCTGGGCATGAAAGAGGGTGAGGCGATCATCCACCCCTGGGTGAACAAGTCGCTGGAACGCGCCCAGTCCAAGGTCGAAGGCCGCAATTTCGACATGCGCAAGAACGTTCTGAAGTTTGACGACGTGATGAACGACCAACGGAAAGTGGTGTTCAGCCAGCGGCGCGAGATCATGTCGGCGGACGACCTGTCCGAGATCGTCTCGGACATGCGCGAACAGGTGATCGACGACCTGATTGACGAATACATGCCGCCGAAATCCTATGCCGATCAGTGGGATACCGATGGCCTGCACGAGGCGGTCAAGGACAAGCTGACCATCGACGCGCCGGTTCAGGACTGGGCCGCCGAAGAAGGCGTCGATGACGAACAGATGCGCGAACGTCTGGTCAAGGCGGCGGACGAAATGATGGCGCAGAAGGCCGTCGCCTTTGGCCCCGAGAACATGCGCAACATCGAAAAGCAGGTGCTGCTGCAGACCATTGACGGCAAATGGCGCGAGCATCTGCTGACGCTGGAACATCTGCGCTCGGTCGTGGGGTTCCGAGGCTACGCCCAGCGCGATCCACTGAACGAATACAAGAACGAAAGCTTCCAGCTGTTTGAAAGCATGCTGGATTCCTTGCGCGAAACTGTGACCCAGCAATTGTCCCGCGTGCGCCCGCTGACCGAGGAAGAGCAAAAGGAAATGTTGGCGCAGATGGCGGCGCAGCAGGCCCAGACGCAAAAAGCGGTCGATCAGGCCGCGGAACGGGCCGAAGCGGTGGCCGAGGCCGAAGCCTCGGGCGATGCGCTGCCCGGCTTTGTCGAGGATGATCCGTCGACCTGGGGCAACCCGTCGCGCAACGACAAATGCCCCTGCGGATCAGGCAAGAAGTTCAAACATTGCCATGGGCGGTTAACCTAACGTCACCTGACTGCAACCACAATCACTCCGTCTCGCGGCCACAAATTGGCCGCGATTCTTAAAGAAAGTGCGACTCGCTCCTTCAACTGGGGAGGGTGTTTTGTTTGTAGTCCGAAACTACGTGACCATGTGCGGCACAGTCGCCTGTGCTTTGGCCATTGGTTACATGATGCAGAATGGAACCGCTGCGCAGCCTGATGCTGCGACGCAGGGTGTTTCTGTTGCATCCGCCGAACAGGCCTCGGTCCTGGCGGGGCTGGACAGCTTTACGCTGACCTCTTCCCCGTCCGCTGATGCCACCCCGGCCAGTGTTGCACCTAAAACCCGCAGTATTCAGATCACACCCGGCGCCCAGCGCAAACGCGGCAATTGCGCGCTCAGCGCCCGGGCAACCGCGCTTCCAGGTGCCACCGCGCGCCTTGCGATCAAAGCGCCCTGTCACGGCAATGAACGGCTCGAGATTCACCACAGCGGCCTGACCGTCACGCAGATGACGGATGACAGGGGCGCGTTGACCCTGACCATTCCGGCCCTGTCGGAATACGCAATCTTTCTGGTGTCCTTCGCGGACCAGACCGGGACCGTCGCCACCACGCATGTCACCGATATCGCGCAATATGACCGCGTTGCGCTGCAATGGCAGGGCGACACCAACCTGCAGATCCACGCGCTGGAATTTGGGGCCAGCTACGGCGCGGAGGGCCATGTCTGGGCGGATGATAAGGCCAATGGCGCGGGCACCGTGGTGCATCTGGGCCACGCGGGCTTTGGCGACGCCAAGAATATCGAGGTTTATTCCTTCCCCGCAGGCCAGTCGGACCAGTCCGGCTCAATCGCTCTGACGGTCGAGGCGGAGGTCACCGAAACCAACTGCGGGCGCGACCTGAACGTGCAGTCGCTGGAATTGCGCGCCGACCGCCGCCTGCGCTCGCGCGATCTGACACTAGCCCTGCCAGACTGTTCGCAGGCCGGCGAGTTTCTGGTGTTGAATAATCTGTTCCAAGACCTGACAATCGCGGCAAAGTAAACCGCGGGCAGGCTCGACACTCTTATGACATTTCTACGTGCTGCGATGGCTGCAGTGTTCTGGCTGACGCTGACCTTTGCGGCCGCCGCGCAGGACATCACCCTGACCTCGCATGACGGCAAGGTCGAGGTCACCGGCACTTTCCTGAGCTTTGACGGCGAATTCTACCGCGTCGATACCCAGTTCGGAGAGTTGACGGTAGACGGCTCGGGCGTCACCTGCGACGGCCCCGCCTGCCCCAGCCTGACCGATTTCGTGGCTGAGCTGCGGTTTTCCGGCTCGTCCGTCATGGCCGAAACCGTTCTGCCCGCCCTGATCGTTGGCTTTGCCCGACACGAAGGGCTGACCGCCACGCCCAAACGCGTCAGCCCCGACACATTCATGTACGAGCTGCATAAGCCCGGGCAGCCCGCGCCTTTGGCGCGGCTGTTCTTTCGCGTTGGCACCACGGATCAGGGCTTTGCCGATCTGACCTCGAACGCCACCGACATCGTGATGGCCCTGCGCGAAATTCGCGACACTGAGCGTAACGCGGCAGAGGACGCGGGGCTGGGCGATCTGACACTGGCCCGCCGATCCCGGGTAGTGGCGCTGGATGCGATCGTGCCGGTGGTGGCCCCGGACAACGTCGTGCAGCAGATATCGCCGTCGGATCTGGCGCAGGTTCTGTCCGGCCAGATCACCAACTGGTCCGGGCTGGGCGGCCCCGACGCACCGATTGCGCTGCACATGCCGGACCAAGGGTCTGGGCTGGCGCAGGCCGTGACCGATCAGCTTCTGGAGCCCGCAGGCGGGACTCTGGCCGAAACCGTGACCCGCCATGCCCGAAACAGCGATCTGGTCCGCGCGGTGGCCAAGGACCCGTTTGCCATCGGCATCGCCTCTCAGGCTTCGGCCGATGCCGCGCGGATGTTACCGCTGACGGGCGGTTGCGGCCACGCGCTTGCCGCAACGCGCCAGTCGATCAAGACCGAGGACTACCCCCTGACCGCGCCGATGTTCCTGTACCTGCCCGCGCGGCGACTGCCCCGGATCGCTCGGCAATTCCTGGCCTATAGCCAAAGTGCCGATGCCCTGATGGCAATCCGGCAGGCGGGCTATGTGGACCAGTCGCCCGAGACGATGGGGATCGGCCTGCAGGGCAATCGCCTGTCCAACGCCATCGTCAATGGCGGGGCCGAGGTCGGGCTGGAAGAACTGCAACGCATGATCGAAACGCTGCGACCGATGTCGCGCCTGTCGCTGTCGTTCCGTTTTGAACCCGGCTCGTCACGCCCCGACGCGCAATCACGCGCGAACATCCAGCACCTGGCGCAAGCACTCGAATCCGGGGCGATCAACGCCCGCAAACTGGTGTTTGCCGGGTTCAGCGATGGCGACGGCGCGGCCTCCGCCAATTCCAGAATCGCCCTGCGCCGGGCGCAAACCGTGCGCAATGCCGTGCTGGCCGCCGTCGAAACCGACATTCCCGACAGCATCGAGATCACTGTGGAAGGCTTCGGCGAAGCCATGCCGATGGCCTGCGACGACACCGAATGGGGCCGCAAGGTCAACCGCCGGGTCGAGGTCTGGGTGCAATAACCCCTTCTTCTTGTTGCCAAATACGGTGGGGTGAATTGGCCCAGCGGGCCAAGAGGGGGCAACGCCCCCTACAAATACCCCTGCGACCGAAAGCTTAGCTCGGTCGATTTCCCGATGATCAAATGATCATGCAGGGTCAGGCCCAGCGCGACGCAAGCATCCTGAATCCGGTTGGTCATGTCGATATCCGACTGCGATGGCGTCGGATCGCCCGACGGATGGTTGTGCACCAGGATCAGCGCTGAAGCGTTCAGCTCCAACGCCCGTTTCGCCACCTCGCGCGGGTAGACAGGCACGTGGTCGACCGTACCTTTGGCCTGTACTTCATCGGCGATCAGCACGTTCTTGCGGTCCAGATAGAACACCCGGAATTGCTCGGTCTCGCGATGGGCCATGGCCGTGTGGCAGTAGTCCACCAGCGCGTCCCAGCCCGAGATCACATGCCGCTGCATCACCCGTGCACGGGCCATGCGATGGGCGCAGGCCTCAAGGATTTTCAGGTCGGTGATCACCGTATCGCCGACGCCCTTGATCTGACGCAGCCGCTCCTCGGGCGCGGTCAGGACGCGGTTGAAGTCGCCGAACGTGTCCAACAACGCCCGCGCCAGCGGCTTCACGTCCTGCCGGGGGATCGAGCGGAACAGGACCAGTTCCAGCAACTCATAATCGGGCATCGCGCCCGAACCGCCAGACATGAACCGTTCGCGCAGCCGCTTGCGGTGGTCTTTGATGTAGGAGGGTAACCGACCAGAGGGCAGCGGCTGCGCGGGCGCTTCGTCCGTATCGAACAGCATGGGGGCTTCGGCAAAGGCGTCCTGTGTCATGGGCCTACCCTGACGCAGAATCAGTTTCCGAAGTGTTAACGCGCCTCACCCGCCATGCGCGCGGTGGCGCGGCGGATGATCATGTGCAGTACAATCGAGAACACGCCCAGCGTCAGCATCGCCGCGAACATCAGATCGGTCTTGGCACGGCCATTGGCCAGCAGCATCAGATAGCCCAACCCCTGTGAGGACCCGACCCATTCGCCAATCACCGCCCCGATTGGTGCATAAACCGCCGCGAGGCGCATCCCGGAAGCAAGCGAAGGCAAAGCGGCGGGAATGCGGATATGCCACAGAACGCTGCGCGGGCTCGCCTGCATGGTGCGGGCCAAGTCCAGATAGCCCGCAGGGGTCCGCATCAGTCCATCAAAAAAGGATGAGGTGATCGGGAAATAGATGATCAGAACCGCCATCGCGACTTTGGACCAAAGCCCATAGCCCAGCCACAGGGTCAGCAACGGAGCTAGCGCAAAGACCGGCAGCGCCTGCGTGAACACCAGCATCGGCTGCACCAAAACCCGCGCGGCCCGCGAGTTGGCCAATTGCAGCGCTGTCACCACGCCCAACACGGTTCCGACGGCCAGACCGATGACCACCTCAACCGCCGTGATCCATGTGTGCTCGGCAATCAGCCAGCGGTTCTGCCACCATGTCTCGGCGACCAGCGCCGGGCCCGGCAGGATGAATTTCGGCAGGCCTGTCAGGCTGACAATCGCCTGCCAGACGGCCAGCGCAAACACGGTTGCAGCAAGGGCGGATAGGGCTTTCATGCCCCTTCCCGCAGCAGTTTCAGCAGCGCGCCTTGCGTTTCCAAGGTCTCAAGATCGTCCACATGGCGCGGCGCGGGGGCTGCGGGCGGATCGCAGGGCGTCAGGCCGTGCTGGGTCATCACCACGATGGACTGGCCCAGACGCGCGGCCTCGGCCGGGTCATGGGTGACCAGCAGAACGGTGCGGCCTTGTAGTACCTCGGCGGCCAAATCCTGCATGTCGGCACGGGTGCGGGCGTCGAGGGCTGAAAAGGGCTCGTCCAGCAGCACGATGGGGCGGTCCTCCATCAGCGTCCGGGCGAGGGCCACGCGTTGCCGCTGACCGCCCGAAAGTTCGGCAGGTTTCTTGGTCAGGTGATCCTGCAGGCGCATCCGCTCGATCAGCCGATCCCGGCGGTTCAGATCGACGGTTTCGCCCCGCAAACGCGCACCCAGCGAGACGTTTTGTGCCACTGTCGCCCAAGGCAGCAAAAGATCGTCCTGCGCCATATAGGCCACGCGCTCGGGTACTGGCTGGCCGTCGCTGGCGCTGATCTGACCGCTGAATTCGGCCCCCGTCTCCAAACCGGCAATCAGCCGCAGAACGGTGGTTTTGCCAACGCCCGATCCGCCCAGCAGGCAAGTCCACGCCCCGGACCCGAGGGTCAGGGTCAACGGCGCGAACAAGGTCGCGCCGTCGATAGTGGCCGTGCCGCTGATGGTCAGATCGGGCGCTTGGGTCACGGCGTCAGGCCCATTTGCCAGAAATTAACCTCCAAAGCTGTGGCCGTCTTGAAGGTCTCACACAGACGATCCCAGCGCGGAGAGGCTTCGAAATCTGCCCCAATACGCCGTGTTAGGGCCTGATCCAGCAGTTCCCCGACCGCCTGACACGCGCCTTGGTAATCCTCACCGGCATAGGTGTTGATCCAGTCGCGATAGGTGTCCGAGGTCGCCTCAACCGCCAGCCGCGCGCCGATCTCGCCATAGCCCATCACGCAGGGCGCAAGCGCCGCCAACAGGTCGAGCAGATCACCGCTGTACCCTGCCTCGAGCACGAAGCGGGTATAGGCCAGATTCTCGGCCCGTTCGGGGGTTGCAAACAGGTCCTCTTGCGAGATCCCTGCCGCCTCGCAAATGCCGATATGCAGCTGCATTTCCTCGGCGACCAGCGCATTCACGGTGCCAACGGCGGTCAGCATTTCCATATGCGTTTCCGATTTCACCACCGCCAGCGCCCAGGCGCGCGAGAAATGGATCAGGAACACATAATCCTGCCGCAGATAGTGCAGGAACGCCGCGCGCGGCAGCGTTCCGTCCTTCAACCCTTCGACAAAGGCGTGGCGGGTATAGTCCCGCCACGGGCCCTGCGCGGCATCGCGCATCAGGGCGAAGGCTTTGCCATACCCGCTCATTGCGCGGTCACGTCGATGGCGATGTCGCTGACCGGATTGATGCTGTCGATCATGCCGCTGTCGTTCAGGAATTGCTCGAACCGGGCATAGCGACCGGCCTCAAGACCCGCCGGGCGCAGGGCAAAGCGCGGCAGCGTGTCGACCCAGGCGCGGGCGTTCAATTCGTCCTGTAGTTCGGTCGAGGTGGCGGCGAAAATCTCCCAGCTTTTTTCCGGGTTGTTGACGATATATTGCGTGGCCTTCTCGGTCGCGGCGAGGAAACGGGTGACTTTGTCGATATCCATCGTCTCGGGGTTGGCGACATAGATCAGCTCGTCATAGGGCGGCACGCCTTCTTCCTCGATATAGAAACAGGTGCCGGGGACGCCTTCGATGTCCATCTGGTTCAACTCAAAGTTCCGGTAGGCACCGATCACCGCATCCACCTGTCCGGACATCAGCGAAGGCGAGAGCGAGAAGTTCACATTGATCATCTCGACCTCGTCCAGCGTCACGCCGTATTTGCCCAGCACGGTGCCCAGAACGGCCTCTTCCACACCGGCAACGGAAAAGCCGATCTTCTTTCCCTTGAGGTCGGCGGGCGATTTGATCGGGCCGTCCTGCAGCACCAGCAGGCAGTTCAGCGGCGTCGCGACCAGAGTGCCCACACGTTTCAGCTGCAGGCCTTCGTGGATTTGCAGGTGCAATTGCGGCTGGTAGGACACGGCCAGATCAGCCTGACCGGCGGCCACTAGACGAGGCGGGGCGGACGGGTCGGCGGGCGGGACGATTTCAACCTCAAGCCCCTGCTCGGCGAAATAGCCGTTTTCCTGCGCCACGATGATGGGGCCGTGATCGGGGTTGATGAACCAGTCCAGCAGGACGGTCATCTTGTCCTCGGCCCAGGCGGGCGCGGCGGCCAGCAGGGCAATTGCAGCGATCAGTTTCTTCATGTCTCGCGTTTCCTTCTTTCACGAGGTTGAGGCCGCGACGAGGACAATCTCGCCCGGCCAATCCGGTTTAATCTGTTCGGCAGCGCGCCATGCGCGCAGGCCGGTGGCACAACACAGCGCCAGTCGTTTTCCCTTGTTAGGGTCCATTTTGTACAATCCTTCGGGCGAAACGCGCTGCGCGCTGGGATGCACAGGGGTCGGTGCTTCGTCAACGTCGCGCAGTTCGATGATCTGGTCCTCAGCCGTCAGTTGGCTGGCCGAGAGAAAGCGGAAACAGCTATTGGGTTCGGGGGCATCATCAAAGCGGAACCCGCTGCTGCGTAAGGTGCGGCCATCATATTGGACCATCTGACCCAGAGGCGACGGATCGATGCCCAAAATCAGATTCAGCGCCATCTGCGCCTGCATCGTACCGATGGTTCCAACCACCGGGCCCAGAACGCCTGCGGTGGCACAACTGGCCCCGCTATCAGGCGCATCAGGGAACAACGCCCGCAGCGATGGCGCACCGCCACAAAACCCACCGACATAACCCGACAGCCCAAGAACCGAGGCGCTGATCAGCGGTTTGCCCTGCGCCAGACAGGTGTCCGACAGGATATAGCTGGCCGCATAGCTGTCGGCGCAATCGAGGATCACGTCTGCTTGCGCCACAAAACTGGCTGAATTTTCACTTGTTAGAGCCCCTTTCTGACCAGCCACGGCGATTTCGCCATTTAAGGCGCGGCACCGATCCGCAGCGATTTCGGCTTTGGGCTGGCCGCAGTCCGCCTCGGCAAACAACGTCTGGCGGTGCAGGTTCGACAGGTCGACCGTATCCCCATCCGCAATGGTGATCCGCCCGACTCCAGCCCCGGCCAACAGCGGCAAGACCGGCGCAGCCAGCCCTCCGGCCCCCACCACCAGAACCCGTGTCGAGGACAGAAGCGCCTGCCCCTTGGGCCCGACCTCGGACAGCAGGGTTTGGCGGGCATAACGGCTCATCTGGTGACCTCGATCCATTGGCGCACCCGCGCCTCGGGGTCGTCGTTCAGGATGATATCGGTGACGACCGAGACGATATCCGCCCCCGCCTGCAGGACGCTAGGCGCGCGTTCGACGCTCATCCCACCGATGCCGACCAGAGGGATATCGCCAACGCGCGCCTTCCATTCGGTCACACGCGGCAGGCCCTGCTGATGCCATTTCATCTTTTTCAGGATGGTCGGATAGACCGGGCCCAGAGCGACATAATCGGGGTCCATGGCCAACACCCGTTCCAATTCATCATCGTCATGGGTCGAGACGCCCAGCTTCAGCCCCGCCCTACGGATGGCTTTCAGATCGGCATCGTCCAGATCCTCCTGCCCCAAGTGAATCCAATCGCAGCCCAGATCAATCGCCTGCTGCCAATAGTCATTCACCACCAGCACCGCGCCATGGTCCCGGCACAGATCGCGCGAGGTGGCAATCTGGTCGCGCACCACACCCTCGGGCTGATCCTTGACGCGCAACTGTACCAGCTTCACGCCCAAAGGCAGCATCCGGCGCAACCAGTCAGAGTGATCAAAGATCGGATAGAAACGATCCAGCGTCATGACAGAAAGGCCTTTCCGATCACTGGGGTTGAGGGTTCGGCCATATCGCGCGCCTCGATCGGGTCGGCCTGATGGGCCAGTTGCCCGGCCTCAATCGCGCGCATCATGGCGCGGGCCATCATTGCCGGATCCCCGGCGCGGGCAACGGCGGTGTTCAGCAGAACGGCATCATAGCCCAGTTCCATCGCATGGGCGGCGTGGCTAGGCAGGCCGATACCTGCGTCGATGACCAGCGGCACATCAGGAAATTCAGCCCGCATCGCGCGCAGAGCGTATTCGTTGTTCAACCCCCGCCCCGAGCCAATCGGCGCACCCCAGGGCATCAGCACCTCGCACCCGGCGGTCAGCAGACGCTCGCCCACGATCAGATCGTCGGTGGTGTAGGGGAAGACCTGAAACCCATCCTCGGTCAGAATGCGCGCGGCCTCGACCAGTTGGAACACATCCGGCTGCAGGCTGTCCGTGTGGCCGATCAGTTCCAGCTTGATCCAGTTGGTATCAAACACCTCGCGTGCCATCTGGGCGGTGGTCACGGCCTCTTTCACCGTGTGGCAGCCCGCGGTGTTGGGCAGGATCAGAACGCCGAGGTCCTGAATCATCTGCCAGAAGGTCTGCCCCGCGCCGGATTCGCGGCGCAGAGACACTGTGGCCACTCCCGCACAACTTTCGCGGAACGCCTGTTCCAGTATGGCCGGGCTGGGATATTGCGCGGTGCCCAGCATCAGCGGGTTGGGCAGCTCGGTGCCATAAAACCGTTTCATCCGTCAGCCTCCCTGCATCGGCGCGACGACCTCAACTCGGTCGCCATCGGCCAGTTTATGAGCCGCGCGCAGGCTGGAGGGCACAAAGCTTTCGTTCACAGCCGTCGCGACTCGGCCCGAGAGTCCGCATTCCTCCAGCACCTCGGCCAGCGTTTCCGCCCGCACCTCGCGCGTCTCGCCGTTAAACACGATCTTCATCGACCATCTCCGAATGTTTGTTCTCAAGCGCCAGGTCGGCGACGCCCTGCGCCAGCGCCGGGGCCAGCAGATAGCCATGGCGATAGAGGCCATTGGCATAGATCGTCCGCCCCAAGCGCCGGATACGCGGCAGGTTATCGGGAAATGCCGGGCGCAGATCGACGCCGATTTCCAGAACCTCGGCCTCGCCGAATGCAGGGTTCAGCGCATAGGCCGCACTGAGCAGTTCCAGCATCGAGCGTGCGGTGATCCGGCTGCTATCCTCGGACTCGATCATCGTCGCGCCCAGCATGTAGATGCCGTCGCCGCGCGGCACGATATAGAGCGGCATGCGCGGATGCAGCAGCCGCACGGGCCGGGTCAGGGTCACGTCCGGGCAGCGGATCACCAGCATCTCACCCTTCACGCCGCGCAGATCATGCAGCACCTCACGGGCATGCAGGCCGCGGCAATCGATGGCCTGGTCCAGTCGGGCGGGGGCGAGTTTCCGGTGAAACGTGACGCCCTTGTCCTTCAGGTCGCCGTACAGGTCGCGCAACGCCTGTCGCGGCTCCACATGCGCTTCGTCCTTGAAATAGAGGCCCTTGCCGAACCCGTGCAGATCAGACTCTAAATCGCTGATTTCTGCCTGATCTACATCCTGAAACCCCTGCGTCCGGCGCGCAAACCGGCGCAGGTCCGGCACATCGCGCGTATTGGCAACCACCAATGTCCCCCGCCGCTGCACCGCGGTCCGGGCCGCCCACCAATCGATGGCCTGCTGGCCCAGCCGCAAGACAGGTTCCTCGGCGTTTTCATATTCGCACCACGGCGCCAGCATCCCGCCAGCCCACCACGAACACCCGTGCGGGCCCGGAAGACCACCGGGATCGAACACCTGCACCGCCACCCCGCGCGAGACAAGCTCGCTGGCGACAGCCAATCCGGCAACACCCGCGCCTATGACGGACCAGACGGTCACGCAGGCCAGATCCGATGGAAGTGATGCACGGGACCGTGCCCCTGCCCGATCCTCAGATCGTCCGCCGCCGAGATCGCGCCTTGCAGATAATGATGCGCCTGCGCCACCGCGTCTGTCAGGGAAAGACCTTGGGCCAGCCCCGCAGCGATCGACGAGGACAAGGTGCAACCCGTGCCATGGGTATTCTTCGTGTTCTGCCGCGGCGCTTGGAATTCCCCCACCACACCCGAGCTATCCATCAAAAGGTCATGACAGACATCCCCGGCCCCATGCCCGCCTTTCATCAGAACGGACTTCGCCCCCAGCCCGCACAGCGCAAGGCCTTGCGCGATCATATCTTCCGGCGTCTCGGCAGAGGGTTGATCCAGCAGGCGCGCCGCCTCCGGTAGGTTCGGTGTCAGCACCGTCGCGCGCGGCAGCAGGACTTCGCGCAGAGTCTGCACCGCTTCATCAGCCAGCAGCGCGTCCCCTGATTTCGCGATCATCACCGGGTCCAGCACAATGGGTCCCTCGAATTCCGAAATCGCCCCTGCGACGGCGTGAATGATCTCGGGCGTGGCCAGCATCCCGATCTTGATCGCGCGCACGTCCAGATCGCCAAGAACCGCATCGATCTGCGCGGTGATGACATCCAGCGGGATGCCATGCACCGCTGTCACGGCCTGCGTGTTCTGCGCGGTCACAGCGGTAATCACACTGGCCCCATAGACACCTAGCGCCGACATGGCTTTCAGGTCTGCCTGAATCCCGGCTCCGCCGCCGCTGTCCGACCCGGCAATCGTCATCGCAATAGGTGCCATCCGTGTGCTCCATCTCTGTTGGGCAACGGGGGCGTGGAAAACGTCTGACGTGTTAAGACCGTTCCCTCCGCCGGAATTGCCCGGATCAGGTTCGATGGGTTGATGCAGCCGCACCTCTCAGCCCTTTCAAAAGGGCACCCCAACGGTTGGCGCGGAACATCTCAGGCGCAGCACAAAGAATCAAGGGGTTTTTGCGAGGCTCTGCCTCGCGCTCCGGGATATTTTTGGCCAGATGAAGAACGGATCCCCTGCTTCATCTGGCTCTAAATATCCCGGGGGAGTCGCGGCCTGACGCGGCGGGGGCAGAGCCCCCGAATTCCGACCTATCAGCCTTTCATTCCATCCCAGAAGGATTTGACGGATGAGAAAAAGCTTTTCGATTCCGGATGGTTGTCTTCCCCCAGATCATCAAATTCTTTCAGCAGTTCTTTCTGGCGGCTGGTCAGGTTGACCGGCGTTTCTACGGCCAGCTCGATGAACATGTCGCCGACACTCCCACCACGCAGAGCGGGCATGCCCTTGCCACGCAAGCGCATCTGGCGGCCAGACTGACTGCCTGCAGGAATCTGTACGCGACCGCGGCCGCCATCGATTGTCGGCACTTCGATCGAACCGCCAAGTGCCGCCTTGGCCATACTGACCGGCACGCGGCAATAGAGGTTCACGCTGTCGCGTTCGAACAGTTTGTGGTCCGAGACCTCGACAAAGATATAGAGATCGCCCGGAGGGCCGCCGCGCATTCCGGCTTCGCCTTCGCCCGCAAGGCGGATGCGGGTGCCGGTTTCGACCCCTGCGGGGATGTTGACGGACAGGGCGCGTTCTTTTTCGACGCGACCTGCGCCATTGCATGATTTGCAGGGGTTCTTGATGATCTGGCCCAGACCGGAACAGGTTGGACATGTCCGTTCAACGGTGAAGAAGCCCTGCTGCGCACGGACCTTACCCATCCCAGAACAAGTGGGACAGGTAGTCGGTTCGACACCGCCTTCGGCGCCCGAACCGTCACAGGCCGAACAGGCCACGGCGGCGGGCACATTGATGGTTTTCTGCAGGCCGGAAAAAGCCTCTTCCAGCGTCACGCGCAGGTTGTAGCGCAGGTCGGACCCGCGCGCGGCGCGGCGTCCACCGCCACCGCGTTGCTGACCACCCATGAAATCGCCGAACAGGTCATCGAACACGTCCGAGAAGGCGCTGGAGAAATCGCCCTGACCGAAGCCGCCGCCGGGACGGCCACCGCCACCCATGCCGTTTTCAAAGGCGGCGTGGCCAAAGCGGTCATAGGCGGCTTTTTTGTCTGCATCGCGCAACACGTCATAAGCCTCGTTGGCTTCCTTGAACTGCGCCTCGGCATCCGGGTTGTCTTTGTTGCGGTCGGGATGCAGTTCCTTGGCCTTCTTGCGAAAACCCTTTTTGATCTCGTCCGCCGATGCGCCCTTGGCTACGCCGAGCACATCGTAATAGTCGCGTTTTGACATCAGTGTTTCCTTATGCCTCAACGTATTTGGGCCGGCCCGGTGTCCGGACCGGCCCGCATTGGCCCGGTTACCCGTTAGTTACGCTTGTCGTCGTCCAGATCTTCGAACTCGGCGTCGACAATGTCATCATCGCCAGGAGCCGCATCCGCAGCTGCGGGCTCTTCTTCGCCCTCTTCGGCCTCCGCCTTGTAGATGGCTTCACCCAGCTTCATCGCAGCCTCAGTCACGTTCTGGATGCCGGACTTGATCTTGTCGGCATTTTCAGTTTCCAGTTCGTCCTTCAGTGCGGCAATGGCCAGCTCGATGGCTTCGATGGTGGTCGGGTCGACCTTGTCGGCGTGTTCCTCCATCGACTTCTCGGTCGAGTGGATCAGGCTTTCCGCCTGGTTCTTGGCGTCGACCAGCTCGCGGCGTTCCTTGTCGGCTTCCGCGTTCTCTTCGGCGTCCTTGACCATCTTTTCGATATCGTCATCGGACAGACCGCCCGAGGCCTGAATGGTGATCTTCTGCTCTTTGCCCGTACCTTTGTCCTTGGCCGAAACCGAGACAATACCGTTGGCGTCGATGTCAAAAGTCACCTCGATCTGAGGCATGCCGCGGGGTGCGGGCGGGATGTCTTCGAGGTTGAACTGACCCAGGATCTTGTTGTCCGCAGCCATTTCACGCTCACCCTGGAACACGCGGATGGTCACGGCGTTCTGGTTGTCTTCGGCGGTCGAGAAGACCTGAGACTTCTTGGTCGGAATTGTCGTGTTGCGGTCGATCAGGCGGGTGAACACGCCACCCAGCGTCTCGATGCCCAGCGACAGCGGGGTCACGTCCAGCAGAACCACGTCTTTGACGTCGCCCTGCAGAACACCAGCCTGAATGGCGGCGCCCATGGCAACCACTTCGTCCGGGTTCACACCTTTATGCGGCTCTTTACCGAAGAATTTGGTGACCTCTTCGATGACTTTCGGCATCCGGGTCATACCACCGACCAGAACGACCTCATCGACGTCGCCAGCCGACAGGCCTGCGTCTTTCAGGGCCGCCTGACAGGGCTTCATCGACTTTTTGATCAGGTCCGCAACCAACGATTCCAGCTTGGCACGGGTCAGTTTCATGACCATGTGCAGCGGCTGGCCGTTCGAACCCATCGAGATGAACGGTTGGTTGATTTCGGTTTGCGAGGTCGAGGACAGCTCGATCTTGGCTTTCTCAGCGGCTTCTTTCAGACGCTGCAGGGCCATCTTATCGGCAGACAGATCGACGCCATGCTCTTTTTTGAACTCATCCGCCAGGTAGTTGACGATGCGCATGTCAAAGTCTTCACCACCCAGGAAGGTGTCGCCGTTGGTCGATTTGACCTCGAACAGGCCGTCGTCGATTTCCAGAATGGTCACGTCGAAGGTACCGCCGCCAAGGTCATAAACCGCGATGGTTTGGGTTTCTTCCTTGTCCAGACCATAAGCCAGAGCAGCCGCTGTCGGTTCGTTGATGATCCGCAGCACTTCCAGACCGGCGATTTTACCGGCGTCTTTGGTGGCCTGACGCTGGGCGTCGTTGAAGTATGCGGGAACGGTGATGACCGCCTGTGTGACGTCCTCACCCAGATAGCTCTCGGCGGTTTCCTTCATCTTGCCAAGCGTGAAGGCCGAGATCTGGCTCGGGGAGTACTTTTCACCGCGGGCTTCAACCCACGCGTCGCCATTGCCGCCATCGACGATGGCGTAGGGCACCATTTTCTTGTCTTTTTCGACTTCGGCATCATCCACACGACGACCGATCAGACGCTTGACGCCAAAGATCGTGTTGTCGGGGTTGGTGACCGCCTGACGTTTTGCAGGCTGACCGACCAGACGCTCATCTTCGGTGAAGGCGACGATCGAGGGCGTGGTCCGCGCCCCTTCGGCGTTTTCGATGACCTTCGGCTGCGAGCCGTCCATGATGGCCACACACGAGTTGGTGGTGCCGAGGTCAATCCCGATTACTTTTCCCATTTTTGCAATCCCTTTCTCTTCAAGGCGATGTCCCGAGGGCCGGACCCGTTACGGCATCCTGTCCCCGATCTGATGTGCGCGACAGCACTACACCATCGCGCGTCCCGGCGTATATAAGGGCCAGACCAAGGGCCTGCAAGCACCGTAAAACGCAGGTTTTCGGGAATCTGAGGCCTTTTTTGGCAAGGATTTGGAAAGGAATGGGGTTTCTGGAATGACGCGGCTGCTTTTGCGGGATTTCGATATCAGAAAGGGCTATCTGGATGGGGCTGCTCAGACGCGGCTGATCGACCTGCTGCGCCCGATTCTGAAAGCTGCGCCGCTGTTTCGCCCGGTGACGCCCTCGGGCAAGGAAATGTCGGTGCGCATGACCTCGGCCGGGGCGCTGGGTTGGGTCACGGACAAAGGCGGGTATCGATATCAGTCCGAACACCCCAAGGGCGGCACGTGGCCGGGTATACCAAACCCGATCCTTGATATCTGGCGCGATCTTGTCAGCACAGATCGTGCGCCGGATTGCTGCCTGATCAACTATTATGGCGAGGGCGCCCGGATGGGTCTGCATCAGGACAAGGACGAGGCGGATTTTTCCTGGCCGGTCCTGTCCGTCTCGCTGGGCGATGATGCGCTGTTCCGGATCGGCAATCTGACGCGCGGCGGCAAGACCGAATCCCTCTGGCTGAACTCGGGCGATGTAGTGATCATGGGGGGACCGGCCCGGCTGGCCTATCACGGGGTGGACCGTATCCGGTTCGGATCATCCAAGCTGTTGGCGAAAGGCGGGCGGATCAACCTGACGATGCGGGTGGCAAACTAGCGTCGGGCGTTCCAGCTTTTCGAGACATGCTGGCGGGTGTAGAACTCGGCCAGCAGCCCGATCATTAGCAAGGCAATCCCGACCCACAGCGCATATTCCCAACTGGTGTTGCGTGGAAAATAATTGCGGAACACAAAGCCGCGGCATTGATCGATCACGTGAAACAGCGGGTTCCAGGCAAACATCATCAAAAGCCCCCCGCCCAGCGCGTTGGCGACAAACATCTTGCCGGAAAACACCATGTTCATACGGCGGTAGATATTGCTGAGCATGCCTGCGGTTGTCGGAAACCACGGTTTCATCGCCATGAAAACCAGCCCCACGGCGCAGCCGGTGAACCAGGCCAGGATCAGCATCGCAAAAGCACCGCCGGGATCCTGCATCTCCAGTGGCGCAACGCCGACACTGTAGACAAACAGGATCACCAGAATGGACATCAACTGCTTGTACAGCGTGCCAAACGCGGCGGACAGGATCATAACCATCGCGTTCATCGGTGAATGCAACATCATCGGATTGTTTTGCCCGCCCAGCTTAGACAGCGCGCTGACGCCCTGAATATGGGTCATGAACAGGAAAACGCCGGACAGAAGATACAGAATGAACTCGCCCCGGATTTTCGCCACGCGCGTGCCCATGAAGGACATGATCAGATAGAACACCATTGCCATCAGGACGATCTGCAGAATGTTCAGCACAATCGCCACAACCGCATTCGAATGCCTGGCGCGCACATCACGCACCACGCCATGGAACACCAGTTCCGCCGTGGTGAACGCACCGCCCAGCAGCGTTTTGTTGCGGTCGAAATAGAACACGTGGTGGGTCTTTCCTGCTTTGTTGCCCTCAATCTGGCATCATTGTCTTGCCGTTCCGTAACCGGCACATCATAAGTCCGTCAGGATCTTGGATCAACAAACCACAGGAACGGAGCTTTTTTGTGACCTACGACGCGCTTATCCCCGTTATCCGGCGTCTGGCCCTGGAAGCAGGCGACAGGATCATGGAGATCTACAACTCGGATGATTTCGACGTAAAGGTCAAATCCGACGCCAGCCCCGTGACCGAAGCGGATGAGACTGCCGATGCCCTGATCTCGGCCGGGTTGCGCGACGCCTTTCCCGATATCCTGCTGGTGACCGAGGAACAGGCGGAATCGCATTCAGAAAAAGGCGATACGTTCCTGATTGTTGATCCGCTGGACGGAACCAAGGAGTTCATCAATCGGCGCGGCGATTTCACCGTCAATATCGCTCTGGTGGAAAACGGGGTTCCGACCCGCGGCGTAGTCTACGCCCCGGCCAAAGGACGCATGTTCTACACGCAGGCCGATGGCCAGTCGGTCGAGGAAACCGGCGCGCTGGATAAGGCGCAGGCAGGTACGCTAACGCCAATATCAGTGTCTAACCCGGACAATTCCGCGCTTCTGATCGTCGCGTCCAAATCGCATCGTGATCAGGCGACCGAAGATTACATCAATAAATATCAGGTAGCTGACAGCAAAAGCGCGGGCTCATCGCTGAAATTCTGTCTGGTCGCGACGGGTGAGGCTGACCTCTACCCCCGTGTGGGCCGGACGATGGAATGGGATACTGCTGCGGGCCACGCGGTGCTGGCGGGTGCAGGCGGTCAAGTGGTGCGGTTCGACGATCATAGCCCGCTGACCTATGGCAAGGACACCTATGCAAACCCGTTCTTCATCGCCTACGCTCCGGGTGTTGAGCTGAAGGAGGCCTGATGTCCGTTCTGATCGCGATCCCCGCCCGTTATGCCTCATCCCGCTATCCGGGCAAGCCCTTGGTGCCGCTGACCGGAGCGAATGGTACCGCGATGACGCTGATCGAACGGTCGTGGCGGGCGGCGAAATCGGTCTCGGGCGTGGATAAGGTGGTGGTCGCAACCGACGACGACCGTATCCGCGAGATATCCGAGGGGTTTGGCGCCGAGGTGGTGATGACCTCGGACACGTGTTTCAACGGCACCGAACGCTGCGCCGAGACGCTGGAAGTTCTGGGCGGAGGCTACGATATCGTGGTCAACTTGCAGGGCGACGCCCCCCTGACCCCGCATTGGTTTGTCGAAGACCTGATCACCGGCCTGCGCGCCGCACCGGATGCGGGCGTTGCCACGCCGGTGCTGCGCTGTGATGGCGCGGCCCTGAACGGCCTTCTGAACGACCGCAAACACGGGCGGGTCGGTGGGACAACCGCTGTGTTCGCTGCCGACCATAGTGCGATGTATTTCTCGAAAGAGGTCGTACCCTACACCGCGCAGACCTATGCAGATGACGAACCGACGCCTGTGTTCCACCATGTTGGCGTTTATGCCTATCGCCCCGACGCGCTTGCTGCCTATCCCACATGGTCCACCGGCCCGCTGGAACAGCTTGAGGGGCTGGAGCAACTGCGGTTCATGGAAAACGGTCGCACCGTTCTGTGCGTCGAGGTCGAGGCCAAAGGCCGCCAGTTCTGGGAATTGAACAACCCCCAGGACGTGCCCAAGATCGAGGCGATGATGGCCGCGATGGGGTTGGATTGATCCGTTTTCCCGGTGGCGCTGAGCGCCCAAACCCCCTACACACGCCGGGATTCTTGACGGTGAGCAAATCATGACGAACATTCTTGTAACCGGCGGTGCGGGCTATATCGGATCGCATGCCTGCAAGGCTCTGGCGCAGGCGGGCTACACGCCGGTAACCTTCGACAATCTGGTTACCGGCTGGCAGGACGCGGTGAAATTCGGCCCCTTCGCGCAGGGCGATCTGCTGGACCGAGCGCGTCTGGACGAGGTGTTTGCCGAATACCAGCCCGCCGCCGTCATGCATTTCGCTGCCCTCAGCCAGGTGGGCGAGGCGATGCGCGAGCCGGGGCGCTACTGGTCGAACAATGTCACCGGCTCGCTGAACCTGATCGAGGCGGCGGTGGCGGCAGGTTGTCTGAACTTCGTGTTCTCCTCGACCTGCGCGACCTATGGCGATCAGGACAATGTGGTACTGGACGAAACCGCCGCGCAACACCCGCTGAACGCCTATGGCGCTTCAAAACGTGCCATCGAAGACATCCTGCGGGATTTCGAAGCCTCCCACGGCCTGCGCAGCGTGATCTTTCGCTACTTCAACGTGGCCGGAGCGGACCCGGATGGCGAGGTGGGCGAGTTCCACCGCCCCGAAACCCATCTGGTGCCGCTGATGCTCGACGCCATCGACGGCAAGCGCGACGGGCTGACCGTGTTCGGCACCGATTACGACACGCCCGACGGCACCTGCATTCGCGATTACGTCCATGTCTGCGATCTGGTCGATGCCCATGTACTGGGGCTGAACTGGCTGGAACAGGACAAGGGCAGCCGGGTGTTCAACCTTGGCACCGGCTCGGGTTTTTCGGTGCTGGAAGTGATCGAACAATCGCGCAGCGTCACCAATCGCCCCGTGCCCTATTCGGTCGGGCCGCGCCGGGCGGGCGATTGCACCAAGCTTGTCTCGGGCTCAGTACGGGCCGAGGCCGAACTGGGCTGGACGCCAAAACGATCAACGTTAGAGACGATGATCGGCGATGCCTGGCGCTGGCATCAGAACGGCCACTACGACAAGTGAGGGGTCTGTGACCAGCGCGGCCCAGACACTGCCGCCCATAAGCTGGGCGCAGAGCTATCGGTTGCGGTGGAAACGGCGCAGGCTGTTGTGGCACTCCTTCCGAAGCCGCCGCGACTTGACCAGCCTGAGCGACCGCACCAACCGGATCGGCCCCGGCGACATTCTGGCCTTTACCGCCCTGCGCAACGAAATCACCCGCCTGCCGTGGTTCCTGCATCACTACCGCCGCCTTGGGGTGAACCACTTTCTGTTCGTGGACAATGGCAGCGACGATGGCAGTACCGAGTATCTGTTGCGGCAACCGGATGTCTCGGTCTGGCAGACCCAAGCAAGCTACCGCGAAGCGCGCTATGGGATGCTGTGGCTGACCTGGCTGCAAATGCGCTACGGCCACGGGCACTGGACCTTGATGGTCGACGCTGATGAGTTGCTGATCTATGCCCATCACGAGGCGCGATCCCTGCACGACCTGACCGCATGGTTGGACGACACAGGCCGGACCACCTTTGGCGCTTTGATGCTGGACCTTTATCCCAAGGGCCCGCTGGGCACGCAAAGCTATGATCCCGAAACCGACCCGACCGAGTTGGTCAATTGGTTCGACCCCGGCCCCTACCGGGCCGTGCGGCAAAGCCCGATGGGCAATCTGTGGCTGCAGGGCGGCGCGCGCGAGCGGGTTTTCTTTGCCGACACACCGCGCAAATCGCCGACGCTGAACAAAATCCCCCTGATCCGATGGTCGCGCCGGTATGCTTACGTCATTTCCAGCCATTCCATCCTGCCCCGGCACCTGAACGCGGGCTATGACGGGCCAGACGGTCAGACCCCCTCGGGCATTTTGCTGCACACCAAGTTCCTGCCCGAAATCATCGAAAAATCCCGGATCGAGAAACAAAGGCGGCAGCATTTTCACGATCCGGACCAGTTTGCAGGCTATTACGACGACATTGTTAATCAGCCCGACATGTGGACTTCACACTCGGTCAAATACACCGATTGGGAACAGATGCAGGCTCTGGGTCTGATGAATTCCGGCGGATTTGCCTGAACGGGCCCGGGACGTCGGCTAAAAACCACTAGGGGGAACTAACGGGTTTTAAACTCATTGCCTCGAAACATGCAAAAATGTCATAACACGGCAATTGCCCGGCACCACTCTGGCCTGAACCAGCCCCGGGCATGCTCGCGTAGGAGTATAGGTTTGGCAGTCGCGTGAGCCTGTTGGAATCATACCGAATGAGGTTGCGGCGCAAGCGCCGTCTGGTGCGTTGTCTGCGCAAACGGCGGCAATTGAAGCCGGTCAGCAACAACACGCAGACCATCCGCCGCGACGATGTCCTGCTGATGAGCGTGGTGCGCAACGAAAAAATCCGCCTGCCGTTCTTTCTGGACTACTACCGCACGCTGGGCATCAATCACTTTCTGTTCGTCGACAATGACAGTGACGACGGCACGGCCGCGTTTCTGGAAGCACAGCCGGATGTTTCGGTCTGGCAAACCAAGACCAGCTATAAAAAAGCGGGCTACGGGCTGGACTGGTCCAACTACCTACTGCGGAAATATGCGCATAAACACTGGGTTCTGACCGTCGACCCGGACGAATTCTTTGTCTACCCGTTCTGCGACACCCGCCCCATCCGCGCGCTGACCGACTGGCTGGATATGACCGGTGTGCGCAGTTTCGGCACCATGCTGATCGACATGTATCCCGAAGGCCCGGTGGACGCAGACCCCTACCGCGAAGGCCAGAACCCGTTCGAGGCCGCAAACTGGTTCGATGCGGGCAATTACGTGATCAGCAAGAACCCCGATTACCGGAACCTTTGGATTCAAGGTGGCCCACGCGCGCGGGTGTTCTTTCGCGACAACCCGTCAAAAGCGCCCGCGCTGAACAAGATCCCGCTGGTGAAATGGGACCGGCGCTATGTTTATGTCAGTTCCACCCATGCGCTGCTGCCGCGCGGGCTGAATCAGGTTTATGACGAATGGGGCGGCGAAAAGATCAGCGGCGCGCTGTTGCATGCCAAGCTGATCAGCACGCTGGGCGACAAGGCGCGCGAAGAGATGCAGCGCGGCCAGCATTTCAGCAGTTCATCGGAATACCGCGCCTATGCCACGCAGTTGCAGGACAGCCCGGTCTTTCACTGCGACTGGTCCGAACGCTACATCAACTGGCGACAGCTGGAGATTCTGGGCCTCATGTCGAAAGGAAACTGGGCATGAGCAGCTTGGGCATCGTCATGCTGGTGCATACAGCGCTGGACCGGGCCGAGCAGGTGGCGCGGCACTGGGCGGCCTCGGGCTGTCCGGTGGTGATCCATGTGGACGGCAAAGTGCCTAATAGTGCCTATTCCGCATTCGTTGAGGCCTGTGCTGACAATCCGCTGATCCTGTTCTCGGACCGGCATACCTGCGAATGGGGCGGTTGGGGCATCGTTGCCGCCTCGCAATCCGCCTCCGCGATGATGCTCGACCGGTTCCCGGACGTGCGCCATGTGTTTCTGTCCTCGGGCGCGTGCCTGCCCCTGCGCCCGGTGCAGGAGCTAGTCGACTACCTGTCCGACAGACCCCGTGTCGATTTTATCGAAAGCGCGACGACAGCGGATGTCAGCTGGACCATTGGCGGGCTGGATCACGAACGCTTCACCCTCCGGTTTCCGTTTTATTGGCGCAGGCAGCGCAAGCTGTTCGACGCCTATGTAAAATTGCAGCGCGCGCTGGGCATGCGCCGCCAGATCCCCGAAGGGCTGGTGCCGCATATGGGCAGCCAGTGGTGGTGCCTGACTCGCCAGACCCTGTCGGCGATCCTGCAGGACCCCAAGCGCAAGCTCTATGACCGTTATTTCCGCCGGGTCTGGATACCCGACGAAAGCTATTTCCAGACGCTGGCGCGGCTTTATTCCACGCATATCGAAAGCCGGTCGCTGACCCTGTCCAAGTTCGACCACGAAGGCCGCCCGCACATCTTCTACGACGATCACCTGCAATTGCTGCGCCGGTCCGATTGCTTTGTCGCCCGCAAAATCTGGTGGCGGGCCGAGCGGCTGTATCAGGCCTTTCTGACCGATCAGACCTGCGCAATGAAACCTGCGGAACCCAACCCCGGCAAGATCGACCGCGTCTTCGCCAAGGCGGTCGAACGGCGCAGACGCGGCCGCGACGGGCTGTATATGCAGGGCCGCTTTCCGCGGCACGGGTCGGAAAACGGCCTGACCTCATCGCCCTATTCGGTGTTTCAGGGGTTCACCGAACTGTTTGAAGATTTTCAGCCCTGGCTGACCGCCGCCACCGGAACCCGCGTGCACGGGCATCTGTTTGGCCCCGATCGGGCCGAGTTCGCCAACGGCGAAACTATCACCCATGGTGCGCTCAGCGACTGCGCCACCTTGCGCGACTACAACCCGACGGCGTTTTTGTCGAACCTGATCTGGAACACGCGGGGCGAGCGGCAGTGCTTTCAGTTCGGCCCGACCGACACGCAAGAGATCAACTGGTTTCTGGCCCGCGACAAGAACGCCCAGATCTCGGTCATCACCGGGGCCTGGGCCATTCCTCTGTTCCGCTCGAACATGAATTTCGCCGACATCCGGACCGAGGCCGCCCGCCTGCAGCAGATCGAGACCAAACAGCTTGAGGTTCTGACCTCGGTCTGGACCAAGGCGCGGATGCGCCGCTGGTCGTTGGTAGAGTTCATCGAATCCCCGATGGAACTGCTGCACACGATCATCGAAGAGATCGGGACGCCCCATCCGCCGCATCTGATCGAAACCCCGAAAATGGTCGATCTGTCGGGCTTTGGGAAATTCCTGCAGAACCTCAAGAATCAGGGGATGCACCCGCAACTGATGGGCGATTTCCCGGTGGATGACGTGTTCGGCACCCAGACCAGACCCTATCGCAAACCCTATCTGGTGCAATAACCGCCCATGACCGCCAAGTTTGACTATTTCATCATTCTGGCCGCCATGCGCACGGGTTCAAACCTGCTCGAGGCCAACCTGAACGCGCTGGACGGCGTGACCGGTCATGGCGAGGCGTTCAACCCGCATTTCATCGGCAAGGTAAAATCGCAAGATCTGCTGGGCGTCACGCTGGACGACCGCGACGAAGACCCGGCCCGGCTGATCCAGGCCATTCGAACGGCGCCGGGCGCGCTGAACGGGTTTCGCTATTTCCACGATCATGACCCGCGCGTTCTGGACATGGCGCTGGACGATCCGCGCTGCGCCAAGATCATCCTGACCCGCAATCCGCTGGACAGCTACCTGTCGCTGAAAATTGCGCGCGAGACAAAGCAGTGGCAGCTGAAGAACATCAAACGCCGCCTCGACGCCAAGGTCACTTTTCTGGCCAATGAATTCGCGGAGTATCTGGATCAACAGCAACGCTATCATCAGATGCTGCAGCACCGGCTTCAGACCTCGGGGCAGGTGGCGTTTTGCCTGAGTTACGATGACTTGAGCCAGTTGGACGTTCTGAACGGCCTCGCCGCCTGGCTGGGGGTCGGGGCGCGGCTGGATCGTCCGGACGACACGCTGAAGCCGCAAAACCCCGGCACGGCGCAGGACAAAGTCACCAACCCTGTGGAGATGGAGCAGGCCCTGTCTCAGCTCGACAGGTTTTCCCTGCACCACACCCCGGATTTCGAACCCCGGCGCGGGCATGCGGTGGTGTTTTACGTCGCCGCACCGAAAACGCCGCTGATGTATCTGCCCATCCGCAGCGGGATCGAACCTGCGATTACCGATTGGCTGGCAAAGCTGGACGGGGTCAAACCCGAGGGGCTGCTGACCGACCGCAACCGCAAACAGACGCGGCGCTGGATGTCCTCGCATCCCGGCCATCGCAAGTTCACGGTCCTGCGTCACCCGCTGGCCCGCGCGCATACCGCCTTTTGCACGCGCATTCTGAACAAGGACCCCGGCAGTTATCAGATCATCCGCAACACGCTGCGCAACAAGTTCAAGCTTCCAATCCCCGGTCAACTGCGTGACCACAACTATTCGCTCGATCAGCACCGCGAGGCCTTCGCCGCCTTCCTGCGGTTTCTGCGCCACAACCTGAACGGCCAGACCCCGATCCGGGTGGACGGGACATGGTGCAGCCAGTCCCGCGTGCTTGAGGGGATGTCGGGCTTTGCCCTGCCCGACCTGATCTTGCGGGAAGAAGAAATTGCCACAGCCCTGCCCGATCTGGCCCGCGGTCTGGGCCACACTAAATCGCCGACCGTGGAAAGCTGCGCACCGGAAACGCCCTATACGCTCGACCAGATATACGACGCACAGCTTGAGGCGCTGGCGGCCGAAACCTACCAGCAGGACTATGTGCAATTCGGCTTTGACGCGTGGAAACCGCTTACGGGCGCAGGGTGATCACGGTGCCTTCGTTGACCATCGCGTAGATCTCTTCGATCTCTTCGTTTTTCACTGCGATGCAACCCGCCGTCCAGTCGGGGGTCTTTTTCGCGCGTTTGAACTCGGATCGCAGATTGGGCTGTCCGTGGATAAAGATATCACCACCCGGATCGACCCCGGCGGCCTTGGCCTGCGCCCGGTCGGCAGAGTTCGGGTAGGAAATCCCCAGCGACAGATGATAACGGCTGCGCGGGTTGCGGCGGTCGATCAGATAAGTGCCCTCGGGCGTGCGACCGTCACCTTTCTTGGTCTTGGTGCCACCTGGCGCAAAGCCCAGATCCACCTCGTATTCCTTCAAAATCTTGTCGTTATGCAAAAGGTACAGCTTGCGCGCACCCTTGTTGACCACCAATGAGGTTACTTCCGGCCCATCATAAGTAAGAAATCTAGGGTTGGCTGAAGCACAAGCCGAAAGGCTCAGCGTAGCCATTGCACCCAATCCAAATGCTCGACGATCCATGTTTCACTGCCTGCTGTTTTTTTTCAGCATTATGCCAAAATTCCTGAAAACTGAAATCACTTTTTGCTGTTTGCCTGCTCAATCAGGCGGCGTTCGATGTTTTCCAACCGCTCCAGCACCTCATCCCGGTAAGCGTCGGTTTTCACTTCGTCTTCCGCATGATGCGCATCCTGCATCGAATTCACGATCAAACCCACCAGCAGGTTCACCACCGCGAAGGTGGTAACCATGATGAAGGGAACGAAGAACAGCCAGGCATAGGGATAGACCTCCATCACCGGGCGGACGATGCCCATGGACCAACTTTCCAGCGTCATGATCTGGAACAGCGTATAGGCCGACAGGCCCAGATCGCCGAACCAGTCGGGGAAGGAATATGAGAACAGCTTGGTCGAGATCACCGCGCCGATGTAGAACAGGATCGCCATCAACAGGAACACGCTGGCCATGCCCGGCAGGGCCGAGATAAAGCCTTCGACCACCCGGCGCAGGCGCGGCGCGACCGAAATCACCCGCAAGACCCGCAGAATCCGCAGCGCCCGAAGCACCGACAGGCTGCCCGCGCTGGGCACCAAAGCGATGCCGACGATCAGAAAATCAAAGATATTCCAACCGCTTGTGAAAAACCGACGACCCGTGGCGATCAGTTTCATCGCAATCTCGGCCACGAAGATGGCAAGGCACAGCTTATCCAGAATCACGATCAGGGGGCCCGCGGCCTCCATCAGGGTGGGTGAGGTCTCCATCCCCAGCAGGATCGCATTAAAGATGATAACGCCGGTGATGAACCGCCCGAAGGCGGGCGCTTCGATAATGGACAGCAACCGCTGCTTGAACCCCATGTCTGCCTCTTTCCTGTCTGCTCAAGTTGCGGGGTTCAGCACAAACCGCGCGGCAAGTTCCGTATGTGACGACCATCGAAATTGGTCAACGACCTGTACCCATTCAAGGGTGTAGCCCGCGTTAACCAGCGTTTTAGCATCCCGTGCGAACGTGACCGGGTTGCACGAGACATAGGCGATGACCGGGCGTTTGGCCTGCGCCAGTTCGGCCACCTGCGCCTCGGCCCCGGCACGGGGCGGATCCAGAACGACGGCGTCAAAAGCTTTCAGTTCATCCGGCATCAGAGGACGGCGAAACAGGTCACGCGCCTCGCTGGTGATGCGTTTCAGGCCCTGGGTGCGACGCCAGCCCTGATCCAGCGCTTGCGTCATCGCGGCCTCGCCTTCGACCGCGTGGATTTCCGCTGATTGTGCCAGCGGTAGCGAGAGGGTTCCGCTGCCTGCAAACAGATCGACAATGCGTTTTGCGCCTTCGGTTGCCTCGGATACCGTCTGTGTTAGAGCCTGTTCTCCATCTTTCGTCGCCTGCAGAAAGGCCCCCGGCGGCGGCGTCACTTCGGCGCTTCCGAACCGCTGCACGGGCGGGTGACGCATGGCGATCACCTCACCGTCCCAACTGAGCCGCGCCAGCCCGTGCTTCTCGGTCGCCTGCGCCAGCGCCAGTTCCAGCGGGCCGTCCAGCGGCTTGCCGCCTTTGACCGCCACGTCCAAACCGGATTCGGACAGGGTCAGGGTCACGGCCAGCACGCCCTTGCGGCTACCGCCCAGAACCGCCAGCGCCTCGGCCACGGGAATGGCGGCGATCAGGGCCGGGTCCAGCAGGTGGCAATCTGGGATTTCAGTGATCGTGTCCGAGGCGCGGCCATGGAATCCGGCCAGCGTTCCCTTTTTTGTCCGCCTGACGGCAATGGTCGCACGACGGCGGGATCGTTCGGGCGAGGTGCGAATGGGCCGCATCGGGGCATCAAGCCCCTGCGCGGCCAGCGCGTTGCGCACCACCGCCACTTTCCAATCGGCCACAAACGCGTCCGAGGCGTGCTGCAACTGGCACCCCCCGCAAGCCTTGTAGTGGCGGCAGGGCGGTTTCACGCGTTGATCCGAGGGCGTTTCAATGCGGATATCGGTCAGAACCTGACCGTCGAGCCCACCGCTGACCTCCTCACCCGGCAGGGTGCGCGGGGCGTAGACCGGACCCTCGGCGATGCCGTCGCCCTGATGCCCCAAACGGTTAATGGTGAAGTTCTGCCTCATGACCGGCCTGATAGCCGGGCTTTGCGGACAAAAAAACCCCTTTGGGTCTTTTGCATTTGTATTGGATCGAAATACGCTGCCTCTCCCTTCGGTCGAACGCGCATCTCGATGCTTGATTGTCAGAACTGCAAAAAGCCCCTTATTCGGCAGCTTCCGCCTGAATGAAGTCGCCAGACTGGCGATGCCAGAACCGGGCGTAAAGCCCGCCTTGTTCCAACAGCGCCTCATGCGTGCCGCTTTCCACGATCCGTCCGTGATCCAGAACGACGATCCGGTCCATCTCGCTGAGCGTCGACAGACGATGGGCGATGGCCAGAACCGTTTTGCCCTGCATCACCCGATGCAGAGCGGTCTGGATCGAGGCCTCAACCTCGGAATCCAGCGCCGAGGTTGCCTCATCCAGCACCAGAATCGGCGCGTCCTTCAGAATGGCGCGGGCCAACGCGATGCGTTGCCGCTGACCGCCGGAGAGTTTCACGCCCCGTTCGCCCAGATGGGCATCATAGCCCGTGCGCCCATGCGCATCCTGCAATCCCAGAATGAACTCATGCGCCTCGGCCTTGTGCGCCGCTTCGATCAGTTCGGCCTCAGATGCGTCGGGGCGGCCATAGAGGATATTCGCGCGCGCAGAGCGATTGAACATCGCGGTTTCCTGCGTGACCATGCCGATCTGGCGGCGCAGACTGTCCTGCGTGACCTGCGAGACATCCTGCCCATCAATGCGGATCGCGCCTTTTTCCCCGTTATAGAGCCTGAGCAGCAGAGAAACGAGAGTTGATTTCCCGGCCCCCGAGGCACCCACGATGCCCAGTTTCTCACCGGGCTGTACGGCCAGATTCAGATCAGTGACACCGCCGATATCACGACCGTAAGCAAAGCTGACTGCATCAAAGGTGATACCGCCCTCGGTCACGACCAAATCCGTGGCCTGCGCCGCATCCTCGACCCGGTCGCGCTTGGCGAGGGTGTTGATACCGTTCTCGATCTCGCCGACATTTGCGTAAAGGCCCATGAGGGTAAAACTGACCCAGCCGGTCATCTGCGCAATCCGGATCGAGATCGCGCCCGCCGCCACGATATCCCCGGGCGTCGCCATGCCGAACTGCCACAGCCACAGGGTAGCCCCCAACAGCAGCACCGGCAGGATGCCCGCCAGCGTCATCAGGATGAACCGGAAACTGGCCGAGAGCCGCCCGAAATCCAACGACTTCTCGCGCAGGTCGACCATCGAGTTTCGCGCCGCCTGATCCTCGAACTCGGCATGGGCGAACAGCTTGACGGTCTTGATATTGGTGATCGTATCCACCACCTGCCCCGACACCATCGCCCGTGCCCCAGCCCGCGCGGCCGAGCGCAAGCGGATGCGCGGCAGATACCAGCGCACCAGCAGGAAATAGACCACAAGCCAGGCAGCAAAGGGCAGCATCACCAGCGGGTGAATAGACCCTAACAAAAGCAAAGAGCCGACCAGTGAGGCCAGCGCAAAGACAATCGCGCTGATCGTCTCCGACACGACCGAGGCCATGGCGTTCGACGTCTGCATCTGCTTTTGGGCAATCCGTCCGGCGAAATCGTCGTCGAAATAGGTGACGGACTGGCCCAACGTCCAACGGTTCAGCTTGGCCAGAACCAGCGGGGTGATGTTGGGCATGACGATGTAGTTGTTCGACAGTGCGGACAGCCCGAAGAAAACCGGGCGCAGCAGCATAAAAAACGCCACCGCTCCAAAGATCAGCCACAGGTTCTCGGCGCGCAAAAAATCCTCGGGCCCGCTGGCGGTCGCGATATCGACCACCCGGCCCAGAATCCACGCCGTTCCAGCTTCCATCGTGCCGGCAAAGGCCGAGAAGAAGGCCGCGACGAACAGCATCGGCCAGGCCCCGGACAAGCTCCAGCGGATGAACGCCCCCAGCGTTTGCGGCGGGGGCGTTTCGGTGTCCTTGAACGGGTTGATGAGGTCGGCGATCCTCATTCAGCGGCCTCCGGGTTCATGAAGCCCCCAGATTGCCGCGCCCAGAACTGGGCGTAAAGACCGCCCTGCGCCAGCAGATCAGCATGGGTACCCTCTTCGACGATCCGGCCCGCATCCATCACCAGAATGCGGTCCATCTGGGCGATGGTGCTTAGCCGGTGAGCAATGGCGATCACGGTTTTGCCCTGCATCATGCCGTAGAGGGTCTCCTGAATGGATGCTTCGACCTCGGAATCTAGGGCGGATGTCGCCTCATCCAACAGCAGGATCGGCGCGTCTTTCAGGATTACCCGGGCCAGCGTCACCCGCTGCCGCTGACCTCCCGACAGTTTCACGCCCCGCTCGCCAACATGCGCGTCATAGCCGGTGCGCCCCTGCGGGTCCTGCAGGTCAAGGATGAACTCATGCGCCTCGGCCTGTTTTGCGGCGGCAATCATTTGCGCCTCGGTCGCGTTCGGACGACCATAGAGGATGTTGTCGCGGACCGAGCGGTGCAGCAAGGCGCTGTCCTGCTGCACCATGCCGATATGCAGGCGCAGGCTGTCCTGCGTCACGTGCGCAATGTTCTGATCGTCGATCAGGATCACACCGCGTTCGACATCGTAAAACCGCAAAAGCAGCTTCACCAGGGTCGATTTCCCGGCCCCGGACCGCCCGATCAGGCCGATCTTTTCACCTGGTTGGATGGTCATGCTGATGTGATCCAGCCCGCCCGTCGTGCGCCCGTAATGATGCGACAGGTCGCGCACCTGAATCTCACCTTGGGTCAGATTCAGCGCTTTCGCGCCAGACACATCTAGCAGATCGATGGGCTGGGCAATCGTTTCCATCCCTTCCGAGACGATCCCCAATTCGCGGAAGAAACTGGTCAGAGCCCACATGATCCAGCCGGTCATGGCGTTCAGACGCAGGGTCAGGGCGGTTGCCGCCGCGACCACACCGACCGAGGCGCTGCCCTGCATCCAAAGCGAAATCGCCCAACCCACGACGCCAACGATCAGCAGACCGTTCAGCGCCACCAGCACGGCATCCATGATGGTGAAAATTCGCATCTCAATCTGGAAGGTGCGGCGGGTCTCTTCAATGGCCTCGCGCGCGTAGTCCAGTTCCTGCGTGTCATGGGCGAACATCTTGACCGAATGGATGTTGGTATAGCTGTCCACCACACGCCCGGTCACGGTCGACCGCGCGTCCGAGGCCGCCTTGGACGCAGGCCCGACCCGCCGCACCGTCCAGCGCACCAGCAGGGCGTAGAAGGCAAACCAGATCAGCAGCGGGATCAGCAGCCGCGGATCGGCGGCGTAGAGCAGGATCGCGGCACCGATCATGTAGGCCAGCGAGAAGGAGATGGCGTCAAAGACCTGAAACACCACCTCACCCGCCGCAGGTGGGGTCTGCATGATGCGGTTGGCGATGCGCCCGGCAAAATCATTCTCGAACCAGCCGACCGATTGGCGCAGGACGTGCTTATGCGCGCGCCAACGGATCAGCGTGCCGAAATTCGGCAGGATCGTGTTGTTCAGCAACAGAACATCGACCAGATGCAACAGGGGCCGCAGAAACAGAACAAATGCGGCCATCAGCAGCAACTCGGTCCCGTGGTCCTGCCAGACCTCGGACGGAGACCCACCCAGCAAGTCGACAACACGGCCCATATAATAGATCAGCCCGATCTCGACCCCTGCCACGATGACCGAGATCAGCCCCGCCCAGAAGAACACCCGGAAAAACGGGCGCGAGTAGTCCAGCATGAACGGCCACAGCCGCGTCGGCGGCCTGTCGGATTCCGTATAGGCAACAAAAGGGTCAACAAGGTTTTCGAAATAGCGAAACATGGAGGGTGCTCCGATTGAGCGGGTACATAAGGACGTGCGAAGAAAGATGGCGCCAGAACACCACCCTTACGGGTCGAGCGTTCCGGCTTTAGCCGAACCAGATCCCGTAATACATTCGCATGCCTCCCTCCAAATCAGGTACAGGCGCACGTAACCACAAACGCGCGAATTTGTCATCCCCTTTTGAGACTTCCCGCTATTCTGACAGCAGATCGTCGCGGGTCAGGGCAAATCCCGAGGCGATCCAGCGCGCCTCGAGCTCAGCCAGTTTTTTGCCTAGCGCGGGGCCGGTGAAATCGGGGATCAGGTCTGCGGCCTTGATCGGGAACCGCGCGGCGGCCCCATGATGCAGCGCGGTTTTCAGGTCGTCGGACCATGGCTGTTCCAGAAAGGCGCAGCGCAGCAGGGTTTCGTGCAAGCCGCCCTCATCCCCGTATCGGTATCCCAGTTCGGCGACACTGGTTGTCCCGGCGGCCTCGTCCCGCATCCGGGTCAGGCGCTGCAGTTGCGCGCGGCTCAGGCGCAGGGTGGCGGCATCTTCGGGGGTTGCGATGGCAGCCAGTCGGCGCACTGGGTCCGGTGCCGCCCCTGCGGCCTGTTCCAGATGGATCAGGGATGCCAACGCCCGGTCATCCGCCCCCGGCAGCAGTTGTGCCAGAACACCAGTGCTGCGCATCGCCGCCACAGACGGGGCCGGATCGGGCGCGCCCAGCAGTTTCAACAATTCCGCCCCGACCCGTTCTCGAGACAACCCTGCCAAGCCCTCCAGATTTGCCGAAATCGCCGCCAGCGCGTCGGCATCGAACCCGGCCTCGGGGTTGCCGTACCAAGCGTGAAACCGGAAATAGCGCAGCGAGCGTAGGTAGTCCTCGCGAATGCGATGCGACGCCGTTCCGATGAAACGCACATGCCGCGCCTCAAGATCCGGCAGGCTGTCAAGCGGGTCTAACACGGAGCCATCGGGCCGGGCGTAGATCGCGTTCATGGTGAAATCGCGCCGCGCCGCGTCTTCCTCGACCGTGTCAGAAAACGCCACAACGGCGCGCCGCCCGTCGGTTTCGACATCGCGGCGGAAGGTTGTGATCTCGTGCGGGATGCCCTGGCTGACCACGGTGATCGTGCCGTGATCCATCCCGGTTGGGATCGCCTTGAGGCCCGCGCCCTGCGCCAGTTCGACCACCCTGTCCGGGCGCGCATTGGTGGCGATGTCGATATCCGAGACCGGCGCGCCCAGCAGCGCGTTACGCACGCAGCCGCCGACAAATAACGCCTGCGCGCCTGATCCGGTCAGCGCGGCACATACCGCCTGAGTCGCAGGTTCCGAAACCCACGGCGCTTTGATCTGCTTCATTCACTCACCCGTGCTGCCAGCCCCCGCAGGATGCGAGCCGTCGCGCCCCAGATGTAATAGGGACCGAAGGGCACTGTGAAGTATTTTCGCCTGTGGCCACGCCAGCGGCGCGACTCGATCAGATAATTTGCCGGGTCCAACACATGAGAGAGCGGCACCGAGAACACCTCATCCACCTCGCCCGGCTCGGGGATGACCTGAAACGTTTGCCGGATGATCGCAACCACCGGCGTGACCGAGAACGAGGTCACCGTTTCATGCGTCGGCAAAAAGCCCAGAACCTCGGGCAAGTCCCGGGGCAGGCCGATTTCCTCTTGCGCCTCACGCAAGGCAGCGGCGGTGACATCCACATCGCCTTCGTCCTGCTTACCGCCCGGAAAGGCGATCTGGCCGGGATGGTGTTTCAGGGCCGAGGACCGCTTCGTCAGGATCAGACGCGGCGAGTCACCTGTGACCGAGATCGGCACCAGAACCCCCGCCGGGCGGAGCTTGCGCCCCGGCGGCAGAACGGTTTCCGGGTTCAGGTCAAAATCGCTGGACCCGTGACCGGGGCGGCCCAATGCCGCCCGGATCATGGCGCTGGGGTCATGCACCTGTAGCATCATCGGCATCAAAGCCGACCGTCGCCGGATCAAGCACATAATGCGCGCCGCAGAACTGGCAGTCGGCGGTCACATCGCCCTCGGGCGTAGTCATCTTTTCGATGTCCTTGGCCGAATAGATCGACAGGCTTTGGCGCACGCGATCTTCAGAACAGGTACAGCCGAACTGCACCGCCTGCGCGTCAAAGACCCGCGGGCCTTCCTCGTGAAACAGACGGATCAGCAGGTCGGTGGGCGCAACCGAGGGGCCGATCATTTCCAGGTCCTCGACCGTATCCAGCAGGATGTTGACGCGGCCCCAGTTCTCACCCTCTTCCCCGTCAACCAGATCGGCAGCGGTGAGGATTTCACCGGTGCCTTCGCCCGACGCGGCAAAGGGTGAGGCTTTGGGCATATGCTGCAACATGATCCCGCCCGCGCGCCAGTGTTCGCCGACACCGGGCTCGGTCGATTTGCCGAAGCTCAGCGAAAACCGGGTCGGCAACTGCTCGGATTGGGCAAAATACGCCTCGGCGCAGGCGCTGATCGAGCCTCCGGCAAGGGGCGTGATTCCCTGATAGGGCTGCGTGCCCTCGCCCTGATCAATCATGATGGCGAAATAGCCTTCGCCCACCTGATCGAAGGGCGCGCTGTCGGTCAGCCGATCCCGGTCGAAGCTGGCATAGGCGCGAATGCGGGCTGGTTCACCCTCGACCTTCGGGGCGTAGTAATCGGTTGCGATCATGCGCACCGCGCCCTTGGACTGCACCTGCAGCGACAGCTTCCAGCGCAAGGATACCGTCTGGCCGATCAACGCGGTCAGCAGGGCCATCTCGGCCACCAGCGCCTCGACCTGTTCGGGATAGTCGTGCTGCTTCAGGATGCCGTCCAGCACGCCATCCAGACGGGCCACACGGCCACGCATATCCGATACATCGAGTTGAAAGGGCAGGACGGTATCGTCCCACGCGATTTTCGTTCCAAGAGACATGGGGTTTCCTTACACGCCACAGGTTGGCATACCGGCACCATATAGGTCGTACAGATTGGGTTGTAAGGGGCCATACATGATCAGACGGTTCGGCGAAAGCCCCGAAGCCGGGCGGGCGTATACTCGGCGTGTCGGCGTCTATGCCCTGCTGCCGCGCGGCCGGCATCTTTTGCTGACCTGCCAGACCGAACCGGGGCCGGATCTGCAACTGCCCGGCGGCGGAATTGATCCGGGCGAATCGCCTGTCACCGCCCTGCACCGCGAAGTGTTCGAGGAAACCGGCTGGCTTGTGGCCGCACCCCGCCGCGTCGGCGCGTTCCGCCGATTCACCTATATGCCGGAATATGACCTGTGGGCCGAGAAAATCTGCCTGATCTACCGCGCCCGTCCGGTGCGCCGAATGGGTCCGCCCTCCGAGCCGTTTCACGAGGCGCTTTGGATGGACTGCGCCGACGCGGTAGAGTTGCTGGGCAATGACGGCGACCGCCATTTTGCCCAACTGCATCTGAACGGGCTTTAGGGGCCGTTATATTCGAAGAACACCGCCGACACATCGTCATCCATCCCGCTGCCTGGGGACAGGGTCTGGGACAATCGCCAGAACATATCCTCCAGAAACTCGGGGCCGCCCTGCCCTGCCACGCAATCCTGCGCCATCCGGCGCAGCCCGTCTTCGTCTAGCATTTCGCCATCCGCCATCTGGCATTCGGTAAACCCATCGGAATACAGCAACAGCTTGTCGCCGGGGTTCAGATGCGTTTCGATCTGCTGAAAGGACACATCCGGCAGTAGACCGATGGGCAATCCGCCCTGACCCAGAAACTCTGTGCTGCCATCACGGCGCAAGAGCAGCGGGTGCGGGTGCCCCGCCTGCACCATTTTCAGATGCCCGTTGCGCAGGTCCACAATGGCGTAAACCATGGTGAAGTACTCCTCGACCCCGGCATCGGCCATCAGGCGGCAATTGAGCATTTCGGCCACTTCCTCGGGCGGCAGCAGCGCATAAAACTTGTTGAACCGCTTCTCCATCGCGACGTTCTGATCGAAATGCGTGCTGGACAGATAACCGCCAAGCCGCGCCGTCATCATCGCCGAGGTGATGCCGTGGCCGGACACGTCGATACTGTAAAACCCCAGCCGATTGACGCCGGGTGAGAACATGCCCACCAGATCGCCCCCGATATGGCCGCAGGGTTTCAGCAGCAGGCTGACCCGCGAGTTGCCGAACGTGCGGGTCAGTTCGGGCACCAACGAATCCTGAATTTTGCGCGCCTGCATCAGGTCCTTGTCGATCGCGTCATGGGCCAGCTTCAATTCCTCCAGCGCCGATGCGATCATCTTGTTCTTCTCGGACAACTCGCGCTGCATATCCAGAATGCGGGCGCCTGCGGAGATACGCGCGCGCAGCTCATCCGCTTCAAGCGGTTTGATCAGGAAATCATCAGCCCCCGCATCCAGCCCCTTCGCCACCTCCTGCTTTTCGCTTTTTGAGGTCAACAGGATGAAATAGCTGTACTGCTCGGTCTCCAGCGCGCGAAAGGCGCGGCAGAATTCCAGCCCGCTCATGCCCGGCATGATCCAATCGCTCAGCACAAGGTCCGGCGGATCGCCCTGACACAAGTCCAGCGCGGCCTCGCCATTATCGGCCTCCAGCACCTCAAAGCCCCATTTCTTGAGCGAGGCCACCAGAATACGCCGTTGCAAACGGCTGTCATCAACGACCAGAACCTTGCGGATCGCGCCGAAGCCCTGATCGGACCTGACATCCTTTGGAAAGGTCTGTGACACTGTGAAAACCCTGCGCTGCGTTCCCTGACCCGACAGCGCGACCCTATCGCGGGCGAGTTTAACATCCGGTGAAGGGCTGCGCTTAACCGCCTGTTTACTGGCGGAGGGCTACCTTCGGGCATGAGAAATCCGATGCAGGGGGCGGCCATGATTCACTGGCCCAGGGTCAGACAATTGCGGGACGAGGTCGGCGCCGAGGAGTTTGACGAGGTGGTCGACATCTTCCTGGACGAGGTGCAGGAGGTGATCGAGCGCCTGCAAAACGACCCCGCACGACGAGATCTGGAACAGAACCTGCATTTCCTCAAGGGCAGCGCGCTGAGCCTTGGGTTCGATCGGTTCTCGAAACTCTGTCAGGATGGCGAACGCCGCGCCGCCGCAGGGCAGCCTGCGGATGTGGATATCCCGGCAATCCTTACCGCTTATGATGAATCGAAATCCGTCTTTCAGGCCGACCTGGCCCGGAACCTGCGCTAGATTACGAACTGGGCCAGCGTCTCATCCTCGGTGATGTCCGTATAGGTAAACCCGGCCTCGTCGAGATGCGCGAACAGGCGCATGAAATTCTCGGGCTTGCGGGTTTCGATCCCGATCAGGACTGAGCCGAAATTGCGCGCCGATTTCTTCATGTATTCGAACCGGGCAATATCGTCCTCGGGGCCGAGAATGTTCAAAAACTCTTTCAACGCGCCGGGGCGCTGCGGCAGGCGCAGGATGAAGTATTTCTTGACGCCTGAGTAGCGCTGGGCGCGCTCCTTGACCTCGGGCAGGCGTTCGAAATCGAAATTGCCGCCCGAGGTGACGCAGACCACCGTCTTGCCGCGAATGAAACTCTGCACATCGGCAATAGCTTCAATCGCCAAAGCCCCGGCGGGTTCCAGCACGATACCTTCGACATTCAACATTTCGATCATGGTGGTGCAGATACGATCCTCGGACAGGACCAGCACATCCGACAGATGACGTGATTTTAGCAACTCAAACGGCTTCGCGCCGATCCGACCCACTGCCGCGCCATCGACGAAATTGTCGACGTGATCCAGCGCCACCGGATGCCCCGCCGCCATTGCCGCATGCAGGCAAGCCCCGCCCTTTGGTTCGACAAACAGACAATGGGTGCGATCCCCGAACCACGTCGCCACGCCCGAAGACATGCCGCCCCCGCCCACCGGCAAGATCACATGATCGGGGAGCCTGCCCAATTGCTCCTCGATCTCGACCGCCAATGAGGCCTGCCCCTCGATCACATCCTCATCGTCAAAGGGCGACAGGAAATGCCCGCCCTGCTGGGCACACCACGCCTGCGCCGCGGCGAGCGTGTCGTCGAAATAGTCGCCGGACAGGTGGATCTCGATATTCTCCCCGCCAAAGATGCGGGTTTTCTGGATTTTCTGCTGCGGTGTCGTGACCGGCATGAAGATCACACCGCGCACGTTCAGATGCTTGCACATGAACGCCACGCCCTGCGCGTGATTGCCCGCGCTGGCGCAGACGAACAGGTCCTGCCCCTGCTGCTTGCGCATCGCGTTGAACGCGCCCCGAATCTTGTAGGACCGCACCGGGCTGAGGTCTTCCCGTTTCAGCCAGATATCGGCCCCATAGCGATCAGACAGATGGGCATTGCGCTGCAGAGGCGTCGCCGGAAACACAGAGCGCATCGCCTGTTCGGCAGCGCGGGCGCGGGTCATGAAATCGGTCATGGGGGCTCAGTGCCGCATCAGTGCAGGAAGGGCAAGGATTACATATGTGTACGCGGATCAGGCGAGTTCGCGCTTTTCGATGAAGATGCCGTACATTGTGGTCCAGACACTAATACACACAAACGAGTAGAACAGTTGTACAAAAACTTCTGCAGAAGTTGCCGCCAGAGGTACTACATGCCGTGTCAACTCAATCACCACGGATGTACAGAACAAGCCAACGAGCTGAATAAATGTGAGAAACAAAAGTGTTCCAGATCTGCCCTTTGTGGTTCGGAATGCCTCCCGAACAGTCAACCGTTCCCCAACCGCTACTGCGGGGAAAACCAAACCCAATCTGAAAACAAAATAGTACGACAAAAGAAATGAGGCGACGGGAACAATTTTCATAGCTGATTTAGAAAGTGGTGTCGTCTTGGTTAGGAAAAACAGGATGAAATAAAAGCTCACTCCAATCAAGAATGAGATCACCCACGCAGCGCCGAGAACTCTGATAGAGGCTTTCACATAGGCGACGAAGACTGGTTTTTTGATGCTCGATCTATGGGCCGCAAAACCCACTTAAGCTCGGGTTTGTCAAGTATACAATCGCCAATAAATACCCAGATGATGACAGAGACATTGGCCACAATAGCCAGCACAAATCCAATCTGGGCGATGCTGCTCAGTGAACCAAACCACTCTGTCCATGGTTGATTGGCCGATCGCGTGGTTTGAGATTGGAAGAACAGATACGTCACAATTGCAATCAGCGTTGAGGGTACAAGCGCGATGCGAAGGGCTTCCCACCTATTGCGAAAAACCATCCGAACCGAATGCACAAAAATCTTCCAACCCAACATCCTGAAAACCGCCCTCTCAACCAATCCTTGTTCTCTTTCCGCCCGTTTCACCTTAATTCCCGCCTGCGGTCAACGCACATAACTTGCCCCCGCGTTCAAAACCCGCTAGGGGCCAAGCGTTCTACGCATAAAGGAAGTCAGATGTCCGCGCCCAAGAAAGTTGTTCTGGCCTATTCCGGTGGCCTCGATACCTCGATCATTCTGAAATGGCTGCAGACCGAGTATGGCTGTGAGGTGATCACCTTCACCGCCGATCTGGGTCAGGGCGAGGAGCTGGAACCGGCACGACAAAAGGCCGAGATGCTGGGGATCAAGCCCGAGAACATCTATATCGAGGATATCCGCGAAGAGTTCGTCCGCGACTTCGTCTTCCCGATGTTCCGCGCCAATGCGCTGTATGAGGGTCTGTACCTGCTGGGCACCTCGATCGCGCGACCGCTGATCTCGAAACATCTGGTCGATATCGCCCATGCCACAGGGGCCGATGCGGTGGCGCATGGTGCAACCGGCAAGGGCAATGATCAGGTCCGGTTCGAACTGGCGGCTTACGCGCTGGAACCCGATATCAAGGTGATTGCGCCGTGGCGCGAGTGGGACCTGACCAGCCGGACCCGCCTGATCGAATGGGCCGAGGCGCATCAGATCCCGATTGCCAAGGACAAGCGTGGCGAGGCTCCGTTCTCGGTCGATGCCAACCTGCTGCACACCTCGTCGGAAGGTAAGGTTCTGGAAGACCCCGCCGATATGGCCCCCGACTATGTCTATCAGCGCACCGTCCATCCCGAAGATGCGCCGAACGAGCCCGAATTCATCGAGATCGGCTTTGAAAAAGGCGACGCGGTCAGCATCAATGGCGAGGCGATGAGCCCCGCAACGCTGCTGACCAAGCTGAACGAATATGGCGGCAAGCACGGCATTGGTCGCCTCGATCTGGTCGAAGGCCGGTTCGTGGGCATGAAATCGCGCGGTATCTATGAGACACCGGGCGGCACCATCCTGTTGGAAGCCCACCGCGGCATCGAATCCATCACCATGGACCGGGGCGCGATGCATCTGAAAGACCAGCTGATGCCGCAATATGCGGAACTGATCTATAACGGCTTCTGGTACTCGCCCGAGCGTGAGATGCTGCAGGCCGCCATCGACAAGTCGCAGGAACATGTCACCGGCACCGTGCGCGTGAAGCTGTACAAGGGTCTGGCTTCGACCGTGGGCCGCTGGTCGGATCAATCGCTTTATTCCGAGGAACATGTGACCTTTGAGGATGACGCCGGCGCTTATGATCAGACCGACGCGGCGGGCTTCATCCAGTTGAACGCCCTGCGCCTGAAGCTACTGGCCGCCCGCGACAAGCGATTGTCCAAGTGATCGACGAGGACGACAACGAACTCGATATGTTTATCGAGGCGCAGGACACGGTTTGGTCCGATGTCCTGCGTGAGTTGGAACAGGGGCAGAAAACCAGCCACTGGATGTGGTTCGTGTTTCCGCAACTGGCCGAGCTTGGCCGCTCGCACATGGCGCAGCTTTACGGGATCGAGGATCTGGATGAGGCCGCGAGCTATCTGAACCACCCCGAACTGCGCCGCCGCCTGACTGAAACCGCCCGGTTGATGCTGCTGCACCAAGGGCGGGATGCCAGCGAGATTCTGGGCGGGATTGATGCGAAAAAACTGCGCTCGTCGATGACGCTGTTTTCCTCGGTCCCGGACGCTCCGGCAGAGTTTCAGGCCGTTCTGGATGCCTTCTACGGCGGACAGCCCTGTGAGCGAACGGTAGAGATTCTGCAGACCTCCTAAGTTCCAGTCGGGTCATCCTTGCTAACGCGCCTGCCCTCCCTTTACCCATGGACCAATGGCACAAGGGGATTGGGATGCTGCAGGACATAGCCGACGGGATTCAAAAGGGGCTGCATGGCAAAAGCTTCGACGGCTCGCTGAAATTCGATTGCGGTGAGGCCGGGGTGATTGTTCTGGCCGACAATCAGGCGACGACGCAGGACCGCGATACCGACTGCACCATCCGCATCTCGCAGGACAATCTGACCAATTTGCTGACCGGCAAGCTGAACCCGATGACCGGTGTGGCGCTGGGCAAGCTCAAATCCTCGGGCAATATGGGCGTTGCGATGAAGCTGGGACAGTTGCTGGGCTAGGTTCAGCGCAGATCGGCGATGGATTTCTGCATCGCTACGATCAACGCGTCCCTCTGCGCGGACAATTCCTCTGGGGTCCTCCCGTTGGCCTGCGCCGCGACGCCATCTGCAAGCTGTTTCGCCACATCGTCGGTCAGGTAGACCTGACCCAGATCGTTCCACCACCCGTTGAACGTATCGGTGAAGTGGTCGCAGAACGCTTTCAGCCCGCCTTCGCCAGCGCCCAGGTTGAACAGCATGGTCGGCCCCATCGCCGCCCATCTGACCCCCGGCCCGGCCCAGACCGCCTTGTCCACATCCTCGACCGAGGCGACGCCCGAGACCACAAGATGAATCGCCTCACGCCACAGCGCGGCCTGCAGCCGGTTTGCCACATGACCCGGCACCTCTTTGTTCACGCGGATCGTGGTCTTGCCAACACTTTCGTAAAAGGCCTGCGCGGAGTCGACCACGCCATCGGCTGTTTTCTCATTCCCCATCACCTCAACCAAAGGGATCAGATGCGGCGGGTTGAACGGGTGCCCCAACACAAAGCGCGATGGATCAGACCAGCCCGGTTGCATCTGGCCCAGCGTCAAACCCGAGGCAGAACTGGCGAGGATGGCGTCGGGGTCCAGGGCAGGCTCGATCTCGGCGAATATGCCATGCTTGATCGGTAGGCGCTCGGGCACGTTTTCCTGCACAAACCCGGCACCCTGCACCGCGTCCGCAGCGCTAAGATGAAAGCTGATCGCGTCGGGGGTGCCGTTCTTAGTCAGGCCCAGCGCACCCAGTGTAGGCCATGCGGTTTCCACATAGTGGTGCACCTTGCGTTCAACCTCAGGGTCCGGGTCAAACAAGGCAACCGAGCGCCCCGATGCCAAAAACAGCGCCGCCCAACTGGCCCCGATAACCCCACCGCCCAGACAAGCCGTGTGCTGTATGTCCATCAGAACAATCCCGGATTTAGAGGTGAGGCCGCCGTCAGGCCGCCATCGACGGTGAACAACTGGCCTGTGGCAAAACCGGCTTCGTCCGAGGCCAGCCAGACCGCCATGCTGGCGATATCCTCGGGCCTGCCAAAGCGGCGCATGGCATGGCGCGCGATGGCGTCCCGGCGCGCGGCCCCGGGGTCCTGGGCAAGGTCGAACCCGGCGTCCAGCATGCCGGTTTCAATCCAGCCGGGGCAGATTGCGTTGCAGCGCAGCCGGGGGCCATGATCAACAGCAATGGATCGGGTCAAGCCATGCACAAACGCCTTTGACGCATTGTAAAGCGCCATGGACGGATCGGCGTTTTGCCCCGAAATAGAGCCGATATTGATGATTGAACCCCCATCGGATATCCGAGGGATAAACGCCCGGCACAGGTTGAACACGCCCCGGCAATTGGTGCCGATCACCGCCTCCCAATCCGCATCCGTGCTGTCCACGACGGTCTTTTCCACCTGAACGCCCGCGTTGTTCACAAGGACGTCCGTGCCATTGGTGATCCGGGCCAGTTCTTCGACCGCAACCGCATCGGTGACGTCCAACTGATACCACTGGACGTTCTGACCCAGCCCTTCGGGCCGTGACCCCCGGCCACAGGTCGTGACCGTTGCACCTTCGCGGGCAAATGCCTCGACAATCCCGCGCCCGATGCCTTGCCGCCCGCCCGTGACCAAGGCCCGTTTCCCTGCCAGACGCAGCGTGCTCATAGCTTCATCTGCTGAACCTGCGCGCTCAGCCCTCCGTCCAATACCCACAATTGACCGCTTGCGTATCGCGCCTCGTCCGAGGCCAGCCAGTTGACGAGATTGGCGATGTCCTCCGGCGTGCCATAGCTGCGCAGCGGGTGCACATCGCGCACGGCTTGCTGTAACTGGTCGATGGTCTTGCCGCCGCCGCCCGAACCGTCACCAGTGAAAAAGCTCTGCAACATGGGAGTGTCGACATAGCCCGGGCAGATCGCGTTCACGCGGATACCCTCGGGCCCGTGATCGCAGGCCATCGCGCGGGTCAGGGCGTGAATCGCGCCCTTGGTGGCGCAATAGGCGGCGAGGCCGGGATCGGCGATAAACCCGTCATAGCTACCGAAATTGATGATCGAGGCGGTGCCACCCGAAGCAGCCTTGCGCATCAACGGCAGCGCGTGTTTCGAGGTTAGGAACGTGCCGGTCACATTCACCGCAAAAGACAGGTTCCATTCCTCAAGCGTGGTCTCTTCGATGGTCTTTTCGATCTCGATCCCAGCAGCGTTGACCAGAATGTCCAGCTTGCCTGCCTCGGCCCCGACCTGCTCCATTGCGGCGATTACATCTGCTTCCTGCGTGACATCCAGTTTAACGAAGATGCTGCCGTCGTCGTTATGGGCCGCCAGAGACCCCTCGGGCGTCAAATCGGCAGAGTAAACCCGCGCGCCTTCGCGCAGGAACCGGGCCACGATGGCGCGCCCGATGCCGCCGCGCCCGCCGGTGACAAGGGCGGTTTTGCCGTCCAGCATCATTCTTTGCCCTCCTTCAATGGCGGATAGCGATAGCGGATCGCGGCAACGGTCCAGTCCATGTGGTTGCGCACATATTCCTGCGTGGCATCGCGTGGCGGATTGTAGTCCCAAGGCTCGCCAGCGCCCGCCTCCATCGCCGCATGCAGCGCACGGCGGGATTTCTGCGTCGCGATCACATCAGCCCGCAGTTTTTCACTGTCCCAGCGTTGGGCAACTTCGGCGGCAAAACCGGCAGCAGAATCGGCATAGGCGGGATCATCTGCTACATTCACCCGTTCCAGCGGATCGGCGGCCAGATCGTACAATTGCGGCGGGTCCGGGTCGCAATGAATATATTTGAGCGACCCGCGCCGGATCATGAACACCGGATAGGGCGTCATCTCGGCGCAATATTCGCCGATGGCTTCGTCCACCGGGTCACCCTCGCCCCGTGCCAGAGGCATCAGAGAGCGCCCGTCAACCGGTTCGCCGTAATTTGCATCGGACCCGCCGGCAATGTCCACAAAGGTTGGCAGCAGATCGACAAGGGAACAGGCGTTCGTGGCTGCTCCCTGCGCAACACCAGGCCCTGCCATGATCAGAGGCACGCGGGCCGAGTACTCGAAGAAGTTCATCTTGTACCACAGCCCCCGCTCGCCCAGCATGTCGCCATGATCGGCGGTGATGATGACGATTGTGTTGTCCAGCTCGCCGATATCCTCAAGCGCCTGGACCATCGCGCCAACTTTACTGTCAAAGTAACTGACATTGGCCAGATAAGCACGGCGCGCGCGGCGGATTTCTTTTTCGGTCAGAGGGACATAGCTCGCCTCGATCCCGTCCATCACCCGATGCGAGAACGGGTCCTGTTCTTCGGGCGTCAGGGTGAATTCGGGCATTGGAACGTCGACATCCGCATATAGATTCCACCAGTCCGGCTTGGCCACATAAGGGTCATGCGGGTGGATGAAACTGGCGACCAAACAGAACGGGGCCTCCTCCCCTGCGGCGCGATCCCGGCCCCGGTCGATCAGCCAGCGGCGGGCGGCGAACTCGACCTCATCATCGTAATCGGTCTGGAAGGTGGCGATAGCCTCACCGCTTTCCTTGACCGTCTGCATGTTGTGATACCACTTGTCGATCCGCTCATCCGGGGCTTCCCAATCCGGGGTCCAGGCGAAATCGGCGGGGTAGATATCGGTGGTCACCCGGTCCTGAAACCCGTGTTTCTGATCGGGACCGACAAAATGCATCTTGCCCGACAGGCAGGTGCGATAGCCCAGCGCCGTCAGGTAATGCGCAAAGGTGGGAACCGAGGCGCGAAACTCGCTGGCATTGTCATAGGCGGCAATCCGGCTGATCAACTGCCCGGACATGAAGGCAAATCGCGACGGCGCACAGAGCGGCGAATTGCAGTAAGCGGCATCGAACCGCATGCCCCTTGCTGCCAGCGCATTCATATGAGGGGTCTTGACCACCGGGTGGCCGTACGCGCCGCAAAACTGCGGTGCCAGTTGATCGGCCATGATCACAACGATGTTGGGCCGCCTCACGGCGCGGCCTTTGCGTAGGCGTCCAGAACCAGCCCGTGGAAATGATGCACCGCATGTTCGGATTTGCCCGAGCCGTTCGGATCGTGCACGATCCGGCCTTGCGTGAAGGCTGGTGTGCTCATTCCCCGTTGCACACTTTCGACGATGTCGATGTCTTCACGTTGCAGAACCTCGTCAAGATAGCGGATGGCTTCCAGCTCGGCCGCGTCCGGTTCCGGGGTTTCAAGGAAGAAATCATAGGTCTCCAGCGTTCGGTCCGGACCCATAGGGATGATATTCAGCACGATCATCGAGGACCGCCCGGGATAGCGCATCAGGCAGGTTGTGGGCCACAACCACCACACCGCATGGGTGCGCACGGTGGCATTGGACACGTCATAGGCGGTGTTTGCACCCTTGCCCGCCTCGGCCATGTGGCTGGAGTAGATGCCGTAGGTCGTCACCTTATAGGTGTCCATATCGACCAGATCGCAGAAGTCTTTATGCGCGGTTGGGCAGTGGTAGCATTCCAGAAAATTGTCGACCACGTTCTTCCAGTTTGACCTGATGTCATAGGTCAGGCGATGGCCGAAGGTCAGATTCTCAATATCCGGGGCCCAATGGCGGATTTCGGTTTCCAGATTGCCTGAGACCTTGTGCAAAGGCACCGCGTTAGGGTCTAAATTGACATAGATGAAGCCTGCGAATTCTTCGACCTGCACCTGGTCCAGACAGATGTCTTTGGTTCTGAACTCCGCCAGATTCTCCGTCTCGGGCGCGCGGACAAGTTGGCCGTCCAGCTTATAGGTCCAAGCGTGGTAGGGACACATGATGCGGGTGGTTTCGCCCTCGCCCGACAGCAGGTGATGCGCGCGGTGTTTGCAGACATTGTAGAAGGCGCGCAAAGTGCCCTCGCGGTCGCGCACCACGGCGATGGGCCGCCCGGCGATTTCGACCGTCATGTACGACCCCGGATTGCGCAGCTTTTCGACGTGACAGACCCATTGCCACGTTTTGGCGAGGATCTCGTTCAGATCGACCTGATACCATGCCGGATCGACATAGGCCTCGGCCCTTAGTGAGCTGGTGTTGAACGGATCGGGGCTGTACCCGTCAGAGATACGCTGGAACTGGGTTTCAGTGGGCAACTGGCGCATGGTCGACTCGGATGGCTGATCTTGGACGCATATGATCTGCTGAAATTCACATTATGCCTTAACAATATTAGCCGCCGTTTTGATATTTATGGACGCAGACCCCTAGTCCCGGCGTGTCCGGTGCATCGGCCAAGCGCGGAATTCGAAGGGAACGCGCCCTTCGATCCGGTCCTGACTGGGCGGCAGACCGAACCTGTCCTTGTAGGACCGGCTGAAATGCACCGGACTGGCAAAGCCCGAGGCCAGCGCCACCTCGGCCATCGGCAATTCGGTCTGGGTCACCAGCCCGCGCGCCCGGTCCAGACGAATGTCCCGGTAATAAAGCGCCGGGGTTTTGCGGATAAAGGTGGCGAACAACCGGTCCAACTGGCGGTGCGACAGACCCGCCTGCTGGCAGATCTCGGGGATCGGGATCGGCTCTTCCAGATTGGCCTCCATCACCTGAATCGCTGCCCGCAGCTTGGCAGGCACGGTCGAGCCCAGAGGTTCGCTGCCGCTCGGCTGCTGCATCTCAGCCGGACCGCGCAGTCGGTCGTGGAAAATGTACCGGGCGGCTGCGTTGGCCAGGGCGCTGCCATGGATGCCCTGCACAATCTGCAGCCCGAAATCCACCGCAGCCGTTCCGCCACAGCAGGTGATGCGGTTGCCGTCCAGCACATACAGGTTTTCCACCACCTCAACACCCGGAAAAAGCTCCTGAAAGGCGTCAATATGTTCATAGTGAACCGTCGCCCGCCGCCCTTTTAGCAACCCGGCTTGTGCAAGAATGAACGCCCCGGTGTCGAGCGCGCCCAGAGTTGCGCCGCCGCGTGCCCAGTGTCGCAGCGCGGTGCCTAGCTTTGTCGTCAGGTGTTTTTCGGGGGTCCAGCTTGCGGACACGATGACGATATCCGCATCTTCGATCTGCAAAGGATTGGTTTCGATACTAGCGCCGTTGCTGGCCACGCAATTCCCGCCATCTTCGGACACAATCTCCCACTGGAAATAAGACCGACCGTCCAGATAGTTGGCCGCCCGAAACGGGTCGATAAAGCCCATTGTCGCGGCCATGTTGAAGTTGGGTGCAACAATCACCACCAGCCGTGTTTCAGCCCGCGCGGTCTGTGCCATCCCGTCCTCCAAAGCCCATTTTGCCTTGCCGATCAGAAGATGCTTTTTGGCGACGCCGCGCAAGTCACGCGCCGCACAGCAGCGACGATAAACTCGTCTCACCAGCGCGTTATAAACCATGTCAGGCAATTGCAACGGGCAGAAACATTGGCCACCCTTGGATCAAAAGGAGACCTGCCATGACACGGACTGCTTACCTCGATAACTTCAAAACCGCCCTGCTGTTTACCTTGATCGCCGTGGCCGCAATGCTGCGCGCTCTGCCAGCCCCCGCCGCCGGAACCGAGACGCTGACAGTGGCCGGTGGGTGCTTCTGGTGCGTCGAATCCGATTTCGAATCCGTACCCGGCGTGATCGGAGCGGTCTCGGGCTATACCGGCGGCAAAGCGGCGAACCCGACTTACGATCAGGTCTCAAAAGGCGGCACCGGGCATTATGAGGCGGTTCAGATCACCTTCGACCCGGCCCGCGTTTCACGTGCAACGCTGCTGAATATGTTCTTCCGCTCGGTCGACCCAACAGATGCAGGCGGTCAGTTCTGCGACCGGGGCGACAGCTATCGCACGGCAATTTTCGTCTCTAACGCCGGAGAAAAGGCGCAAGCAGAGGCTGCAAAGTCAGCGGCCCAATCCGCCCTTGGGCAAAAAGTGGTCACGCCAATCCTGCAGCAATCGACCTTTTACCCGGCCGAGGCCTATCATCAGGATTACTACAAAGGCGACAAACTGGTATTCACGCGCTTTGGTCCCAAACGCCAGAAGAATGCCTACAAAGCCTACCGCAAAGCCTGCGGGCGCGACGCTCGGGTTAAGCAGCTTTGGGGCACGGATGCACCCTTCGCCGGGTCCTAATCGAACTTGGCGTCGCGCACCTCTCGCAGATCTGGGATGACATCTGCCGTGCCGTGCCGCGTGACCATCAGGGCCGCGGCACGGTTTGCCTGCAGGATGGCCTGCTCGATCGGAATGCCGCGATCCATGCCCGCAAGAACGTAGCCGGTAAAAGTATCGCCCGCCCCGGTCGTATCAACGGGCTGCACCTTGTGTGCCGCAAATTCCATGGGATCACGGCCCTGCTGCAAATACCGCGCACCTTTTGAGCCCAGCGTCACAATCACATGGCGCACCGGCAGATCAGCGGCGTCCAGACCGGTGTCCTGCCGCAATTGTTCGGCTTCGACCTCATTCAGAATCAGGAAATCCAGATAGGGCAGTACCGCCTGCACCGCCCGCGCCTGAAACGGGGCTGCCGCATAGCAGACCGTCAGGCCCAGCCTGTGACCCAGCCGCGCGGCATCGACCTGTGCGTTGGTTTCGTTCTGCATCACCAGAATGTCGCCGGTATTGGCCGAGGCCAGCGCCTGCCCTACCTGCCCGACCTCCAGCGCGTGATTTGCGCCGGGATAGAGCACGATCAGGTTCTCGCCCTGCGCATCGACCGCGATGATCGCATGGCCGGTGGCGACATCTGCCTCGACAATATGCCGGGTGTCGACACCATATTCCGTCAGCCGGTTCTTCGCCCAGCGCCCATCAGAGCCAACTGCGCCAATATGGCTGACCTGCGACCCTGCGCGGGCCGCCGCCACCGACATATTGGCCCCTTTCCCGCCTAGAAACCGGTCCAGACCATTGGCGGCAAGCGTTTCACCCGCCGCTGGCAAATGCGGCAGGTCGTAGACCATATCGGCGTTGATTGAACCCAGATTCCAGATCGTCATGGCTTATTTAATATCGCACGAGGCCAGAATGGCCATGTTCAGAATGTCATTCGCGGTCGACACGGTGGAACAGATCTGAACCCGCTTATCGATTCCGGACAGGATCGGGCCGATCACGGTCGCCCCACCCATTTCCTGCATCAGCTTGGTCGAGATACTGGCCGAGTGCCGCGCAGGCACGATCAGGATATTGGCCGGGCCGGTCAGGCGCGAAAACGGATATGCCTCTTGCTGGTCCACGTTCAGCGCGACATCCACGGTCATCTCACCCTCGTATTCGAAATCGACATTGCGCCGGTCCAGAACCGCCGGGGCGCGATGCATCTTTTCCGCCCGTTCCGAGATCGGGTAGCCGAAGGTCGAGAAGCTGACAAAAGCCACGCGCGGCTCAAGCCCCATATGGCGGGCAACGGCAACCGAGCGTTCGGCGATATTGGCCAGATCGTTTTCATCAGGCCATTCATGCACCAGCGTGTCGCCAATCAGCACGATCCGACCCTTGTGCAATACGGCTGTTACGCCGACTGCTCCGTGCGCAGCGTCCGCATCAAAAACGTGATTGATCCGGTCCAGCACATGCGCCGATTTCCGCGTGGCACCGGTGACAAGCCCGTCACCGTGCCCATGTGCCAGCATCAGAGACGAAAACACATGCCGGTCACGGGCCGCAAGCCGGTGGATATCCTTGTGGTCGAACCCTTTGCGCTGCAGCCGCTGGTACAGAAAATCCTTGTAGGTTTCGAGATGCATGGTGTTGGCCGCATTCACCACCTCAAGCTCGCGCACGGCGTCGCCCAAACCAGCAGCCTCGAGCTTTTCTTTCACATCCTCGGCCCGTCCGACGACCAGCGCCTTGCCAAAACCCGAGCGTTGATACATCACCGCCGCCCGCAGGACACGGGGGTCATCACCTTCGGCAAAGATCATCCGGCTTTGCGCCTGACGTGCCCGGGCGTTCAGACCGCGCAGGATGCTGGCGGTCGGGTCCATGCGGGATTTCAGGCTCAGCTCATACGCATCCATATCGATGATCGGGCGCCGCGCCGCACCGGTATCCATGCCCGCCCTCGCAACCGCTGGCGGAATGCGATGGATCAGGCGTGGGTCAAAAGGCGTGGGAATGATGTAGTCCCGGCCAAAAGTCAGCGATTTGCCATAGGCCATGGCGACTTCGTCCGGCACATCTTCGCGCGCCAGACGGGCCAGCGCGTGGGCGCAGGCAATCTTCATCTCGTCATTGATGGCGCGGGCGTGGATATCCAGCGCGCCACGGAACAGGTAGGGGAAGCCCAACACGTTGTTGACCTGATTGGGATAATCGCTGCGACCGGTGGCAACGATGGCGTCCACACGAACCTCATGCGCCTGTTCCGGAGTGATTTCCGGGTCCGGGTTCGCCATGGCAAAGATCACCGGATTGTCCGCCATGCTGGCAACCATGTCCTGCGTCACCGCACCCTTGACCGACACACCCAGGAACACATCCGCGCCATTCATCGCATCTTCCAGCGTGCGCAGATCGGTTGCGACAGCGTGGGCCGATTTCCACTGGTTCATCCCCTCGGTCCGGCCCTGATAGATCACACCCTTGGTGTCACAGACGATGCAGTTCTCGTGCCGCGCGCCCATCGATTTCAGCAGTTCGATACAGGCAATCCCGGCGGCCCCCGCTCCGTTCAGAACGATTTTCACATCCTCGATCTTCTTGCCCGAGATATGCAGCGCATTCAGCAGACCCGCGGCGCAGATCACCGCTGTTCCATGCTGGTCATCGTGGAAGACGGGGATGTCCATCTCTTCCTTCAGGCGCTGTTCGATGATGAAACACTCGGGCGCTTTGATATCTTCCAGATTGATGCCGCCAAAGGTCGGCCCCATCAGGCGCACGGCGCGGCAAAACTCATCCGGGTCCTCGGTGTCCAACTCGATATCGATCGAGTTCACGTCGGCAAAGCGTTTGAACAGAACCGCCTTACCCTCCATCACCGGCTTGCCGCCCAGCGCGCCCAGATTGCCAAGGCCCAGCACGGCTGTTCCGTTCGAGATCACGGCAACCAGATTGCCCTTGTTGGTATAGTCATACGCGGTCTCGGGCGCTTCGGCGATGGCCTCACACGGCACCGCAACGCCGGGGCTGTAGGCCAGCGACAGGTCGCGCTGCGTGGTCATGGGAACGGTGGCCTGCACCTCCCACTTGCCGGGGGTGGGGTCCAGGTGAAAGGCCAGCGCCTCTTCTTTGGTGATCTTCGTTTTGGGCATGGCTTATGCCTTTCGTTTCTTTGGTGTGTGTTTCACAAGCTCGGGCATCTGCCGTCGCATGAATTCGTCAAACAGCGGTACGGTAAAGGCTGTCTCGCCGTGCCGCTGGCTCCAGATCATGCCGAGCTGGATCAGGTTCGCGCGGGTGGTCGACACCTGCGACGGCTCGCAGCCCAACGCTTCGGCAATCGCGCCGGTGGTATGAGGGCCCGGACCCAGTTCTGCCATCGCCCGCAAGTATTTTTGCTGAACCGGTTTGCACCGGTCAAACCGCACCCGGAAAAAGCTGGAATCCAGATGCCGGATCAACGAGCGTTCGGCCCGACGCACGTCGTCCACGGTGAACGGCGACGTGTCCGCCACTGCCCACACATGCGACCCCCATTCCTGCAGGAAATAAGGGTAATTGCGCGATCTCCGCAAAATCTCGTGCAGCGCGTCGTCGTCAAAATCCTCGCCTTCATCCTGCGCCGGCTGACGCAGGGCCCGGATGGCCGCCTCATCGCTGAGCGATCCGACCTCGGGGAATTCAAACAGCCGCTCGGCATAAGATTTCGCGTCCCCGGCCAGTTTGGCGATCTGCGGCAGGCCTGCTCCGAAAAAGACAAAGGGCAGTTTGCGCTGGGCGGCATCGTGGCAGGTGACCGTGATCGCGGCCAGCTCATCCGGCGACAGGTATTGCACCTCGTCCACAAACAAGGCCACATGCCGGTCCGCCGCCTGCGCGGCTTCGATCACCATGCGGATCATTTCGGCAAAATCGGTCTCATAATCGCCGGTATCGGCAACGCCGGGGCTTGGGGTCGCGCCGAATTCAAACCCTTCGTAAGACAGCTGAAAGACCGACGCGAAATTGCGCATCGCCGCACCGGCTTTTTCCAGCTTGTGGCGCAGGTTCTTCTGTGTGCTCAACCGCAACAGGATACGTTTGAGTTCGGGAAAACACCGCTGGGCGAAATCGCCATTTTCTGGCGCTTCGATCTTGATGGTGAAGAACCCTTCGTCCTCGGCCACGTTGAACACATGGTTCAACAGAACCGTCTTGCCGACGCCCCGCAGGCCCAGAAACATCTGCGACCGTCCCGGACGCCCGATCTTGATCCGCCTCAGCGCGGTTTCTGCCGCTTGCAAGATGTCATCGCGTCCGGCAAGAACAAGCGGAGGCGTCCCGGCACCCGGGGTATACGGATTGGTGACCTGATCCATGAGGAAACTGATAGAAGTTATCAAAATTACTTGCAACCCTAGTAATTTCGATAATTTCAGAGAATTTGGACAAGGCGGCGTATGAGCAAATCAGCATCCGGTGGTGTCACGCCCATGATGGCACAATATCTGGAAATCAAAGCGGCCCATGCCGACGCGCTGCTGTTCTACCGCATGGGCGATTTCTACGAGATGTTCTTTGACGATGCCGTCAACGCCGCCGAGGCGCTGGACATCGCCCTGACCAAACGCGGCAAGCACGAGGGCGCGGATATCCCGATGTGCGGCGTGCCGGTACATTCCGCCGAGGGCTATCTGCTGACGCTGATCCGCAAGGGCTTTCGCGTCGCCGTTTGCGAGCAGATGGAAAGCCCGGCGGAAGCAAAGAAAAGAGGCTCTAAATCAGTGGTTCGTCGCGATGTCGTGCGTCTGGTAACCCCCGGCACGCTGACCGAGGACGCGCTGCTTGAGGCTCGCCGCCACAACTTTCTGGCCGCCTACAGCGCGGTGCGGGACGAGGCGGCGCTGGCCTGGGCCGATATCTCAACCGGCGCGTTTCACGTGATGCCGCTGACCGGCGCGCGGCTCAGCCCGGAGCTGGCGCGGCTGGCCCCGTCGGAACTGATCGTGGCAGACGGGACCGAGCCCGCGCTGCACGAACCCACCCGCGATCTGGGCATATCTCTGACCCCCATCGGGCGCGCCAGTTTCGACAGCACCGCAGCGGAAAAGCGCATCTGCGGGCTGTTTCACGTGAGCGCGCTGGATGCGTTCGGCAGTTTCACGCGCGCCGAGGTTTCGGCCATGGGCGCGCTGATCGACTATCTTGAGATCACCCAGAAGGGCAAACTGCCCCTGCTGCAAACCCCGCTGAAGGAATCCGAAGACCGCACCGTCCAGATCGACGCCGCCACGCGCCGCAATCTGGAACTGACCCGCTCGCTGTCCGGTGGCCGCGCCGGATCGCTTCTGTCGGTGGTCGACCGCACCGTGACGCCGGGCGGCGCGCGGCTGCTGGAACAGCGCCTGTCCAGCCCCTCACGCACGCTCGACGTCATCCACGCCCGGCTGGACGCCGTGACCTTCGCCGCCGAAGACAACCTGACCGCCTCGGACCTGCGTGAAGCGTTGCGAAAAACCCCTGATCTGGACCGCGCCCTGTCGCGCCTGTCGCTGGACCGCGGCGGCCCTCGTGATCTGGCCGCCATCCGTAACGGGCTGACGCAGGCGGCGGCGATTGCCAATCTGTGCACCAGCCACACCCTGCCGGTTCTGCTGGCCACCGCAGTGCAGAACCTTGTGGGGTTCGACGACCTGCTGACCCTGCTGGACGAAGCCCTTGTGGCTGAACCCCCGCTGCTGGCCCGCGACGGCAGCTTCATCGCCCCGGGCTTTGACAGCGAGCTGGACGAGGCCCGCACCCTGCGTGACGAAGGCCGGTCGGTCATTGCCGGGTTTCAACAGAAATACGCGGAACATACGGGCATCACGTCGCTGAAGATCAAGCACAACAACGTGCTAGGGTATTTCATCGAAACCACGGCCACCCATGCCGAAAAGATGCTGAACCCTCCGTTCTCTGAAACCTATATCCACCGCCAGACCACAGCCAATCAGGTGCGGTTCACCACCGTCGAACTCTCCGAGATCGAAACCCGCATCCTGAACGCAGGCAATCTGGCGCTGGAGACCGAGAAAAGGCTCTATCAAAGGCTATCAGACGCAATTCTGGACCGCGCCGCCCACCTGAACCAAGCCGCCCGGGGGTTGGCCGAGCTCGATCTGACCACCGCTCTGGCCGATCTCGCGCGCGGTGAAAACTGGGCGCGCCCGCAGGTCGACACCTCGCGCAGCTTTGACGTTCAGGGCGGCCGTCACCCGGTCGTCGAACACGCCCTGCGCCAGCAAGGCGGCGATGCCTTCATCGCCAATGATTGCGACCTGAGCGCCGAGGATAGGGCCGCGATCTGGCTGCTGACCGGCCCCAACATGGCCGGTAAATCGACCTTCCTGCGTCAGAACGCGCTGATCGCGTTATTGGCTCAAATGGGCAGCTACGTTCCTGCCGAACAGGCGCATATCGGTGTGGTCAGCCAGCTGTTCAGCCGTGTCGGCGCGTCGGACGATCTGGCCCGCGGCCGCTCGACCTTCATGGTCGAGATGGTCGAAACCGCCGCCATCCTGAATCAGGCCGACGACCGCGCGCTGGTGATCCTTGATGAAATCGGACGTGGCACCGCCACCTATGATGGCCTCTCCATCGCCTGGGCCACGCTCGAACACCTGCACGCGGCCAACCAATGCCGGGCCCTGTTTGCCACGCACTATCACGAACTCACCGCGCTGGCCGGTAAACTCGAAGGCGTCGAAAACGCCACCGTCGCCGTCAAGGAATGGGAAGGCGAGGTGATCTTCCTGCACGAGGTTCACAAGGGCGCCGCCGACCGCTCATACGGCGTTCAGGTCGCGCAACTCGCAGGCCTGCCCGCCTCGGTCGTCGACCGCGCCCGCGTCGTGCTGGACCAGCTGGAAAAGACCGAACGCGAGGGCGGCAAACAGAAGGCGCTGATCGACGACCTGCCCCTCTTCTCAGCCGCGCCGCCACCGCCGCCGCCCGCGCCCAAAGCCTCGCCCGTCGCGGACATGCTTACCGAGATCCTGCCCGACGAACTCACCCCCCGCGAGGCGCTCGACCTGATTTACAAACTGAAAGAGGCGGCCAAATCCTGACCGCCCCTTCTTCTGTTCAAAAATACCTCCGCCGGAGGCTTGGCCTGATAAGGCCAATCAGCTCGCAGGCGTCGAAGAAACCCCAACCTGCGCCGGTCGCAGCAACCGGTCATGCAGCATGAACCCCTCGGCGGACACCTGAATAATGTCGCCTGCCCGCGTCCCCGGCACCGGGGCTTCAAACATTGCCTCATGCACATTCGGATCAAACCGATCACCCACTTCGGGCGTGATCACCTCGATCCCATGCTTCTGGAACACATCCTTCAGCGCCCGCATGGTCAGCTCAACGCCCTCCAGCAGACCGGCAGCAACTTCTTTCTGCTCATCGGTCGCGGCCTCAAGCGCGCGCTTCATGTTGTCGTAAACCGGCAGCATATCGCGCGCCAGTTTTGACCCGCCATACTGCTCCGCATCCCGGCGCGCCTTGTCGCCGCGCTTGCGCGCGTTCTCGGCATCTGCCAGCGCGCGCATGAACCGGTCCTTGTAATCGTCCCGCTCGGCTCGCAGGGCGTCGATCTCCAACGCCTCTTCGCTGATATCTATCAGCTCCTCGGCCAGTTCCTCCGCCTCGGCGGTTGCGATGTCGTCCAGAAATTCTTCGTTCTTGGGCTCTGCCATCTCTTACCCTCTAGCTCCGGTCGGAAATCAGCTTGCCGACCAGTTGCGCCGTATAATCCACGATCGGCACGATCCGTCCATAATTCAGACGTGTGGGCCCGATGACCCCGACCGCACCGATTATCTTACGATCAGCGTTCATATATGGAGACACCACCAAAGAGGAACCCGAAAGTGAGAAAAGTTTGTTCTCAGAGCCGATAAAAATGCGCACACCCTCGCCGTCTTCGGTCAATTCAAGGAATTCGGCGATATCACGTTTGCGTTCCAGATCGTCAAACAGGGTGCGAATACGGTCCAGCTCGTCGGCTTCACCGGGATCACCCAACAGATTCGCCCGCCCCCGCACGATCAGCCGGGCCGAGTCGCTGCCATCCCCGTCCCAGGCCGCAATCCCGCTTTCGACCATCTCGCGGGCCAGGACATCAATTTCCTGTTTGCGCGCATCGATCTGAGACAGCATCTGCTTGCGCACTTCACCCAGGGTCCGCCCCTCGATCAGCGCATTCAGGAAATTCGCCGCCTCACGCATGGAACTGGGCGTCTGCCCCGGCGGCGGCGTAAACAACCGGTTTTCCACATGCCCGTCCGAGAACACCAGCACCACCAACGCCCGGTCATGCCCCAGCGAGACGAACTCGATATGCTTGATCTCGGCCTCATGTTTGGGCGTCAGCACCAGCGACGCGCCTTGTGTCACGTGTGACAGGGCCGAACCTACCCGGTCCAGCATCCCGCCCACATCGCCTGCGTTAGAGCCTAATGTCTCGTCAATCTTCTGCCGGTCATCGACCCCCAGATCGCCGACCTCAAGCAGCCCGTCCACGAACATGCGCAACCCTTGCTGCGTCGGTATCCGTCCCGCGCTGACATGAGGGCTGTCGAGCAGGCCCAGAAATTCCAGATCCTGCATCACGTTGCGCACGGTCGCCGCGCTGACCTTTTCCGACAGGGTGCGGGTCAGGGTGCGGCTACCCACCGGCTCACCACTGTCCAGATAGCTTTCGACGATCAGCCGGAACACCTCGCGCGACCGGTCGTTCATCTCGTTCAGAATCTTGCTTGCTTCGCTCATCCGCATCCCCTGCTGGGTCGTCATTAAATAGCAGGTATTCGAAAGGTCAATCGGGGTTGCATCGTAACGCCACGGGGCGGTATCCCCAAGCCATCAGATAAAGGAATGCCCATGCGACCCTCAGGACGTAATCTAGACGAAATGCGCGCTGTTTCCATCGAGACAGGTTTCACCAAACATGCCGAAGGGTCCTGCCTGATCAAGATGGGCGACACCCATGTGCTGTGCACCGCCACGATCGAGGATCGCGTACCGCCCTTCATCAAGGGTTCGGGTCTGGGCTGGGTAACGGCGGAATACGGCATGCTTCCCCGCGCGACCAACACGCGGATGCGGCGTGAGGCTGCGTCAGGGAAACAAGGCGGCCGCACCGTGGAAATCCAGCGCCTGATCGGTCGCGCCCTGCGGGCCGGGGTGGATCGGGTTGCCTTGGGTGAGCGTCAGATCACCGTCGACTGTGATGTCATTCAGGCCGATGGCGGCACCCGCTGCGCCTCGATCACCGGCGGTTGGGTCGCGCTGCGTCTGGCGGTGAACAAGCTGATGAAGGCGGGCGATGTGATCAGCGATCCGCTGGTCGATCCCGTCGCTGCGGTGTCCTGCGGGATTTACGCCGGTCAGCCCGTGCTTGATCTGGACTACCCCGAGGACAGCGAAGCCGGGGTCGATGGCAACTTCATCATGACCGGATCAGGCAAGCTGATCGAAGTACAGATGAGCGCCGAAGGCTCGGTCTTCAGCCGCACCCAGATGGATCAGCTGATGGATCTGGCCGAAAAAGGCGTCGGCGAACTGGCCGCCGCGCAAAAGGCCGCCACCGCATGACCCGCAAATTCGACGGCGACCGGCTGCTGGTCGCCACCCACAACAAAGGCAAGCTTGAGGAGATGGAACATCTCCTTGCACCCTTTGGAGTCACGGTGGTGGGTGCAGGCAAAATGAACCTGCCCGAACCGGAAGAGACCGAGGACACCTTTGTCGGCAACGCCCGGATCAAGGCCCATGCCGCAGCCAAGGCCACTGGCCTGCCAGCCCTGTCGGACGATTCCGGGATCACCATCGACGCGCTGGACGGCGCGCCCGGCGTCTATACCGCCGACTGGGCCGAAACCGACAATGGCCGCGATTTCCTGATGGCGATGACCCGCGCCCATACCGAGCTTGAGGCGAAAAACGCCCCCCATCCCCGCACCGCGCAATTCCGCAGTACCTTGGTGCTGGCGTGGCCCGACGGTCATGACGAGGTGTTCGAGGGCATCGCCCCCGGCCATCTGGTCTGGCCGATCCGCGGCGAGGGCGGGTTCGGCTATGACCCGATGTTTGTCCCCGAGGGCCACGACATTACCTTTGCGGAAATGGATCGCTGGGAAAAGAACAAGATCAGCCATCGCGGCCGCGCGGTGGAGATGTTCGTGAAAAGCTGCTTTGGCGGATGATTGGCGCAACGGGGGCTTTGGCCTGTATGTGCATTGGCCCTTTTGCGAGGCCAAGTGCCCCTATTGCGACTTCAACAGCCATGTTTCCAGAAATATCAATCAAAAACAATGGCTTGATGCGTATCTAAACGAACTGCGCCGCTCTGCCGCCGAAACGTCCGACCGGGTCCTGAATACGATCTTCTTCGGTGGTGGCACCCCGTCGCTGATGGAGCCCGACACTGTGGCTGCTGTGATCGATGAGGCCCGCGCGCTCTGGCGCCCGGCCAATGACATGGAGATCACGCTCGAGGCCAATCCCGGTTCGGTCGAGGCCGGGCGCTTCGCGGCCTATCGCGACGCAGGCGTGAACCGGATTTCCATGGGCGTGCAGGCGCTGAACGATGATGACCTGCGCCGACTGGGCCGTATCCACACCGTCGCCGAGGCCCGCGCCGCCTTTGACATCGCGCGGCACTGTTTTGACCGGGTCAGCTTTGATCTGATCTATGCCCGTCAGCACCAGACGCTGGCCGACTGGCAGGCCGAACTGACCGAGGCCTTGTCGATGGCCGTCGATCACCTGTCGCTGTACCAGTTGACCATCGAAGACGGCACTGCCTTCGGCGATCGCTATGCGGTGGGCAAACTGCGCGGCCTGCCCGAAGATGACCACGCCGCCGATATGTATCTGGCCACGCAAGACATCTGCGACGCACACGGCCTGCCCGCCTATGAGGTCTCGAACCACGCGCGGCCCGGCGCGGAATCGCGCCACAACCTGATCTATTGGCGCTATGGCGATTATGTCGGCATCGGCCCCGGCGCGCATGGCCGGATCATGGTAAACGGACAGAAGGTTGCAACCGAAACTTATCTGTCGCCGCAAAAATGGCTGACCGCAGCCTTCGCCGGATCGGGAGAGAAGGACCGCAGCCTGCTATCCATCGCAGATCAGGCAAGCGAATACCTTATGATGGGAATGAGAGTAAGCGAAGGGCTAGATATTGATCGCTACCAGGCTGTTTCCGGCTCAGCCCTGCCCCGATCCAGGATCGATCATCTGGCCGAGATCGGCATGATCGCACAGCAGGGCAACCGGCTGTTCGCAACAAAAGACGGGCGCGCCGTGCTGAACGCCGTGATCCGGGAACTTTTGGGGTAGAGCATGCACTATGTCTGGGCCACTCTGGGATTGATCTGCGTCGCGCTTGCGATGATTGGCGTGGTTCTGCCCCTGCTGCCGACCGTCCCGTTCCTGCTGCTGGCTGCGTTTTTCTTCGCTCGATCCTCATCGCGCCTGCACAATTGGCTCGTCAGTCACCGGACCTTCGGGCCGATGATCCTCGACTGGCAAAGCTCGGGCGCAATCCGCCCAACAGCCAAAAAAGCGGCCACCCTGTCGGTCGCCGCTGTCTTTGCCTTGTCACTGGCACTCGCCCTGCCCCCGCACGTGCTGATCATTCAGGCCGTCGTGCTAAGCGCGGTCATGGTGTTTATCTGGACCCGCCCTAACGGCTGAGTTTGGCACACAGATCGTCCAACTGATCGAGGTTCTCATAAGTCAGGATCACCTGCCCCGTCTCGGACCCCGGCTTGTGATTGATCGACACTTTCATCGCCAGAATCGCCGAAAGATCCTTTTCCAACGCCCGCGTATCCGCGTCCTTGCCCGCGTTCAGGTTTCTGGACCGGGGGGCCGCCTGCGGGGCGTCGCCCTGCTGCTGCCTTTTGACCAAAGCTTCCGTCGCCCGAACCGACAACCCATCCTTGACGATGAGTTTCGCCAGTTCCGACGGGTTCTCGGCGGTAATCAGCGCCCGCGCATGGCCTGCGGACAATTTCCCTTCGATGACCAGAGCCTGCACATCCATCGGCAGAGACAACAAACGCAGTAAGTTCGCGATATGGCTGCGGCTTTTTCCCAGTGCCTCGGCCAGTTTTTCCTGCGTGTGGCCAAAACGATCCATCAATTGCTTATAGCCCGCAGCCTCTTCCACCGCGTTCAGGTCGGCGCGCTGGATGTTTTCGATGATCGCGACTTCAAGAACTTCGGTATCGTCGAAATCCCGCACAATCACCGGAATATCATGCAGTTGCGCCATTTGCGCCGCCCGCCAGCGGCGTTCGCCAGCGACGATCTCATAGTCCCCGCCGCTGATCTCGCGCACGATCAGAGGCTGGATAATGCCCTTCTCCTTCACCGAAGCCGCCAGTTCATCAAGCTGTTCCGGCATGAAGGTCCGACGCGGCTGGTTCGGGTTTGCGCGCAGCTTTTCAATCGGGACCTTCAGATCGGGCCGCCTGACCTCGGCTGCGGGGCGACCTTCGGCGTCCTGCGTGACATCGGCCATCAGCGCCGACAATCCGCGCCCCAACCCTCGTGGTTTTGCTTTTTTGGAGTTCACGTGACTCTCCTTAGTGCCGCTTACGCAGCGGCTTTATTGTTTTTATGCATGACTTCGCGGGCCAGGTGCCGATAGGCCATCGCCCCCAAAGACCCCGAGTCGTATTGCAAGACCGGCAGCGCGTAAGACGGCGCCTCGCTGACCCGCACATTTCTGGGTATCTTGGTTTTAAATACCATCTCACCCAGATTGTCACGCGCATCCTTTTCGACCTGACGGGACAAGTTGTTGCGGTTGTCATACATGGTCAACACAACACCTTCGATTCTCAGGTCCGGATTCGCGGTCTGGCGCACCTCTCGGATCGTCAGCATCAGCTGTGACAGACCTTCGAGCGCAAAGAACTCACTTTGCAGGGGAACCAGCACAGAATGCGCGGCCACCATGGCGTTGACGGTCAGCAGATTCAGCGAGGGCGGGCAGTCGATCAGCACGAAATCCAGATCAAACTGGTCAATTGCCGTCTGGCGCAGGGCATCATGCAGCAGATAGCTGCGTTTTTCATTGGAAATCAATTCGATATCCGCCGAGCTCAGATCGACAGTGGCGGGAACGACAAACAACCCGCCAATTTCGGTCTCCTGCACCACGGCCTCAAGCGGAGCGTCATCCAGAATCAGATCGTAGGTCGTCCAATCCCGATCCTCGACCCCCAGCCCGGTTGAGGCGTTGCCTTGTGGGTCGAGATCCACCACGAGGACCTTACACCCGGCTTCCGCCAGCCCTGCCGCCAGGTTAATCGCCGTTGTGGTTTTTCCAACTCCGCCCTTCTGGTTGGCGACCGCAATAATACGGGGTCCGGTGGGACGAGACAGATCAACCACGTGATACTCCTTTGACCTTAAGGATTACGGCTTGAGGTTCAGTTAAACTTGTAATCGGCTCGGCCTCGAATTTCCATTCCTTGCGCGCGTCGTTCAGTTCTTTTTTCCAGCTTGCGCCTTTCGGCAACAAGGCGGTGCCTGTCTTGCTTAAATGTCTGTCACAAAAGGACAATAAGGTGGGTAAATCTGCCAGTGCACGGGCGCTTAGGATATCCGCATTCAGCGGTTCGACAGCCTCAATGCGCCGGGACACAACTTTGCAGGTGACACCACATTCCCGTGCGACAGTGCGCAAAAAGGCGGATTTGCGCTGATCGCTTTCGACAAAGGTGAAGCGGGATGCGGGGGAGTCCTCAATCGCCATGATGGCGCAGACCATACCGGGAAAACCACCGCCGCTGCCCAAATCGACCCAGGTCTCGAATTCATCCGCACAGCGGTATACCTGCACAGAATCCAAGATATGCCGCGTCCATATCTCGTTCAGGCTGTTGCGGGACACCAGATTGATCCGGGGATTCCAGCGCTGGACCTGCTCAACATACGTTTCCAGACGCGCGAATGTTTCACGTGAAACATCCAGCTGTTCGAAACTCGAGTAATCTGCGGTCATGCCTTGCGGACCTTCTGGTCCCGCCGCAGCTTCGCCAGAACCAGGGTCAGCGCAGCGGGCGTGACACCTTCAACCCGACTGGCTTGCGCAATATTAGCTGGCTTCGCCTGAGACAGCTTCTGCTTCATTTCGGATGACAGCCCATCCAACGCGAAATAGTCGAATTCTCTAGGGATTTCATAGGATTCATCCCGCTTCATAGCCTCAACGTCGCGCTGCTGCCGGGCGATATAGTTTGCATAAAGAGCGTCACGCTCGACCTGGAGGCGGATATCGCGTTCAACGTCGTCCAGACCTGGTATCAGAGGTAGCAAGTCCCCGAAAGACACATCCGGGAAAGCCAATATCGCCATACCGTCCCGACGGTTGCCATCCTGATTGACGCTGATACCCGCCGCACGCATGTCCTTTGGCGTATACGTGCGATCAGTCAGCTTGGATTTCGCCGCATCCAATTTCTCAGTTTTTGCATCAAAATGACGCCGCCTCGTTTCGCCAACACAGCCGATTTGCAACCCAACGGGCGTCAGGCGCTGATCCGCATTGTCCGCGCGCAGAGACAAACGGAATTCCGCGCGCGAGGTGAACATCCGGTAGGGTTCCGCCACGCCCCGCGTCGTCAGATCGTCAATCATTACCCCGATATAACTGTCCGCGCGGGTGAAACGGATAGGCTCGCGGCCCTGAACGGCCAGAGCCGCGTTCAAGCCTGCAACCATGCCCTGGGCTGCGGCTTCCTCATATCCCGTGGTTCCGTTAATTTGACCCGCCAGATATAGGCCCGGAACCTCTGGCAGAGACAGGGAAGATGTCAGAACCCGGGGGTCGATATAGTCATATTCAATGGCATAGCCGGGCTGCAAAATTTCAGCCTGTTCCAGCCCTTTGATAGACTGGACATAATCCAGCTGAACATCCTGCGGCAATGAGGTCGAGATTCCGTTGGGATAAATCGTGTGATCGTTGACGCCCTCGGGCTCCAGAAACACCTGGTGGGAGTCCTTGTCCGCAAAACGCACGATCTTGTCCTCAATCGACGGGCAGTATCTCGGCCCCACCCCATCAATATGGCCGCCATACATTGCGGATTTTGACAGGTTCTGTTCAATGATCTCATGTGTTCGGGCGTTCGTATGGGTAATGCCACACGAAATTTGCGGGGCCGTAACAGAGCTGGACAGAAACGAAAACAGGGTGGGCTCTTCATCCCCGTCCTGCCGTTCAAGATCACTCCAGTCGATTGTGCGCCCGTCCAAGCGCGGCGGGGTGCCGGTTTTCAGGCGGGCCATAGGCAGGTTGTAACTGTCCAGGCGTTCCGCCAATTTGACCGATGGGCGGTCGCCCATACGTCCGCCTGGGCGCGACACATCTCCGATATGGATAACGCCGCGCAGGAATGTGCCCGAGGTCAGAATCACGGACCGCGCCGGAACCTCGGACCCATCGGCGAGTTTCACCCCGGCGACGCGATCCTCTTCCATCAGGAAATCAACAACCTCACCGACGAGAACCGAAAGGTTCTGCTGATTTTGAGTTTCCTGCTGCATCGCCGCGCGGTAAAGCGCCCGGTCGGCCTGCGTTCTCGGCCCCTGAACTGCGGGTCCCTTGCGGCGGTTCAACAGCCGGAACTGAATTCCCGCCCGGTCCGCCACGCGGCCCATGACGCCGTCCAGCGCATCAATCTCACGCACGAGATGGCCTTTACCCAATCCGCCAATGGCAGGGTTGCAGGACATGACGCCAATGTCATTGGCTGATAAGGTAACCAGAGCCGTCGTCGCACCCATTCGGGCTGCGGCGTGGGCGGCCTCGGTTCCGGCGTGACCGGCGCCGATGACGACGACATCAAATCTCGAATGTTTCACGTGAAACACTCCTCACTTACCCAGACAGAAACTGGAGAATATCTCGTCCAGCAGGTTTTCGACATCTATGCGGCCGACCAAAGATTCAAGGGCTCGAATGGCCGTTCGAAGCTCTTCGGCAGCGATATCATACAGGTCCGGGCCTGATTCCAGAACCGCCATTGCGGCCTGCAGCGCATCAGCGGCCTTGAGGATCGCAACACGGTGGCGTTCGCGGGTCGCAATACCATAACTAGTGGTTCGTTGACCAAGAACACGCGAAATCTGGGAAATGAGTGCATCGATCCCCTGCCCCGTTTTTCCGGAAATCCCGCCAATTGACTCAGGCCGGAGGTCCGCTTTCGGCAAAACCTGAATATCCCCGTCTTGCATCGCGACGCCCAACTGGTCGGGCGTGTCGGTCAGAAACACCCGAAGGTCAGCTTGATCCGCGCGTTTGCGGGCCAGCTCGATCCCCAGATTTTCAACGTAATCCTCGGTCTGCCGCAATCCTGCCGTGTCCAGCAGGGTGACAGGCAGGCCGGTCAGATCCATCCGCACTTCGATCACATCCCGCGTGGTCCCTGCGTATTCTGACGTAATCGCGGCTTCGCGCCCTGCCAGCGCGTTCAGCAATGTGGACTTTCCCGCGTTGGGCAGGCCGACAATGGCGACCTCAAACCCGGTGCGGATTCGTTCGGCGATTTTGACGCCATCCGCCTGTTGCCGGAGGTCATCCATCACGCCGGTCACCAGCATGCGCACTTCTGGCGTCACATCGGTCGGCACATCCTCGTCCGCAAAATCAATCACGGCTTCCAACAAAGAAGCCGCCCGGATCAAATCGCGCCGCCAGCGCTCGGCCAGCGTACCCAGCCCGCCCGCCAGAATGGTCTGGGCCTGTTTGCGCTGCGCTTCGGTTTCCGCATCGATGAGATCGGCCAGACCTTCGACTTGTGTAAGGTCCATCTTGCCGTTTTCCAGCGCCCGCCGGGTGAACTCGCCGGGATCTGCAAGCCGCAGGCCCTCGGTCTCGGACAGGCAACGCAACACCGCGTTCACCGAGGCCGTGCTGCCATGGATTTGCAACTCGGCCACATCTTCACCGGTGAAACTGGCCGGGGCCTGAAAGGTCAGGACCAGCCCGTCGTCCAGCCGTGATCCATCCCGGTCCCGCAGGGTACGCAGATTCATCCCGCGCGGCGGCAGAGCGCCTCCGGTGAGCCCAGACGCAGCTGCATGCGCGCCCGGTCCCGACAAGCGGATAACAGCAACACCAGCTTTGCCCTGCGCGCTGGCCAAGGCGAATATCGTGTCCATTCGAAGGCCTCGCGTGCGTTAAGACCTGTGTCAGGTGTTCATCGAATCGAAGAACTCGCCGTTTGTCTTGGTCTGTTTCAACTTTGACAACAGGAACTCGATGGCGTCGGTGGTGCCCATCGGGTTCAGGATGCGACGCAACACGAAGGTCTTGGCCAGATCGCCCTTGTCGACCAGCAAATCCTCTTTCCGTGTGCCGGATTTGAGGATGTCGATGGCCGGGAACACGCGCTTGTCGGCGATTTTCCGATCCAGCACGATTTCTGAGTTACCGGTGCCTTTGAATTCTTCAAAGATAACCTCGTCCATCCGGCTGCCGGTGTCGATCAGCGCGGTAGCGATGATGGTGAGCGAGCCACCCTCTTCGATATTCCGCGCCGCACCAAAGAACCGCTTGGGCCGCTGCAGGGCATTTGCGTCCACACCACCAGTCAGAACTTTACCCGAGGACGGGACCACAGTGTTAAAGGCCCTACCAAGTCTTGTGATCGAATCGAGAAGAATAACAACATCTCGTTTGTGTTCGACCAAACGCTTGGCTTTTTCGATCACCATTTCGGATACGGCCACGTGGCGCGTTGCGGGTTCGTCAAAGGTCGAGGAGACAACTTCACCCTTCACTGAGCGCTGCATGTCCGTCACCTCTTCCGGGCGTTCGTCGATCAGCAGGACGATCAGGTAACACTCGGGGTGGTTCTGTTCGATCGAGTGCGCGATGTTCTGTAAGATCACCGTCTTACCGGTCCGCGGCGGCGCCACGATCAGCGACCGCTGGCCTTTCCCGATGGGCGAAACCAGGTCGATCACGCGGGCCGATTTGTCCTTGATGGTCGGGTCCTCGATCTCCATCTTCAGCCGCTCATCCGGGTACAGCGGCGTCAGGTTGTCGAACAGGATCTTGTGCTTGGCTTTCTCAGGGTCTTCAAAGTTGATCTTTGTGACCTTGGTCAGCGCAAAGTAGCGCTCGTTTTCATCCGGTGCTTTGATCTCACCTTCCACGGTGTCGCCGGTCCGCAGTGAGTGCAGACGGATCATGTCGGGCGAGACATAGATATCATCGGGGCCGGGCAGATAGTTCGCCTCGGGCGAGCGCAGAAAGCCGAACCCGTCCTGCAGCACTTCCAGCACGCCGTCGCCGCCAACGGTCCAACCGTCATCCGCGCGTTCGCGCAGGATCTGGAACATCATCTCGCCCTTGCGCATGGTCGAGGCGTTTTCGATTTCCAGCTCTTCGGCCATCGCCAGAAGGTCTTTGGGGCTTTTGGCCTTGAGATCAGCCAGATTCAGGGAGTCAGTGGACATGATGATACGAACCTTGGCCGCTTGACGCGCGGCACGGGATAGAATTTCAATATGGAAGACACGTCGCCCGGACGGGCGTGTTAAGCGATAAGTAAGCGGTTACTGACCGAGAGTCAAACACCCCTCAGAACTTCAGAACGACCGCCAGAACGATGGCAATCATCAAAACGGTCGGAACCTCGTTCATCATGCGATACTGCCGCCCAGTGAGCTTGTTTCGCCCCTCAAGGAAATCTTTGCGTCGGGCCATCAGCCAGTGATGGAACCAGGTCATGGCAATAACTGCCGCCCCTTTGACCCAGGGCCAGGCCCAGTCCCAGCCGACGATGCCCGGGGTGAACACCATGATCAGCCCGCAAACCCAGGCCACGATCATCGCTGGGCGCATGATCACGCGCAGCAGCTTTTCTTCCATTTCAAAGAAAATGTCCTGCGCGCCCTCGACAGCCTGCGCCTTTTCCACGTGATAGACGAACAGTCTGGGCAAATAGAACAGCCCGGCCATCCATGAAATCACGGCCATGATATGGATTGCCTTCACCCAGGGGTATAGCGTGAAAAGAAGATCGGTCATTCCGGCCTCGGGGCGTTGTTCGAAACCCTCCCTAATAAAAAAATAAGAAAAGAAAAAGGATGATGGTTTTGTAGGGTGCAGGATTTCCGTGGATTATTTTTTTGCCCTGTAGTTTTCCCCAGGTGGACAGAATTCCCGGATTTTCGGATGATTCTGTTAGTTTCAGTAAAAACTGATTTTTTACAAATACTTAAAATGTGATTTTCTACTGCACCTTGGGGATAAATCATGGGGTATCTGCGGAAATCCCAGTTATCCTGACTAGGCAACTTATCCTTGTCCCGGATGGACAGAGTTCGGGCGACTCGGGGAAGTTTTGCGCGAAAATCCCGGGGTTGCGTGTCAACCGGAAAACCATACAAACCGTTCAGGAACGCTCAATGATTTGCACACGGGGTTGTCCACATGTCTGTCCCCATCATTCTGGCTTCGGGGTCATCCATTCGCGCGGAGCTGCTGGAAAAGGCAGGCGTGCCGTTTACTGTTCAGGTCGCGCGCGTGGATGAAGACGCGGTAAAGGCGGCACTGCTGGTTGAAGATGCGCCACCACGAGATGTTGCCGATGCTTTGGCGGAAATGAAAGCCCGCAAGATCAGTGACAAGATGCCGGGTGCGATGGTTCTGGGCTGCGATCAGGTGCTGGATTTCGAAGGTCACCTGCTGTCCAAGCCGGAGACCCCCGAGGATGCGCTTGCGCAGCTCAAGGCGATGCGGGGCAAGCGGCATATGTTGCTGTCTGCCGCGGTGATCTGTCAGGATGGTGAGCCGATCTGGCGCCATGTGGGGCAGGTGCGCCTGCGGATGCGGGCCAGTTCGGATGCCTATCTGCGCGAATACGTGGCGCGCAATTGGGACAGTATTCGCCATGCGGTGGGCGCATATAAACTTGAGGAAGAAGGCGTGCGGCTGTTTGCAACCATTGACGGCGATTACTTTAACGTTTTGGGTATGCCACTGTTGGAGCTGCTCAACTATCTGGCTGTCAAAGGGGTGATCGATCAATGACGGACTATCGGGTTCCTCTGGCCGGGGTTGTCGGGCATCCCATCGGGCATTCACGGTCGCCCAAGCTGCACGGGCACTGGCTGAAAACCTATGGGCTGCCGGGGCATTATGTTCCGATGGATGTGGCCCCCGCCGATCTGGAAACCGTTCTGCGCACCCTGCCCAAGGCCGGGTTTGTCGGCACCAATGTGACAGTTCCGCATAAGGAGGCCGCGTTGCGCATCGCCGACCATGTGTCGGACCGGGCGACCGTCATCGGTGCGGCGAATACGCTGGTGTTCCGCGAGGATGGCTCGATCCATGCCGATAACACCGATGGCTATGGCTTCATGGAGAACCTGCGCAGCGGCGCGCCCGACTGGAACGCGCAGGACGGACCTGCTGTGGTCTTTGGCGCGGGTGGTGCAGCGCGGGCGGTGCTGCAGTCACTGGCCGATGCCGGCGTGCCCGAGATTCTGCTGACCAACCGCACCCGCACCCGCGCGGATCATCTGAAAGAGGAATTCGGCCAGCGGATCACCGTGGTCGACTGGGTGCAGGCGGGCAATGTCATTGAAAACGCGGAGTTGGTGGTCAACACGACCTCGTTGGGGATGCAGGGCCAGCCAGACCTGCGGGTGCCGCTGGACGGGCTGCAGCCGGGCGCGGTTGTCACCGATCTGGTCTATACGCCTATGAAAACAAAGCTTTTGCAGCAAGCGGAAGAGGCCGGATGTACCACCGTGGATGGCCTTGGCATGTTGCTCTATCAGGCAATTCCGGGCTTTGAACGCTGGTTCGGTGTGCGGCCCGAGGTCGATGACGATCTGCGCGCGGCGGTCATGGCATGAGCTTCGCGCTTGGCCTGACCGGCTCTATCGGAATGGGCAAAAGCACCACGGCGCAGATGTTTGTCGCGGAAGGGTGCGCGCTGTGGGACGCGGATGCGGCGGTGCATCGGCTTTATGCACCAGGTGGCGCGGCGGTTGCGCCGATGGGCGCGGCTTTTCCTTCGGCTATTCAGGACGGTGCGGTCAGCCGCGATGCGCTAAGGGGGATTATTGCCGCCGACCCGGCAGCGCTGAAGGTAATCGAGGGTATCGTGCACCCTCTGGTCGCCGCCGACCGGGCCATGTTTCGCGAAAGCGCCACGGCCGATATTCTGGTCTTCGACATCCCCCTGCTGTTTGAAACGGGCGGAGATGCGGCGATGGACGCGGTCGCCTGTGTCTCGATCCCGGAACAGGAGCAAAAGCGCCGCGTGATGGAACGCGGCACGATGACCGAGGCGCAGTTCGAACAGATCCGCGCCAAACAGATGCCGAATGACGAAAAATGCGCGCGCTCGGATTACGTGATCGTGACGGATACGCTGGACCACGCCCGCGCGCAGGTGCAGGATGTGGTCAGGCAGATACGGGCGGGGCTGGCAGATGCGTGAGATTGTACTGGATACCGAAACCACCGGGTTCGACCCCGAAAGCGGCGACCGGATTGTCGAGATCGGCGCGGTTGAGCTTTGGAACCATGTCGCCACGGGCGAAACCTACCATGTCTATATCAACCCCGAACGCTCGATGCCCGAAGAGGCGTTCGGCGTGCACGGCATCGGTCCCGACTTGCTGGAAACCCCGCGTCCGCCGGAAAAGGGCGAGGTCACGCTGAAGGACAAGCCGGTTTTTGCCAAGGTGGGTCAGGGCTTTCGCGATTTCGTAGGTGACGCCAAGCTGGTCATCCACAACGCGTCCTTCGACATGAAATTCCTCAACGCGGAACTCAGGTGGATGGGCCTGCCACCCATTCCAATGGATCAGGCGCTGGATACGCTGGCGATTGCGCGCAAACGGTTTCCGGGTTCTCCGGCCTCATTGGATGCACTGTGTCGCCGGTTCAACATCGACAATTCGAACCGGGTGCTGCACGGGGCGCTTCTGGACTCGGAGATTCTGGCCGAGGTTTATCTGGAACTGATCGGCGGGCGGCAGCCGGATTTCGGGCTGTCGGCGTCGGCGGGCTCGGGCAGCGGGGGTAGTGAGGACTGGCGTCCAATGCCGCGCGACACAGCGTTGCCTTCGCGGATTACTGACGAAGAACGCGCGGCGCATGAGGCTTTTGTGGAGAAGTTGGGCGACGGCGCCCTGTGGACCCGCGCCTGATCCGATCAGGCGCGGGTCAAACACTCAGGCGTCGGTCTTTTGCGCCTGTTCGGCCTGACGGCGCATCAATTCGTTGCGGTACAGCGCCACGAAATCAATATTGTCCAGGTTCACCGGCGGGTAGCCGCCATCGCGGGTGATGTCGCTGACGATACGGCGCAGGAACGGGAACAGCATGCGCGGGCATTCGATCAGCAGGAACGGATGCAGCTGATCCTCGGCAACGCCTTCCACGTGGAACAGGCCGCAATAGTCGATCTCGCACAGGAACAGAACATCTTCCAGACCTTTGGCCTTGGATTTCAGGTTCAGCTTGATCGACACCTCGAACTGATGGTCCTGCGAGCGCTTCTTGGCATCCAGATTCACCTGAACCTGAATTTCGGGCTGCACTTCGCCCGACACGCCCTTTTGCGCCATCACGTTTTCAAACGACATGTCACGGATGAACTGTCCCAGAACACGCATCTGAACCTGAGGGGCAGTTTGGGCCGCGGTGTTTTCTGCGGCGTTTTCTTCGGCCATGGATCTACTCCAAAAATGAAATTCGCCACTGCTTAGCAAGTTGGGCGCGGCACCTCAATGCAGGTCACGGACCTTCGACCCATTTCGAAGGCTTTGACGGGTCCTTGCGCGGGCGGACTTCGGTGAATTCGCCATCGATTATATCGCCCTGATCCTGCGGCGCGCCCCGGCTGTGAAAGCCCGGCCCCGGCCCCATCTGAAACTGCGCCACGGTGACTTTGGACTTGAGATAGCGGAACACGCCCATGCGCACCGCCGGAATAAGCAGGGCAAAACCAACGGCATCGGTGAAAAAGCCCGGCGTCAACAGCAGCGCGCCTGATAGCAGGATCATTGCGCCATGGGCCAGCGGCTCGGTCGGGTCGTCCAGCTCGGCAAAGGATCGCTGCAGTTGTCCCAGCGCCATGCGACCTTGTGTCCTGACCAGAAAGGTGCCCAAAACCGCTGTCAGAACGACAATCGCAAGGGTGGGCCACAGGCCGATCAGGCCACCGACCTGAATGAACAGGGCAATTTCGATGATCGGCACCAATAAAAATGCCAAGAACAGATACATTTGCGCTATCCTTTCCCTAAGGCCGGGCTGTGGACTTGCCGCCCCCTGTCACCTACATAGTGGCATGAGGCCGCGTACACAAAGTCTCGGTTCTGAAAAGAGGATGAAATGAACTCACCCATGATCCAGCTTTTGGTGCTTCTTGGCATAGCTGTTTTTCTGATCCTGCGCCTGAAAAGCGTGTTGGGCACGCGCGAAGGGTTTGAAAAACCGCCCCTGCCACAACAGCCCGATACCAGCACCGCGCGGCGCGATTTCGAGGTGATCGAGGGCGGACCGGATCACGACATCACCGATCATGTCCCCGAGGACAGCGAACAGGCCCAAACGCTTGCAGCGATGAAACGGGTCGAGCCCGCATTCTCGGTCAGCGATTTCGTGCAGGGCGCGCGCGGTGCCTATGAAATGATCGTGATGGGCTTTGAAAAGGGCAATCTGGACGAAATCCAGCCTTTCCTGTCGGAAGAGGTGTTTGACACTTTCGTTTCGGTTGTCGCCGACCGCGAAGACAAGGGTCTGACTATCGAGGCCGAGTTCATCGGCGTGCGCGAAACCACCCTGTCCGATGTGCGCTTTGACAAAGACACCAACGAGGCTGAAATCACCATGCGCTTTGTGGGCGAGTTGACCTCGGTCGTGCGGGATCGCGGTGGTGACATCATCGAAGGCAACCCCAACACCGTCAAACGCCAAAAGGACAGCTGGACCTTTGCCCGTGTCATGGGCAAGGACGATCCGAACTGGCTGCTTGTTGCCACGGACGCATGATTGCCGCTCTCCGGTCGCTTTTTCTGGTGGGCGTCATGACCACCTCCAGCGCCGCCGGAGCCGAGGTGACGCGATCCATTCTGTCGTTTGATGACCTGCAGGGCTGGGCCGAGGATGATCACGGCGCGGCCCTTTCGGTTTTTTTGAACACCTGTGGCGATCTGGATAACCCGGACTGGCGCGCTTTGTGCGCTGTGGCGCGGACCTATGAACCAGATGCGGCGCGGTCGTTCTTTGAGCTGTTCTTTCGCCCGGTGCTGGTCGAAGACGGCAAGGATGCGCTGTTCACCGGCTATTTCGAGCCTGAACTGGATGGGTCCAGAACCCGCACGGAGCGTTTCAGATACCCGCTCTACAAATTGCCGCCCGAGGCGCGCGCGGCGGATGTCTGGCTCAGCCGACGCGAGATTCTGACCGGCGACGCGATGCAAGGCCGGGGTCTGGAAATCGCCTGGGTCGATGACCCGGTCGAGCTGTTCTTTCTGCAGATTCAGGGCTCGGGCCGCATCCGGCTGCCCGATGGAAGCGGCATGCGGGTCGGCTATGGCGGGGCCAACGGGCATCCCTATCGCTCGATCGGTGCGGAGCTGATCCGGCAAGGCGCGCTGGGTGCGCATCAGGTCAGCGCCCAGATGATCCGATCCTGGGTGCGCAAGAACCCCGAGGCTGGGGCGGAACTGCTGTTTCACAACCCCTCTTATGTGTTCTTCCGCGAGGTGACGCGAGTTGCGCCAGAGCTTGGACCGCTGGGGGCGATGAACCGATCCGTCACCACGATGCGCAGCATTGCCGCCGACCCGGCGTTTACCCCGTTGGGTGCGCCGGTCTGGGTGGAAAAGGACGGCAAAACCCCGCTACGCCGGTTGATGATCGCGCAAGACACCGGGGCCGCTATCAAGGGCGCACAGCGCGCCGATATCTTTTTTGGCACCGGGGACAAGGCCGGAGAGGCCGCCGGAAAACTCAAGGACCCGGGCCGGATGGTGATCCTGCTGCCGATCCAGCGCGCTTATGCGCTGCTGCCGGATGAATTCTGATGACCCGGCGCAAACTGACCAGTGAGGAGATCGATCTTTGGCGCAAGGTCGCCAAACAGACCGAGCGGTTGCACCCGGAACTCCCGCAGACAGTCCATCCAATCTCGCTGCCCAAACCCAAGCCCAAAAAACTGCCCAAAACGCGGATCGAAGCGTTTGAGTTGGGGCAGGCCCGCCTGGAAAAGCCAAGCAACAACAGCCTGAAACCCTCGGTCACGGACACGCTGCGATCGATGCCGGTGCAGATGGACACCAAGGCGTTTGGCCGGATGAAACGGGGCAAGCTTAAACCCGAGGGCAAGCTGGACCTGCACGGCATGCGGGTGGACAATGCCCATCCCGCCCTGATCCGGTTCATTCTGACCGCACAGGCGCAGGGTAAGCGGCTGGTTCTGGTGATCACCGGCAAGGGCAAGGACCGGGACGATCCCGGCCCGATCCCCACCCCGCGCGGCGTGCTGCGCAATCAGGTGCCGCATTGGCTGTCGATCCCGCCGCTGGCGCAAGCGGTGATGCAGGTTGCGCCCGCCCATATCAGCCATGGCGGCGACGGGGCCTACTACGTCTATCTGCGGCGCACCCGTTAAAACGCGCGCACGGCGCGGGAGACGCCGGTCCAGACCAGCGCGCAGATCATCACGAAAAACCCTCCGATCCACAGAAACTGGGTGTCCAGCGACACGCCTTTGTCGATCAGAAACCCGGTCAGCCCCGGCCCGATGGCCGAGCCCAGAACCATCACCGCAGTCGCCATTGCCTTAATCGCACCGATATGGCGCGTGCCGTAGAATTCGGCCCAAAAGGCGCTGGGCAAGGTGCTGTTGGCCCCCACGGTCAGGCCCAGAAACACCAGCCCCAGAAGCGCCCCGCTGATTGAACCGGTCGTTCCAAGGATGACAAAACCAAGGGCGATGGGAAGCTGGTAAAACGGCATCATCCGCGCCGTCCCCCATTTGTCCAGCGCCCAGCCAGCAGCGAACATCGACAGCACGGACACACCGGTAAAGACCGGGAATAGAGCGACCAGTTGGAGATGCTGCCAGCCCTTGACCTCGGCCAGATGGACCTGATGAAAGAAAAACGCGGTGATAAAGGCCGACGGCCCCAGAACCGCCGGGGCCATGAACCAGAACAGCGGGTTATGCAGGGCGTCGCGACGGCTCCAATGGCGGTTTTGCATACCGGTGGCGGAAAACGCGTCCGACAGGGCCTGTGGTGTTCTTTCTTGACGCAGCAGGCGCATGAGCAAGGGAATGCCCAGCACCGTAATGCCCGCCGCCAGGACCCACAGCCAGCGCCAGTCCAGCAGCGTCATCAGCGCCACGAAGATCAGCGGCAACAGCGCCTCGCCCACCGCATACCCGGCCGTGGCGATGGACAGCGCCTTGCCGCGCGTCGCGGTGAACCAGCGCGCCATCGCGACCTGCGCCAGATGGGTGCTCATCCCCTGCCCGAACAGGCGCAGCAGGAAGATCACCAGCGGTAGCAGGATCAGCCACGTGTTCAGCGCCATCGCAAGCGCGGCTAGTACCAGCCCCGACAACACCGCCGGGCCAAGAACGCGGACGCGGAAGATATCGGTCAGCCCGCCCGCCCAGATCATCACAATCGCGGCAGCGGTGGTGCCCAGCGTATACAGCCCACCCCAGGCCCCATGGCTCAGCCCGAATTCGGCGCGGATTTCACCGGCGAAGACCGAGATGAAAAACGTCTGCCCGAAGCTGGAAAGGAATGTCAGCAGAACCCCCGCGCCCAGCCAACTTGCGTTCCGGAGCAGATACCGGCGCAGGCTGAACTGCGTCACGGGGTGCTGACCTCGGCCTGCCCTGTTCCGGTCAGAGTGATTTCGGTGGCCCCGTCGGGGTTGCGCTGGCTGGGCGGCACAAGAATGTCGATCCCCGGACGTTCATCGGGTCCGAAGGTATTGCTGACCCGGCGCACCGAACTGAGGATCGCCAGCAACGCCGGAGAGGTTGCGGCAACAAAATGCGACGAGCCCGCATCGCCGCTGAACGCGGTTGTGTCGATCACGCTGATCGGAAATTCGGCCAGTTCGTCAATTGAACTGATATTGCCCAGCCTCTCACTATCCGCCGTGCCACGCAAACGGCCCGAGATGTTCAGGACTTTGTCCTTTTGCGACACCATCACGATGAACGGATCAGGCGGGTTGTCGATCCGGGACATTTGCGAGCGGAACAGGTCGATATCCAGATCGGGCGAGATCAGCACCACACCTTCCAGATTCCGTTTGGCCCAGCCCGGCTCGCTGAGTTCCGCCTGCCGCATCATCTCCATCGACAGGGCGCCGCCCATGGAATGCGCCACCAGCAGAACCCGGCGGACGCCCATGGATTTCAACTCGCGAATGGTTTGCTCCAACCCGTCGCGGGCAAACAGCATGCTGTCCAGATCATAGGCATAGCCATAACCCGTCGCACGGCTGGGCCAGGAATAGACCAGGATCGAGCCCGGAATGCCGATGTCATGGGTCAGCTGCGCCGCGCGGAACAGGGTTTCGGTCTGGGTCGAGTTGTAGCCGTGTACAAAGATGGTCACTTCCTCGGTCCCGCGCAGGCGGGTTCTGAAATCCTGCGGCCCGTCGAACTCGGTCACGCCTGCCAGCACGAACTGTTTTTGCGGGTCCGGGTTGGCGTAAGAGAATTTGAGGGTCCCCGGCGTATGGGTCGGTGGGACTGAGACGGTGGTTTCCAGAAACTGCAACCTCTCGCCGCGCCGGAACCCATAGGTTCCGTCGGCTTCGCGGGCCCGGGTGGTGGTGGCGAAGACGGTTTCCGGCGTGCCGATGGTCAGCGCCGCGGGCACGGTCTCGGTCACCGAGCGGTCCACGCAGGCGGACAGGCAGAGGGGTACAAACAGAAGGGTCAGATAGCGCAACACAGCGGGCTCCAGAAGCGGTTCGCGGCTACGCTATCGCATTTTGCCCCCGCGTCCAGTCGGACATTGCGGGTCAGGCGAAATGAGCGGCAGGTTATCGGGCTTACAGGACGTAACGGCTGAGATCAGTGGACTTGGTCAGCTCGCCCAGATTGTCCTCGACAAACTGCGCATTCACGGTGATTTCGGCCCCGGCCTGATCGGGCGCGGTGAAGGATAGTTCCTCGAACACACGTTCCATCACGGTATAAAGCCGCCGCGCGCCGATGTTTTCGACGCTCTGGTTCACATCTGCCGCGATTTTCGCCAGCGCAGCGATGCCGTCCTCAGTGAAGCTGACGGTGACCTCTTCGGTGCCCATCAGGGCGGTGTATTGCAAGGTCAGCGCGTTATCGGTCTCGGTCAGGATACGCACGAAATCTTCTTCGGTCAGCGCCCGCAACTCGACACGGATCGGCAAACGCCCCTGCAATTCCGGCAAAAGGTCCGAGGGTTTGGCGATATGGAACGCGCCGCTGGCGATGAACAGGATATGGTCGGTTTTGACCGGACCGTGCTTGGTGGACACGGTTGTGCCTTCGATCAGAGGCAGCAGGTCGCGCTGCACCCCTTCGCGGCTGACATCGCCGCCGCGCGCTTCCGCGCGGGCGCAGACCTTGTCGATCTCGTCCAGAAAGACGATGCCGTTCTGTTCGACCGATTCCAGCGCCACCCGGTTGACGGTTTCATCATCCAGCAGCTTGTCAGCCTCTTCCCCGATCAGCGCGTCATAGCTGTCGGCGACGGTCATGCGTTTCTTGACGGTGCGCCCGCCAAAGGCTTTGCCGAAGATGTCGCCCAGATTCATCATCCCCATCTGCCCGCCGGGCTGGCCGGGAATGTCGAACATCGGCATCGGGTTCGAGCTGTCTGAAAGCTCCAGTTCGATTTCGGTATCGTCCAGCTCGCCGGCTTTCAGTTTCTTGCGGAACATCTCACGCGTGGCCTCGCGGGCGTCTTCCCCGGCGATGGCGGCAATCACGCGGTCCTCGGCGGCCTGATAAGCGCGGGCTTTCACATCCTCGCGCATATATTCGCGGGTCTGGATGATCGCCGCATCCGCCAGATCGCGCACGATCTGTTCCACGTCGCGGCCCACGTAACCGACCTCGGTGAACTTTGTGGCCTCGACCTTGATGAAGGGCGCGCGGGCCAGTTTTGCCAAACGGCGGCTGATCTCGGTCTTGCCGACGCCGGTGGGGCCGATCATCAGGATGTTCTTGGGATAAACCTCATCGCGGATATCATCGGCCAGCTGCTTGCGCCGCCAGCGGTTGCGCAGCGCCACGGCGACGGCGCGTTTGGCATCCTTCTGCCCGATGATAAAGCGATCCAGTTCCGAGACAATCTCGCGCGGGGTCAGGTCGGTCACGGGTGTGGTCCTTTCGATCAGCGGTTTGGCTTACGTAGTCACCGCACAGGCGAAAACAACATCGGCGGCGTTGCTTAGCAATGCCCCATCCGGTTTGCAAATGCTTTCCATAGGTGAATGCCATGCGCTCTGCTACAGTGATATCAACACGTTAAGGGTCAGGAGCGCGCAGATGACGAAAATAGCCAAGATCACCCTGCTGTTTGTGGTGTTTGTGGACCTGATCGGACAGGGGCTGGTCTTTCCCATCATCAACTCTTTGATCATGGAGACCAAATCCGGCTTCCTGCCGGAAAACACCCCCATGGGGCGGCGGCATTTCTATTACGGGCTGGTGATCGGATGCTTCTTTCTGTCGTGGTTTCTGGGGGTGGTCTATGTGTCCAAAGTATCGGATTCCATCGGGCGCAAGAATGCCCTGCTGATCTGTCTGGGCGGGGCGCTGGCGGGTTATGCGCTGACCATCGCCGCGCTTTACATGAACAGTCTGCTGATGCTGATCGTGGGTCGCTCGATCACCGGATTCACCGCCGGGAACCAGCCCATCGCGCAGGCGGCGATGATCGATGGCAGTACTGATGCCGCCGACCGGGATCGCAACATGGGCTATATTGTCACCGGCGTCAGCTTTGGTCTAGTCGGAGGGCCCATCATCGGCGCGGTCCTGTCTGATGCGGCCCTGCTGGGCAGCGCGGCGACGCTGAAAACCCCGTTCTATGGGGCTTTTGTTCTGGTCGTGATCGCCATCTTCCTTGTGACCACATTTTTCAAAGAAACCCGGACCGAGCGCGCACCCTTTGTCTTTCGCCCCCGCGACATCACCGACAGCTTGATTGCCGTGCGCGGGCATCCGATGGTCTTGAAAATCTTGCCGGTCTACGCGCTGTTCATGATCGCCAACGTCACCTTCTATGTCTTCGTCGACAATTTCCTGACCAGCGCCTGGGGTTACGGCGTGATCGGCGGCAGCATGGCCATGGTCGTGATCGGTTTCGCGCTGGCCTTTTCCAGCACCTTCTTGGTGAAGCCCGCGCAGCAGAGGTTCAGTAAACACCAGATCATCTATTTCTCGCTGGTGGTCATGGTGATCTGCGGCTTTGGCTTTGCCTTCAGTCCCAGCGGTGTGCTGAGCTATATCCCCGTCTTCTTCTTCTACTTCTTCTTCGGCGTCTCCTACCCGACGCTGCTGGGCCTGTTCTCGTCTGCCGTCAGTGACACAGATCAGGGCTGGGTCATGGGGGTTTGCACAGCCGTCTTCTGTCTGGCCGGAGGGGTCATGTCCCTGATCGGTGGAGGGTTAATGAGCATCGACATCCGCCTGCCCTATTACATCGTGATCGCCACCGCGATCATGGGGCTGATCGGAATGCACCTCCGCTGGAAAGGCAAAGAGATCAAGGCACTGTTAGCCTGATATGGTCTCAACCGTCAGATTGCCGTTGGTATAGACGCAGATATCGGCGGCAATTGCCATCGCCTGACGGGCGACATCCTCGGCCGGTTTGTCGCTGTCCATCATCGCACGCGCGGCGGCCAACGCAAAGTTACCGCCCGATCCGATGGCGGCCACGTTATGCTCGGGCTCCAGCACGTCCCCTGCCCCGGTGATCACCAACAGGTCCTTGCCGTCGGTGACGATCAGCATCGCCTCAAGCTTTTGGAGATACTTGTCGGTGCGCCAGTCCTTTGCCAGCTCGACCGAGGCGCGGGCCAGTTGACCAGGTGTGGCTTCCAGCTTGGCCTCCAGCCGTTCCAGCAGCGTGAAGGCATCCGCCGTGGATCCGGCGAACCCCGCGACCACCTCGAACCCGCCGGGCGACAGGCGGCGCACCTTGCGGGCGGTGCCCTTGATCACGGTCTGGCCCAAACTGACCTGCCCGTCCCCGGCAATGACGACCTGCCCGCCTTTTTTGACGCCAATGATCGTTGTGCCATGCCAACCGGGAAAGTCGCTGTCTGCCATGAGGGCCTCCGTTTCTGTCGGCGTTATATATGGGCCGGGCGCGAGATCGGCGCAACCCGTTCTAAAACTGCCCAAAAGATATGCACAGAGCGCAATTCGGGGCTGTCGAACAAGCAATTGTAGGACTCAGCCGTTGGTCCTACATCAGCCTCACAACCGACAACGGGTCGGCTGTTTCACATATAAGGACTGCGCACATGGCAACCACTGCAAATATCCATGCGCCGCTCGGAGCAGCTACCATCCTGCACGTAGTGGACGCGATCACCGCAACCATCGGCAAAATCGCCGACTGGAATGAAGGCCGCAAAACCCGCAAGCTGCTGTCGGAACTCAGCGACGCACAGCTGGAAGATATCGGTCTGGTGCGCGCGGACATCGCCAATATCTGATCTGACCCAAGATCATTAACCCGAAATAGTCGCCCGGAGCCCCGCGCGGCTTTTTCTTTTTTAGCGCTGACCTAAAGAAAAAAGGCGCCCCGGTTCGGGCGCCTTCTTGTTTTCACTACTGCGGCGAGATCAGATTGATTCGTCGATCCAGCTTTGCAGGGCGGCCTTCGGGGCTGCGCCCGCGCGGTTCGACACCACCTGGCCATCCTTGAAGATGAACAGCGCCGGGATGCCGCGCACGCCCATGGCGGCGGCGGCGTTCGGGTTGCTGTCCACATCAACCTTGGCGATTTTCACCTTGCCGCCATATTCACTGGCCAGTTCTTCCAGTGCGGGACCGATCTGCTTACAGGGTCCGCACCATTCGGCCCAGAAATCCACAACAACGGGAACGTCCGAGTTCTTAACTTCGGCGTCAAAGGTTTCGTCAGTGACGGCTACGGTCGACATATTATGTCTCCTGAATGGAATGCGCTTGGGCAGTGAAACTAGGTACCCTTTTGGGGGAGGTCAAGATATCTGGGTGCGCGACAGGGCATCCGTCACAAGATCGTGTGGCAGCCACATAAGCTCAGCCGTGCGGGTCCACAGGATCGCGGTGCGAATCTCTCGGTCCGGATAGATTTGCGACAGCGCGTACACATAGGCCGCCATCTGTCTCAGCAGGCCTTCGGGGCATACCTCGGGGGTTGCTGGAACGGTCGCGTTTGATTTGAAATCAATCACTTGAACCTGCATGTCCGAAACGATCAACCGGTCGATCATCCCGTGTATCCGCCGCCCATTGAGGTCGGCTGAGACCGGAACCTCGGCCATCGCTTGCGTGGAAAAAACAGGTTTCAGGTGTTCGGCGGTCAGCACCTGTGTTGCTTCGTTTAGCAGCTCTTGACGGTCCACGTCTTGCATATCGGGCAGAAGCCGGGTGCAAAGCTGCGGCCATATGTCTTGCGTGGCATCCGGCAGATGTTCCAGCAGCAGATGCAGACGGGTGCCGCGCAGCTTGGCGACCTCTTCATTCTGTCCGGCATCCCCCGGCAACGCCTTGGCACCGCCCAACTCCGACGGGCTGAGTGTTACGGTGGCCTCGGGCGCGGGTGGCGCGGGTTGGTGGAACAGGTCCGGCAACGGGTCGCTTGACGGCACCGGTTGGGCGTGGTCGATCAATGGCAGGGCATCCCAGTCGCCATGCGCCAGCCGTTGCACGCCCGAGCCATCCAGTTGTGTCGCCCCGGCCCGTTCCATCGCTGCCTCAACCATCTGATACCAACTGGTCCGGTCCTTGCCGACATCCCCCGCAGCGGCGACGATCAGCCACTTTTCCGCTCGTGTTAGAGCCACATAGAGCAACCGCAGTCGCTCATTTTCCTCCCGGCTGCGCGCCTCGTCCCGCGCCTGGGAGAGGAGCCGAGGCGACGCGTCCGCCGGAACCTTCCACAGTGGCGTTCCATCGGCGGTCATGATCTCGGCATCGCGTGGGCGCTGGCGTTTTCCGGTGTCGGGCAGGATCACGATGGGCGCTTCCAAGCCCTTGGAGCCATGCACGGTCATCACCCGGATCATGTTGCCGACGCCGCTCATCTGCCGTTTGATTTCCAGATCGTCGGTCTGCATCCAGACCAGAAAGCCGGTCAGGCTGGGGATATCCGTGCGCTCATAGGCCAAAGCCTGAGACAGTAGCGCATTGATGCCATCCTCGGCCTCGGCCCCCAGACGCCCCAGTAATTTCCGCCGTCCGTCATGGCGGGTCAGGATGCGTTCGATCAGGTCATAAGGGCGCAGAAAATCGATCTGGCTGCGCAGGTCGTTCAGAACCTCCAGCGTTTCAGGGAAGTCATCCTTGCGATTGCGCAGGGCTGTCCACAGGAACCGGTCCTGCCGCCGGTGGGCCAGATCGAACAGGGCTTGCTCGCTCCACCCGAACAGAGGCGATTTCAGCACGGTGGCCAAAGACAGGCTGTCTTCGGGCGTCGCCAGAAAGCTGAGCAGCGCGGCAAGGTCCTTCACCGCCAGTTCCGCCCCCACCTTCAGACGATCCGCCCCGGCGATGGGCAGGCCTGCGGCCTTGCAAGCGCGGATGATCTCGGCAAACAGGTCCGAGCGGCGCTGGACTAGGATCAGAAAATCCCCCGGCTGCACCTTGCGGCGCACGAGTTTGCCGGGCGTTCCACCATCTTGGGGAATGGTCTCACCCCGGTCGATCATGCGTTTGATTGAGCATGCCACCTGTTCGGCCAGAATCACCGTGTGATGGCGCGCGCCGGGCCGGTCGACGGGGTCGGTCCAGTCGGTGTCCTCATCCTCTTCGACCTTTTCCACCACCGGCCACAGATCGACGCGCCCGGGCAGGTTGGTCTTGAAGGCTTGGTGCAATGCCTTGTCCTGAAACCCGGCTTCGGCATGATTTTGGAACAGGATATTGACCAAAGAGAGGATCGCGCTGGACGAGCGGAAGGAATACTCAAGCTCCAAACTCTCCAATTTAGAGCCTGAATCAACCAAGCGTCGCCCAAACTCGGCCTGCATCCGATCGAACGCCTGCGGGTCGGCCCCTTGAAAGGAATAGATCGACTGTTTCTTGTCGCCGACCACAAAGATTGTGCGCTCAACCCCGGACCGGGCGCCCTCGCCGCTGGTGAATTCCTGCGCTAGTTTCTCGACCACATCCCATTGATCGGGGCTGGTGTCCTGCGCCTCGTCCACCAGAATGTGGTCGATGCCACCATCCAGCCGGTAGAGCACCCATTCGGCCACTGCGGGGTCGTTCAGCACCTGTCGCGCGCGCAGGATCAGGTCGTCGAAATCCAGCCAGCCTCGCACCTGCTTGCGCCGTTCGTATTCAGGCAGGAAGGCGGCGGCAAAGCGATGCAACACGGCAGTTTTCTGGGCCGCCATCAGTGCCAATCGCTGTTCCCGCGCGGCCTCGACCCGCAGCATCAGCGATTCCAGCTGTGGCATCCGATCGGTCAGCGCCCCCTCGCGCAGCGCCTTGGTGGGGAAGCTGTTCACCTTGGCGGTGAACGGTTCCTTGGCGCTTTTCCCGGTCAGCAGGACGCTTTCCAGAACGGGCAGTTGCCCCAACCGCGCCTCGGTAAACCCGGCGAGTTTCGTCGCAGCCTTGGCATTGTTGCCGCCGCTTTCGGTGAGGGCTGACAGCATGGATTGAACCAGCTCGACCTCACCGCCCAGAAAGACCTGTTCCAGCAGGCTGTTTTCGTCAAATCCGTCAGGCAGGCCAAAACGCTGTAACAGGTCCGGCCATTGCAAGTCCTGCGCAAACAGGTTTCGTTTCTGCGTTACGGCGGCGGTCAGCTTGTCGAACCCGGTATCGGTGACGAACCGCGCGACATCCTCGATCAGAGCGACTTGCGGGCCTTCGGCAAAATCCTCGACAATTTCTTCGCGCAGCAGGGCGGCGGCGCGGTCTTCCATCTCGGCGAATTGCGGGCTGACGCCAGCCTCAAGCGGGAAGCGGCGCAAGAGCGCGGCGCAGAACGAGTGGATGGTCTGGATTTTCAACCCGCTGGGCGTTTCAATCGCGCGCGCAAACAAGGTGCGGGCCTGTGCCAGTTGCGCCGGGTCAATGACACCCGCAACACCAAGGTCCGTTAATTGCTGCTGCAGGGGATCATCCCCCAGCATCGCCCATTCGCCCAGCCGTTTGAACAACCGGTTCTGCATCTCGCTGGCGGCGGCCTTGGTGTAGGTCAGGCACAGGATGTGCTGCGGCTGCACCCCGCCCAGTAGCAAGCGCGCCACGCGGTCGGTCAGAACCCGCGTCTTGCCCGACCCCGCATTGGCCGCCAACCACGTCGAGGCATCCGGCCGCGCCGCCTGCACTTGCCGCTCGGTGGCGTCGTTGTGGGGGCTCATGTCAGATCCTCGGGATTGGTTTCGGCGGTGCGATCCCATTCGCCAAACCGGGCGAGGTGATCATAGTCACCGATATCGGTGTCCTTGTGCAGCATCCGGCGCGAGGAGAAGCCCTGTTCAGGCTCTAAATAGGCGGAAATCAGGTCTTTTAACTCAGCCAGCACCTTGTCCGTGGGTTCTTTGGCCAGCGGCGCGGGTACCTCTTTGTAGCTGCCGCCCATGCCGATAAAGACGGCCTCGGCCACGGCCATTGGGTCGATTCCTTCAATGGCCCCCTGCTCGGCCATCGCGGCTTCGATCAGCAATTGCTTGTCGAATTTGGCTTGCTGGCTTTCCGTCGGCGGCGCGCCGGTTTTATAGTCGATGATCCGCAGAGCGCCCCGGCTGTTGCGGTCAATCCGGTCGGCGCGTCCGGCGATGGTGAAGTCCAGCGGCGTCAGCGCAAGTTTCATCGCCGCTTCAAAGGCAACCGGGCCGCCATCGGCGCGGCGGGCAATTTCCGCGCTTAGAAAATCATCAGCGATCCGTTCCAGCCGCGCCAACCAAAGCTGCCGGGCCGTGGGCCACGCGACATGCTGATCCAGCAAGTCCTGCGCGCGTTTCAGGAAGTTCTCGCGGGTCAGCAAGGCGGTGTCCAGCACGCTGTCCTTGACGAAATGTTCCAGGATCTCGTGAATGACGATCCCGCGCAGCAGCGCATCTGGGGCCTGCACCAGCGGGTCGAGCGGTTTAAGCCGCAGCACATGTTTGGCGTAGATCGCATACGGGTCGCGGATCAGCCGCTTGATCTCGGTCACGCTCAGGCGGCGCGGGCGGGCCGGAACCGGCGGGCGGGGTGAGGGGCGGTGCGCGGGTGTGATCCGAGGGGCCTGTTCCAGCGCCTCGGACCAGTTCAGCCACTTCTGTCCCCGCGCGCGCATATCGGACAGGGCGTCGCGACCGCCCTGCTCCGGCAAGCCCCGCAACAGATTCGTCATCCGGTTCAGCCAGCGCGACGGCACTGTTTCGGCATCGTCGGATCGGGTTGCGCGGGTCAGCCAGACCTCGGGCGCGCCGACGGCCTGCTGAAAATCATGCGCGGACAAGCCGATGCGCCGTTCGGGCAGCAACAGGCCCGCTTGATCGCGCATCTGACGGTTCAGCCAGGGATCGGGCGCGGCGGCCTCGGGCCAGCTGCCTTCGTTCAGCCCGCCGAGGATCAACAGATCGGCCCCTTGCACCCGCGCCTCGAGCGTGCCCCAGATCATGATATGGGGATGCGGTTTGTCCCGGTCCCGCACCTCTTCCCCGGCCAGCAGAGCGCCCAGCAGGTCGGCGAAATCGTGAGCTGTCATCGGGCCGCCATGCTGCGCCTCGTCCCGCAACGCGGTCATGACGGCTAGCGCTTTCTGGCCTGCGTTCTTATCCCACAGGGTTCCTTCGGTGCCGGTGCTGCCCGACGATATCGCCTCTGCCAGTGAAAACAGGCGGTCCACCCAGTCGCTTAGCGGGCGTTCCCCGGCAATCTGCTGATCGCAGAACTGCGTGGTGACCCAGTTGACCCACCCCTCGGGCACTTCCTTGCGGATCGCAAACGCTATCAGGTTGGTGCTGTCGGGGAAGGGCGGACCGTGGCGGCGCAGGTCCAATTCCAGATCGCGGGTATGCAGCAGATGGTCGCCGCGTTCGGCCCCGTCATGGCAGAGCGGGTGTTTGAGCAGTGTCAGCAGGGCTTCGCCATCCACACGGCGGGCGAACAGACCGGCGACGTGACGCAGGAACCGGCCCGGGGGCGAGAGTTGCAGCGGCAGGCCCGCACTGTCATCGGGCAGGATATTCCAGCGATCCAGCGCGGCGCTGACCTGACGCGTCAGCATCCGGTCGGGCGTGATCAGCGCGGCGGTCTGGCCGGTTTCAGCCGCTTGCCGCAGACGCAGGGCGATGGCCAGCGCCTCGGCCCTTGGGGATTGCGCCTCGACCAGAGTCAAGCCGTTGGTGGCTTCGGCCAGATCGGTCAGGCGCGGGCCTTCGGTCATCCAGGCGTCGGTGATCGGGGCAGGGCGTAAAGCCAGTGAAACCAATCGGTTACGGGCAGGGGACGGGGCTTGGGCGTCAGTCCAAGGGGCGATCTGATCCGGGGTCAGGTCCAGCGCGCGCATCAGTTTGCGAAACCGGTATTGCGGGTGATCTTCCGAACTCAGCGCCTCATCCAGCCGGGTCCAGACGCCGTCGGGCTGGTCGAAATCATACCCCGGCAGCACCAACGCGCCCTGCGGCAAGCGGGCCACCGCGTTCATCAGCATCAAGGTGGTGCCGCGCGACCCGGTCGAACCGGCCAGAATGACCGGATGGTTCGGGGGGTCGGTCTGCCAGCGGGAAATCAGGTTTTCCACAACGCGCCGTTGGCGGGCATGCGCGTCCATCGCCTGCGTTCCCGCCCCGATAAAATGGTCGGCGATCCCGATAAAGGCCTGTGCCCGCGCCCAGTGACCGGACATGTCGCTGACATCAAGGCCCCGGATCGCGCTGGGGTGGACGCCCTCGCCCTGCATCTCATCAATCAGGGCGGCCAGACTGTCGGACAGGTCGAACAGCGACGACCGCGCCGCCAGATCCGGTTGCTGGTCGAGCAGTTTCGCGATCAGTTGCGTCAGTTCCAGCCTGCGCCGCAGCGGAGGTATGGCCGGAGGGATATGCGCCAGATCGACGCTTTCCCCAAGATCGGTGACCAGCGAGAGGCGCGGCAGCAGGCCGGGCGGGCCCTGATCGAACAGGTCCCGCACGCGCCGCGCCATGCGGCGAGTGTTGACCACCAGTTGCACCCGCGCCAACGCCTCGGGCGGGGTTGGGCAGCGGTACCGCAGCCCTTCCACCAGCGCTTTGGGAAAATCCGCGCCTGGCGGAACTCCGAAGACGCGCGGATGGGTTTGGGGGTCAAACATCGGCCAGCAGGTCCTCGGCCAACGCAATGCCTTCGGGCCGCCCGACATCGCACCAACGGCCGGGATATTCCAACGCGAACAGACGGCCCCGGTCATGCATCCGGTTCCACAGCAGGTTCAACGAGAATGCCTGTTCGGTAAAATCACCCAGACCATCGGTTTTCAGGATCTGAACACCGCCATAGACAAGGCCGGGCCCGCGGGTGATCCGCCCTTCGGCATCCGCCGTGAAATCGCCGGTGCCTTTGTATCCGATGGTTTGGCCCACCGGAACGCACATCATCAGCGCATCCATGCGCCCCGGATCCCATGCATTTTGCAGCAGGGTCAGGGGGTTCGGACCGGCCCAGATTGCGTCGGTGTTCAGCGTAAACACGGGATTAGAGCCCAAAAGGGGCAGGGCGGCGCGCAGGCCGCCCCCGGTTTCCAAAATATCGGGCTGTTCATGGGACAGCAGGACGCCTTTTGGTGTCAGATGCGCCTGAAGCTGGTCGGCATGGTAGTGCAGGTTGGCCACCACGCGTTTGGGTGCAACATCGTCGACCAGCGCCAGCGCGCGGTCGATCAGAGGTTTTCCGGCGACTTCAATCAGCGGTTTGGGGCGGTCCTTGGTCAGCGCTCCCATGCGGGTGCCGAAACCCGCCGCAAACAGCATGATGGCTTTGGGTTTTGCGGTCATTTGGCCCTCAGCTTCGCGAGGTTTTCTGGCGTGGGTTCGGGCAGGGTGTCGCGCAGCATTTCAGCCACCGGCACCAGCGCGGGATGTTCCAGATCGCGCATCAGGTGGGCCCATGTGATCGGGATCAAATCCACATAGCCCGGCTTGCCGTATTCGGTCGCCAGCCGAGCGAATCCGCCAAGGATGCGAAGGTTCCGTTGCGCGCCCAGAACGCTATAAGCGGTGCGGAAGTCATGGTCATCCATGCCCGAGGCCGCAATGTAGCGGTTGATCATCTGCATCTCGATCCCCGCCGGGACCGCGCGGCGGACGTCCTGCAGCAGGGACATCAGGTCATAGGCCGGATGCCCCAGCATGGCGGTCTGAAAATCCAGCAGGCCGACGCGCCGAACACCCTCGCGCTCTGGCAGCCAGATCAGGTTTTCGGCGTGGTAATCGCGCTGGATCACCACTTTCGCGCCCGACGTTTCCCGGTGCAGGACATCGGAAAACCGGTTTCCGAACCGTTTCAGCACGTCCTCATCATACTGCCCGTGGATACCGCACGCATATTTGGTGAAGGCCAGCCCGGCCAGTTCCGTCATCAGCGCCGGGTCGTAAGAAGGCAGCGACAGCGAGGGCGCCTCGTGCAGGTGCAACAGAGCGTCTGTTGCGGCTTCATAAAGCGCGCGCTCTTTGTCCGGGTGGCGCAGAACGACGCGGGCGAACAGGTCGTCGCCAAGATCCTCAAGCAGCAAAAACCCATTGTTAGGGTCTTCAGCGTAGATTTCCGGCGCGCTCAATCCGATATCGCGTAGGTAATTCGCAATGCGCACGAATGGCCGCACGTCCTCGCCCCTGTCTGGCGGGGCGTCCATCAAAACGGCGGTCCGGCCTGTGGCCGGATCGGTCAGCCGTTCATACCGCCGGTTCGAGGCATCCCCGGCCAGCGGCGCGCGCGTGGCATTGGCCCATTGCGTTTGCGCGATCAGAGCCTCGGCCAGAGCGGACCGGTGTGTCATGAAGAAGTCTCCAGCTTTTTGGTCCATTTCGGGTCGGACCAGGACAGGGTCAGGTGGCGTGTGTCCATGGCTTCGGGGTCCGTCGCAAAATCCAAGGTGAGTGCCGTCGCTGGCGTCAGCGGGCCCAGCTTGTTGGGCCATTCCACAAGGCACAGGGCTGAATCAAACGCCTCGGTCAGGCCCAGTTCCTCGATCTCGTCCACATGGTTCAGGCGGTAGAGGTCGCAATGCCAGACCTCCCCGGCGGGGGTGTCATAGGCCTGTACCAGCGTGAATGTGGGCGAGGGGACATCCTCGGGCACCGGCATCAGCGATTGGATCAGGCTGCGCGCGAAATGGGTTTTGCCGCTGCCGATTGCACCCCTTAGCAACAGCGTGTCGCCGGGATGCAGGCGCGCGCCAAGACGGGCCGCAAAGGTGGCGGTTTCGTCCGGCGACATCAGGGTGATTGGCAGGGGTGGCGTCGTCATGGCGCCACAATGTACCCGCGCCTGACCGGCTGCAACCCGGTTCAGGCCGGGACCTGATGTATCCCGGTTTTTTCACCTACGGAAAAGCGCACGATGGTCGCGCCGTTCTGCATCGGTGTCACCGTGCAGTCCAGCGCCTGCCCGCCACGCATGCGGATTTCGGCAGACCATTCGGCTCGGTCTTCGCGCATTTCCACAAAATCCCGAATCTCGCCCAAAATGGGGGTGGCGACGCAGTGGTCCTGCCATTTCCGCGTCACATCGATCACCGAGTCCATGGCAAACCCGGTTTCTTCCGTGTCACCCCAGAGCTGCTGATAAGCGTAGTTGGTTAGCGCCAGCGAGCCGTCATCGGCAAAGACGGCAATCGCATCTGCCAGCTTGTCGAGAATGGACTGCATCAGGTCCATCTCCGACCGGAAGCGGCGGGTCAGGGTGATTTCGGCGGTGATATCCTCGAACAGAAACGCCACGGCCCCATCCGGGTGCGGCCTGCCGCTGACCGAATAGACCGAGCCTGAGGGCAGCGACCATGTTTCCTGATAGTTGCCGTCCTCTGCCGCTTCCAGCAGGTCGTTCATCTGGTTGCGCCAGCTTCGGTAATTCTTGGGCTCGGGCATCATGTTCTGATCGCGCAGCCGGTCGAAAAAGCCCGACAGGCTTGGGCGGCAGCTCAGGAAATCGGGGGGCAGGCTGGTCAGGTCGATCAGGGCCGGGTTGAACAGCGCCAATTGGCGGTTGCGGTCGAATATCGCCAGACCGATGGACAGTTGGGCAAAGGTCTTGGTCATGGTCTGCACAAATTTCCGCTGCGCCGTTTCCGCCTCGACAATGGCGTTGACATCGACGGCATAGAACAAGCGACCATCTTCGTGATGGACCTGTGTCAGATCGAACCAGAGCTTTTGGGGCCCGCCCGCAACCTGGGCCGCGACGCGGGTTTTCTCGCTAAGCCGCGCGTCGTCCCGCAGGTCGGGAAACAGCGGGTCCGTCAGATCGGCGTCCTGACCACGTACCTTCCGAACCAGATCGACGTAGGCCGCGTTGCACCAACGGACCTGGCTACCATCATCCAGTAGCCAGACCGGATACGGAGCCCTGTCCATGGCCAGCCGGATTGGGTCGTCGCAGTCGCGCCGGGTATTGTCTGTGGGACTGGCCAGCGTGCAGAGCCTGACGCGCACGACCCCGTCGATCCATTCGCACAGCACCTCACGCGCAACCGTGCAATCGATGGCCGAGACGGTAAGGCGGCCCTGATCGCGCACCGTTTCGGGGGTTTCGGGAAACGCCGGGAAATCGCGGCGCAGCAGACGCCGCAGATCGTCCCAGTTGCTGACGGTTTCAAATCCCTCAAGGGCGATGTCCGAGTGGCTGATCAGCCGGTCGCGGTCAAACAGGAAAACAGCATCGTCAGACAGGGGCGCGGTCAGCAGATCAAAGCTTTCATCGCGCCGGTCCGGGTGCGGCATCAGCCACAGCACCGCAAAACTACAGGAAATCAGGCTGATCGTGGCCAGAATGATCCAATCGGCCATAGAATCCTCCTAGCCTGCTTTCGATTGGAGGGGACTATGGCCTTCAATTGGTTAACGGCCTCTTAACCTAAATCCGGATTTGCTGGTTCAGGCCTGAGGGAACCGGGGTATCGCCCTTTTGCGCGTCGATCAGATTGCGCGGCCACGCGACTTTGACGATTGCACCCTTGCGGTCCGGGTGGTCCGAGAGTTTCTGATAGGGGTCAGCCCCGTTGGCAAAATCCAGCTCGGCCCCGCTGCGCTCCAGCAGCGTTTTGGCGATGAATAGGCCCAGACCCATGCCTTCGTATTCCGGGCGGGTGGGCTGATCGGTTTCAGCCCGTCTGCGGCGCACGAACGGGTCGCCGATCCGCCCGATCAGATGCGGGGGATATCCGCGCCCGTCATCCATGATGGTGACGGTGATCTGTTCGGGTGTCCATTCGGCCTCGACCCAGACATTGGCGCGGGCGAAATCCACCGCGTTCTGGATCAGGTTGCGCAAACCGTGAATGATCTCGGGTTTGCGCAGGATCGAGGGTTGCTGCACATCGCCGTCCAGCGCCGGGCCCTCGGCAAAGTGGACCATCTTGCCCCGGTCGATATGCGGCTCGGCCGCTTCGTGAACAACCGTGGACAGGGGGGCCTGCCGCAGATGCAGGTCGTCTTTGCCGGCTCGCCCCATGTCGCGCAGAATATCGCGGCAGCGGTCGGCCTGTTCGCGGATCAGGGCGGCGTCTTCCTTCAGGTCGGGCCGGTCATCCAGTTCCTCGATCAGTTCGGAACTGGTCAGCTTGATCGTCGCCAGCGGCGTGCCGAGCTCATGCGCAGCGGCGGCGACGACGCCGCCCAGATCGGTCAACTTTTGCTCGCGCGCCAGGGCCATATGGGTGGCCGAGAGCGCCTCGGACATTGACTGAACCTCGGAACTGACCCGGTGCGAATAGGCACCGATAAAGACAATGGCGATGATGATCGCGGCCCAGTTTCCGAACAGCAGGATGTCGGGGATATCCAGCACAAGACCCACATTGGTCCGCAGCGGTAGATGAAACTCGGACAGCAATGAGGTTACGATGATGGCGACGCCGCCAATGATCAAGGTGGACCGGGTGCTCATTACATTGGCCGAGATCGTGACGGGCCCCAGCAGCAGCAGGGCAAACGGGTTGTTCAGCCCACCGGTCAGATAAAGCAGAATGGCCAATTGCAGCAGGTCGAACAGCACCATCAGGAAGTTTTCAAACTCGGTCAGGCGCTTGTTTTGCGGAAACAGTAGGATGGCGGTCAGGTTGCCCATGACCGAAATGCCGATCACCGTATAGCACATCAGCAGTTCCAGCTGGACGTGATAATACTGCTGGGCCACGGTGATGGCGGTGAACTGGCCGATAATGGCCACCCATCGCAGCAGGATCAGGGTGCGCAGGCGAATCCAGCTGCTGCGTCCCTGGCCGCGCCAAAAGCTCTGGTTGGAATCTGCCATCGGTCTATTATGTCCTGTTGCATTGGCTGATCATCTTGATAGGTGTCCCGGCCGAAACGTTCAACAACCCCTTATATCCGGGACCCGCGCCATGACCCGCCTTTACGCCATCCTAGCAACCGTTGTTCTGGCCGTGGGCCTTGGCGCGATGTGGCTGCTGACCGGCGGCGGCGCGGACGACAAGTACGCTCAGTGCCGGACCGGTCAGATCGCGGGGGGCACAGCCGCGATCGGAGGCCCGTTCGAACTGGTGAACGGCGCGGGTGAGACCGTCACCGACAAGGACGTGATAACCGAGCCGACACTGGTTTACTTCGGCTACACCTTCTGCCCTGATGTCTGCCCCTTCGACATGTCCCGCAATGCCGAGGCCGTGGACATTCTGGCCGAGCGCGGCCAGTCGGTCACGCCACTGTTCATCTCGGTCGACCCCGACCGCGACACGCCTGAGGTGGTGAGCGACTATGCCTTTAACCTGCACGAGCGCATGATCGCCCTGACCGGCTCGGCCCAGCAGGTCGATGCCGCAAGCAAGGCCTACAAGACCTATTACAAGGCCCATGACAAAAGTGACGAGTATTATCTGGTGGATCATTCCACCTTCACCTACCTCGTCACACCCGAAGATGGCTTTCTGGAATTCTTCAAGCGCGACGACACCGCCGAGCAGATGGCGGACAAGGTCGGGTGCTTTATCGAGCAGATGTAATTCGCGACGGCCTGTTTGACGTTTTAAATGGCGCTGCTATTACTCATGTTTAAGCCAAAGGCATGAAATAGCGGAAAGACCCAACATATGGCAGACAGTTCCCAGCTTGATATCGGCCCTGATAAGTCGCTGCTTCTGGTAGATGATGATGAGCCGTTTCTGAGACGTCTGGCCAAGGCCATGGAAAAGCGCGGGTTCGAGGTTGAAACCGCCGGATCGGTCGCCGCAGGCCGCGCCATCTCCACCGCCCGCCCGCCTGCTTATGCCGTGGTGGACCTGCGGCTTGAGGACGGCAACGGTCTGGACGTGGTCGAAGTGCTGCGCGAGAAACGCCCCGACAGTCGGGTTGTGGTTCTGACCGGCTACGGAGCCATCGCAACCGCTGTTGCCGCCGTGAAGATCGGTGCAACCGACTATCTTTCGAAACCCGCCGACGCCACCGACATCACCAACGCGCTGCTTGCCAAGGGCGATGAACTGCCCCCGCCCCCCGAAAACCCCATGAGCGCGGATCGCGTGCGGTGGGAGCATATCCAGCGGGTCTATGAGCTGTGCGACCGGAACGTCTCTGAGACTGCACGTCGGCTGAACATGCATAGGCGGACGTTGCAGCGGATTTTGGCAAAGCGGAGTCCGCGTTAAACTCAAAATCTCCCGTTGTTCGCAGCGGTCTCTGGCACCCGGAAACTTTAAAAGTTTCCGGTCCGATTTCATTTAATGAAATCGTTACGTCGGTGTTGGAAGATCAGATCTACTCCAACAATTCAGCATGGCGCTTGGTGTAGGCCAACCGCACCTCCACCGGCGGCCTTAGGGTGATCCCCAACCCCTCCATCACCGCCTTGTCCGGGCGACCAAAGAACTTCGTGGCTTCCGCCTCGGAAAACCCCGCGATCTGCGTCGCTTCCATCCAGGCGCTGATCTTGTCGGCTTTCTTGATCTGTCGCTTCACGGTTTTCGGTATCTCCGCGGGCAGACCGAACCGGATGTGGATCGCTGCCGCCAGACGGTCGTCCAAAGTGCCATAATCCGGTCCGACAGCGGATTTCACCGGTGAGATCATGTCTCCGATCACATATTCGGGCGCATCATGTAACAAGGCTGCGAGCCGCCATTTGGCCGGGGCTTTCGGTGCGATCCGGCCAAAAAGCTCTTCGACCAGCAGGGAGTGTTCGGCCACGGAATAGGCGAAATCGCCGCCCGTTTGACCGTTCCAGCGCGCCACAAAGGCCAGACCATGCGCAATATCCTCGATCTCGATATCAACGGGCGTCGGGTCCAGCAGATCGAGCCTGCGGCCTGACAGCATTCTCTGCCACGCTCGGGGTTGTGTTGCCATTCTGCCATGCCTTGTGAAGTTGGACACATTTAAATCGCATTTTTAATGCTATGATGTACCTGTCTGGGTCACTCGCTGCCAACGTTTTCTTGAGCATTCGTGCTTTGAATGCGCAGGCTGCGATCCCGACCTAAAGGACTGAGGGGGGCGCATACTCCTCCCAGTGTGCCCTCCTCGAACCTGAACTATGGATCGAAAGGAGCATGCTATGTTCAAACGTCTCTTTGCAATCGCCATGACCTTCGGAATGGCCGCAACCGCCCCGCCCGCCTTTGCCCAGAATTGTGCAGAGCGCGAGCATGTGATCACAAAACTGCAGGACAGCTATTCGGAACAGCTGGCATTCGGTGGTTTGCAGAAAACACGCGGCGCGCAGTCGGTCATGGAGGTCTGGACCTCAGAGGAAACGGGAAGTTACACCGTCCTCGTGACCCACGCGAACGGCATTAGCTGTATTGTCGCCGTTGGCACCGATTTTTTCGAAGCGGTCCCGAAGATCAAGGTCGAGGGTACGCCCAGCTGATTTTGGCTGTGTAAACATCCGGTTTTCGGTCATTCACATTGCCACCTGCCCCCAGGAATGCTAGGGGCAGCCCGAACTGTGATTTGCCGTGAATGGAGCACCTGATGGCCGGGGATTATATCGTTAAAGACATTTCGCTGGCCGGGTTCGGCCGCAAGGAACTGGACATTGCCGAAACGGAAATGCCGGGGTTGATGTCCCTGCGTGCGGAATACGGTGAAAGCAAGCCTTTGTCGGGCGCGCGCATTGTCGGTTCGCTGCACATGACCATCCAAACCGCCGTTCTGATTGAAACGCTGGTCGCGCTGGGCGCAGATGTGCGCTGGGCGTCGTGCAACATTTTTTCAACCCAGGACCATGCCGCAGCTGCGATTGCCGAAGCCGGCATTCCGGTCTTTGCCATCAAGGGCCAGACGCTGGAAGAGCATTGGGATTATCTGGACAAATCCTTCCTGTTCGACGACGGCCCTAACATGATCCTCGACGATGGCGGCGACGCTACGCTGTACATTCTTCTGGGCGCACGAGCTGAGGCGGGCGAAGACATCATTCCGGTTCCGGGTTCGGAAGAGGAAGAGGTCATCAAGAAGCAGATCGCCAAGCGTATGGCGGCCTCGCCCGGCTGGTTCACCAAGATGCGCGACCAGATCCAAGGCGTGTCCGAGGAAACCACCACCGGCGTGAACCGCCTGTATCAGCTGGTGAAAGACGGCCACCTGCCGTTCCCGGCGATCAACGTGAATGACTCGGTGACCAAGTCGAAGTTTGACAACAAATATGGCTGCAAGGAATCGCTGGTCGACGGGATCCGCCGCGCCACCGACACCATGATGGCTGGCAAGGTCGCTGTTGTGTGCGGTTATGGCGATGTGGGCAAAGGCTCGGCGGCCTCGCTGCGCGGCGCTGGCGCCCGGGTGAAAGTCACCGAAGTTGACCCGATCTGCGCCCTGCAAGCCGCGATGGACGGATTCGAAGTCACCCTGCTGGAAGACGAAGTTGCCAGCGCGGATATCTTCATCACTACCACCGGCAACAAGGACGTGATCCGCATCGAGCATATGCGCGCGATGAAGGACATGGCCATCGTTGGCAATATCGGCCATTTCGACAACGAAATTCAGGTGGCCAGCCTGAAGAACCACAAATGGACCAACATCAAGGAACAGGTGGACATGATCGAGATGCCCTCGGGCAATCGTCTGATCCTGCTGTCCGAGGGCCGTCTGCTGAACCTCGGCAACGCCACCGGGCATCCTTCGTTCGTGATGTCGGCCTCGTTCACCAACCAGGTTCTGGCGCAGATCGAGCTGTTTACCAAGGGTGATGAGTACGAAAACGACGTCTACATCCTGCCCAAGCATCTGGATGAAAAAGTCGCCCGCCTGCATCTGGACCGCATCGGCGTGAAGCTGACCCAGATGGATGCCGAGCAGGCGGCCTATATCGGCGTGAAACCCGAAGGGCCGTACAAGCCGGAACACTACCGCTACTAAGCGGGCTGGGTATGACCGAACCTTCTGGACGCCGCCGGATTCTGCATCTGGCGGCGTCTTTCTTTTCGATCATCGTGTTTCTATGTCTTGTTGGCTCGGCTGGGTATCTGCTGCTGGCGCATCCCAAAACGCCTGTGCCTTCGCACTGGAACCCGCTGCGCGAGTTAAAAGTGACCGCCCCCGTCACGCCGGTCACCCGGTTTCAGTTGAACCGGGCACTGGCGGATGAGGCGCAGTGCCGGGCCACACTGGCCCAGGCGGGCGTGTCCTTTGCGGCGATGGATGATCTGGTCGTGGATGAGAATTGCGGCATCGCGGGCCGGGGTCTTCTGTCGGGGCTGGTCACATCGCGTATCGAGCCGGTGGAAACGCGCTGTACAACTACGCTGCGGCTGGCCATGTGGGATCATCACGTTGTTCAGCCCGCAGCGCAAAACCTGCTGGGCACGTCGGTCAACCGGCTGCGGCATGTGGGTAGCTACAATTGCCGCCGGATGCGCTCGGCTCAGGGGCAGGACAACGGGTGGAGCAGCCACGCCACGGCGGATGCGATTGACATCAAAGGTGTGCAGCTGGCCGATGGGCGTAGCCTGAACCTGCTGTCTGATTGGGGCGCAGACGGGCCCGAGGGTGAATTCCTGCGGCAGATCTGGCGCGGGGCTTGTGACTGGTTTCGCGTGGTTTTGGGGCCGGATTTCAATCGCTTGCATGCGGATCATTTTCACCTGCAAGGCCCCGGCTGGGGCTATTGCAGATAGGCGCGGCTTACCGCAGGGACGGAAAGAAATCGCCGCGCCCGTTTGGGGTCAGGTCCAGAATGTTCCACAGCGGCCAGGCCGCATCCACATGGCGGGGGTGCCAGTCGCTGGGCTCAAAGAACAGTTCGGAACTCCAGAAATGCCGAATACCGGCGTTGTCCTTGCGAAACACGTTCAGGATGGGCAACTGGCTGCCGTCTTCGCCCTCGGCCAGATAATCGCGCTGATACGTGGTGCCGATCGCGGAACAAAGCGGCAGGTCCTTCCACCCCATCCGGGTTTTCAAGGCGCGCAGCTTCTCGGGCGTGTTCTGCGCCACGACGCAGACAGCGATATTCTGCGTAATATGTGCGACCTGACTGTTCAGCCCGTCCAGAAAGGCGGAACACATGGGGCAGGGCTGCTCGGCATCCGGCCCGTACATCAGCGAATAGATGGCCAGCGTGTCGAGGGACCCAAACAGAGACGACAGGGGTGCGGCCTGCCCACCCAGATCGTGAAATTCATAATCCTGCGGTATAGACCCGCCATCGGGCAGGCTGCGGCGCAGGGCGGCGACCTGTTCTACTTTGGCGCGCAGCTCGGCTTCGGCGGCCAGCAGGCGATTGCGGGCGGATCGGTATTCAGAGCTTTCATTGGGCAAGGAAACGGGCATGAGGCTCTCCTGTCAGTGCCTTAACAATTAATTTAACATAAATGTTAAATAATAAAATGCCGAAAATCAACCTCCCTATCGGCGAGTCTTCGTTTACGGGGAATGCGTGGAATTTTTCCCTTTGTGAAAAATCCCCCACTGATTACCCTGCCCGAACCTTTTTAAGGGAATTGAGAGAACGCAGACAAAACTGCTTATAGGGAGAGACGTTAATGGGAAAACGCGACGAGCTGATCGCAAAATACGCCGATGATTTGAAAAACAAATGCGGCATGGACCCCGACATGGATTTGTTGACCAGTGTCACCATCGGATGTGGTCCGGCCATTTACGACGCGGATGCAGCAACGGTTGCCGCCAGCCAGGACAGCGAACTGGAAACCGTCAAGAACAACTTCCTGATCAAAAAACTGGGCCTGTCGGATGGTCCCGAGCTGATGGAAGGCATCAACAAAGCCATGGAAACTTATGGCATGTCCGAGCGAAACAAGTACCGTGCGGTTGTCTATTACATGCTGACCAAGCATTTCGGCAAAGAATCCGTCTACAGCTAAACCCACCTGACGATTTCAGCGCCCGCCGAGCCCTCGGCGGGCGATTTTAATTTGAAACAGAGTTTACGCATTTGGCGTTTGAAGTGACCCGCCTGAGCGGCTAGCTTTTACCCATGACCAGGACGGTCAGAACCAAGAGATTCCATCTGCGTGTGGTGAGTAGGGAGCACGCGGGGTAGGGAAGGTTCTGCACCGTCGGAGCCTTCCCAAGTTCTTATCCGCCATCATTTAGAAGCCGCGCCAGAAACCGGTCGAATCTGGTCTGTTTCTCGGGCGGTTTGGTCTGCACGGCCCCGCCACTGCCCGCCAGATAGACCTCGATATGTCCGGGGCGCGTTTTGCTGCCCGAGTTCGTGAAATCTCTGGAAATTCCGCCAAGGGCGGCGGCGGCCAGTTCGGCTTTTCTGGCGTCGTCGGGATGATAAAACCGAACCTGTGTTTCCCGGACCCGGAAATTCACTCGCGCTGTTGCCACCACTTTGGCCTGTTCGCCAGTCAGGACGGCCAGCGCTTTGTTGCTGGCCTCTTCCGTGACTCTGGCTGGCACGAAGAGCGAAACCGCCAAGGCTTCGACCTGCTCTTTGGGTGCAAGCGGTTTGACCTCGGAAAAGGTCGGGCTGGGCGGTTTCATACTGTCGCCGGGAAACAGGTCAAGCGCGGCCAGAGCAGTTTGCGAAGTGCCGTTCAGGTCGGGTGAGAGGGCTGCCATTGACACGGAGCCTTGCGGGGAAAGAGGCGGTAAGCCAGCGGTGTCCTGTGTGTAGGGCGCTGGGACAACACTGAAGTATGCCGGAACACTAACCGCGGGCGGTTCGCGAGAAAAAGCGGTTTCCGGCTCTGCAAGAGTCCGGGCGTTCGCCAGTGCGACGATCTGGTCCGGCTGTGGTTCCGTCTCGGCGGGGGGTGCCGGGGTGGAAACTGTGTCAGCCGGTGCGGAGACACCCGATGAGGACGAGGGTTCCGAGGTCGCATCCGCCTCGGGCAATAGCGCAGTTTTCTGCGTGCTGGCTGGCGGCATATCCACCGCGTCCGGGGCCACGGGGTCGGGCAGCGACGCTGACACCACAGCCAAGGGTACGGGCAAGTCGTCCGCAGGTGCTGCGTCAGGTGACGCCTGTTTCGGGTTGTCCGCGACATCCTCAGGGGCATTCCAACTGCCTACAACTTTCGCACCCGCCCAGTGCAGTATCGCGCCACAGAATACCGCCGCCAAAAGGGCCGCATATCCGATCCGTATCGGTGCTTTGCGAACCGGTTCCGGTTCCGCTTCCAACTCGGGTTCGGGGCGCAGTTCCTCTGCGACGATCTTCTCAAGCGTCGTCTCTTCCGGCGATGGCGGGGTTTGGTCCCAGGGGGTTTCTGACAAAGGTTTCCGAGGCGCGTGACCGTTGGCCTCGGCCAGAGCAGCGGCGCGTTGCTTTCGCGCCTCTTTCAGGCGCGCTTCCCAGTTCTTTGTGTCTTGTGCAGCAACGGTGTCTTCGAATGCCCCATTGCGGCCTGAATCATCAGACATGGGCCCGAACTTTCAAAAAAAGACAAACTTCTTATTCGAACACGCCAAAAGGTGTCCGATTGCCAAACACGCATCGGACAGGCCCCCACTCGGCGCAGCCCTTGGATTTATAACATTTAGTTATTCATTTGAGAAGATTCGTGCCCGGTCGGGCACACGGGTTCAATCAGGATCGGTGTTACCCAACCCGCAGATCAATCCCCATTCGGCCTCGCTTACCGGTTGCACCGACAGGCGCGAGTTGCGGACCAGCACCATCTCGGCCAGCCGTTCTTCCGCCTTGATCTGGTCCAGCGTGACTGGCGTGGTGAACGGGCGCACCGCTTTGATATCCACGCATTCCCAGCGGTCGTCATCGGTGGTGCTGTCGGGATGGGCCTCGGCGCAGACCTCGACAATGCCGACGATCGCCTTGTCCTTCTGCGAATGATAAAAGAACCCCCGATCGCCCACCGCCATCTGCCGCATGAAATTGCGCGCCTGATAGTTGCGCACGCCATCCCATTCCTCGCCCGCGTCGCCCTTGGCAACCTGCTGATCCCAGCTCCAGGTTGAGGGTTCGGATTTGAACAGCCAAAACGCCATCAGCCGATCACCCGTTTCCACGGGATCAACTCGACCGAGGCGAACAGCCCGGCCAGCGCGTAGGGATCATTTGCCGCCCAGTCCTGCGCGGCAGCCAGATCTTCGACCTCCAGAATGATCAGCGAGCCGATCATCGTCTCGCCGTCCAGCAGCGGACCCGCCTGCGCGACGACGCCGGTTTCTTCGATATAGGCCAGATGGGCGGCGCGGTTGTCCAACCGGGTTTGCAGGGCTCCGTCTTTGTCACGGGCGATCAGGGCGATCAGCATGTTATTCCTCCTTAAGTGGGCGACCCAGCAGCGATTGAATCGCCTGAGCCACACTGTAGGCCCCGTGGCTGAGTTCAGCCACTGTTGTAGAGATGGGCATGTCCAGACCCTCGGCCGCGGCGATCTCCGCCGTGGCGCGGGCGGTGGCGACGCCTTCGACCGTGGTGCTGGCGTCAAAGCTTTGCTGGCGGCCCAACGACAGGCCGTAGCGGTAGTTGCGCGACAATTCCGACGAACAGGTCAACACCAGATCGCCCAAGCCGGACAGGCCCATCAAGGTCTCGGGCTGCGCCCCGCGTAGGGCGGCAAAGCGCTGCATCTCGGCAAAGCCCCGCGTGATCAACGCCGCCCGGGCGCTGTCGCCCAGACCCGCGCCAATGCTGGCACCGCTGGCGATCGCCATCACGTTCTTCAGCGCCCCGCCCAGTTCCGCGCCTACGGTGTCGGTGGTCCGATAAAGGCGCAGGTTGGCGGTCGTCAGTTCCGCTTGCAGGGCCTCGCTCAAAGCCGGGTCAGAGCAGGCCAGAGTCAGTGCCGTGGGCAGGCCCCGGGCGATATCGTCGGCAAAACTTGGACCGGTCAGCAAGGCGGGCTGCGCGTCCGGGATGGTTTGAGTGATGACGGCAACGGGACCCATGCCGGTGGAAAGTTCGATCCCCTTGCAGCAGGCGACCAGCGTTTTTCCGGCCAGATTATCCGTGTGCTGCGACAGGGCAGAGCGCAACTGCTGCATTGGAACCGCCAACAACAGCTTATCCGCCTGGACGGCCAGCGTGATATCGGCGGTGACGGAGATACCGGGCGGCAAAGCCACACCCGGCAAGCGCGGGTTTTCGCGCGTGGCAGCCATCTGCGTGGCCTGATCCGCATTGCGCGCCCAAAGGGTAACGGGCCCGTTCCCTGCCAACGAGATCGCCAAAGCGGTGCCAAATGCACCCGATCCCAGAACCGAAACGCTCATGCCTTGGCCCCTTTCTTACCGCTACCCAGCATCGCCGGGCTGGTCTGATCCAACGGCCAGCGCGGACGGGCGGTCAGGTCCAGCCCGTCCTGCGCGCCGGTGCGAAACCGCTCCATCCCCGCATAGGCGATCATGGCCGCGTTGTCGGTGCATAAGGCCAGGGGTGGGGCGGTGAAACGCGTGTTTGTTTCGGTGCAAACAGACTCTAACGCGACCCGAATGGCCGTATTTGCCGCGACACCTCCGGCAACCGCAATCACCGGCTCGGCGGGTTCTTCCTGCAGATACAGGGCAATCGCACGCCGTGTTTTCTCGGCCAGCGTGTCGACCACGGCTTGCTGGAACCCGGCGCACAGGTCAGCGCGGTCCTGCCTTGTCAGCCCGCCTTTTTCCACAACAATCTGATCTCGCGTCCGCATCAGCGCGGTCTTGAGGCCGGAGAACGATAGATCGCAGCCGGGACGATCCAGCAGAGGCCGGGGAAAACGGAACCGCTTGGGATCGCCCGCGCAGGCCTCGGCCTCGACCGACGGGCCGCCGGGTTGCGGCAGCCCCAGCAGGCGGGCGGTCTTGTCGAAGGCCTCGCCGGGGGCGTCGTCGATGGTGCCGCCCAATCGGGCGAACTGCTCGGGGCCGTGGGCGATCAGGTACTGACAATGCCCGCCCGAGACCAACAGCATGAGGTAGGGAAAGGCAATCCCGTCAGTCAGACGCGGGGTCAGGGCATGACCGGCAAGGTGGTTCACCCCGATCAGCGGCAGCCCGGTCGCCGCACTTAGCCCCTTGGCGCACATCACGCCGGACATCACACCGCCGATCAGACCCGGTCCGGCGGTAACGGCGATGGCATCCAGATCGGTAAGCGCCAGACCAGCGCCTTCCAGTGCCTGAACCACGCAGACATCCAGTTTTTCCGCATGCGCCCGCGCTGCGATCTCGGGCACCACACCGCCAAAGGCGCTGTGCAGCTCGGTCTGGCCATGCACCACCGAAGACAGGATTTCGGCCCGCGCGCCCGCGCTCTGGCGCACGATTGCGGCGGCTGTGTCGTCACAGCTGCTTTCCAACCCCAACACGGTAAGTGTTTGCACCATCGGCCTGATCCGTTGCATCATCGCTGCCAAGCGGGGTAGCACCCCGCGCAGACGCAAACAATACCAAGGCCGAGGCGCCGCCCGTTGTATTTGTTGATGACCCGTCCTCGCGCCGCCTCGGAGAGGTTTGTTGCGCAACTGCCAAACCGCACCCGGTCTCGGCTGACGGTGATACATTCGCCCTTGCTGGATATCCGGCCTTTGGATGTTCAGGTCGAGACGGACGGGGTGCAGGGCCTGATCTTCACCTCGGCCAATGCGGTGAATGTTGCCGCGTCTCTGGACGTCTCGCGCAGCCTGCCAGCCTATTGCGTGGGCCCGGCGACGACCGGCACCGCCAAAGGGGCCGGGTGGCAGGCGCAGATGGTTGGTGGAACGGCCGAGGAACTGGTGGCCGCGCTTCTGCAACTCCGACCTCCAAGCCCGCTGCTGCACCTGCGCGGAGAGCATGGCCGGGGTGACGTCGCCGAACGGCTGACCGAAGCGGGCCTGACCACGAAGGAACTGCCGGTTTACCAGCAGCGCCTGTTGCCGCTAACGGACGAGGCGGTCGAAGCCGCAACCGGAAATGCGCCCGTTCTGGCCCCGATTTTTTCTCCCCGCACGGCGCGACAATTTGCCGATATCTGGGCCGGTTCCGCGCCTTTGTGGCTGGCCGCAATCAGCCATGCAACCGCAGAACCCCTTAAATCCTTGGACTATGAGCGGCTGAGGATCGCCAAAGCACCAACCCCGAAAAAAATGGGTAAGGCCGTTAAAAAGCTTGTGAAACACGCGATGCGGGTTGAGGGAGAGACAGGCGCGGATTAACGTAGTCAGGTCTGTAGTTCTGGTGATTTTAGAATCGATAAGGGGAATGTGGCGGTGGCTGGTAAGAAGAAAACCGATCAGGAACCGAATGAAACCCCCAAGACCGATGCGGTTGCCGAGGATGTGACAGATGCCTCGGGGCTCGAGTCTGAAGAGACCCCTCTTGACCCGGCAGAGCCTGTAGACGAGGCGATTTCCGAAGCCGAAGCCGAAGCCGAAGCCGAAGCCGAAGCCGAAGCCGAAGCCGAAGCCGAAGCCGAAGCCGAAGCCGAAGCCGAAGCCGAAGCCGAAACGCTGGCTGAGCAGCCTGACGAGCCTGCGGAACAGGAACCCGCGCCGGTCGAAGAGAAAATCATCGAACGCACCGTCGAAAAACGCGGCGGGTTCATTCCGGCCCTGATCGGCGGCATCGTTGCCGCAGCGATCGGGTTTTTTGCCGGGCGCGGCGAGTTGCTGCCGTCCAACGACGCAGGCCCCGACCCGGCAATTGCCGCGCTGGAAACCAAGCTGTCGGATCAGGCGGACCAGATCGCCAAGCTGACCCAGACACTTGCGGATGGCGGCGATACCTCGGGCCTTTCGGACCAGATCACGGCGCTTTCGGATAAGCTGACGCCGGTGGAAAGCGATCTGGCAGGAGTGAAATCCAGCGTTGAGGCCCTGACCGGGCAGGTGACGCCTCTGACGGACCGGATCGCGGCGCTGGAGAAAGCACCGATAGAGGCCAATGTCTCACCCGAAGTCACCGCCGCCTTCGAGGCGGAACTGGAGAAGCTGCGCGAATCCCTGACGGCGCAGCGGGCTGAGGTGGAAAAGATGGTCTCGGACGCGCAGGCGCTTGAGGCGAAGGCCTCGGCCGAAGCTAAAGCCGCCACCAACGCGGCCACCTTGTCGCGGCTGCAGGGTCAGTTGGATGCGGGCCAGCCCTATGCCGATCTGGTGGCCGAGTTGAAAGCGGGCGGCGTGGACGTGCCGGATGCGCTGTCGGGGCCTTCGGAAAAAGGCGTCGAAACCCTACCCTCACTGCGGGCGTCCTTTGAACCGGCGGCGCGCAGTGCGCTGGCCGATGCGCGGGATGCCGACAAGGGGACCGGGCTGGTGGCCTTCCTGCAGCGCCAGACCGGCGCGCGTTCGGTGACACCGCAGGATGGGGACAACCCCGATGCGGTTCTGTCACGGGCGCAGGCGGCGCTGTCCGAGGGCGATCTGTCCAAGGCGCTAAGCGACGTGCAATCCCTGCCCGAGGCGGCCCAGACGGCACTGGCCGACTGGGTGCAGGCAGCCCAGACCCGGATCGCTGCCGTTGATGCCGCAACGACGCTTGCGTCAAGCCTGAACTCGAACTGAAGGACCTGCCATGCTGTGGTCATTGTTTAAGATCCTTGTTTTTGTAGCGATTATTGGCCTGCTGGCCCTGGGCGCACAGTTCCTGATGCAGACCAGCGGTGGCGTGCAGATCACCGTGGCGGGCACCGAATACACGCTTGGCCCGTTGCAGTCCGTGATCGCGCTGGGCGTGCTGGTGTTTGCGGTCTGGCTGTTCTTCAAGCTGCTCAGCCTGCTGGTTGCGACGCTGAAATTCCTCAACGGCGACGAAACCGCCCTGTCGCGTTATTTCGACCGCAGCCGCGAGAAGCGCGGCTATCAGGCGCTGGCGGACGGGATTATGGCGCTGGCCTCGGGCGAGGGGCGCGTGGCCATGTCCAAGGCGCATAAGGCCGAGAAACTGCTGAACAAACCGGAGCTGACCAATCTGCTGGTGGCGCAGGCGGCGGAACTGACCGGCGATACCCGAAAGGCGTCCGAGACCTACAAGAAACTGGTGACGAACAACGCCACTCGCTTTGTCGGCGTGCGCGGTATCATGAAACAGAAGCTGGCCGAAGGCGATGACGAAACCGCGCGCAAGTTGGCGGAAAAGGCCCTGGCGCTGAAGCCACGACACGAAGAAACGCAGGACGTTCTGTTGGGCCTCCAGACCAAGGCACAGGATTGGGCCGGGGCGCGGTCAACGCTGACCTCGAAGCTGAAAGCTGGGCATCTGCCGCGCGACGTGTTCAAACGCCGCGACGCGGTTCTGGCGCTGTCCGAAGCACGTGGCATTCTTGACGAAGACGCCACGGTCGAGCAGCAGGAACATGCGATCGAGGCCAACCGCCTGTCCCCCGATCTGGTCCCCGCTGCGGCAATGGCAGCACGGGCGTATATCAAAAAGGGCAAGCCCCGCGCCGCGACCAAGATCCTGAAAAAAGCGTGGGAGGTTCAGCCCCATCCCGATCTGGCCCATGCCTTTGCCGAGATTGCGCCGGATGAAACCCCGGTTGCCCGGATCAAACGCTTCACCGCGCTGACCCGCATTCACCCCAAGAACATGGAAACCCGTCTGATCCTGGCCGAACTGAATATCGTCGCCGAGGATTTCCCCGAAGCGCGCCGCGCCTTGGGCGATGTGGTGGAAGAACAGGGTGATGCCCGGGTTTACACGCTCATGGCGGCAATTGAGCGGGGCGAAGGGTCTTCGGACGCGGTGGTGCAGGGTTGGCTGGCCAAGGCGCTGAACGCGCCGCGCGGTCCGCAATGGGTCTGTGACAATTGCCACGACATTCAGGCCGAATGGGCCCCAGTCTGCCCCAATTGCGGCAGCTTCGATACGCTTAGCTGGCAAACCCCACAGACGCCGGAAATCGCCACTGCCACCGGGGTGCACATGCTGCCCCTGATCGTTGGCGCGCTCGAAGATCAGTCCGAAGGCGAGGATACGGCAGAAGCCGAAGACGACCCGGACGTGATCGAGTTGGACGCGCAACCGGTTGAGGAGCAGGCCGAGAAACAGGCCTGATCCCCGGACACCAACAGGCGATTGTCGCCCTCCATTCCGTTTGCTAGGGTCTCCCTCGCGTCGGGGAGGGCGTGCAGACCTTCATGCTGGATTACTCACATAACGCCTGGCTTGTGGCGGCGTCGCTGGCCGTGGCGCTGATGGCGGGGTTTACGGGCCTTTTTCTGACTCATGGCGCGTCTCGGCTGGACGACCAGCGCCGAAAACTTGTGGTTGCGCTGGCCGCGGTCATTCTGGGCGGCGGCATCTGGTCGATGCATTTCGTGGCGATGCTGGGCCTGCAATTGCCGATCCTGTTTTACTACGACGCGCTGATCACCCTGATCTCGGCCCTGGTGGCGATCCTGATGGTGGGCCTCGCGCTGCTGCTGCTGCATTTCCGCCCCCGCACTATGCAGACCATTGTCGGCGCGGGCGTGATCGTGGGCCTTGGCATCGTGGTGATGCATTATGTCGGCATGGCCGGGATGGAGCTGTGCCGCCCGGTCTATACCGTATGGGACGTGGGACTCTCGACGCTGGCGTCGGTCGTGTTGTCGGTGTTGGCGATCTGGGTGGCCTATGACAACCGCACGCAGCGCAACATCTTGCTGGGCACCGCGTGTTTTGGCCTTGCCGTCTTTACCATGCATTTCGTGGCCACCGGGCTGACCGATTTTGTCGCCACTGACACTGCGGGCGGGGCCGGGCCTGCGCTGAACAACCGGGTGTTGGCGATGGGCGTCACCGTCTCGGTCTTTCTGATCTGCGGCGCGTTCCTGCTGACCGGGATCACTTTTATCGAGCCGGAGGGCAAAGCGCAGCCCGATACACCGGACCCCACCCCAACGGCGCAGCTGCGCGCGGGCGTTCCGTTCGAGCGCGAAGGCCAGACCTTTTTCGCCGAACCCGCCCGCATCGCCGCCATCCGGGCCGAGGGGCATTACACCGTCCTCTACATCGGAGCCGAGAAACTGTTCTGCCCGTGGTCGATCACCGAGGCTGAAACCCGTCTGCAACCTGACGGGTTCCTGCGCGCCCATCGCAGCTATCTGGTCAATCCCCGCCACGTCTCAAGCTTTGAGCGGCACAAAGACAACGGCACCTGTTACTTCGACGGGGTCGATGCTTTGCCCAAAGTGCCGGTCAGCCGGTCGCGCCTGACCGATATCCGCGAGGCGCTGGGTCTTTGATCGCATTTCGTGCAGCCTATTCGCATTTCGTGAAACAAGCTGCGCGCCCTGTTTCCGTTGGCTGGAATGGCTGATCCCCGCACCCTCTGCTGACTGCAGGTCCCCCAAGGCACACCGCCCGGACCCAGGGAGGAAACATATGATACCAGCCGGTTTTGAGTATCACCGGCCAGGCGATATCGCCTCGGCCATCGGCATTCTGCAGGAACACGGAGACGAGGCGCGCGTGATCGCGGGCGGGCACAGCCTGATCCCGATGATGAAGCTGCGCATGGCCGAGATGGGCCATCTGGTCGATCTGCAGGCCATCGAGGAATTAAAAGGCATCGAGGTCGGGTCCGATACCGTGACCCTTGGCGCGATGGTCACGCAGCACGAGCTGATCACCCATGAAGGTCTGGCTGCCGCCATTCCGCTGATCCGCGAAGCGGCGTTGCAGATCGCGGACCCGCAGGTGCGTTACGTCGGGACCGTTGGCGGCAATGTTGCCAATGGTGATCCGGGCAACGACATGCCGGGGCTGATGCAATGCCTGAACGCGACATTCGATCTGTCCGGCCCGGATGGGTCCCGCAGCGTCGCTGCGCGTGAGTTTTACGAGGCTGCGTACTTCACCGCCCGCGAAGACGAGGAAATCCTGACCCGGATTTCGATCCCGGTGCCGGGTGCCGGTGTCGGTCAGGCCTATGAAAAGCAAAAGCGCAAGATCGGCGACTATGCCACCGCTGCCGCCGCCGTGATGGTGGGCAACGGCACCGCCTCGGTCGCAATGACCAATCTGGCCGACACGCCTGTGTGGTCCGAAGGGGCAAGTGCTGCGCTGGCCGATGGCGATGTGGACGGCTGCGTTGCTGCGATGTTGGACGCGATCGAACCCGTTGCCGACAACCGTGGCCCTGTCGAATTCAAGAAACACGTGGCCGCCGTGATGCTGCGCCGCGCCATCGACCGTGCGCTAAGCCGCGCTGGGTGAGGGGAGGATAAAATGTCGAAAATGCACGTCAAACTCACCGTGAACGGCAAACAGGTCGAAGGTCTGGCCGAGCCGCGCACGTTGTTGATCCATTTCCTGCGGGAAGATCTGAAAATCACCGGCCCTCATATCGGCTGCGAGACCAGCCATTGCGGCGCTTGCACCGTGGATATCGACGGCAAGTCCGTCAAATCCTGCACCACCTTCGTGGCGCAGGTGAACGGGGCCGATGTCACCACGGTCGAAGGGCTGACCAATGACGATGGCAGCCTTGGTGTATTGCAGGAGATGTTCCGCGAGCACCACGGGCTGCAATGCGGCTTCTGCACGCCGGGGATGATCACCCGCGCGCATCGCTTGCTGCAGGAAAACCCGAACCCAACCGAGGAAGAAATTCGTTTCGGTATGGCCGGGAACCTGTGCCGCTGCACTGGATACCAGAACATCGTCAAGGCGATCTCGGCTTCCGCCGACATGCTTAGTGCACAGAAGGAGGCTGCGGAATGAACGACCAGACACTGACCCCCGAAGAACGCGCCGCCAACCTCAAAGGTATGGGCAGCTCGCGCAAACGCGTTGAGGATGTGCGCTTTACCCAAGGCAAGGGCAACTATGTCGACGACATCAAGCTGGATGGCATGCTGTTCGGCGACTTTGTGCGCTCGCCCTACGCGCATGCGCGCGTTGTCAGCGTGAACAAAGAGGCCGCCTTGGCGATGCCCGGTGTGATCGCCGTTCTGACCTCCGAGGATCTGTCGCCGCTGGGCCTGCACTGGATGCCAACGCTGGCCGGTGACAAGCAAATGGTGCTGGCCGACGGCAAGGTTCTGTTCCAAGGGCAGGAAGTTGCCTTTGTCGTGGCCGAGGATCGGTATATCGCGGCGGATGCTGCGGAACTGGTCGAGGTTGAATACGAAGAACTGCCCGTTCTGACTGATCCCTTTGAAGCGCTGAAATCCGATGTGGTCCTGCGCGAAGACCTTGAGGGTCAGACCGAAGGCGCGCATGGCCCCCGCAAGCATCACAACCATATCTTCACTTGGGAACAAGGCGACAAGGACGCGACCGAGGCGGTACTGGCCGAGGCTGACGTCGTCGCCGAAGAGATGGTGTACTATCACCGCACCCATCCCTGCCCGTTGGAAACCTGCGGGTCCGTGGCCAGCATGGACAAGGTGACGGGCAAGCTGACACTATATGGCACGTTTCAGGCGCCGCATGCGATCCGGACGGTTGTTTCGCTGATCTCGGGCATTGCCGAACACAATATCCGCGTGATCAGCCCGGATATCGGCGGCGGGTTCGGCAACAAGGTTGGGGCTTATGCGGGCTATGTCTGCTCGGTCGTGGCCTCGATTGTCACAGGCAAGCCGGTGAAATGGGTTGAGGACCGGATGGAGAACCTGATGTCCACCGCCTTTGCCCGCGACTACTGGATGCAGGGCAAGATCGCCGCCACCAAGGACGGCAAGATCACCGGGTTGTGGTGCCATACTACAGCGGATCACGGCGGCTTTGACGCCTGTGCCGACCCGACCAAGTTCCCGGCGGGGTTCATGAACATCTGCACCGGGTCGTATGACATCCCGACCGCCTATCTGGCTGTGGATGGCGTCTATACCAACAAGGCCCCCGGTGGGGTGGCCTATCGCTGCTCCTTCCGCGTGACCGAGGCCGCCTATTTCATCGAACGGATGATCGAGGTTCTGGCCATCAAGCTGAACATGGACGCGGCCGAGCTGCGGCGGATCAACTTCATCAAGGCCGATCAGTTCCCGTACCAATCGGCGCTGGGCTGGGAGTATGACTCGGGCGATTATCACACCGCTTGGGACAAGGCGCTGAAGGCTGTTGATTACGACGGTCTGCGTGCGGAACAGGCGCAGCGGGTTGAGGATTTCAAAGCCGGTAAGACTCGCAAGCTGCTGGGAATTGGTCTGACGCATTTCACCGAAATCGTTGGGGCTGGCCCGGTTAAGAACTGCGATATCCTTGGTCTAGGGATGTTCGACAGCTGTGAAATCCGCATCCATCCGACAGGATCTGCCATCGCGCGGCTGGGGACGATCTCTCAGGGTCAGGGCCATGCCACGACCTTTGCGCAGATCATCGCCAGTGAGATCGGGTTGCCTGCCGATGACATCACGCTGGAGGAAGGCGACACCGACACCGCGCCCTATGGTCTGGGGACTTACGGGTCTCGGTCCACGCCTGTGGCCGGAGCGGCAACGGCGATGGCTGCGCGTAAAATCCGCGCCAAGGCGCAGATGATCGCGGCTTATCTGCTCGAGGTCCACGACGACGATGTCGAGTGGGATGTGGATCGGTTCGCGGTCAAAGGCGCGCCCGAGCGGTTCAAGACGATGAAGGAAATCGCCTTTGCCGCCTACAATCAGGCGATCCCGGGGCTGGAACCCGGTCTGGAGGCGGTCAGCTATTACGACCCGCCGAACATGACCTATCCGTTCGGGGCCTATATCTGCGTCATGGAGATCGATGTGGATACCGGCGAATGGGACGTTCGCAAGTTCTATGCGCTGGACGATTGTGGCACGCGGATCAACCCGATGATCATCGACGGGCAGGTCCATGGCGGCGTGACCGAGGCCTTGGCCATCGCGATGGGGCAGGAGATTGCCTATGACGAGATGGGCAATGTGAAGACCGGTACGCTGATGGATTTCTTCCTGCCGACCGCGTGGGAGACGCCGAACTATATCACCGACTATACGGTGACCCCGTCCCCGCACCATCCGATTGGTGCGAAAGGTGTGGGTGAGAGCCCAAATGTCGGGGGCGTACCCTGTTTCTCGAACGCGGTGCATGATGCGTTCCGGCCTTTCGGGTTGGTGCAGAGTCACATGCCGCATGACCATTGGCGGATCTGGAAGATTGCCAATGGGTTGGGAATGCATGGGTGATTGGGTTCGGACCGGCTGATGCCGGTCCGACGGAAGCAAGGGGGCTCTGCCCCCTCGGA